>NZ_JAPNXT010000005.1:0-287451 GCF_030397495.1 Cobetia sp. 14N.309.X.WAT.E.A4
GTCGTGCCATCGATCACGATCAGGCAGGCTCCATGGAGAAGAAGAAGCGCGAAGGCTATTTCTAAGTACTTATGTCAGGCAGTCGTGCCATGCGCCACTGTCTCACAGGCTTTCGTCCACAGTGTTCTTCGACAGACGACAGCCAACGAAATTACAGAACACGGGATGTTCGCAGCGCTGGAAGTCTCGTGGGAGGCTCGCGCCGAACAGACCGGGTTCAGGGAGAATGACAGTGTCACACCAGTCAACGATGATCGCGGAAAACATCGAAGCCTATCTCAAGGAACACGAGCAGAAAGATCTGCTGCGTTTCATCACCTGCGGCAGCGTGGATGACGGCAAGTCGACCCTGATCGGTCGTCTGCTTCATGACTCCAAGATGATCTACGAAGATCAGCTGGCCGCCATCACCCGCGATTCCAAGAAGAGCGGCACTACCGGCAAGGTGGATCTGGCACTGCTGGTCGATGGTCTGCAGTCAGAGCGTGAGCAGGGCATCACCATCGATGTCGCCTACCGCTACTTCTCCACCGACAAGCGCAAGTTCATCATCGCTGATACGCCGGGGCACGAGCAGTACACCCGCAACATGGCCACCGGTGCCTCCACCGCGAGCCTGGCGATCATCCTGATCGATGCGCGCTACGGCGTGCAGACCCAGACCCGCCGCCACAGCTACATCTGCTCGCTGCTGGGTATCCAGCACCTGGTGGTCGCGGTCAACAAGATGGACATCGTCGACTACTCCCAGGAACGCTTCGACGAGATCGTCGCGGACTACCAGGAGTTCGCCAAGGACCTCGAGGTCCCGGATATACGCTTCGTACCGCTGTCCGCACTGGAAGGCGACAACGTCGTCTCTCTCAGCGCCAATACCCCGTGGTATGACGATGCCGCCTACGAAGCGCGCCCGCTGATGGACATCCTCGAGACCGTCGATGTCACCGAGGACAGCAACCTGACCGACCTGCGCTTCCCGGTGCAGTACGTCAATCGTCCGAACCTCAACTTCCGTGGTTACTGCGGCACCCTGGCCGCCGGCACCGTCTCACCGGGGCAGCAGATCAAGGTACTGCCGTCCGGCAAGACCTCCACGGTCGAGCGTATCGTCACCTTCGACGGCGATCTCGACATCGCCTGGCCGGGCCAGGCTGTCACGCTGACACTGACCGATGAGATCGACATCTCGCGCGGCGACATGATCGTGGCGGTGGATTCCGACATGGAGCCCTGCACCGCCTTTACCGCGGACGTGGTGTGGATGCATGAGAATCCGCTGGTGGTCGGCAAGGAATACGAGCTCAAGCTCGGTACCTCCAGTGTCATCGGTCGCGTCGGGCGCATCATTCACCAGACCGACGTCAACACCATGGCGCGCAATGAAGCGGAGAATATCCCGCTCAATGGCATCGCCCGCGTGCAGGTCGAGCTGAACCAGCCGCTGGCGATGGACAGCTACCAGCGTTCGCCGCATACCGGCAGCTTCGTGTTCATTGATCGCCTGTCCAATATCACCATCGGTGCGGGCATGGTCAAGGAGACCCTGAGTGCCAGCAACATCGTGTGGCACGATATGGCGGTCACCAAGCAGCGCCGCGCCGAACGCAACAAGCAGAAGCCGTGCATCATCTGGTTCACCGGCCTGTCCGGCGCCGGCAAGTCCACCGCCGCCAACGCGCTGGAGCGTCAGCTGTTCGCCATGGGCTACAACACCTACCTGCTGGATGGCGACAACGTGCGTCACGGCCTGTGTGGGGATCTTGGCTTCAGTGAATCTGATCGTACTGAAAATATTCGTCGCATTGGTGAAGTCGCCAGGTTGATGGTCGATGCCGGCATGATCACCCTGGTCAGCTTCATCTCGCCGTTCCAGGCGGATCGTCAGACCGTGCGTGACATGGTCGGCACTGACGAGTTCATCGAAGTCTTCGTCAACACGCCGATCAGCGTCTGTGAAGAGCGGGATCCCAAGGGGCTGTACCGCAAGGCGCGTGCCGGCGAGATCAGCGACTTCACCGGCATCAGCTCCCCGTACGAAGCCCCGGAGAAACCGGAAATCGAGATCAACACCGGCGAGCTGACGCTGGAGCAGACCGCTCTTACGCTGGTCAGCCAACTCAAGTACTTCAACGTCATCAGTTGACGCCTTTACATCGATCATTCCCTGTTGAAGAGCAGGGAGTCTTGCATTATCAGGATATCAATATGATTTCGCCCTTTATCAAACAACATCGTGCATATGCAATACGGCTTACTGCAGCAGCAGGCATGGCTCTCATCCTCTCAGGCTGTGCGACTTCTTATCCGGCCTCCAGCGGCGCTGGCAGCAACAATCTGGCCAATCTCACCGGTGCTGCGTCGCTGCCGGCGGATGTCTCGTCATTTCTCGACAGCTCAGCTCCCGGTAGCGTGATCGCCGTGCCCACCAGCCCCTGGGGCAGCGATGTCGAAGTGGTCGCCCATGAGCGTTACTTCGCCGCCAGTGGGCGTATCTGTCGCGAGTTGACGGTCTCCAATGCGCGTGACCTGCCGAGCAAGGAGCTGGCCTGTCGTACCAGCAACGAGGGCAAGGCCGGCGAGGGCACCTGGGTGACCCAGCGGCTGGTGACCGGCCTGTTGGAAGAGACGCGCTGAGAGGTTTGTACCGCGACTCAGCATGAACCGACGACACCAGGGAACAGGCTGGCGTGACCGGCACTGTCATTCCTGATCAATACAGCACTATTTTTTGCACTACGAGGGGCCTAGCCCAATGACAATTTCCAGATTCTTGCTCCGGGCCGGGTGCCTGGTGGCGGTAGCGTGCCTGAACGCCAGCCCTGCCATGGCAGCCGGCCTGGGCGGTGGTTCCATCCTGTCCAGCGACGACCAGGCCTCCAGCATTCCGCAGAAGACGGACAGTGTGGAAGACAAGGCGCGCGCCGACTGGCGCAGTGGCACCTACGGCCCGCTGACCTCACGGGAGCAGACCGACCCCGACTCTCTGCCGCCGTTCGGCGAAAACCTCTTTACCGGTGGTTTCCGCGGCATGATGGCCGATGGCCTCAACAGCAGCTACACCATCAAGCCGGGTGATCAGATCACCCTGCGCGTGTGGGGTGGCGTGGAGATGGAGTCTGTTCTGCCGGTGGATGCGCAGGGCAACATCTTCCTGCCGGGTATCGGCCCGGTGAGAGTTCAGGGCACCACCAATGCCCAGCTGGATGGCAAGGTACGCGCCGCCATTCAGGAGGTGTATCCGGAGAATGTCAGCGTCTATACCAATCTTCAGGGCGTACAGCCGGTGGGCGTCTTCGTCACTGGTTACGTCAAGAATCCGGGTCGTTATGCCGGTACCCCGAATGACTCCATGCTGTATTTCCTGGATCAGGCCGGCGGTATCGACCAGGCGCTGGGCAGCTACCGCAAGATCAAGATCAAGCGCAACGGCCGCGTCATCAATACGGTCGATCTCTATGACTTCCTGATCAACGGCGAGATCGCCCGTCCGCAGTTCCGCGATGGCGATACCGTCGTCGTCGAGGAGCGTGGCCCGGCCATCAGCGTGGTGGGAGATGTCGAGCGTGACTATCGCTATGAACTCACCGACTCGCGCCTGAGCGGGGAAGACGTGCTGAACCTGGCGCGCCTCAAGTCCGGTGTCTCGCACGTGCTGCTGCGCGGCTCGCGCTCCGAAGGCCCCATCTCGCGCTATCTGCCGGTGGCGGAGTTCCGTGGCGCTGACGTACGTGCCGGGGATGAAGTGCTGTTCAGTGCCGACCAGCGTGACGAGACCATCGTCGTGCAGCTGGAAGGCAGCTTCTATGGCCCCTCACGCTATGCACTGCCGCGGGATGCTCATCTGGGCGAATTGCTCAACGCCGTCGGCGTGCCGAAAGGACTGACCGATTACCAGAGCGTGTCCATCCGTCGTGAGAGCGTCAAGGAACAGCAGGCGCAGGCACTGCAGGACAGTCTCAAGCGTCTTCAGGCCACCTATCTCGGCGCGTCTTCCTCGACGACAGAGGAATCCGAGCTTCGTGTCCAGGAAGCCGCGATGATCGAGAAGTTCGTCGAGCAGGCCAAGAAGGAAGAGCCGACCGGACGACTGGTCGTGGCACGTGACGACGGCAACATCGCCGATGTGCGTCTGCAGGACGGCGATGTCATTACCATCCCGGAAATCAGCGATTCCCTGCTGATCAGCGGCGAAGTCGTGGTGCCTCAGGCCGTGGTCTACACCCAGGGCATGACGGTGATGGACTATATCAACAGTGCCGGTGGTTTCACCCAGCACGCGGATGATGATCAGATCCTGGTGGTGCGTCAGAACGGCGCCGTACGCCGTGCCGAGGAAGTCGAGCTGCGTTCGGGTGACCAGATTCTGGTACTGCCGGAACCGCCGACCAAGAACCTGCAGCTGGCCACCAGCATCACGCAGATTCTCTATCAGGTCGCCGTTGCCACCAAAGTCGCGATAGACCTCTGATCATGGCCAGTGATAGGAACACTCCAACTGAACGCCCATCAGGCGACAAGAAGAGCGGGCCCAAGGCCCGCTCCGCCTGGGCCGTGACACGCAGTGTCTGGTACGCCATGTTCATTCGTGAGGCTGTTAGTAGAACTATGGCGGATAGGATGGGCTGGTTCTGGATGATTGCTGAACCACTAGCACTGGTAGCAATCATGACTTTCATACGATCGTTTGTTTCAGGGGAAGGGCTGATTGTAAATGCTGAATTTATTCCTTGGTTGGTAGTTGGGCTGATGGGGTTTCATCTTGTGCGCGAGGGAATGATGCGAGGGATGGGGGCGGTCAAGGCCAACCATGCATTATTTACCTATCGACAGGTGCAGACAGCTGATCCTGTTATTGTTCGTAACTTTTTAGAAGGTATGCTGCGCACTTTTGTTTTTTTACTATTCATCGTTGGTGCTTTGTTACTCGGTATTCCACTCTCTCCTGATGATGCATTATCTGCTTTATTCAACTGGTTTTCGCTCTGGGCTTTTGGTTTAGGGCTTGGTTTAACCCTCTCTGTAGTTGCTACTTTAGTGGAGGAGGTCGATAAGATTGTAAAAATGATTAGCATGCCACTATTGATCATATCTGGTGTTATCTTCCCGATAAATCATCTGCCGCATTGGCTGCTGGAATACTTGATGTGGAATCCGATACCCCACGGGCTAGAGTTACTTCGTCTCGGTTTTTTTGAAGATTATCATGTGGTAAAAGGTACAAGCAGGCTCTATCTGTGGTTCTTTATTTTACTCTTAAATGCATTCGGTCTGATGTTACATATCCGTTTTTCCCATAAACTCAAGGCAAAATAACTCATGAAAGCTTTTATCATACGCCAGCCTCATTGGGCAATAGCACTGCTTTCTATTCTACTAGTATCGTTATACTGGACTCTATGGGCATCGGATCGTTATGTGTCCAAAGCATCTGTCGTTCTCGAAAGTCCACAGATAGCCACAACCGATCTGAGTGTGTCTTCTTTATTAACAGGAGGGAGTACTGACAAGGATTTATTGCTTCTACGCGAATATCTTATGTCTACTGATATGCTCAAGTTAGCCGATGAAAAATTGGAGTTTAGAGAGCACTATAGTCAACATGGTGATTTTTTCTCATCATTGATGGATCGCGATACCTCAATCGAAGAGTTGCATGATTATTACCTTCGCCGCGTGAATATTGAAATGGATGAATACGCGGGAGTGTTGGATATCGAGGTGCAGGCGTATACACCGGAATTTGCGCACAAGATGACACAGCTGTTGCTCTCGGCTGGTGAAGCTCACATGAACGAGATGGGACGTCGACTGGCAGAAGAGCAGGTCACGTTCCTTGAGAAACAGTTGGGAAGACTGGAAGGTCGCCTGGATGACGCCCGAGAAGCGCTGTTGACATTCCAGAACAAGGAAGGCCTGGTCTCGCCGACAAGCACAGTGGAAAGCATCAACCAGGTAGTGGCGACATTGGAGGGGCAATTGGCAACCTTGCAGGCCCAGCGCAAGGCATTGGGAAGCTATCAGAGCAATCGCGCCTCCGACATGCGCCGCGTTCAGGCGGAAATAGAAGCGATGCGAGAGCAGATCACCAAGCAGCGCGATCGCCTGGCACAGGCAACGGGTGGTTCACTCAACAGCATTTCGTCCCAGTATGAAACGCTGGAACTCAAGGCCAAGTTCGCTCAGGAGACATATTCCAGTGCGCTTGCAGCACTCGAGAACACTCGTCTTGAAGCAGCTCGCAAGTTGAAGCAGGTCAGTGTGCTGCAAAGCCCTCTGATGCCAGAATATTCGACACAGCCTGAACGCCTTTACAATATCACGGTCTTTGCACTGATCACCATCTTCCTGGCCTTCATCGCCAGCATGTTGATTTTGATCATCAAAGAACATCGGGACTGAATCATGATAGAGATCAAAAATCTCTACAAGCGCTACCACAATCATCATGGCAGTGATTGGGTACTGCGTGATATCAACCTCACCATTCCGGCAGGTGTGAGTGTTGGCCTTATTGGCGCCAATGGTGCAGGCAAGTCAACCTTGCTTAGACTGATTGCTGGGATGGATACACCAGAGCGAGGTGAAGTCATACGGCATAGCCGAGTGTCTTGGCCAGTGGGATTATCTGGTGGAATGCAAGGTAGTATGACTGGACGACAGAATGTCAAATTTGTAGCTAGAGCCCAAGGTAGAAGTAACGAAGTAGATGATATTGTAAACTTTGTTGAAGATTTTGCTGAAATAGGTGCATCTTTTGATGAGCCAGTTAAAACCTATTCCTCGGGCATGCGGTCGCGATTGTCATTCGGTCTTTCATTTGCGTTTGATTTTGATGTGTATATTTCTGATGAAGCTACTGCTGTAGGTGACCGTGCTTTTAAGAAAAAAGCTCAAAGGCTATTTAATCAAAAAGTTGATAAATCTTCATTAATAATGGTCTCACATAGTGAGGGCATCTTGAGAGAATTATGTGATTCAGGCATTTATCTCAAGAATAAAGAAGCAATTTGGTATGATAATATTAATGATGCTATCTATGATTATCATATTGACACAAATAAAGGATTTGATGCAGAAGAATATTTAAGCCTAGAAGATAAAGTAAGTAAGAACAATCAAAATGATCTTGATTATTTGGAAAAAAGTAAAAAGTCATATAACAAAAAAGCAAATGATCTTTGGCAGGCTGTGCGTAAGTTAAAAGATATAGGTGGGTCAAAAGAACAAATTGACATTATAAATAAGCATCATAAGAAATGGAAGTCCGATCTAGCTGAAATCAATGAAAAGATAAGAAAAACCTCCAGTGGAAGATATAAGGAACTTAAGCAAGATTTAAATAATACCCAAAGGTCGATAGATGCATTAAGCATGACTCTTCGGCAAATAGAATTAAAGGATCAAGGTTTAGAAAATTCACTACTAATTAGCTCTTTGGAATTGCTTGAGAAATATAAAAATAAATTAGTTATAGAGATAGAGAAATATGATGAGCTAGATTGATTGAGTTAATATAAATTTTTATTGAATCATATAGGAGTATAGATATGTATAGTAGTAAAGATATTACTATGGTGATTTGCATTAGATTACATGGTCAAAACCCTTGGGTCCTCGATAGGCTGAAGCTTGCTGCTAATTACTATAATCCCGCTCCAAGGATTCTAATTGTAGATTTTGGTAGTGAAAGTGAATATCAAGCACAGATAAAATCTGTATGCAATGAAAATGATGTGGACTATTTTTATGTTGATGATAAAGGTGTGTACTCTGCTGCTGTTGCACACAACCGAGGTTTTGAGAAAGTCTCTACAGATCTAGTTCTTTTCTCTGATATAGATTTCGTGTTTAAAAGTACGATGTTTGGTGAGCTTGCTGAAACAGCAATATCTCTGGAAATGAATAAGAAAATAGATACTTTTATTAATTTTACTGCGTATCATTTAAACAAAAATACTTCGGAAGAATACAGTGAGTTTGAAAAAAAAATAGATAAGGATAGATTTTTAACGAAGGTTAGTTATCAGGCTACATTAGAAAAAAATGGTAATAGTGTGGAATTTATTGCTCCATACTCTAATGTTTATTTGATGAATGTTAAGTTGTATAGTCTAATCGGCGGTTATCATGAAAGCTTTAGAGGTCATGGGTCAGAAGATTTTGAATTCTTTATTAGGCTTGCTTATTACACTAAGCTTCAACCAATACCTGAGGAAATCGAGAAAGATAAATACGGACCTACTAAAAGAGATTTCTTGTGGGTAAAACAATATCGAGGATTTAGACGGTTAAATGAAGCTTTGGCCCTTCCTTCTGAACTAATGGGCTTCAAAGTTTTTCATTTATGGCATCCTACAAAAAGCGAAAATGATTGGCGCTCTCATAATGATTGGAGAAGAGAGCGGATGACGAGTATTGTCAATAGCTATAAGGATAAAAAGAATAAAATATTAAATATAGATTTCATTAATCGAAATAAGAATGCATTATGTATATGTAAGCATGAAGAACATTATGGATATTTCTCCCCTTTAAGAATAGCAGGCTATAAACTAGATGTAATATACGATGGCTCCCCTAAAAGCTTAGACTATATAAAAGAGAAAATAAAGAATAAAGATATAGATGCTTTTGTTATATTTAACCCATATATGAAGAGTCATGCTGAATTTTACCCTTATTTCTTACTTTCACAAGAGTTAAACATTAAGACCATAGTTGTTGAAAGAGGAGCGCTGCCCAATACAATTTACTATTCTAGTGATGTAAGTTATAATTCACTAGACTTTTCTTTAGATTCTTTTAATGAATATAGCCCCAGTTCAGAAAATATAGATGATGCTCGTAGTTATATTGAAGCTCTAACTAAAGGTAACCAGCTTCTTGAAACGGCGAGCGACTTCGATTCAACATATAGTAAGTATGAAGCATTAACAGAAATCAAAAAACATAAAATATTTATACCTCTTCAACTAGATGACGATATGGCGGTTACGAAATATGTACGTAATAGCCAATCATATAATGACTTTAGTAACTCCATTAATCAAGTTGCGGCCAAAAACACTGATAAACTTTTTGTAGTCAAAGCTCACCCTCTCTCAAAGAAAACATTGAATTTAACCTCCGAAAATATAATAATTTCTTCTCCTTCGGATAATGTACATGCTTTATTGGAAGTGGTTGACTCCACAATATGCTATAATTCAGGTGTCGGATTGCTTTCAATTATACATGGCAGGCCTACGATAACTATAGGAAATGCATTTTATAATGTACCTGAGACAGGTTGTTTCTCTGAATCATTAGAAATGGCTGTCAACACAATTAATTCCGTAGATAAACCAAATAAAGAAAAAGTAGAAAAATTAGTTAGCTGGTACCTTAATGTTTTATATAGTAATTTTGTTGCTGCAGATGATATTAAAGAGTTTAAATTTAGAAAAGCTCATTCGTATAAAGATATACTTGTAACGGATTTGAAGATTGATGGTTTGAGTTATGTCTTAAATAGAATTTCGCCGATAATTGACAAAGATAGAAAAAACTATGTTTTTTCTAAATTAAATGTCCCCGCTTTAAGTAATCAGAATGAACCTAAAAATGTAGTAGTAAAACCAAATAAGACTACTCCTAAGCCTACTTCGTCATCAGGGAATAGGGCTCCTAAAGGAACTGTCAAAGACCGTCGCCTAAGGAAACTTCGTGAAAATCCAAAACAATATTTTGCAGATTCATCACATATCTTATTACGTCCATTAAAAGCTTTATTCCCAGATAATAAATTTGGGAGAATTAACAAAAAAGCCATTGAGCTTATTGTGAGGAAAAAATGATTTATTTAATTGGTGGTTCTGGCGGACCTAATTATGGTGATGAACTCATTATATCTCTTTGGATAAAGTTTTATCGTGAGAAAGGTTATAATGGCCCTATTGTCGTAGATTGCTTGAGTAAAAAAAATTCTGAAAGAATGCATTCTAAGTATAGTAATGTATACTTTACTACATTTATAAAAAAATTGGCTAAAGGTAGAGATGGAAGTACTAGCTTCTATATAGATAGGGGGGCTAATTTTATAATAGAGAACAAACAGGCTTTTATAAAAAACATAGAAGAATGCTTTGATGATAATTACTCCTTCGACTTAGATAAAGATTCATGGCATATACATCTCTACGGTGGTGGTTATATAAACGGAGTATGGAAAAATTCTTTTTCCTTGCTTGGGGCTGCTTCACAACTAAAAAAAATGTTTGGTACTAAAATATTTGCTACTGGACTTGGTTTAGCTCCTATAAATATTGAAGGGGGTAGTGATGCTAACCATTTGAAAAATGTAATTAGTACCTTTGATCTATTCGAAGTTAGAGACCTGGATTCATATAATCAAATTGTAGATATTTGTGGTTTTAATAAAAATATCATCTCTGGTTTAGATGACTCTTTTTTATATTCATACGATGAACTCTGCACAGCTAGTAAGCACAAGAGTATACATATATCAGGTTTTTCAAAGTCTTTTGAAAAAATGGATGATGCCACTCTAATAAATTATTTTTCAGATGCTAATGGAAAATATGATAATATTTACTTTTGGGTTTGTAATAAAAGTGATATCGCCGCAGGCGATAGAATTTCTAATTTAGTTGGCGGTGTGACAAAACTTACCTGTTATAATTTAGTGAACTTTGGGCCTCCTTTAAATCCTTCAGATATAATGATTACTGCGAGATTTCATCCCCACTTTATAGCTGCTAGAGCTGGGTTGCATGGTAAATATATCTCGAATTCGGAGTTTTATGTTTCCAAGCATTCATCTATAGTTGATCTTGGTTCGACATTTACAAAGCTTAAAAATGTTGAGCCAGTTATCAAGATGGAAAATTCGAGCACTAATAACCTATGTCGGCGCGACGTTGATTTAGTTCATAGAAAGAATCACTTGGCACAATTTATAGTTAAGGATGTAATATGATTAATTCAACCGTTTTCTCTTCGAATGAGTTCCTGGTCATTGGTGGTATTAATGTTATTGATGATCCAGACGTTGCTTTTAGAACATGCGAAAAGTTTATGGAGGTGACTAATAAGTTAGGCATGAGTTATATTTTTAAAGCTAGTTTTGATAAAGCAAATAGGTCATCATTAAATTCTTATCGAGGACCAGGCCTTGAAGAAGGTTTAAGAATTCTTGATGATGTTAAGAGTAAGTTTGGTGTGAAACTGTTAACTGACGTGCATGAGCCGTGGCAAGCAACTCCAGCATCGGAGATAGTAGATGTATTGCAGCTCCCAGCATTCCTAGCACGTCAAACGGACTTGATTCTTTCATTAGCTAAAACTGGGTCAGCTATTAATGTAAAAAAACCTCAATTTATTAGCCCGTCTCAGATTTCTAATGTAGTGGAGAAATTCAAGGCTGCAGGTTCTGGCGAGTTGATGATTTGTGAAAGAGGTACTTGCTTCGGCTATGATAATTTAGTTGTTGATATGCTAGGGTTTGATGTTATGCGTAAAGCTTGCCCTAATATACCTATAATATTTGATGTCACACATTCTCTGCAGCAACGTGATTCTAGGGCTGAATCTTCTGGTGGACGCAGAGAGCAGGTGGTAAAGCTTGCACGTGCAGGGATAGCTGCGGGAGTTGATGGTTTATTTTTGGAGACACACCCGGACCCCGACAATGCCAAGTGCGATGGACCCAGCGCTTTGCCGCTTCATCAGCTCGAGCCTTTCCTGCAACAGGTCAAGGCTATCGATGATGCAGTGAAGTCGCTGCCTGAACTGGTCATTGAATAAGTCTGCAAAGGGAATAGCGTCGTGACGATTGAGATGAACCAGAAAACGGTCATCATCATTCCTGCACGTTACGGCTCCAGTCGTCTGCCAGGGAAGCCCCTGGTAGACATTGCTGGCAAGCCGATGGTGCAGCATGTGGTGGAGCGTGCTTCCCAGGTATCTGGAATTGATGCTGTCTGGGTTGCCACTGATGACCAGCGCGTCTTCGATACCGTGGAAGCTTTCGGTGGGCAGGCCGTCATGACCTCTCCAGAGCATGCCTCCGGTACGGATCGCCTTGTTGAAGTGATGCAGAAGGTGCCTGCCGACATCTACCTCAATGTGCAAGGTGATGAGCCATTGGTACGACCGGGAGATCTGGAGCTGCTGGTGGCAGCGATGCAAGACAGTTGGGTGAAAGTGGGCACACTCTGTCATGCCATCTCGGCAGAGGAGGCCAGGAATCCGAATACTGTCAAGGTGCTGTGTGATCAGTTTGATGATGCCTTGTACTTCAGTCGCTCTCCGATTCCGTATCCCCGCGAGGCAGAAGAGGCCAGCTATCGCAAGCATGTCGGTGTCTATGCCTATCGGCGCGAGGTGCTGGAGGGATATTCGCAGTTGCCACAGCCTATGGCTGAGCGTGCTGAATCGCTCGAGCAGCTGCGTCTCATGCATGCCGGCATCAAGATTCGTGTCATTGAGGTAGAAGAGACAGGCCCGGGCGTTGACACTCCTGAATGTCTTGAGAAGGTAAGGGCCTTGGTGGAAGGGCGTCCCTCATGCCCCAAGCCTGAGCCACTGGCCAGAACTCGGCTGCTGATTACGGATGTTGATGGCGTACTGACGGATGGCAGTATCTATTACGATGCCTCTGGGGAATCTCTCAAGCAATTCCATGTCCGCGATGGCCTGGGTATCCGCTTGTTGGAGGAGTGCGGTATCCAGGTGGCAGTGCTGTCAGGCCGCGATTCCGCGACATTACGCATGCGTGTGGCGGATCTCGGGATTTCTCATTCCAGGCTTGGGGTGAAAGACAAACATGCTGCATGCCTCGAACTGATGACGGCGGCGGGGGTTACCGCGGATCAGACAGTGTTCATCGGTGATGATGTGATTGATCTGCCAGCCTTCGAGGCTTGTGGTAGCGCTTACGCCGTGGCGGATGCCCCCAACTATATCAAGGCACAAGCCGATGAAGTGTTGTCACTGCCAGGTGGCAAGGGGGCTGTCAGAGAGCTGGCAGACCGAATCCTTTTGGCGCAGGGCAAGGAAGCTGTCTATAGCACCGCAGCAGGTTTCCTGGGCAATGTTGCCAAGGTTGCACAATAAAGAGTGAAGGATACTGCTCAGCAGCAGCATCGCTGGGCAGCCTAGTATCATGGACAGAGGGTTATGCAATGCCAAGCGTCGAGATTGGAAAGAAGGTCTTCGTGACTCAGGCGGAGGCACTTCAAGTCACTTCTGAGCGTTTAGGGAGTGAGTTTGAAGAGTCGGTGCGCATGATCATGACGACGTCAGGTCGGGTGATCGTATCGGGAATGGGGAAGTCCGGTATCATCGGCAACAAGATTGCGGCCACACTGGCTTCGACGGGGACTCCCAGTTTCGCAGTGCACCCGGCAGAGGCTTACCACGGTGACTTGGGGATGTTCACCAAAGGCGATGTGGCCATCCTCATCTCCTACAGTGGTGAAACGGAAGAGGTCATTCGCCTGATCCCTTCCTTGAAGCACTTTGGTGTGAAGATCATTGCACTGGTAGGAAACCCCAGCTCGACACTTGGCAAGAACAGTGACTTGGTACTGGATGTTGGTGTTGATCGTGAGGCGTGCCCCAATAATCTGGCACCGACTACCTCGACTACCGTCACCCTTGCTATGGGGGATGCGCTTGCCGTTGCCTTGATCGAGCGTCGTCAGTTCATGCCTCAGGACTTCGCGGTATTTCATCCCGGTGGAAGTCTCGGGCGTCGTCTATTGACGCGCGTACGCGATGTCATGCATTCGCCAGTCCCTTGCAATACGCCTGCTGACTCCCTGCGTGAAGTCATCATGACGATCACCCAAGGCGGGTTGGGACTCACTGTCATTGCTGACAATGGCACCATCCATGGGTTGATCACGGATGGTGACTTGCGCCGCTCACTCTTTGACAATCAGGGACTGGATGGCGTGACAGGGGGCGATATCATGACGCGCACCCCGATGACGATCAATGAGAACGAGATGTTCTCGGCTGCCGAGAACACCATGTTGAAAGCCAATGTCACCTCCTTGTTGGTGGTAGATGACAATGGTGCGCTGACGGGTGTTCTCAAGCTTCAGGATGCTCGCAAGATCGGTTGAGTGGCTCACTGATCATGAATTCAATGGAGTCAGGCATGCGGTCACTTGCTGCTAGATGCATGGATGCACTTGGATTGTTGACAGGTGCCAAGTCCTTCGTGGCCAATCCAGTGCTGGGCAGTGCTGAGCTCAATCGGCGTGGTCTTCACCTGGCACGCCTGCGCGCTGCGCATTGGCTGATGCGTGTACGCCAGGCCTGGTTTGCCTATGGCGTTCCGCGAGAGCAGCGCAAGGCCTTTCAACGTGATGGCTATCTGATGCTGGAAGATTTCCTGCCTGCAGAGCAGTATCAGCGGCTGCTGGCTGAGGCCGAGGGGGCACGTGGCGAGATTCGTCAGTGTCGGCAGGCAGATACCTTGACCCGTCGCCGGGTGATGTCACCGGAAAATGTTGAAGCCTTGCCGGAAATGCAGACCTTGATGCGTGACAAGCGGTTCCGGCGACTCATGCGTTACTGCAGTGGTCATGCTCGCCAGCCCATCATGCATCTGGAGCGCATCCACAATGGTGTGCTGGAAAGTCACGAGCGCGATCCTCAGAAATCACTGCACGTGGATACCTTCCAGCCCACCATGAAGTTCTGGCTATATCTGCAGGATGTGACGCCTGCACAGGGTCCCTTCATGTTCGTGCCTGGTTCCACTCGCCTGACGTCAGCCCGATTGACGTGGGAGAAGCACATGAGCCTGATCGCCCGTGATCATCCCAATCGCTATACCCAGCGAGGCTCTTTCCGCGTGGATGAGGGGGATCTGGAGCGCTTCGGGCTGGGCGAGGTCAAGCACTTTGCCGTGAAGGCCAACACCCTGTTGATCGCCAATACCTACGGCATGCATGGCCGAGGTGAGGCAGAGCAAGGCAGTACACGGTTTGCGCTGTGGGGAATGAGTCGTACGACTCCCTTCTCTCCGTTACCGGGACTGGGTTTCGAGTGGTTGAATCGCGTGCAGTACAAGGTACTGGAGGCTGAACGGCAGCGTGATGATCGCAAGGCCGCCGCCCGGGGAGAGCAGGCTTCCTGGTTCGTTCCTTCGGACAACGGCGAGCTGTGAGATAGGTCTACTGACGTGCCGGACGCCTGGGCAAGGTATCCGGCCATGGTTCCTGACAGACACAAGAAAGCCCCGTTCGCTTCGCGTACGGGGCTTTCTTGTGTCTGTCATACCTCGGGAGGAGGTTTCTCCCTCGTCATATGAGAATTGCCTCATCATATTGAGGTGACATTCGGCGCAGGAATTTCAGCTGGGCGACGGCAAGTGAATCGGGCGAGGGCCAGCGATGGCGTGACGTATCATCTAGGGACAAGGAGGGTGGCGGCGCGGTGCATTGTCAGCGCCAGGTGGTCGGCGTTGCCATGACTGACAGCACTCTCACATTTTTTTTCTGCGCCAAGTGCGTGGCCGAGGTAAAGCATGAAGTTCCTGATTACCGGTGGTGCCGGTTTCATTGGCTCAGCCGTGGTGCGTGAGTTGATCCATTCGACAACCCATGAAGTGGTCAATCTCGACAAGTTGACCTACGCGGGCAACCTGGACTCGCTGGAGTCCGTCAGTGACCACCCACGGTATGTCTTCGAGCAGGCGGATATCTGTGATGCCAAGGCATTGGCGCGCATCTTCCGTGAGCATCAGCCGGATATCGTCATGCACCTCGCCGCCGAGAGTCATGTGGACCGCTCCATCGATGGGCCGGAAGCCTTCATCGAGACCAATGTCATGGGCACCTGCCGCCTGCTGGAAGCCGCACGTCGTCATTGGAAGCAGCTGACGATGGTCAATCCGGAGAAGGCCGAGAGATTTCGTTTTCACCATATCTCGACCGATGAAGTGTTCGGGGATCTCGATGATGATGCCCCCGGTTTCCACGAGCAGACACCTTACGCACCGAGTTCTCCCTATTCGGCGAGCAAGGCGGGCTCGGATCATCTGGTCAGAGCCTGGCAGCGCACTTATGGCCTGCCCACGCTGATGACCAACTGCTCCAACAACTATGGCCCCTATCACTTCCCCGAGAAACTGATTCCCCTGACGATCCTGAATGCGCTGGAGGGCAAGGCATTGCCTGTCTATGGAAGCGGCCATCAGGTGAGGGACTGGTTGTATGTGGAGGATCACGCCCGCGCCTTGATCAAGGTGGCGTGTGAGGCAGAGGTGGGGCAGAGCTACAACATCGGGGGCCACAACGAGCAACGCAACATCGATGTCGTCCGCATGATCTGCGCTCTGCTCGAAGAGATGGTGCCGACACGGCCAGAAGGCGTCGCACATTACGCGGACTTGATCACTTTCGTCTCTGACCGGCCGGGGCATGATCTGCGCTACGCCATCGATGCCGCCAAGATTGACCGGGAGCTTGGGTGGCGCCCTCGGGAAACTTTCGAAAGTGGCCTGCGCAAGACAGTGCACTGGTACCTGGAGAACCCTGAATGGTGGCAGCGTATCCGTGATGGCCATTATCAAGGAGAGCGCCTGGGCGTCAGCGCCTGATCCGTCGTTCTCATGTGTCTGTAAGGCCTGGAGTATGGCGTCACGTCATGGTGGCATGGGGCGTCTGGATGAGCGGCATCATGCAAGGCATGACTGACACTTGATCCAAGTATGTTAATTAAATGATGTTGGTAACGTCAGCCAAACATGGCGTAAATGGGGATGAATATCGGTGAAAACCATGCTGCGTGACAGGTAAGGGGCACGTACTCTGTTCTGCGACACGGACTGATGAAGCAAGGCATTTTCAAAGCCATGATGCTCTATGCCCATTTGTCGGTCGGTGTTCGCTATCCGCGGTGACAGCGGAATGACGTCAAGGGACAGGGAGATCAGCATGGCACGGAAAGGCATTATTCTCGCGGGTGGTTCGGGTACACGGCTGCACCCGATCACGCTCGGCGTCTCCAAGCAGTTGTTGCCCATCTATGACAAGCCGATGATCTTCTATCCGGCCTCGGTACTGATGCTGGCGGGAATTCGCGACATTCTCATCATCTCGACGCCTGAAGATCTGCCGCAATATCAGCAACTGCTGGGGAGTGGAGAGCAGTATGGCGTGCACTTCGAATACGCCGTACAGCCCAGCCCGGATGGCCTTGCTCAGGCGTTCCTGATCGCCGAGGACTTCATCGGGGAAGACGATGTCTGCCTGGTGCTGGGCGACAATATCTTCCATGGCCCCAATTTCACCGGCCAGCTCAAGCACGCGGCTTCACGTGCTTCCGGGGCTACCGTATTCGGGTATCTGGTTCAGGACCCGGAGCGCTTTGGCGTGGTGGAGTTCGACGAGCAGGGCAAGGCGCTATCCATCGAAGAAAAGCCTGCCCATCCCCGTTCGCCCTTCGCGGTGACAGGCCTTTATTTCTACGACAACGATGTCGTGGAGATCGCCAAGCGCGTCAAGCCTTCCTCTCGGGGGGAGCTGGAAATCACCTGCATCAACAATGCCTATCTGCAGCGGGGCGACCTGCATGTGGAGCGCTTGGGACGCGGCTTCGCCTGGCTGGATACCGGTACCCACGATAGCCTGTTGGATGCAGGGCAGTACGTGCAGACCATCGAGCATCGTCAGGGACTCAAGATTGCCTGTCTGGAAGAGATTGCCTGGGGCAATGGCTGGATCAGCGATGAGGAGCTGCAGGTGCTGGGCCAGCGTCTCAGCAAGACGGGCTATGGGCAGTACTTGCTCAAGCGTCTTGAGGATGTGAGAAGGGCGACCTCACAAGGAGAGGATCGACACGAGCTGATCAGGGTCGCATGAGGCAAGCCCCATGAGGGCCGGTCGATGAGTGATCGGCCGGACATTTGAGGTATCGATGAGTCAAGGCCCACAGCTTACCCTGTGGGCCTTGTCGTTGCTGGAAGGGCTGTCAGCGGCCCTAACGCATGTAACACGTTGATTACCTCCGCTACATGTTGGCAGCATTCGGGTGGTGTCTGGCTCAGAATTCATTAAGCTCAGAGGAAGCGTCCCAGAGACAATGTGTGCTCTTTCGCGCGCTTGCCTCCCTTTTTGGCCTTCGGGCCAGACGCGCCGGGACCATGAATGCCTCGTGTAAAGGAGACTGTCATGACCGCCTTCCCGACAACCCCACGCTGGATCGTACTCAGCGATGATGCTCTGGCACTGGAAGACATCTATTTCTTCCTGCCCGCCATGGGCGCCTTGCGCAAGGAAGGCACTCGCGTCGAGCGTTTCGAGACGCGTCGCTGGAAGTTCTCGCCCAGGCTGGCTCAGGCGCGCCTCGGCGGTGCCTGTCTGCTGATCGCCCGCACCCTGGGTGAGGAGTGGATCGAGATGCTGGAGGCTCACCGCGAGCAGCATGGCCGCATCTGCTATCTGCTGGATCATGACCTCGTCACCGCGCAGCCTCAGGAGGAAAGCGAGAGGCAGGCACGTGAGTTGCAGCAACGCCTGCTGGCGTTGGCGGATGAGGTGGTGGTGGTCAGCGAGCAGTTGCAGACTGCTCTGGCGGGCCTGCATCCCAAGGTCAGCCTGCTGACGCCGCCGCTGACAGGGGCGCTGCCGGACCTTCGACATCTCGATAGTCAGGACTGGTGCATCGGCTTTCATGGCACCCTGGCGCATCGCGACGATATCGTGGCGCTGGCACCGGTACTGCGCGATATCCAGACGCGTCACGACGATACCGAGGTGGAGTTGATGATGGGGCGTCATCTGCCGCTGGCGCTGAGTGATATTCCGCGTCTCAAGTCCATGGAGGCGTTGGGCTGGGAGGCTTTCCAGGACTATTGCTCGCGGCGGCGGATCGCCATCGGTCTCGCGCCCTTGATGGCGGATTCGGTCAATCACGACATGTCGTGGCGGCGTTTTCTCGATATCACGCGCATGGGCGGGGTGGGGGTCTACAGTCGTCGCGCTCCCTATCATGAGCTGATCGAGGATGGCGTCGACGGCCTGCTGGTCGGGGATGACCCGGCAGAGTGGCTGGCGGCGCTGGAGCGTCTGTTGAGTGATCGGGATGCCACCCGTGCCATGGCGCACAACGCCCAGCACAAGGCCCATGAGGTGGGGGACCCCCTGCGAGTGCTGGATTTCTGGCGGGCCCGCAGCACGATGGCCCCGACACGCTGAGGCGTACCATTGCGATCTCCCCGCATGTCGTAAACGAGTTGCTACATGTCTTCAAGCGCCGCGCCCCATGGGGTGCGGCGCTTTGGTATGATCACCAGCCTCAGTCTGTCAATGGAGCAGGGCATGACCTCGTCAGCATTACCGGAACACCCCAAGGACCCAGCACGCCACGCGGCCCAGAAGGATGTCGCACTGGAGAACTCCCGACGGCTGGCAAGCCCCGCGGTCGAGCGCAATCGTGACGTGATTCTCGATGTCTTGCGTGATGTCCTCGCCGAGCGTGGTCAGGTGCTGGAGCTGGCCAGTGGCAGCGGCGAGCATGCCGTGCATTTCGCGCGTGGTCTGCCTCACCTTGAGTGGCAGCCCAGTGACGCCAGCCCACGTGCACTGGAGTCGATCGCGGACTGGCGCGAAGAGGTCGGATTGGCCAATCTCAAGGCCCCCATCACGCTGGATGTGCTGGCCGAGTGGCCTGAAGTGGCCTGCGATGCGCTGGTGGCGATCAACCTGATCCACATCTCTCCGTGGCGCGTCACGTCCGAGTTGATGGCACGGGCAGGGCGACGCCTCCCAGTGGGCGGCGTGCTGTATCTCTACGGCCCTTACAAGCGGGAAGGTCAGCATACGGCACCCAGCAACGAAGGCTTCGATATCCAGCTCAAGAGCCGCAACCCACTATGGGGCGTGCGCGATCTGGAAGCCGTGATCGAGGAAGCGAAGCGTAACGGCCTGACGCTCGACAGGGTGGTCGAGATGCCGGCCAACAATCTGAGTGTCGTCTTTCGGCGCTAGAACTTGAGGTTGCGCTCAGTTGGCAGTCAGGAGGGAGCAAGGTGGTAGGGATTTGACCTCATCTGACCCATTCAATACGACAATGCCCCCGTCCTGCGGCCAGGACGGGGGCATTGTCGTATTGGGGCGAGGCATCGCGCAGGCAGTTGACTCATATGCCTTCCTCCAGCGCCAATCATCGCCGTGAAAGGCAATAGGGCAGCAATGTGGCTCTCGGATTGTCTTGAGGGCAGTAACTTGAGTCGCGATAACTTGGGGGCAGTAACAGATACCCGAAGACTTTCAGCTACCTTGCCTGTCAGGCCGAAGAGCTAGTGCGGGGGGCCGTGCCGATTGAGGCAGAATTGCCCCGGGAGCTTGCGGGCATTCCCCGGGAGCACAAGCGAGCTTACTAGCGCCCGCGAGCGTCGGGTTCGCGCTCGGTATCATTCCAGTCGATCACGTGACTGATGATCTTCCAGCCGGCCTTGCGGGCGGCCTTTTCGGCCTGAATGCGCGCTTCCACCCGGGAGATGCTGTCGGTCTGCACCGTGAAGGGTTCTTCCAGTGCCAGACGTTTCTGCTTGACGCCCAGTGTCACTCTGAGCCCCTTGAGCGGAGTGGTCGTCTTTCTGGCGCGTGGTGCCTCAGGGCGAACGCGCGGCGAGGTGCCGGGAGAGGTTGAGCTGGCGGGGGCAGTAGAGGAGCGGACATATCGCTCCAGCTCACGCTTCATGTTTTCTTCGAATTGTTGGATGGTGGTATCACTCATAATCAGCAGTCTCATTCACGTCCGTAGAGAAGTACGATGATGGCGAAATGGCTCAACACGCATGACGGGCAATGAGTCGTGAGATGTCGGTCAATGGCGTAGACCCGGTAAATTCAAATCTGACGGTGCCCAGGGCGGAGGAGAATATCGTGAGCTCCGAGTCGAGGTCGAAGGTACCGGAGGTTTCAATCGAGAAGGCGTCAATCTTCCTGTAAGGGAGCGAGGTGAAGTCCTTCTTGCTCCCGGTAAGGCCCTGCACATTTACCGCTATGACGCGCTTGGTGGTAAAGATGACCCCGTCACGCATCGATTTGTAGGCCGCGACAATCTCTTCCCCTTCACACAACAACGCTTCCACCTTTTCTGCGTATTCGGCGTGTGGCTTGAGCTTGAACACGCCCTTGTTCTGGAAGTCGATCATGGAATACTCCAGCCTGCTGCTCAAGTCTCTGACATGAGTCTCGCGAACAGGATATCGAGGGGGATGAGAGGCCGTCAGTGAGTCAGTCGCTCATGAATCATGCATCGTGACACGTGGTATAGGCTCAAGGATAAGGGATTCCAGCGCCTGAGGATAGCGTCGTGCTAACGCCTGACAAGGGGCGTCAGCGCACCCTGTTGCGGTGGTTGCCAACGAGCGTGCCATTGGCGAAACAGGATGCGCTTCTGACTTCTAAGGAGGGTGAGACTTTCACGAACCGGCTTTCACGGACAGCCTTTCACGGACAGAAAGGCCGAGTGCGCCTTCAGCGCTCAGCCATTGACGACGGTGCCGCCATTGGGGTGCAGGGTCTGGCCGCTGATGAAGGAGGAATCCAGTGATGCCAGGAAGACATAGCAGGGCCCCAGTTCACAGGGTTGCGCGGCACGTCCCATCGGGGTGTCGGCACCGAAGTCTTCCAGCATCTGCGGGTCATGCGCGCCGAGTGTCGCCGGCTGCAGCGGTGTCCAGACCGGCCCGGGTGCGATGGCGTTGACGCGAATCCCGCGGCCGACCACCTGATTGGACAGTGAGCGGGTGAAGCTGACGATGGCGCCCTTGGTCGCGGTGTAATCGACCAGAAACTCCGGGCCGATATAGGCATTGACCGAGGTGGTATTGATGATGGTGTCATCTTCTCCCAAGTGAGGCAGTGCCGCCTTGGTCAGGTAGAACATGCTGTGCATGTTGGTGGCGAAGGTCTGCTCCCACTGGACATCCTCCAGGGTGGTCAGGTCCTCGCTGACCCACTGGGTGCCGGCGTTGTTGACCAGCACATTGAGCCCGCCGAAGGTCTCGACCACCTGCGCCACGGCGTCGCGGCAGAACTCGGCGTCGCGCAGGTCACCGGCGATCAACAGGCAATGGCGCCCCTCCGCTTCCACGAGTCGCTTCGTTTCCTGAGCGTCCTCTTCTTCGCTTAAATACATCACCGCCACATCGGCACCTTCGCGCGCGAAATGTATGGCGGCGGAGCGACCGATACCGCTGTCGGCACCGGTGATCAGCGCCACCTTGTTCTCGAGCTTGCCGCTGCCGCGATAGTCGTCACGGATGAAGATCGCCTGTGGCTCCATCAGGCGCTCCGTGCCCGGCAGTGTCTGCTGTTGGGCATGAATCTCGGTCTTGGCCACCATCTCATCCTCCTTGACGACGCCGTACGCCGTAGCTGTGTAAGTCGTGTGAGCTGTGTGAGTCATGTGAGCTGCGTCAGTCGCGTGGGCGGTCGTGACCGGCATGACACGCCGCACAGTCTCGGGCACATCAGATATCACGCATGCCCTTGGATAATCTTGTGACAGTGGGCGCAGGGGAAAACGGGCGAGACAGGCAACGCTGCGTCCCGCTCAGGGCAATCCTGTCAGGGATGGGAGATGGAGCGGCCGTGAGAGTGCAAGGGCAGGCGAGGAGAGAAGGGCAAAGAGCTTGTCGCTTAGCGCAGAGGAAAGAGGGAAGGAAGAAGAAGGAAGAGAGAAGAGGTCGGCGTGACCCTCGAAGGGCACAACCTGGCACAACACCTGGCACGACACCGGTCACTCTACCGGCCAGACATTGGCCAGGCTCTGCAATGCCGCCTGAACGCTGGGATCAGCGGCCTTGTCACGGCGCCATACCACGCTGAGTGCGCAGGGCAGACGGGTGTCCGGCACGATATTGAGCCCCCGCTCCTGCCGCTCGGCCAGCGCCAGCACATCACGCGCCAGTGACAGCCCGACCCCCGCGCGTACCAGGTCCAGCATGCAGACTTCCTGATCCACCTGGGCGACGCGATGCAGCGTAGCCTCCACACCGCGCATGGCATGTGCCAGCAGGCGGGAATGTACCGATTTGGGGGGCGTGACGATCCACGGCAGGGCCGCCAACGAGGCCCAGTCGGTCGCGGTCAGCCGCGATGACCAGCCCGCCGGTGCCAGCACGTAGTACTCGAACAGCGCCAATTCCCGGTAGTCGAGGGCGCTGTCGCCCGGCCCTTCTCCCGGTGGGGCGAGATAGAAGCCGATTTCCAGCTCATCCTGCTTGAGTGCCTTGAGCACACATCCACTCATGCCATGTTGCAAAGACGTCTCGATCCCGGGTGCCTGTGCCAGCAGATGCCGCAGGAAACTGCCGAGACGAATGAATTCCGGGTCGATGATGGTGCCGATGCGCAGGGTGCCACGCAGGGTGCTGTGCAGGGCAGAGGCAGCCTGCTCGAACTGGCGGGCACTGGCCAGCGTGCTTTCGGCACTGGAGAGCAGGGCCTGTCCATCGGCGGTCAGCTGCAATCCGTGGGGGTGACGATCAAACAGAGAGAGGCCCAGGCTTTCCTGAAGCTGTTTGAGCTTGAGGCTGACGGCAGGCTGGGTGAGGTGCAAGGCCTCAGCGGCTCGTGACACGCTACCGGTGCGCGCCACGGTGACGAAGGCGTGAAGACGGGACAGATCCTGCATCGAAGGCTCTCTGGGCAAGGGGGCGAAGGATAAACAGCGACATGGTTCATGTAGCAGGTCGCCTGCATTCTTGTCTCAGCGTCCCGCCGATGACCTATTCCCCTTTGGTCTAGCGATGCCACCGAAAGCGCTGCCATGACGCCCGAACATTCCCTCCGCCGTATTCCATTCCACGCTCTCACTCGCCCGCAACCCCGCCATGACTGGGCTGGTGAGCGATGGCGGCTGTCTGCGTTCGGGGGCGTTCGTGATATCAGCAATCGTTATATCGCACCCAAGAATAACTCAATTGAACGTTCCGGCCGGCGGGGTAGATTCAAGGTACAGCCTTCATGCATTCAGCTCTCATAAGCAGCTCTCATGTCCAGCCTTATGACCAGCCCCTATGGCTGAGCCGCCGGGATGCTCCCCGCGCACGCTTCAGTCACAACGCCAGCGGAGACGATTCACGCCATGACCACGCCCCAGCAGACCATCGCCCATTTCATCAATGGCCAGGTGACCCACGGTGACTCCAGCGCCACACAGGATGTCTTCAATCCCGCCACCGGCCAGGTGACCGGCCAGGTCGCGCTGGCACGCGACAGCGACATCGATGCTGCCGTGGCGGCCGCCGACGCCGCCTTTCCGGCCTGGGCCGACACCCCGCCGATTCGTCGTGCCCGGGTGATGTTCAAGTTCCTTGCGCTACTCAACGAGCACAAGGACGCGCTGGCGGAGGCGATCACCCGCGAGCACGGCAAGGTGTTCACCGATGCCCAGGGCGAGGTGGCACGTGGCATCGATATCGTCGAGTTCGCCTGCGGTATCCCGCAGTTGCTCAAGGGTGACTTCACCGACCAGGTCAGCACCGGCATCGACAACTGGACGATGCGCCAGCCGCTGGGTGTCGTCGCCGGTATCACGCCGTTCAACTTCCCGGTGATGGTGCCGATGTGGATGTTCCCGGTGGCCATCGCGGCAGGCAACTGCTTCGTGCTCAAGCCGAGCCCGCTGGACCCCAGCGCCTCGCTGATGATGGCGGACCTGCTCAAGCAGGCGGGCCTGCCGGATGGCGTCTTCAACGTGGTGCAGGGCGACAAGGATGCCGTCGAGGCGCTGATCGATCACCCCAAGGTGCGCGCACTGTCCTTCGTGGGCTCGACCCCGATCGCCAATCTCATCTACGAGCGCGGCGCACGTCACGGCAAGCGCATCCAGGCACTGGGTGGCGCCAAGAACCATATGGTGGTGATGCCGGATGCCAACCTCGACAAGGCGGTGGATGCCCTGATCGGCGCGGCCTACGGCTCCGCCGGTGAGCGCTGCATGGCCATCAGCGTGGCGGTGATGGTGGGCGATGTGGCGGACACCCTGGTGCCGCGTCTGGCCGAGCGTGCCCGCGAGCTCAAGATCAAGGATGGCATGAATCTGGACGCCGAGATGGGCCCGATCGTCACCCGTCAGGCGCATGAGCGTATCTGCGGGTATATCGAGAAAGGCGTCGCGGAAGGGGCCGAGATGATCGTCGACGGGCGTGAGTTCACCGGCAATGACATCGGCGGCGACAGCACTGAAGGTTTCTGGATGGGCGGCACGCTGTTCGATCACGTCACGCCGGACATGACCATCTACAAGGAAGAGATCTTCGGCCCGGTGCTGGCCTGTGTCCGCGTGCCGGACGTCGCGACCGCCATCCAGCTGATCAATGATCATGAATTCGGCAACGGCGTGAGCTGCTTCACCGAGAGCGGCAGTGTCGCGCGTGAATTCGGGCGTCGCATCCAGGTGGGCATGGTCGGCATCAATGTGCCGATTCCGGTCCCGATGGCCTGGCACGGCTTCGGTGGCTGGAAGAGCTCCTTGTTCGGGGATACCCACGCCTACGGTGAAGAGGGGGTGCGCTTCTATACCAAGCAGAAATCCATCATGCAGCGCTGGTCGGATTCCATCGATGCCGGTGCCGAATTCGCCATGCCGACGGCCAAGTAAGTCGCCAAGCCGACGGCCAAGTAAGTCGCTCACACTTTCGGTCATCTGCACCGGCGTCATCAGCATCGTCGCCATCTGCATTCCTGTCATTGGAAAGTACACGCCAGCTGTCTGGAGAGGGACGCGCCATGTCAGACAACAAGAACAATCCGCATCGATCCCCAGGGGGCGAGCAGGACGCTCGCCCCGTCAAACCGGGAGACGATCTGCCGGAATTCGATTTCATCATCGTGGGGGCCGGTTCCGCCGGCTGCCTGATGGCCAATCGCCTCAGCGCCAACCCGGACCACCGCGTGCTGCTCATCGAGGCGGGTGGGCGCGACAACTACCACTGGATCCACATTCCGGTGGGCTACCTGTACTGCATCAACAATCCGCGCACCGACTGGCTGTACCGCACCGAGCCGGACAAGGGGCTCAACGGACGTTCGCTGATCTATCCGCGCGGCAAGACGCTGGGGGGTTGTTCCAGCATCAACGGCATGATCTACATGCGCGGTCAGGCGCGGGATTATGACCACTGGGCCGAGGTGACCGGCGACAGCGAGTGGCGCTGGGAGCAATGTCTGCCGGCCTTCATGCGCCATGAGGATCACGCGCGCCTCGACGAGGGCGGGGATGCCGGCCCCGAGCATCGCCAGTTCCATGGTCACGGTGGCGAATGGCGAGTCGAGCGGCAGCGCCTCAACTGGGAGGTGCTGGACGATTTCGCCAGTGCCGCCGAACAGGCCGGCATCCCGCGCACCGAGGACTTCAATCGTGGCAGCAACGAAGGGGTGGCCTATTTCGAGGTCAATCAGCGTTCCGGCTGGCGCTGGAATACGGCCAAGGCCTTTCTGCGTCCGGCACTCAAGCGCGGCAACCTGACGCTGTGGCACTCCACCCAGGTCAATCGTCTGCTGTTCGCGGGCGGCGAGCAGGGCGCAGGGGATGGCACAGGAGCTGGCACAGGGGCGGACGCAGTGAAGGACGCCTCCAGTCTGCGCTGCACCGGGCTGCAGGTCGTGCGTGATGGCAAGCTCATCAATCTCACAGCGAAGCGTGAGGTCGTGCTGTGTGCCGGCGCCATCGGCTCGCCGCATCTGCTGCAGGTCTCGGGGGTCGGGCCCAAGGCATTGCTGGAGCAACATGGCGTCGAGGTGGTGAAGGACCTGCCCGGCGTTGGCGAGAATCTGCAGGACCACCTGCAGATCCGCTCGGTCTACAAGGTCACCAATGCCAAGACCCTGAACGCCATGGCCAGCACGCTGCTGGGCAAGATGGGCATCGGCATGCAGTACCTGTTCAAGCGTTCCGGACCGATGAGCATGGCACCATCGCAGCTGGGGGCCTTCACGCGCAGCAGCGAGGACTACGCCCATCCCAATATCCAGTATCACGTCCAGCCGCTGAGTCTCGAGGCCTTCGGGCAGCCCTTGCATCCCTTCCCGGCGATCACGGCGAGTGTCTGCAATCTCAACCCCACCAGCCGTGGCTCGGTGCGTCTGCAGAGCGCCGACCCGCGCCAGGCCCCGGCCATCGCGCCCAACTACCTGAGCACGGAGGAAGACCGCAAGGTCGCGGCCGACTCGCTGCGGGTCACGCGGCGCATCGCCTCCCAACCAGCCTTTGCGCGCTACCAGCCCGAAGAGATCAAGCCGGGGGTCCAGTACCAGACTGATAACGAGCTCGCCAGGCTCGCCGGCGATATCGGCACCACCATCTTCCATCCGGTGGGCACCACGCGCATGGGGCGCGCGGATGACCCGATGGCGGTGGTCGACAGCCGCCTGCGAGTGCGCGGTATCCAGGGGTTGCGAGTGGCGGATGCCGGCATCATGCCGACCATCGTCAGCGGCAATACCAACTCGCCGACCCTGATGATCGCGGAGAAGGCCGCTGGCTGGATTCTGGCGTCTGCTGTCGGCGGAGACTGATACGAGACCCTGCATGTCCCCAATGCGTCAGCCATTGCTGATCGCTCAAGGCCGACTCATCTGACTCTGAGCTTGCATGGGTCAGCTCGAGCCAGGTGCATGAGAAGTGCTCAAGCGCTGGGCGTCTTGTGACACGAGGTGAACGTTGAGGTTTCTGCTCATGAGAGTGGCGCATCGGCTGGCGAGACCCTCGCGATGCAAGGGCGGAAAGACTGCCGCGTCAGGTGCTGGCTTATGCGTGACAGTCGCCGCTCATGAGCGTTTGAGACCCACAGGCCGCTGACATTGACGTGTCGGCGGCCTGTTCGCGTCTGGCGGAAATATTGTCGAGAAGGGTGCCAGGAAGGCGCAAGGAGAGGGCAGGAGGGGGAGTGTGCAGCACAAGTTTGATGAATGAAATTCATGTATGCATGAGAAAATACCGTGTCGCGATTCGTGCTCCCCGCGGTTGCCGGGAAAGTATAATGCGCGTGGAATAAAAAAATGTATAATACCGCGCTCTTTTCATTACGAAAAATTATTGAACACAGCGAACTGCCCGAGCAAGAGCGACGTCTCGCCCCTCTTGCTCGGGCTTTCTCACTAAGGTGGTAGTCGTGCAAGAAGCCGTTCCCCCCGCCAGTGATGGCGATCATCTGGACCCCCGTGTCTTCATTCCCGCCGTGTTGGTCATCCTGGCCTTCATCGGCCCGGTCATCCTGTTCCCGGATGCCAGCACCGCGCTGATCAATGCCGCCTTCGCCTTCGCGACCGGCAAGTTCGGCTGGCTGTATCTGGTGGCCGGTCTGAGCGTCGTCGGATTTCTCATCTGGCTGGCATTCAGCCGCTACGGCAACGTCCGTCTGGGTGGGGCAGAGGACACGCCCGATTTCTCCTACTTCAGCTGGGTGGCGATGATCTTCACCTGCGGGATGGGCATCGCGATCGTCAACTGGGCGTGGGTCGAGCCGATCTACTATTACACCTCGCCGGCCTATCACGTGGCGGCCAAGAGTCGTGAGGCCGCGGAGTGGGCGTTGGCCTTCGGTCAGTTCCACTGGGGGCTGACGCCGTGGGCCTTCTATTGCCTGCCGGGCCTGCCGATCGCCTACTCCATGTACGTCAAGAAGCGTGATGGCGTGCGTCTGTCCGTCGCCTCGCGCGGCGTGCTGGGCCGCCATGCGGATGGCGCCTGGGGCGTGCTGCTGGATTCCATCGTCGTGTTCGGGATCGTCGGCGGCGTCGGCACCTCGCTGGGGCTGGCGGTCCCGCTGGTCTCGCAGCTGGTCAGCGGCATCCTGGGCGTTGAGGCCAACTTCGGACTGGAAGTCGCGGTACTGTGCATCTGGACGGCGATGTTCTCGGCCAGTGTCTGGTTCGGCCTGGCCAAGGGCATCAAGATTCTGTCGGACATCAACGTGATTCTGGCGATCTTCCTGCTGGCCTTCACCTTCATCGTCGGTGACTCGCAGTTCATGGTCGAAGGCTTCGTCAACAGCCTCGGCAAGACCCTGGGCAACTTCATCCCGATGAGTCTGTGGACCGACCCGGCGGGGGATTCCACCTTCTGGAAGGACTGGACCGTCTTCTATTGGGCCTGGTGGATCGCCTACGCGCCGATGGTGGGGTTGTTCGTGGCGCGTATCTCGCGCGGTCGTACCATCCGTGAGCTGATCATCGCGGAGCTGGTGTTCGGCTCGCTGGGCACCTGGGTGTTCTTCGCGGTATGGGGCGGTTACGCGCTGGACCTGCAGATCAGTGGCGCGCTGGACATCAAGGCGCTGCTGGATAGCGGCGGTATCCCGCTGGCGGTGGAAGGCATCCTGCAGACCCTGCCGTATGCCAAGCTGGTCACGGTGGCCTTCATCCTGCTGTGCTTCATCTTCCTGGCGACCACGCTGGACAGCTCGGCCTACGTGCTGGCCTCGGTGACCTCACGTAAGCTGTCCGGGTATCAGGAGCCCAAGCGCTCGTTCCGCTTGATCTGGGCTTTCCTGATCGCGGCCGTCGGGGTTGCGCTGATCCAGTTGGGTGGCCTGCAGACCGTGCAGACCTCGACCATCGTGGTGGCGCTGCCGATGATTCCGGTGATGCTGATTCTGGCGCTCTCCATGCTGCGCTGGCTCAAGAATGACTTCCCCAAGGAAGAGCTGAATCCGGTGCTGGTCATCGATGACATGCCGGCGTTTCAGCGCAAGTCGAAGAAGGCGAAGCGCCAGGCGTAGTGGCTGGATGCGCTGAAAGATCTGTCGCAAGACTTGACGACAATGGCTCCTCAACATGAGGGGCCGTTGTCGTTTCTGGCAGTGGAGCGAATCAGGGCGCCTCCGGGGTGACGATGGGCCACGGCCTGAGGCTTCGCGATGCCTGGTTTGCATGCCTGGTTTGTATGACGGGAATGTATGCCTGGATTGGATAGCTGGGTGCAACAATCTTGGACTGCTCTGCTGGCGTTCAGGCCATGGGAAAGCTTTCGCTCAAGGCAGGCGATTCTTACCTCTGGCGTGAAAGCCTCGTCATCGGGACATCTGGCTCAAGGCACACACGGCAAGCATGGCCCGCGAACAGGAAACCACGCCACAGTCCTTGCTTGAGAGTGGAAGTAATTGGTGCTGATTCTGCATCGTGTTAGTTTTTCGCTATTTCAGGGTTAGCTATTATTTATTTTTGCTATGGGAACTTCTCGCGAATACTCCTCGCCTCGTTACTCCCTGATTTGACGAGGAATTTCCGAGATGCTGAGCGTACGTTTTCCCATGAAGACCCTGACAGCCGTGATGGCGCTGGGGCTTTCTGCAAGCAGTCTGGCGCAGCAGGAAGTGATGACACGTTCCAATGGTGCGCCGATCGGCAACAACCAGGACTCCCTGACCGCAGGTCCGAATGGCCCGACATTGCTGCAGGATCACCACCTGCTGGAAAAGCTGGGGCACTTCGAGCGTGAGCGCATTCCGGAGCGCGTGGTTCACGCGCGCGGTATCGGGGCCTACGGTGAGTTCCGTGCCACCGCGGATCTGACCGACCTGACCGTCGCGGCACCTTTCCAGGACAAGGGCCAGGTGACGCCGGTCTTCGTGCGCTTCTCCAGCGTGATCAACAGCAAGGGCTCGCCCGAGACTCTGCGCGACCCGCGTGGCTTCGCCGTCAAGTTCTATACCGACCAGGGCAACTGGGACATGGTCGGCATCAACTTCCCGGTGTTCTTCATCCGCGATGCGATGAAGTTCCCGGACATGATCCATGCCCTGAAACCGGACCCGCGCACCAACCTGCAGGACCCGAATCGCTACTTCGATTTCTTCAGCCATATCCCGGAAAGCACCAACATGCTGACCTATCTGTACTCACCGCTGGGTGTGCCTGCCAGCCTGCGTGAGATGGATGGCTCCGGGGTCCACGCCTTCAAGTTCGTCAATGGCGAAGGTGACTGGAAATACGTGAAGTTCACCTGGAAGTCGCGTCAGGGCAACCATGGCATGTCGCCGGAAGAGATCGCCAAGGTGCAGTCCACCGACTTCAATCACCTGACGGATGATCTCTACACCCATCTCGACGAAGGCGATGACCCGGTCTGGGATCTCTATATCCAGACGCTGGACCCCAGCCAGCTGAACAGCTTCGACTTCAACCCGCTGGATACCACCAAGCTGTGGCCGCAAGACCTGATCCCGGCACGCAAGGTCGGTGAGCTGACGCTGAATCGCGTCCCGGACAACTTCTTCCAGGAAACCGAGCAGGCGGCCATGTCGCCGGCCAACCTGGTACCGGGCATCGAGCCGTCGGAAGACCGCATGCTGCAGGGGCGTCTGTTCGCCTACGCCGATGCCCAGCGTTATCGCCTGGGGGCCAACTACTCTCAGCTGCCGGTCAACGCCCCCAAGGTGGCGGTCCACAACAATCATCAGGATGGCGCGGGCTACTCCGCTCCGCGTTCCGGCTCCATCAACTACCAGCCAAGCCGCAACGCCGACTCGCTGGTGGATGACAGCCAGTACGAATACAAGCGTTACACCCTCAATGGCACTACCCAGCAGCAGCCCATCGGCAAGGAGCAGAATTTCGCTCAGGCCGGGGAGCTGTACCGCTCCTTCTCCGAGGAAGATCAGGATGATCTGATCGAGGTGCTGGGTGGGGATCTGGGCAAGGTCAAGAACGACGAGATCCGCAACATCATGGTCAGCTACTTCTATCAGGCCGACCACGAATACGGCGAGCGTCTGGCCAAGGTCGCTCACGTGGACATGGACGATGTCGAGGAGCTGATCGACGCGCAGCAGAAGTGATTTGACGCGTCGCGTGACAGGGCAGGGGGGCAATGCCTCCCTGCCATCTTCCCGACCGATTTCTGGACCAACCTCGAGGAGAGAGTCCCATGACCTTGACCGTGAATGCCCCCATCAGGCAATCCATCACGAACCTTGTCACCTTGATGCTCGCGCTCAGCGTCGCCGTCATGAGTCTGCTCGCCCTTCCGGCGCAGGCGGACGAGGGCATGGACATCATGGATGCCGCGCGTGAGGGCGACAACGCCGCCATCGAACGCTACCACGACCAGGGCGGAGACCTGTCGATCACGGAATCCCACGGCTATACGCCGTTCATCATGGCTGCCTACTACGGGCATACCAGCACTCTGGCCCTGCTCAAGGGGTATGGGGTGGACGCCTGTGCCGTGGATGAAAGAGGCAGCAATGCCTTCATGGGCGTGGCCTTCCGTGGGCATGTCGAGACGGCAGACTGGCTGTTGGCCAATACCGACTGTGATGTGAATCATCGCAATGCCAGTGGCCAGACGGCGCTGATGATGGCCTCGCTGTTCGGGCGGGAAACCATCATCAGGCATCTGCTCGATGCCGGGGCCGACCCCGGAATTGCGGATCAGCAAGGCAATACCGCCGAATCTCTGGCCGCCGCTCAGGGCCTGTCACGCATCGTCACCCTGGTGAAGTTCAACCTGTAAGGCGTGCAGAGGTTGCCTCTGCCATGCCCGAAGCACCATTGGACGGCTCGGCCGTCCTCTACCCGAGTGCCGCTCCCGCTGGGGCGCTCACTCGACACCACCTGGAGTCTCTCTGAATGAAACGTCTGGTTCCCCTAGTCTGCCTGTCCATGCTCACTGCGGTCAGCACTCTCAGCCACGCAGAAGATAGCGTCTCCGATGCCCGGGTACGTGCTGCCTTGAGCGAGCCTTTGATCGCGGGTCACGCCCACGCGGCGTCCACGCGGCAGGCCGTCTTTGCCGCTACCGGCATGAGCACCTCGGCAGGGCGTGTGCAGCAGGCGCTGGAGCAGCCGCTGCAAGGCGTGCGCGGTGCCGCCGGTGGGATGATGAAAGCCCGCTATCAGGCCAATGATGCTGGCAAGAGTGTTTCTGCAACTCGAGTGGAGCACGCGCTCAACGACAGCGTGTAAGGCTCCGCCTTTCGAGTGATTGAGTGTCTGGCGACCAGCAACAACACCATCAATGGCTGACTCAAGACGAAGCCCGTCCTTGCCTTGCGCTCGATGACTCGAAAGATCTCTGGAAAGCCCTGAAGAAAGCTCTGAAGAAAGCCCTGGAGAGAGACTCGCAGAAGGTCCCGGGAAAGCCCCCAGGACCACACGCGGAACTCTGCCTCCGCGCTCAGCGCCGGCCGAAAGGCCGCGTCGTCAGAAGCGTGCGAGCATTGCCCGCCGCGATGGCATCCTTGCGCAAATGCATGTGACTGACTCGGGCCATCGCCCCTGATGCAGCAGCATGCAGGACGTGTCTTTGCCCAAAGGTGACCTTGTCTGAAGCTGACCTTGTCGGAAGATGACCCTGCCCTGAATATCCTGTCCCGACATTCCTTGCCCGCCTCCGTGCGGGCTTTCTTGTCTTGCGCGCCGGTTCGCGGTGCATCAGCTCTTCAGGAATCCGGCCCTGGCCGATCAGGGGTCGAGGCGTGCCACGCGCTGCGAGATCTCTCTGATCAGCGCCGGAAGCTCGCGTGCACTGCGCATCTTCAGTGCCCCGGAGGGCGTGCCGAGGCCGTCCTCATGGTGGGCGAAGTGGATGACATGCATCCCGGCATCCAGCCCGGCTTTCACGCCGACGGCGGCATCATCGATCACCACGCAGCGCTGCGGCGCGAACCCCATCTGCTCGGCGGCGAGGCGATAGAGGCGTGGGTCCGGTTTCCAGACGCCCAGGGTGTAGGCACTGAAGATATGGCCGTCAAAGAAGCGCGCCAGCCCGGTGGTATCCAGCGCCAGGCGTACCTTGCGTTCCGGCCCGTTGGTGACCACGCCGCAGGGGTAGCCGGAGAGCTCCGCCAGTGCCTGAGGCATGCCGGGCATGGCCGTGAGGCGAGCCGCCATCAGGTCCTCGAGGGTGGCACGCATGCGGGCCTCCATCTCATCCAGCCGCTCGGGGGCCAGCGCGCCATGATGTGCCTCGAGTTCCGCGACGATGCTGCGAAAACGTACGCCCCGGAAATGATCCAGATACTGGGCGGCCATGAAGGGCAGGCCGTAGCCGGGTAACGTGCTGGCAAGCGCTTCTGCCAGCAGGACTTCGCTGTCTACCAGAGTCCCGTCGGAGTCAAACAGCAGGCAGAGTTCGGCCATTGATGCCTCGTGGAGTGTCGGAAGTGATAGTCACGACATTAGCAGTTTCCTGAGGGTGGCGGCCATGGGACAAGTCGTTGAATTCACGCCTCTCATGGCGCGCGAAATGCGTCCGGGTGGTGGAGTTGCCAGGCGGGACTGAGTTGGGCGAGCCAATGAGAATACGTCTTCTTTGGATATTTGTTGACAGTGTCAACCAATCGCCCATATAGTTGCCCTTTAGCAACCAACTGATGGAAGACCATGGCAACGACCGCTTTGCATGAAGTGCTGCATCGTCTGATGCACGTCTATCGCAAGCAGCTCCGCGATGGCATCCAGCAGCACGGCATCGACTTGCCTGTCCTGCACATCCGGATGTTGAAGAGCATCGTCCGGGTTCCCGAATGCACCGCCCACAAGGTCGGGCAGCTGCTCGGGCAGGACAAGGGGCGTGTCACTCGCGTCCTGAACGAGCTGGAGGCCCGCGGGCTGGTGTCACGACACCAGAACCCGCAGGACCGGCGCAGTCAGCTGCTGCAGGTATCCGCGGCGGGGAGTGACATGCTGGAGCGAGTCAAGATGCTGGAACAGGAGACGGCCCAGCGCATGGCCGGTGATCTCGGTGATGAGGAGATCGCGGCCTTTCTGAACACGGCGACTCGCATGATGGACAACGTCTCCGCATGCGGGGATTTCAGCGCTGATGTGCCCAATGGCAATGACGACAGGAGTGCGTGAGATGGCCAAGCCCGCGATGCGAGACCTCGAGGTGATTCGTACCCAGCGTGTCACCGAACACATGTTGCGCGTGACGCTGGGGGGCGAGAATATCGGCTCCCTTCCCGAAGGCCAGGAGAGTGCCTACATCAAGCTGGTCTTCGCGCGTGGGGAAGGTGAGCGACCGATGATGCGCACCTATACCATTCGTCATCAGCGCGCGACCGAGATCGATGTCGATTTCGTGCTGCATGAAGAGGCAGGCCCGGCGTCTGTCTGGGCGGCCAGTGCCAGGCCGGGTGACAGCATCACCATCGGCGGCCCGGGGCCCAGGAAGTTGATCAACATGGCGGCCGACAGCTTCTTGCTGGCGGGTGACATGACGGCGTTGCCGGCGATCAGCGTCAATCTGGCCGAACTGCCGGCGGATGCCCGAGGGCACGCCATCATTGAAGTGCCGGATGCGGCTGACATCCAGACGCTTGAGCACCCGCCGGGAATCGAGCTGCACTGGCTGATCAACCCGCAGCCAGACCCGGAAGGCCAGCCGCTGATGGAGAAGATTGCCTCGTTGCCGAGACTGGAAGGTCAGATCTCTGTCTGGGCGGCCTGTGAATTCGGCAGCATGCGTGCGCTACGTGCTCACCTCAAGCAGGCCTACGAGATTCCCAAGTCCCACTTCTATGTCTCGAGCTACTGGAAGATCGGTCAGTCAGAAGATGGTCACAAGCTGGCCAAGCAACAGGACGCCGAGACCGAGCAGGCGGACTGACACCGGCGCGTCAGGTGCAAGGCGGGTGGTCCGGACACGAAAAAGCCCCACAGGCAGGCCTGTGGGGCAATCTGACAGTCAACACATCGCGAGCATTGGCTGACTGACCCGCAAACAGCGGACGGACTCAGAAGCGGTAGCTGGCACCCAGTCGGATGTCACGACCTGGCTCCAGCATGCTGTCGCCACTGCTGAGCAGGTAGCTGCTGTGATCGCTGTAGCGCTTGTCGAACAGATTGTTGACCGCCAACGTCAGAGTCAGATCCTGCCAGGCGGCCGGTGTCCACTGGGCGCGGATGTCGTGCGTCACGTAGCCCGGCTTTTCCTCATCGCCTTGCGTCACGCGCTCCAGGCGCTCCACCGCATTGAGGGTGTAGCCCAGCGTGATGTCGTGGTGCGCAAGACGGTACTGGTGATCCCAGGTCCACTTGTCGCCGGTGGAGGCACCGATGTTCATCTCGTCACCCAGCGGGTCGCCGTCGTTGTTCTTCATGACGACCTTGGCGTAGCCCAGGCGGGTGTCATAGCCACCGACTCCCCAGTTCAGGCTGGCTTCATAGCCACGACTCTCGACGTCGCCATCCAGGTTGTAGAGCACCGCCGGATCACTGCCGCGATCATAGGCCTGGTAGTTTTCGATATCGGTATGAAAGCCGGTCAGCGCGAAGCCGAGGCGATCACCCTGGGTCAACGCATCCTGCTGGTGCCAATCGAGACCGATCTCGCGCTGGCGAGCGCGTTCCGGCTCAAGCCCTTCCGCGATGGTGACCTCATCCCCGATCAGGATCACTTCCCGCGCCTTGGCACCCCGGATGGCCTCGCCGTAACCGGCATGCAGGGTCAGGTTGTCAGTGGCATCGACACTCAGAATCGCGTTGGGGGAGATCTCGCTGCCACTGACGCTACCCGCCTCGCCGTAATCACTGTCGTAATCATCCAGGCGCGCGCCAACGGACAGAGCCCACGGGCCCAGTGTCATGCGGTTCTGGGCGTAGACTCCCAGGTTGCGTGAGGTGTCTTCGTTGTTGGGGCCAGAGCTGCCTGCGTCATCGGAGCGACGGGTGTCCTGATCATAGAAGTCCACGCCGGTCGTCAGGGCATGCGCCACATCACCCGTCTTCAGGCGGAAGGTGTTGCGAACATCCGCGCCGAATTCGCGGGAGCGGCTGGTGCTGCCACTTTCGACACGATCCAGTTCCTGGATGGTGTGATAGAGGGTGGTCTTCGTATCGATCAGGTCATTGCCCGGGTGCCAGGCGTGATTGACGGTAAAGGTCTCACGCTCCATTTCCTGATAGGTCGGCTGCTGGCTGCTGAAGCTCGGCATGTGAGGGCGTGTGAAGTAGGTGCCGTGATCGGTGGTGCGCTCGGCACTGATGCGCAGGTCCTGATCATTGACGTCAAGCAGAGACATCTTGAGCAGGTAGCCGCGCTGCTGGCCTGCGGTCTGCGCCTGCTCACCGCCACCGCCGACCTCATAATCATCGCTGTTGCGGCCACTGACATATCCCATCAGGCCGAGATTTTCCCCCAGACGTCCATAGAACGCCGTGGTGCCGGAGGTGGCGTCCGCCGCGCTCTCGGTACCGACGGAGACGCGCGCCCCCATATCCTGACCGGGCTTGAGCAGATCCTGCGCATCCTTGGTCTCGAAGCGCAGGCTGCCGCCAAGCGCCCCCGGGCCATCATCCGCCGTCGCAGGGCCGGTATCGACTTCCGCCTGCTTGAGCAGGGCAGGGTCAATGGTCAGTCGGCCGGTATGGTGGAAGAGATAGCCACCCTGACGCGCGCCATCGATGGTGACGTTCAGGTTGGTGTCTTCCAGTCCACGAACATAGACCTTCTGGCCGATGGCGATGCCGCCACCGACACTGACCCCCGGTTCGGCACGGAATAGGTCTTCCAGGTCACGAGCTTGGCGTTCTTCGATCTCTTCGGCGCTGATCACGACATTCTGTTCAAGACGGTCTTCGCTGACGACAAGCGTGGACATGTCGCCGGCGAGCGCATGGCTCGTGGCGCCGAGAATCAGTGCGCTGGCGGAAAGGACGGCGGCGGTAAGCGGATGGAGACGGAGATGCACGTGGATTCCCTTGCTTGAATAGTTATATCTAACGACTGGCAATGATAATCGTTCTCACTAACTCTTTGCAAGATCCTTGCACAATTTATCGTCAGACGCCTCTCCTGAGTCGTCACGAGCCTGTCAGGCGCGAGCGGATTGCGCTGTGGTAGGTGAGCGGCAGAAAGTCAATGAAGAAAGCTCTCGAAACTGAGCTTGGCTTTCTGCGGTTCTCGACAATCATATGACGGATAACGCATAAAAAGCCCGCCATCATGGATGGCGGGCTGTCTTGTCTTTCACCGACGTCTAGCGTTTCAGGCGACTCTTGCCTGGAGCACTCAGCGCCTCGCAGGTGCGAGGCGCGAAGGAGCGTTCAGCCCGTCGAGCCTGCCTTCTCGGGGGGCGTCTGCTTGAGCTGCACCGGCTTGCGGATACCGAGGAAGTAGACGAAGACCACCGTCAGCACGACGAAGAACAGACTGTCCGGGGTGGTGAGGAAGGTCATCGGGTTGCCGTTGGAGAGCGTCAGCGCGCGGCGCAGGAACTCTTCCAGATTCGGGCCGAGAATGAAGCCGAGCAGCAGCGTGATCACCGGATAATCATGCTTGCGCATCAGGTAGGCGACGATGCCCAGCACCAGCGTCATCATCATCTGGAACACGGAGTAGGTGGCCACGAAGCTGCCGACGACGGCCAGCAATGCGATGGCGCCGTAGAGCACGTCCTTGCGGATGGTGACGATGCGCAGGAAGTAGGGACCCATCAGATAGAGCGTCAGGGGAATCAGGATCAGGGCGCTGAACAGCAGCGAGGCCAGCATCGGCGCGATCAGTCCGGATTGTGACGCCATCAGTTGCGGCCCCGGCTGGATGCCGTTGATCACCAGTACGCCCAGCACGATGGCTGTGACCGGATCGCCCGGAATCCCGAAGGTCAGCATCGGCACCAGAGCGCCACCACAGACGGCATTGTTGGCACTTTCGGCGGCGGCGATGCCCTGGGGATTGCCCTTGCCGAAGCTCTCGGGCTTCTTCGAGGTGCGCACGGTTTCCACATAGGCGAGGAAGCCGCCCATCGAACCGCCTGCGCCGGGCAGGGTGCCGACCATGTAGCCGATCAGCGTCGACTTCAGATAGCAGCCGATGCCGATCTCGCGAATGGCGCTCAGCGGCGGAATGAAATCACGACGCTTGAGCTGTTGGCTGGCCTTGAGCTGCTGGCGGATGGCGGCGTCCTTCTTGCGATTGCCGACCTGGATCAGCAGCTCGCTGATGGCGAAGGTGCCGATGATGACCGGCATCAGGTCGATCCCGGCAGTCAGCTCACTGATGCCGAAGGTGAAGCGCGCCAGTGGCTGCATGGCGTCCAGCCCGATCGTCGCCAGCATCAGGCCCAGGCAGGCGGTGATGCCGGCTTTGCGGATGTTGCCGCGCTGGGCGACCACGATCACGATCAGCGCGAAGGCGATCAGTGCGCACTTGCCGGTGGTCTTGACCAGCAGTGAGGCCTCGGCGATAAACGGTGCCAGCACGATCAACAGCAATGCGCCGAGGCTACCGCCGACCATCGAACCGAAGGAGGCATGACCCAGTGCCAGGGCACCTTCGCCACGCTGTTGCATGGGATAGCCTTCCAGTGCCGTCATCATCGAGGAGGGCGCACCGGGGATGTTGATGGTGGTGGCGGTGATGCTGCCGCCACACATGCCGGCCATGTAGATGCTGGCACACGCCATCAGGGCGGTAGTCACGTCCAGGCTATAGGTCAGCGGCAATAGCAGGGCGAGCGCCAGGGTGGCGGTCAGGCCCGGAATGGCCGAGAAGATGGTGCCGATGACGAAGCCGGCGACCACGTAGAACAGGATGACCGGGTCCAGCAGCAGGGCGAAGCTTGAAAATACCTGAGCGATGAATTCCGTGCGTCATCCTCCACTCGTGGCGACGAGAGCGGACAGCTCGAAGGTCGGCAGGTGGACATTGAAGAGTTGTTCGAAGAGCAGATAGCCCAGTGCGGAGATGGCGCAGGCGATCACTGCCTTGCTGACCCACTTGTCACGCCCCGCGAACAGCAGCATCACGGCGAAGATATATAGCGCTGACGAGAGCAGGTAACCCAGATGCGAGAACGCCAGGATATAGAGCGCGGTCACCAGCATCAGGCGCAGCGCCGGCGAGAAGAGCGGCGAGCTTGCGTCGCCGTCCGCGCTGGAGGCGTCATCGTTGGCGGTCTCAGTGCTGGCGGACTCGTTGCTGCGGGAGTCGCGGCTCGCCCGTTGTTGGCTCACCAGCTGCGCCACGCAGAGCACGAGCGCGATGCTGCCGATCAGAGCAGGGAAGAAGGAGGCCGTCAGGCGGCCATTGTCCAATAGCGGCGACATCTGGAAGGCACTGATCAGATAGAGGGCGCTGATGGCGGTCATGACCAGTGTCAGCGGTGTCGCCCCGCTGAGCAACCAGTGACGCCGGGCGGGAGGAGAGGCGGAAGGAGGCATGACAGAATTCCTTGGCGGCGCCCGTGGCCGAGCGCCGCTTGACGATGGAGTGAAGGGGGACGGGTAGATGTGAAGTGGCAGCGGCACTCAGAGGTGCCGCGTGCCAGCGCGTCTACAGGCCGAGTTCATCCATGGCAGTGAAGGTCTTCTGTTGGTAGTCCTCGATCCAGGCGTTGACCTCATCGGCCCCCAGCCAGCTGGGCGTGACGCCGACTCCCGTGATCCACTTCTGGAATTCTGGTGTCTCGTAGGCGCTGTGGTAGGCGCTTTCCAGGGTGCTGACCACTTCCTCCGGGGTGCCCTTGGGCACGGCCAGCACGATGAAGCTGCCGGTCTCGAGATTGCCGCCCAGTTCGCTCATCGGCGGCACTTCCGGGTAGGCCGGATTCTGCTCGGAGGAGAACTCGACGAGGCCGTGGGCGTCGCCGGAATCCAGAATGCCGGAGAAGTCTCCCAGGCTCGAGATGGCGCCGTCGATCTCACCGGAGAGCAGGGCCTCGGCTTCGGCGGTGGAAGAGCCAGGATAGCTGATGACATTGAACTCTACGCCCGCTGCCGCTTCCAGGCGGCGCACCGCCAGATAGGGGCCCGAGCCTTTAGGAGCGACACCGATCCTCACGGTGCCGGGGTTTGCGCGTGCGGCCTCGATCAGTTGCTCATAATTCTCGTAACCGGACTGCCTGGAGACCACGATGGCATCCGCTTCCTTGGTAATGCGGGCGAAGGGGATCATCCGGTCCAGCGAATAGCCGGGCACCAGATTGCCGCGTGGCAGGGTGATGATGCTGTCATAGGTCATCACGCCGACGGTATGGCCGTCCGGACGCGCCTTGCTGAGCTGCATCAGGCCGGTGGCGGTGATGGCGCCGCCGATATTCTCGACGTAGATCGATTTCGGCAGGTCCTGCTCGGCGAGGTTGCTGATCTTGCGACTGATAGCGTCGGCACCACCGCCGGCCGGCCATGGCACGATCAGGCGAATGTCTCGCACGGGATAGTCGGCCTGCACGCCGGTGCTGACGAAGGGCGAGGCCGCCACCATGCCGGACAGGGCCAGCGGGGCGAGCAAGGCCAGCAGCGGACGACTGCGGCGCTTGCGGTCTGCGCGGGATTGCTGACTGGCATCAGAGCTGGCGTGAGGGTTGGCGTTCACGTTGGCCTGATGGCTGTTGAGAAGGCTATTCAGATGGCTATTGAGACGGCTATTCAGATGGGTCATGGCATGACTCCAGTGTTGTTATGGTTGTGGTCACTTGAGGCGCATTGAGGCAGGAGGGATGGCGGACGACAGGTCGGCGTGGCCTGTCGTCCGTGGCCGCCGTGGACAAGACGGCGGCTGGCGAGCCGATTACTGCTTGGCGGCCATATAGCGTTCGAATTCTGCGCGTGCTTCGTCGGTCGGCGGATACAGACCGATCACCGGCGTGCCGTTGCGTACCTTTTCCAGCACGTAATCCTCGAAATCTTCCATCTGGCTGGCTTCCTCGGCGATCTCGTCGGCCAGTTCCAGCGGCACGACCATGACACCATCGGCATCGCCGACCAGCACATCGCCCGGGAAGACCGGCACGCCACCGCAACCGATCGGCACCTGCAGTTCTACCGCGTGATGCTTGGTCAGGTTGGTCGGTGCGCTCGGCTTGGCGCAGAAGATCGGCAAGTTCATCTCGGCGGCGGCGCCTGAATCACGAATGCCGGCATCGGAGACGAAGCCCGCGCACTGACGATACTCCAGACGTGTCAGCAGAATGCTGCCGGCGCTGGCGGCCGAGGCGTCCTGGCGGCAGTCAGACACCATCACGTGACCGGCCGGGACGGTTTCCACCGCCAGACGCTGCGGGTGCTTGGGGTCGCGGAAGGCGGCGACGGTATCGATGTCTTCCCGCGCCGGGATGTAACGCAGCGTGAAGGCCTGGCCCACCATCTGGGTGGTCCTGTTGTTCATCTGCACCACGTTCTGGATGAAGGTGTTGCGCAGACCGCGCTTGAACAGCAGGGTGTGCAGGGAAGCGGTGGAGGCGCGCATCAAACGCTCGCGGGTCACGGAGGAGAGCTCGGCGTAGCTGGGATGCTCTGTGGAGGTAATGGCAGTCATATGGCGTCCGTCGTCAGTATAGGTAAGGAGTCTCGGCTCTCGGCAACGTGCCTGGCCCAAGTGATCAGTCGACACGTGCGTCTGATGTGTTTTCGAGACTCACTATAGGGGGGAAGGGGTGACTGATCAAACAAATATTGACAACTTTTGATGAGCAATAAGTCTAGTGTCGTGACCCAAAAAGCGCGTCTTGGTGGCCGCCAACAGACATGTCACGAAAGGGGTGTGGCAGCGATTGCGCAAGGAGGAATGATGGTGAGCTATTGGGTAATGATAGCAAACTACTGATTGCAAGGGGTTTTTTGTGAGGTGTGAGCGCGATGGGTATCTGGTCGGCCTGGTATCTCGAGACGCGATCAAGGGTTGAGCCCATCTTCAGAGGGAAGTGCGCCCGGTGAGCCGCTCGCCGGTAGCGACATAGGTCGCATGGCAGCAGCTGATACAAGTTGTCATATTTTGTCGGCAGGTGGCATTTGCCCCCTTTGACCGTCAAGGAGATGACATGGAAGCGACATGGCGCTGGTTCGGTCCCGCGGACCCCATCACGCTCGAGGAAATTCGCCAGACCGGCGCGACAGGTATCGTGACGGCGCTGCATGAGATTCCCAACGGCGAGGTCTGGCCGCTGGAGGCCATTCGTGAGCGCAAGGCGCAGATCGAGGCGGCTGGGCTCAGGTGGTCGGTGGTCGAGAGCATTCCGGTGCATGAGAGCATCAAGCAGGCCGCGCCCGGCAGTGATCGCCATATCGCCAACTATCAGCAGTCGCTGCGCCACCTGGCGGAATGCGGGATCGGCACCGTGTGCTACAACTTCATGCCGGTGCTGGACTGGACGCGCACCGACCTCGCCTGGCAGCTGCCGGAGGGCGGCACGGCGTTGCGTTTTGATCAGGATGCCTTCGCGGCCTTTGATCTCTATCTACTGGAGCGCCCCGGCGCTGAGCACGAGTACAGCAGCGAAGAGCAGCAGGCCGCGCTCAGGCATCTGGCGTCGCTCGATGATGCCGGGCGTGAGAAGTTGATCCGCACCATCATCGCGGGGCTGCCGGGGGCGGAAGAAGGCTACACGCTGGCCCAGTTCCGAGCGGCGCTTGCGGCCTATGATGGTATCGATGCCGCGCGACTGCGCCAGCACCTGGCCACCTTCCTCAAGGCCATCGTGCCGGTGGCGGAAGAGGTCGGCATTCGACTGGCCATTCACCCTGATGATCCGCCGCGGCCGATGTTTGGCCTGCCGCGCGTGGTCTCGAGCATGGTGGATGCCGATTGGCTGCTGGGTGTCGTGCCCAGCCCCGCCAATGGCCTGACGTTCTGCACCGGCTCCTACGGGGCCAATCCGGAGATCGACCTGTGCATCATGGCGCGGCGCTTCGCCCCTCATATCCACTTTGCCCATCTGCGGGCCACTGGGCGTGATAGCGAGGACAAGCGCTCCTTCCATGAGGCTGAACATCTCGAGGGCGACCTGGACATGGTGGACATCATCAGCGTGCTGGTGGCGGAGGAGCGCCGTCGCCTGGTGTCTGGTGGCGCGCCCTTGCCGATGCGCCCGGACCATGGCCACCACATTCTGGATGATGCACGCCGCGACACCCGCCCCGGCTATCCCCTCTATGGCCGCATGAAAGGGCTGGCGGAAATCCGTGGCCTTGAAATGGCGATCCAACGGTTGGCGACCTAGCGGCTGGCGATCCAGCGTTTGGTATAACGGCGTCGCGTGATGACAGATACACAAACGGCCACCTCATGGGTGGCCGTTTGTGTATCTGTATGGTGTCATGCATGCCTCACGTTGTTTTGAGCTTTTTTGCTTGAGGAGCATTACGACGTGAGGCATTGATGCGGAAATGGACTTCGTGCTAAAGATGAGAGCTGGCACAAATGCTGATGGCGCTCATCTCAGAGTTTATTGGTCTTGCATGTTGGCATCGGTGATGACGAAATATTTCTTTACGTAGTTTTCGACTGACCATTCAGTTTTCAAACCTGGCTCCATGACAAAGGCATCGCCGGTAGTGACAAAGTGGGTCTCTCCAGTGCCAAGGTTTTTCACCTGAGCTGATCCTTCTATTATGTAGCAGAACTCGATTATACCATCCATCGTTGCAAGGTGGCTGCCTGCCTGACAGTCCCAGGTTCCGAATCGTGCGCCTGCTGCTGTATTGTTGCAGTATAGCCAGACGTTCTGCTGTGGATTTCCGGCTGTGGCGCACGATGAGATATCCTTTTGAAAAGGAGCGACATCGGTGCTGGAAAATGGAATGAATCTGGGGATGGAATTCATATGAGTCCTCTGGGGTTGAAAATAAGAATCGAAGATATCTTCAGTAGAGTGATCAATGATCTTCGAATAACGTTATCGAATAGCTATTTATAACAAGACAACGAGAATCAAAATGAGCACTCGACAGGTAAAGCAGAATTTCTCAGCTAACTTGCAGCATCTTTGTCATTTTTATTCCTCTGCGTCCGAGGTCTGCAGAAAGATCGGAATCAATCGGCAACAGTTCAATCGCTATCTGCATGGTGAATGCTTACCCTCTTTTTCCAACATGAAGAAAATATGTGACTTCTTTGGTGTGGAAAGTGAAGAGATCACTATCGATAATCATGACTTTTGCAAGAAGATATCTCCTGTCAAGGCAGATGATTCCGAAGATGCGACTGCAAAACTTGTAAAACGCCTGCATCCCGTCATCACCAACCATGGTGAATCATTGCAGAGATTTGTAGGGTATTATTACCGATACTTCATCTCGCATGGCTACCCGGGGCATATCTATCGGTCGTTCAATCATATTTACCAAGAAGATGGAGTCACGTATCTCAAGCACATAGAGCGCGTGCGCAAGACGGATGTTTCACTCGGCGGTGGCTCTTCTGTCAAATACGATGGAGTCGTCATTATGATGGCCAATAGAATTTTCATTGTAGAGACAGAACCCTTTCTGAATGCGACAGTGTCAGAAACCATTCTGGCGCCCAATAATCGACCTTCTGAACATTATATACCTGGTCTACAATTATACGCTTCTGCATGTAGTAACCATTATCCCGTGGCTGCGCGGGTGATCTTTGAGTTTCTCGGCAAGAATATCAATGTCAGGGAAGCAATGCGTAAATGTCGCCTGGTACATCATGAGGAGGATGATATTCCTCTCTCCATTCGTGAAGCGATCAAGAATACAATATCACCATCGGATATGCTGTTGCATCCAGCAAAATTATAGACCTCATGGTGCACTCTCTATCTTCCTTCGTGTATTCATGAAGAGCACAGTAGGGAGGGCTGATGGTTCAAGCCCTCCCTTTCTGATCTATTCCTGAATTGGTTCACGCCCTAGCGTGGTCAATGCTTTATTGATATTGTCAAGCCCGATGGTTTCATAGTAATTTGGCCAGACATTCTTGACTACCTTTTCTCTCCATTCTGATTCATCAAGAGATGTGATCTTCATGCCCTGTGTCTTCAATGACTCAATAGCGGATTCCTCTTCGCGCTGAAGGAACTTGAAGCTCTCTTCTGTTGCGAGTTTCCCTGCTTTGAGAATGGCAGATTGGACCTCTTTGGGCTGAGATTGGAAAATCGACTCAGACATGATCAAAGGTTCCAGAAGGAAGTTGTAGTGCAGCCGAGATAAATAATTCTGCACTTCGTAAAACTTGGATTTTTCAATGTCAATAACCGAGAGGTCTTGTCCATCCACTACTTTTTGTTGCAGAGCAGTAAAGACTTCAGACCATGCCATGGGAGTTGGGTTGATCCCCCAGGCACGGTAAGTATCGATCATGATTTCATTCTTGGGAACACGAATAACCAATCCCTGGAGGTCATCAAGTGTCTTGATTTCTCGTTTTGAGTTGGTCAGATACCGGAAGCCAGATAGACTCCATCCGACGATTCTAACGCCTGCATCACGCACTGTATTGTCAACGACAGACTGAGCTGCATCACTCTTCAGGACCTTCATGACATCATCTTCATTGTTGAAGATGTAAGGAAGCGTGAATAGTCCAGAGGTCGGGGAAAAGGGAGTGATATTGTTGATTGCGACAACAGAGAAGTCGAGCAACCCCATCGCGGCGTCATTCACGGTACTTTGTTCTGTTCCAAGTTGACTATTGACGAAGAGATCAGTCGAGTACTTCCCATTCGTGAGTGATTCAAGCTCTTCTGAGAACTGGGATGCCATGAAATACTGAGAACCGCTTTCTGGTCCACCCAATGCGATCTTGAATGTTTCATCAGCTTGTACGCAAGAGAATGCTGAGGGGATCATCAATGCAGCTGTCACTATTGATGCGATTTTCTTGAGTTTCATTGTTTCACCTTTTGTAATTATATTGGTTCGAGAATCAATTTTCCTGAAGGGTGCTACGATGGCGAGATTGCCAATATGTCACTTGTGTCTCCATATAGTCGTACAAACCGTGTTTACCATCTGTTCCTCCTATCCCTGATTGCCGGCGCCCTGCATGATATCCTTGCATGGTCTCGATGTTCTCACGATTGACATATACCTCACCAAACGCAAGATTCTCACATGCATATCCTATTTCATTGATGTCATCAGAGTAGACTGAAGAGGACAAGCCATATCTTGAGTCATTGGCCAGGTGAACTGCTTGCAATATATCATCCACGATCATGACAGGAAGTACTGGTCCGAATATCTCTTCTTGCATGATTGCCATGGAATTATCTTCTACGACGAGCAGAGTTGGTTGGTAATGAGCGCCATTCGTCTTCACTGAACGTGATCCACCACATAGTAGTTGTGCGCCATCTGCGATGGAGTCATTTACCATTTTCTCTATCTTTTCGAGCGCATTGAAGTTGATCAACGGCCCCATTTCTACCATCTGATCTTCGATGGAATCGCCAAAGGTCGTCTCTTTGAAGGCCTGGGTCAATTTACCCAGAAACTCATCTGCAATGGCTCGTTCTACATATACTCGTTCTACGCAGATACAAGTCTGGCCTGCATTTATGATTTTGGAATCTTTTATGGCTTGCACTGCAAGATCAATATCTGCTTTTCTTGAAACAATGGCGGGAGCTTTTCCTCCTAGCTCAAGGTTGACCTTTGTTATGGTCTGAGAACATGAGGCCATGATCTTCTTTCCTGTTTCAACACTACCTGTAAAACTGATCATGCCGACTTCAGGTTGCTTGCAAAGGTGGTCGCCTGCAAGGCCATCGCCATAGATAATATTGCAGACACCCGGAGGAATTCCGATCTTGTGCAATATATGTGCAAATATATCGCAACAGTCAGGTGTTTCTTCACTTGGCTTTATGATTAGGGTATTGCCCGAAAGAAGAGCAGGGGCAAATTTACGCACTATCATGAAGAAAGGGAAGTTCCAGGGCAGAATGGCACCTACGACCCCGATCGGCTTTCTGCTAAGGTAAAGTGTTTCACCTTCTCTGTCGCTTTCCAGAACTTCACCTTCGATGCGGCGTGCCCACCCAGCAACGTAGAGCAAGTATTGTGCAGCACCTGCGACTTCAGCATTAGCCTGGGGAAGTGTCTTGCCTTGTTCCTTGACAAGCTGGAGAGCGATAACTTCCTGTTGACGCATCACTTCTTCAGCTATGAGGAGGAGGTATTCAGCACGCTTTGTCGTTTTCAGGCGAGCCCACTCAGGTTGTGCATCCTGAGCTGCCATGATGGCCATTCTGACATCATGCTCGTTGCTATTGTGAAAGACACTGATGATGTCTTGTGTGTTGGGGTCAATATTCTTCAGTGAATTTTTTTCACGGTAGTCAGTGAAGCTTGAATTGATATAGTTGTGTATTTTTCTCATGTCATGATCCCTTTAGGCAACGCCAGATATCTTGATATCCCAACGGTCACGTGTTTCTAGGTAGGGTATTACTAGCCCGATGGCGAGTGACTTCGCATCGGAGAAGCGGTACCGCGGAAGATCAGTTGTGGGAATGTCCAAATCTTTTGAGGCTTTCCCCAGCACTCTTTGTGCCATGACTCTACCCATCGTACTGCCCATTGCGACGCCACGACCATTGAATCCAAGTCCTGCAAGAATTCCTGGGGCTGGCTCATGAAGGTGAGGCAGCAGGTCAGGAGTAAAGGCAACACGCCCTCCCCAGAAGTATTCAATGTCATTTTCTGAAATACTGGGGTAGACAGTCTTGAATGCAGTAATCAATCGTCGCTTGTCGGAAGCTAGAGAGCACTCCGGAGTCCTCCCGAGACTGCCGAGAAGGATACGGTTGCGATTGTCTCGTCGTGAGTAGTAAATGACACGTCGCGTATCAGCGATCGTATGGCCTTCGGGCAATATCTTCTTATATTGTTCATTTGAAAGTGGTTTGGTTGCTGCTTGCAAGCTGACAAGGGGAATGAATGTCTTGTTCAATCCTGCTAGTACATTATCCGTATAGCCATTGGTGCAGAAGAGTACCCAATCACTGAGAACGCTGCCATCATGGAAGTTGACACGCCATTTATTTCCTTCAGGCACGACGCTTGTGACTCGTGTGTTTCCATGAATTTTGCCACCCATGGAAGATATTTTCTTGGCCATGCTACGGCAATAGGATAGCGGATGAATACAGCCAGCCGACTTTGTCAAAGTTCCAATCCGATAGGAGTTGGAACCTGATAGGCGAAGGAGTTCTTCTGTATCAATCATCTCGATATCCAGGCCTTCACGTGCCCACCCCTGCTGCATGGAGTGCAGGCTTTTCTCTGCCTTTCGGCAGTGCGCTGCTCTTATCCATCCTTTTTGAACAGGCTCACAGTCAAGGTTATTGCTCTTGATGACTGAAAAGAGTTCGTCAGCGGAGTTGATATAGGCCTGTGACAAGCGTGTGCCGAAGACATCACCGAGCTTGCTTCTCATCTGATCGGGTGTTTCGTGTGCCATTGGATTGACTTGGCCGCCCGTTCTTCCTGATGCTCCAAAGCCGGGCTCCTGGCTGTCCAGAATCATGACATTGGTGCCTTGGCTGACAAGTTCAAACCCGGCTCGTAGCCCCGTGAAGCCGGCACCGATAATGGTGACATCCGCTTGATGATGATCATGCAGCGCAGGATATTCCGTTCTTTCGATTGCTGTCTGGCTCCATAGAGAGATGCCAGGCTTCGAAGAGTTCGTCATGAATTTTTCCTGTTGTTGATATTATGTTTCGAGCATATCAACACGTTCTTGCCGTCTGCCATTCACCTCTTTACGCTGTTTTAAGCAGTTGAGCTGAATATGTTTCGCACATCAATATCTGCAGGAGGTGATGGGGCATTATCCAACAATATTCGTCGAGGGCATTATCCTGATGTCATCATGTTGATGAAGGCTGGAAGGAGATGGTTGGCTGTGATGCGGCAGACACTGATCCTGTTTGAATACAAACGGCCACCCATGGGTGGCCGTTGTCGTTACCGCAGATAGGCGCGCCAAGCCGCGCATGGCTCAATTTTCACTCCTCGACGATGTCGAAATCACCATTGGTACGCACGTAGAGCAGGGTCTCGCCGTCGGCGCCGGTGGAGATGTCATGGGTGATCTCGCCCTGAGAGCCGAAGTAGCTGCCAGTCGCCAGGCTCTGGCTGTCGTCCTTGCCTTCGGTCTCGTGGGTCAGGTCGCCCTTGATGACCACGGCGCGGAATTCGTCAGCGTGGCTTTCGATCTCGCCGGAGAAGTCGGCCGGCAGTTTCACCAGGCGGCCGCTCAGCTGGCCGACGTCCGGGTTGCCCCACAGGAAGGCGGTCTTCGGGCCTTGTTCGGCGTCGTCGCTGCCCGGCAGGTTGATCCAGCGGATGTCATTGGCATCCAGCCACACCATGTTGTTCTCTGCGACATTCAGCGGCTCTTCATCGTTGTGGAAGGCCTCGGATTCCGGCTGTACCAGGTAGGGCCCTTCATTGATCTCGATGTAGGCCATGTTGACCTTGTCTCTGGCCGCGGTGATGTGCGATTCCCCTGCCGGCTGGATCCAGAACGAGCCTGCGGGCAGCCACTGCTCATCGGCGTTCTTGTCATCGTTGTGGACCTCGCCCTGGATGACCACGCCACGGTAGGTGATGTTGTGGATGTGGGGCGGTGAGGAGAAGCCTTCGTTGAACTTCACCAGGAAGCCTGAAGCGCCATCCTTGGTGCGGTCGCCCCACAGGTCGCCGGCCGCCGGGCTCTGGTCACCGCGCAGCGGATTCAGGTAGCCCCAGTCGATGTCGGACTGCTGGACGACTTCACTGGACGGTGTGAGCGTGGAGTGGTCATCGGCGTGGGCGGTCATGCTGGCGAAGGCGACCGAGAGGCCGAGAAGAGCAAGAGAGAAGGGACGTTTCATGGTGGCTGCCTGTCTGGTCATGGGAAGAAGGGGGACAATGCCGATGCGCTGGCAATCGACGCAGTGAATCTTGGAACGGGCAGGCGGCGGGATATAGCGGCAGATGGCGTAAAGACTTTCAATCAAAGCATGATAATCAGCCGTTCATCTTGGGCGTGTTATCGGCGCAAAGGCTCAAGACGATGCCATGACCTGTGGCGTGGCGCTCACCCTGAGTTGCGGAGGATTCTTCGACAGATCACGACGTTGGCGCGCTTTTGGGGCGGGTTCGTGCCGCTAGTGTGGCTCGGCCCGCTGGGATGAGGCGGGCAGGAATGAGCCGCTAGGGGAGGCAGAGAGGTATGCGAGGACGAGAAGTTGGCAGTTCCGGACATTCCTCAAACAGTTTTCGGAATGTCCGGATAGTGCGCCGGGTCAGACGAAGTCAGAGGCGATGAGGCGCGGAATGGTCAGCACGAATTCTGGGAACAGGATCATCAACAGGATCACGGCCAGCATCACGCCCAGATACAGCATGGTGGTCGCCATGGCCTTGAGCAGAGGAATGCCGCCTATCTTGGCGGATATCATCAAACACAGGCCGTAGGGCGGCGTGATCAGGCCCAGCCCCAGCGCCATCACGCCGATGACACCGAACTGCACGGGGTGCACACCTGCCGACATCGCCAGCGGATAGAAGATGGGCGCCATGATCGCCATCGCGGGCAGGGCATCCATGAAGGTGCCGATCACCAGCAGCACGATGGTCATCACGATCAACAGCACCGTCGGGTCGGTGATGCTGACGCCCGCCATCAGCTTGGGCGGAATCTGATAGAAGCTGATCAGATAGCCGAAGATGGCCGCGCCCACCAGGCTGAACAGCGACAGCGAGCACAGCCTGACGGTGTCGGTGGAAGCATTGAGCAACTTGGTGAGATCCAGCTCGCGATAGACCACGAAGCCCAGCGCCAGCGCATAGACCACCGCGATCACCGCGGCCTCGGTGGGGGTCACGATGCCCAGGGTGATGCCACCGATGATGACGATCGGAATCCCGGCGGCCAGCAGGCCATCCTTGCCGGAGCTGGCCAGCTCCTTGAGGGTGGCGCGCTTGCGCACCGGCACATCATAGCGGCGGACATAGCGGGTATTGAGCAGCAGCTGAGCCACGCCGATCATCACGCCGGGCAGGATACCGCCCAGAAACAGGCCGGCGATCGAGGTATTGGTCAGTGCGCCCCACACGATCATGTTGATCGACGGCGGGATGATGGTGCCCATCACGGAGGAGGCCGCGGTGACCGCGACGGCGAAGCTGACCGGATAGCCTTCGCGTTTCATGGCCGGAATCAGCACCGTGCCCACGCCGGCACTGTCGGCGGTGGAGGAGCCGGACACCCCTGCAAACAGCATGCTGACCAGTACATTGACGTGGGCCAGCGCGCCACGGAAGTGGCCGACCAGGCGCATGCACAGCGTGATCAGCCGATCGGTGATCCTGGCGGCATTCATCAGGTTGCCGGCCAGCAGGAACAGCGGCACGGCCAGCAGCACGAAGGAATCCATGCCGTTGTACATGCGCTGGAACATGATCCAGTAGGTCAGGCGCGGGTCGAGCAGAATCAGGGTCGTCGCCGTCAGCACCAGCGCCATGGCGATGGGGATGCCGATCACGATCAACACGCCCAGCACGCCGAACAGCAGCCAGGGCATCAGGTAGAGCCAGTCCATTGGCATCATGACAGGGGCCTCCGATCAGTCGCGCCATGCGCATGGCTGGCGATGGCGGGAGACAGAACCGCTTCCGTCTCCTCGGGTATTGCCAGCTCTTCCGCCTCATTGGGCGTATTGAGCGCCTTCTCCATGGCCTGCATGCCGTGCAGCCAGGCATGCAGCAACCGTTGCAGGCTGAACAGCACGATGAAGATGCCGCTGACGATGAATATCGAGTAGACGTAGATCATCGACAGTCCCGAGGCCATGGCACTGCGGCGCAGGCCGGAAAGGGCGAAGTCCTTGCCGTGCAAGATGAACAGTACCCCCAGCAACAGGCAGGCGAGATCACGAATCCAGCGCGTGACGAGATCGGCACGGCTGCCACGCGCAAAGGCTTCCAGCACGAAGTGATCGGCGTGCAGCACCCCGACCGCGGTGCCCAGCATCACCATCCACTGGAAGGCGAAGCGACTGAATTCCTCGGTCCAGAACAGGCGGGGCAGGAAGGCCAGATTGCGACTGGCGATCTGATAGATGATGAAGACGATGAAGCTTGCCAGCAGTACCAGCAAGACGAGATAGAGCAGACGTTCGAGCGTCCGATTCAGGCGTGAGAGCCCTGCGAGCACAGAAGGCATGGCACTGTCCTTTCAAGAAGAGTGCGAGGGAAGGAGAGCGACGACACGAGAGTGATGACACGCGAGGTGACGTGCGCCAGGGGCAGAGGAAGGTGGCGGGGCGCCTGTCCTGAGGCCAGAGTTGGCTGCAGGTGAGGCGCCCCGTCTGACATGCCTTATCTGACGGCGCGTACCTTGTCGTAGATGTCCTGCAGGCCCATCTCGGCGATCACTTCCTTGAGCGGCTCGGCGACGATCTCCTGCATGCGCTCACGGTCGATCTCATGCAGCTTGGCACCCTGCTTCTCCAGCTCCGCGAGGGCTGCCGCATCCTGTTCCAGCTGCACCTTGCGGGCGTAGGCCGCCGCTTCGTGCGCGGATTCCATCAATGTCTTCTGCTGCTGCTCATCCAGATTGTCCCAGGACATCTTGGACATGGTCAGCAGGCGCACGGTGATGTCGTGCTCGGACAGCGCGATGTTGGGGGCGACTTCGTGGAAGCGCATGCGCAGTGTCCATTCCGGCTCATTGAGCAGGCCGTGGATCGCGCCCAGCTGGATGGCGGTGTAGATCTCCTTCCAGGCCACGACGCTCGGCTCGACCCCGAGTGCCTGCCAGGCGACGATCAATGGCTTGGTCGGATTGGTGCGCAGCTTGAGGCCCTTGAGGTCATCGAGTGAGGTGACCTCGCGCGAGCTGACGATGTGGCGCTTGCCGCCACCGAAATAGGCCAGCACCTTCACGTCGGTCTCGTCACTGATCTTCTGGGCGATTTCTTCCCCGACCTCGCCATCCAGCACCTTCTGCCAGTGGTCGACATCGCGATACAGGAACGGGATGGTGAACACGTTGGCGGTGGGCGAGAAGTCGGTGATCAGCCCGGGGCTGACGATGGACATGTCCAGCGCGCCGGCCATCTGCTGCTCGAACATCTCGGTTTCATGGCCCAGCACCGAGTTGCCCATGATGGTCATGGTGATGTCGCCATCGGTCTTCTCGGCGAGCAGGTCTCGCAGGCGCTCGGCGCCGAGCTGGTAGGCGGTATCTTCGGTGCCGGCGTGGCCGAAGCGCAGCTCCATTGCCTGGGCGCTGGCCGAGAAGCCGAGCGTGGCGCCCAGCAGGGTGCCGGTGGTGGCCGCGACGGCCAGCCCCTTGCTCAGCCCTCTGGACAGTCGGGCGCCCACAGGTGAGCGCTGGGAAATGGCAGGGGTGGACGTAGTTGGATTGATCCAATTCAGCATGATGGCGTTTTCCTTGGCGTTGTTTGTTGTTGTGCCTTGCGTCTTTCTGTCTTTCTGTCTTTCTGTCTTGCAGTCTTGCGGCTTGCCAGACCGGCAGTCTCCAGACGGCCGGTCCATGCTCGGGGGTGCGCGGCCAGTCGATGCTCTCCAGGCATGACCCGCCGTTCAGAGAAAGCGTTGGCGTCAGTCCGGGCGAGGCGTCTCGACGATGGCGTCGTCAGGACTCCCGCAGGAGCGGCGTATCTTGAGTTCCGGCGGCATGATGACGCTTTCTCGCTCGCCGCCGGGATTGGCGATCCGTCGCAATGCCAGTCGCGCCGCCTGCTCCCCGATGGCGTAGGGGTGCGTGGCGATACTGGTCAGGGGCGGGTCGCCCAGTTCGGCTTCCTCGACATCATCGGTGCCGATCACGGCACAGTCGCGACCGGGTTCCAGCCCCATCTGGCGCAGGCCCAGCATGGCGCCGAAGGCCACGAGGTCGTTGTGGCAGACCACGGCCGTCGGGCGAGGGCTTTCCTGCATCAGGGTCTTGATCAGCTCATGGCCGACGCGCCGCGTCACGCCATTGCCGCGCACCAGGCGTCGATAGCTCAGGCCGTGATGATCCAGCGCGGCCTGATAACCCAGCCAGCGGTCATGACTGACCGAGTGGTCCGCGCCGCCGATGAAGGCGATGCGCTGATGGCCCAGGCTGACGAGGTGATTGACGGCCATCTCGGCCACGCGCCGGAAATCGGTGCCGGCGTAATCGAAGGGCGGGGCGTCCAGATAGCGCATCACCTGGATGCAGGGCATGCCCCAGTCGGCCAGTTGATGGATCAGGTTCGGGTCTGAGTGTTCGGCGGGGCACAGCAACAGGCCATCGACACGATGTTCACGCATGCGCTCGATGAAGCGCTGCTGACGCTCAGGGGAATCCTCGCTGTTGGCGAGAAATGACACATAGCCTTCCTGATGCAGGGCGGCATCGATCCCCGCGACCATGGAGCCGAAGAAGGGGTTGGCGATGTCATAGACCACCACGCCCAAGGTCGCGGTGCGGCTGCCGCGCATGGCGGCGGCGCCACGGTTGTAGACGTAGCCCAGTGTCTTGATGGAGTCCTGGACCTTCTCGCGGGTGCGTTTCGCCACCAGCGGGCTTTCGCGCAGCACCAGCGAGACTGTGCTGCGCGAGACCTTGGCATGTGCCGCGATATCCTGAAGCGTGATGCTGCTCGAGGCGCTCTGTGATGATGGGGCCTGCGATGACGGGACCTGTGATGACGGGGCCTGCGATGACACCGTGGCATCTGCCTTGGCCGGCGGTGTCGTGATGGGATCTTTCATGGCGTCTTCCCTGGGCGTTTTCTTGTTGTCATCCCGAACTCATGGCCGGGGTGGAGACGTTTTTGGATGGTTCCAAATCCATGTCCAGAGCATAGAGCAATTCGCCCGCGCTCCCCTCAGCACTTTGGTCTGGCAGCCAAGTGTCGAATGGGCGGCGTCACAGGTCTGCCGGCCACCGGTTTGCCGGCCACCGGTTTGCCGGCCACCGGTCTACCGGCGCGTCCAGCTGGCTTCATTGACCGCACTCAGCGGCGATTTCCCCGCCAGTGCCAACAGCAGGTTGTCCAGCGCCCGCTGCGCCATGGCGCGGCGTGTCTCATGGGTGGCAGAGCCGATGTGCGGCAGTGCCACGACCTGTGGCAGGCGCGTCAGCGGTGAACTTGCCGGAAGCGGCTCCTGCTCGAAGACATCCAGCCCGGCGCCGCGGATACCGCCACGCTCGAGACACTCGATCAAGGCCGCTTCATCGATGACACGCCCGCGGGCGATGTTGATCAGGATGGCGCTGGCGGGCATCAGTTCCAGCTCACGCCTGCCGATCAGGCGTTCGGTCTGCTCGCTGAGCGGGACGGTGACGCAGACGAAATCGCTGGTCTTTAGCAAGGTGTCCAGCTCGACGCGGCTCGCGCCCAGTTCGCTCTCCAGCGCAGGCTTGGGGGAGGCATTCGAGTACTGGACCCGCATGCCGAAGCCGAGTGCACCGCGCCGCGCGATCGCCGCGCCGATGCGGCCCATGCCCACCATGCCGAGTGTCTTGCCGTGCACGTCCGTACCGAAGTGAGGCGGTGTGAGGCCACGTGTCCATTGGCCGTCGCGCACCATGTTGGCCAGCTCCACCGCGCGTCGTGCCGTGGCCATGATCAACAGGAAGCCGACATCGGCGGTGGTCTCGGTCAGCACGTCCGGGGTGTTGCACAGCAGGATGCCGCGCGCGTCCATCGCTTCAAGCGGGTAGTTGTCATAGCCCACGGAGACCGTGCAGATCACCCGCAGTGCGGGGGCGGCATCCAGCAGCGCTTCCGTGATCCTGTGTCCAGAGCAGATAAGTCCATGGGCATCGTGCAGGGCGTCGTGCAGTGCCGCATCCAGCGCCTCGGCGCTGTCATGCCCCTCCAGCAGCACGACGTCATGCCGCTCGCGCAGGGTGGCCATCTGCTCCTCATCCAGCGCCTTGAGCACCACGACCTTGCGGCGGGTCACGCACTCGTCAGCGTCACTTGTCATATGGCTGCTACCTCGGGCCGAGTAGTGCTGTGCATGCATCCTTGCCTCCTTGAGAGCGTGGGCGATGAACTGACCGGCAGGCTGCCGTCAGGGGCGTGTCACCCCTGGTCGTGTCGCTACTGGTTGTGTCACCACTGGGTGTCATTGGAAATCGGCCGCGAACTCAGGACACGCTGACGGCATCACCCGCTTCGAGCGCCTTGAGCGTCGCGCGATCCGGCAGGCCCTCCATGTCCCCCCGCACCTGAACGGCACGGCTGCCGAGCAGATTGGCGCGATGCATGGCGTCTTTCGGCGAGAGCCCTTCAAGCAGTGCGCTGACGACACCTACCGCAAAGGCATCGCCTGCCCCCACGGTATCGACGACCTTGTCGACCCGCAGGCCCGGGACGCTGAAGGCGGCTTCCTGGCCGCCGATCATCCCGCGGTAATAGCTGCCCTCAGGGCCCAGCTTGATGATGACGGCCTTGGCACCTTGCTCGAGATAGTGGCCGGCGATGGCCTCAGGCGTCTTCTGGCCGGTCAGTCGCTCACCTTCCGCGAGCCCCGGCAATACCCAGTCGGCGCGGCTTGCCAGCTGATTGAGGGTGTCGCGCATCTCCTGCTCGCTTGACCACAGGGTAGGGCGCAGATTGGGATCGAAGGAAATGCTGGCACCGGACTGGCGGGCCTGTTCGAAGAGATGGAACGATAGTTCACGACAGCTGGGGGAGATGGCCGGCGGAATGCCGGTGGCATGCAGGTGGCGCAGGGCGCTGAAGTCGATGCCATCGGCGTCACTGGCATTCATGCGGCTGGCGGCGCTGCCTTGACGGAAATACTCGACATGCGGATCTTCCCCCTGGCTGGCGCGTGCCTTGAACATCAGGCCGGTAGGGGCATCGCCGTCGCGGGTCAGGTGGCGACAGTCCAGCCCGTTGTCTTCCAGGGTCTGGCGCAGATAGCGCCCGAGGCTGTCGTCGCCCACGCGGCTCAGCCAGCCGACATGAAATCCCAGCCGGGCGAGGCCGATGGCCACGTTGGTATCGGCGCCGGCGATGCGTCGCTCGTAGTGCGAGACCTGTGCAAGATCGCCCTCGCTTTCGGCGACCAGCAGCGCCATGGCTTCGCCAAAGGCGAGGATTTCCAGTGGCGAGGAAGAAGAGAAAGAGGCGGGCGTCGATGACGCGTTGGCTTGCTCAGACATCATGGCGTGTCCTGTGTAGTTGGAGCCGTTCCTTGTGCTTGTCCTGCATGACGACACGGCTGGCGAAGCCGCGCCGTCATGGAAATTGCCGTACTGCGCATTGTCGGTCAGACGTCACTCACTGCACGTCACTTGGGCAATGACTCAGAGCTGGCGCTTGCCGTCCACCAGACGCGGCAGGCCCTGGGTGCCGTCACGCAGGGTCGGGCTCAGCAGTGCCTCAGGCAGATCCTGATAGCAGACCGGACGCAGGAAGCGTTCGATGGCCGCGCTGCCCACCGAGGTGGTGCGGCTGTCAGAGGTTGCCGGCCAGGGGCCACCGTGGACCATCGCCTGACAGACTTCGACACCCGTCGGCCAGCCATTGGCGAGAATGCGACCGGCGCGACGCTCGAGCACCGGCATCAGGGTGCGGGCGGCGTCGATGTCGGCATCGTCCAGGTGCAGGGTGGCGGTCAGCTGGCCTTCCAGGTGCTCGCAGACCGCACGCATCTCGTCCAGATCGCGACAGGCGATGACCAGCGAGCTGGCACCGAAGACTTCTTCCTGCAATGCGGCTTCACTCAGGAAGTCGCTGCCGGTGGTACGGAACAGCGCGGTCTGACACGGACTTGCGTTGTCGCCATCCAGTGCGCCGCGCGCGACTTCCTGTACCTGGGGCAGGGCGGAGAGCTTCTCCACGCCACCCCGGTAGGCGTCGTGGATGCCCGGCGTCAGCATTGTCTGGCAGGCACTGGCCGCGACATTGTCGGCGGCGGTCTTGAGGAAACGCTCCAGCGCTTCGCCTTCGAGGGCCAGCACCAGTCCCGGGTTGGTGCAGAACTGGCCGGCGCCCATGTTGAGCGAGGCGATGAAGGCCTGTCCCAGCCCTTCGGCACGGGCTTCCAGCGCGGCCGGCATCAGCAGTACCGGGTTGATGCTGCTCATCTCGGCGTAGACAGGGATCGGCTGAGGACGTGCCTGGGCGGTCTTGAGCAGTGCGGTACCGCCACTGCGTGACCCGGTGAAGCCCACGGCCTGAATGCGCGGATCATTGACCAGTGCCTGACCCAGGGTGTTGCCGCTGCCGTAGAGCAGCGAGAAGACGCCTTCCGGCAGGTTGCAACGTGTCACGGCGCGCTGGATGGCGCCGCCGACCAGCTCGGACGTCCCCGGGTGAGCGGAGTGTGCCTTGACGATGACCGGGCAGCCAGCCGCCAGTGCCGAGGCGGTATCGCCGCCGGCCACCGAGAAGGCCAGCGGGAAGTTGCTGGCCCCGAAGACGGCGACAGGGCCCAGGCCGATGCGACGCTGGCGCAGGTCGGCGCGCGGCATCGGGCTGCGTTCCGGCATGGCCGGGTCGATGCGCACATCCAGCCACTCACCGGCGCGCACGACGCCGGCGAACAGGCGCAGCTGACCGCAGGTACGGCCACGTTCCCCTTCCAGACGAGCCCGCGGCAGGCCGGTTTCCTGAAGGGCGCGCTCGGTGATCTGCTCGCCGATGGCCTCGATTTCCTCGGCGATGGTCTCGAGGAAGCCGGCGCGGGTTTCAGCATCCGTTTCCCGGAAGCTGTCAAAGGCGTCGTGTGCCAGCTGGCAGGCCAGCTCCACCTCACGGGCACCACCGGCCGGATAGCCCGGCGCCAGGCGCTCACCGTTGGCAGGATTGATGGCGTGTACCGGCTTGCCGTCGGCCAGCAGACTCTGCTGTCCGATGATCTGGTGGCCGCGCAGTGTCGTCTGATCGGAAGGTGACATAAGGCGTCTCTCTTTTCGTGGGGCGTTCTTTTCGTGGGCACAGTCCGGAATGCCCCGCCTCCATCGCCCTCATGGGGCGCGACGCGGGACAAGGGAATGCTCGTCTCGACTGGCGGTGCATGGCGGAACTGTTGCGTGCCGACATGTCATGAGGCCGAGGGCGAGACATTCAGGCTGCTGGGGCGCGTCTCATGGGCGCGATGCCGTCGTGGGCGGTATGCCTCACGGGCACATCTGGCCGCCATTGATGTCGATCACCTGGCCCGTGATGTAGCCACTGGTGGCGTGGGAGGCGAGGAACAGGAAGGTCGGTGCACATTCCTCGGAGGTACCGAAGCGGCCCATGGCGATGCTGCCGGCGATCTTGGCACGCAGCTCTTCGCTCTTGTCGGCGTGGAAGACGGTATCGATGGTGCCCGGCGACACGATGTTGAAGCGCACGTTGTCCTTGGTGAATTCCTTCACCCAGTTGCGGTGCAGGTTGTGCAGCATGGCCTTGGTGCCACCGTACAGGGAGGCGCCGAGACCACCGCCCTCGCGGCCCGCGATGGAGCCGGTGCTGATGACGCTGGCGGTGGTGCCGGAATCCTTGGCGGAGGCCTTCAGATGCGGCATGGCATATTTGGTCGTCATGATCGCCGAGCGCAGGTTCAGGTCCATCACCAGGTCGAAGGCGGCATCGTCCAGGCTCTCGAGTCCGGCACGCACGCCCAGACCACCGGCGTTGTTGACGAGCACGTCCATGCCGCCGAAGGCCTTGGTGAAGTCTTCTATCAGTGCAGCGCAGCCTTCGCTGGTGGACAGGTCGCGCGCGAAATATTCAAAGCGGGCGCCTGTGGCTTCCATCTGGGCGATGGCGTCGCGAGCGGCGTCATCCTGCTGGCGGCTGTTGATGCCGACCACTGCCCCTTCACGGGCGAAGGCCACGGCGGCTGCCAGACCAATACCCTTGGTGGAGCCGGTGATGAGGACTTTCTTCTGCTTGAGATCGGTGAACATGTGGGATTCCTGACGGTGGAAAGCCGTACGCTCTTGGAGGCGGCATGGCGAATGAAAGGTGGAGGAAGTTGCGGCGAGCATTGGCTCCCTCTCGGCACGAGTCACCTTAGCCCAGGCAGACACGATCGACAAACAAATAATGACAACTGGCGAGTAGTGCTTTAGTGCAGTTCGCCGTTGGGTATCTCTGGATCACCCGCCAATGGCACCTGGCAGGACGCGGGCTGGTTTCGGGGCAGGGCAGGCGAGATTTCCTGGAGTGAAGGAAAGGGTGATTTGTCGTGAATTGACAGATAAATCAGTAAAATCAATAAGTTATTCAGGTTTGTCGTGGTTGGGCATGCGCAGGATACGCCGTGGATTGCGGCCATTGGATAAGGGTCTCGCTAGTCCGGTTCGGCTATCCTAGAGGTAGATCCCGTCAGACCCCTACGACAGCCAACCCTTACCTCCCTCCTGATGCTGATTTTTGGATTGGTCTAAAGTTCAAGTTGTCATAACTTGTAAAATTCGTGCATCCCGCTGACACTGATCTCAGTGCCTGGGGCAGCCAACGCCAACCTTCATGACGCTGTCCCACGCTGCAATGCTGCAACAGACATAGCCACGCAACGCCTCCATAACAAGACAACGAGAGAGTCTTCGCCATGCGTAAATTGTCACAAGTCCTCTGTGCCTCCGTGCTGACCCTGTCCGCCTCCGCGGTGATGGCAGCTGACTACCCCTACAAGCCCATCACGCTGATCGTGCCATGGTCTGCCGGTGGTGGCAGCGATGCGGTCGGCCGTCAGCTGGCGGCGGGTCTTCAGGAAGAGCTCGGTCAGCCTGTCAATGTGGTCAACAAGACCGGCGGTTCCGGGGTGGTGGGTCACATGTCCATGAAGATGGCGCGCCCCGACGGTTACACCCTGGGGCTTGGCACCGCAGAGATTGCCACCTATCAGCATATCGGCACCGCGCAGCTGTCCTATGAGGACTTCACGCCCATCGCGCTGCTGAACCTGGATTACGCCTCCTTCACGGTGAACGCCGATTCCGAGTGGAAGACCCTGGATGATGCCCTGTCGGCGCTGAAGGCCAATCCGAGCGATTACACCGTCTCCGGCTCCGCGCCCGGGGCTGCCTATCATCTGTCCTTCGCCGGCTTCCTGGATCAGCAGGGCATCAATCCGAATGACGTGACACTGGTGCCCAGTGAAGGCGCCGCGCCGGGTCTGCAGGAGCTGGCAGCCGGTGGTGTGGATATCGTGTTCTCCTCGCTTCCGGAAATCGAGTCCATGCGCAAGTCCGGACGCGTCAAGGCGCTGGCGGTGCTGGCCAATGATCGTGTCGATTCCTTTGAAGACATTCCGTCCGTCAAGGAAGTCACGGGTGATGACTGGATCCAGGGCTCCTGGCGTGGCCTGGTCGGGCCCAAGGGCCTGCCGGAAGAGGTGACCGCACGCCTGTCAGAAGCCACCGAGAAGGTCTGGAAGTCCGAGCAGTTCCAGGACTTCATGTCCGGTCGCGGTTACGGCACCGTCTGGGAAGATGCCGAAGGTTTCCGTGCCTTCATGAAAGATCAGGATGAGAAGAACGCTGCCACCATCGAAAAGCTGGGCCTGGCCAACTGAACGCGCGGGTCGCCGTGAGCGTCTGCCATTCAGCGTGTTCGACCGTTTCTTCCTGAGTCTTCATGAGTAACCGCACATGCGTACCAACGACAAGGTCACGGGTGTGGTGACGGCAGCCTTCGGGGCTGCCGTCATATATGCCTCCCTCGACTTGAAGAACCTGCCGCGCCAGGAATATGGGGCCGGTACCTTTCCCACGGTCATCGGCGCACTGCTGATGCTGTTCGGAGCCATCCTGCTCGTCCGTGGGCTGCGCAATCGTGAAGTCTGGTTTGCCTGGCAGCACCCTGTGCCACTGATCACCTTCATCATGACATTGGCGGCCATCTGCGCCTCCATCGTGGCCTATATCTACCTGACGCCAGTCATCGGTTTCCCGGTGGTGTCCTTCGTGCTGCTCACGTTGCTGCTCTATGCCTTCCATCATCGTCGCTGGTTGCCTGCCGGTGGTATCGCGCTGGTGGCCACGGGAGTGATATGGGAAGTCTTCGGCCAATTGCTGCACGTTCCGCTTGAGCTGGGCCTGCTGGAAAAGGTGATCTACTGATGAGTGACTTACTGCAAGCCGCCACGATGGTGTTCACGTGGGAAGTGATGCTGATCATTCTGGCAGCCTCCCTCTTCGGGCTCTTCATGGGCGCCATCCCTGGCCTGACGGCCACCATGGCCACGGCACTGCTGGTGCCGGTCACCTTCTTCATGGAGCCGCTGCCGGCCATCGCCGCCATCGTGTCCGCGACTGCCATGGCCATCGTGGCCGGCGACATTCCCGGGGCGTTATTGAGGATTCCCGGCACACCGGCCTCGGCGGTCTATACCGAGGAAGCCTATGCGATGGGCAAGCAGGGCAAGGTCGGGCTGGCACTGGGGCTGAACGTGACCTGCTCGATGATCGGTGGGGTGATCGGGGTGCTGATCCTGGCCTTCTTCGCGCCGCGCATTGCCGAGTTCGCCATCCAGTTCACCAGTGACGAATATTTCTGGCTGGCGCTGCTGGGGCTTTCCTGCGCGATCCTCGTCTCCGGCAGTGACCCGCTCAAGGGCGGGATCTCGATGCTGGCGGGTCTGGTCATCGCGATGGTGGGCATGGACAGCGTCTCGGGGCAGATGCGTTTCACCTTCGGCAACTATGACCTGCTGGCCGGTATCTCCATTCTGCCGGTGCTGATCGGACTGTTCGCGATTTCCGAGCTGATCCGTCGCATGCCGGAAACCCGCAATACCGCGCCGCTGGTGCCGCCCGTCATCAAGCGTCCCTTCGAAGGCGTTGGCGCAGCGCTCTGGAAATACAAGGGCGGTGTCGTTCGCGGCGGTGCCCTGGGGACCGTGATCGGGGCCTTGCCGGGCGCCGGTGCCGATATCGCGTCCTGGATCAGCTACGCCGTGAGCCGCAAGCTCTCCAGGACTCCGGAGAAGTTCGGCAAGGGGCATCCAGAAGGCCTGGTCTCGGCCAGTTCCGCCAACAATGCCTCGTTGTCCGGGGCCTATATTCCGGCCCTGGTCTTCGGGATCCCGGGGGATACGGTCACGGCGATCATCATCGGAGTCCTGATGACCAAGGGCATCACGCCGGGTCCTGACGTCTTCGTCGACCAGGCACCGTTGGTCAATGCCATCTTCATGGTCTTCGTGCTGGCCAATCTGCTGCTGTTGCCGCTGGGCTTCATGGCGATCCGTGGGGCGCGACACATCCTGTCGATTCCCACCGGTATCCTGTTCCCGCTGATCCTGATGTTCTGCATCGTCGGGGCGTTCGCAGCCAACAATGCGATGTTCGATATCTGGATCATGCTCGGTATCGGCCTGGTGGGCTTCTTCATGGCCGAGAACGACTTCCCGGTCGGGCCGATGATTCTGGCGGTGATTCTGGGGCCGATCGTCGAGAGCAACTTCATGCGCTCGATTCTCAAGTCCAATGGGGATCTGACGGCCTTCGTGGATCGTCCCATCGCCATGGTGCTGGCGATTGCCGCAGTGGCGGTCTGGACCATGATCATCGTCAACGGGGTGAAAGCAGGGCGTCGAGTACCGCAGACACCGGCATCGGAACTCCCTCAGGATGCCTGAGTGAGATGACGCGTCGGACCGAGAGGGACTTGCGGGGGAGCACCCATTGAGGGGGCTGCCCCGTAGCCTTTCCTCATGCGGCAGGGTTTCCGGTAGAATCGCACACCATCTGACATGCCTGAAGGTGGACCAAGAGTGATGAGAAAGGGCGACATGACACGATGAGTGACGCAGCCAAGCATTCACTGTCGTTGGTGGTCTACGAGAAGATACTCGCCGCTATCATCAGCGGTGACTATCCCGTCAACAAGAAGCTGCCGACCGAGGCGCGCCTCTGCGAGCTGTATGAGGTATCCCGCCCGGTACTGCGGGATGCCCTGGCGCGTCTGCGCGAGGACAATCTCGTCGTGTCGCGGCGAGGGTCTGGCAGTTTCGTCATCAATCGGCCTGACAGTGCCGTGCTCGAGTTCGCTCGGATCTCCAGCATCGCCGACATACAACGCTGCTTCGAGTTTCGCACCAATGTCGAGGCCAGTGCGGCGGGCCTCGCCGCGCAGCGGCGCACGCCAGAGCAGCTGGAGCACATACGTCAGCGTTTCGAGGCCATCAATCAGGCCAACCTCAATCATGATCGCGCCTCCGAGGAAGACTTCGAGTTCCACCTCGCGATTACCGAAGCCGCCAGCAATCACTACTACGCCACCGTGCTGCGTTCGCTGAATCAGAGCATCAAGGAAGGCATGAACTTGACGCGCGGTCTGTCACTGCGTGCCTCCGAGGAGCGCCTGCGGATCGTCCAGGATGAGCATCAGGCGATCATCGATGCGATCGCCGGCAAGGATTCACCCGCCGCGGAAAGCGCCATGCGTGCCCATCTCGAGGGGGCGCGTCGGCGTATGTTCGAGGGGGTGCACACGCCCTAGTCTCACAGGGGGCGGGCGCTCCACCTGCCATTTCAGCTCCACGACAATGCCTCTGATCATTCCCGGTCAGAGGCATTGTCGTCTCTGGAGCGCAATGCTGTCCCCGTGATGGCTGCGCTCGTCACTCGTCTGCCAGCCAGCGCCGTGCGACCGCGAAGGCGCGTGGCAGGTTGCGGCACCAGGTCAGCTCTCCCGTGCGCTTGCGAATGCCGGCCCGGCGCAGCTTGACGATCAGATGGCTGGGGAGCCCCGACAGGACCAGCGCCACGTGCTGGTGGCGCATGTCATCGATCAGTGACTGCAGAGCGACGATGGCCGTGCCGTCCATGCTGGGTACATCGGCCATGTCGAGAATCACGATCTGGACCTTGTCATCGACCAGGCGCAGCGAGGTCAGTGCCTTTTCCGCCACGCCGAAGAACAGGGGGCCGTCGATGTCATAGAGCGCAATCGCTCGGGTGTCTTCTCCCCGGGCATGCGTCTGGCGTGGAGGATCGCTCTCTGGCGCATCGTTCTCTGGCGCATCGTTCTCTGGCGTGTCTGTCTCTGGCATGTCAACGATCTGACGGGTCTGGGTGAGCTGCATCATGCGGCGGATGAACAGCGCCGCCGCCAGGCCGATGCCAACCGCCACCGCCAGTACCATGTTGAACAGCACGGTAAGGCCGAAGCAGATCAACAGGATCGCCACGTCACCGCCGGGGGCAGAGCGCAAGGTATGCACGAAGTGACGAGCCTCGCTCATGTTCCAGGCGACGATGAACAGCAAGGCGGCCAGTGTGGCCATCGGCACTTTTCCCAGCAGTTCCGCCAGCGCGATCACCGCCAGTAGCACCACCGCGGAATGCACCACGGCGGCCAGCGGTGAGCGGGCACCACACCGGATGTTGGTGGCCGTGCGAGCGATGGCGGCGGTGGCGGTGATGCCTCCGAACAGCGGCGCCACCAGGTTGCCCAGCCCCTGGCCGATCAGTTCGGCATCCGGATCATGGCGTGTCCTGGTCAGTCCATCAGACACGACCGAGCACAGCAGGGATTCGATGGCGCCCAGCATGGCGATGGCGATGGCAGGCCCCAGCAATGCGCGGATCAGGGTGAAATCCAGTGGCAGTGGATATCCGTCCGCTCCGGGCAGGTGCCAGGGGGCCAGAAATGCCGGGGCAATCGGAGGGATGCCATTGCCACTGTCGTTCAGCGTTTCCCAGCTGAAGCGTGAGGCAATGGTCTGCACCAGCATTTCATGTGAGTTATCGCCCAGGCCGTGATTGACGGCGTAGGCGGCAAGTGCCCCGACGAACAGGCCCACCAGCGGCGCAGGAATCGGGAGGTGAAGTCGCGGCCATAGCAGCATGACCACCAGCGAAAAGACCCCGATGGACAGTTCGAAAGGATTCAGTGTCGGCAGGGCGGCCAGAATCTGACCGACGTTCTCCACGAAGTGCTCGCCGAGCTGACCGACACTCAGCCCCAGGAAGTCAGGCACCTGCAAGACAGCGATCACGACGGCGATACCCGCGGTAAAACCCAGCACGACGGGATAGGGCACGAACTGGATGAGTCGCCCCATGCGCGCCAGCCCCAGCATGACCAGTATGGCGCCCGCCATCATGGTGGCGATCAGCAGGCCACCGAGCCCGTACTGCTGAACGATGGGGAACAGGATCACCACGAAGGCCGCTGTCGGGCCGGAGACGTTGACGCGTGAGCCGCCCGTGATGGCAATGATCGCCCCCGCGACGATGGCCGTGTACAAGCCATGCTGTGGTGCGACGCCGGCGGCGATGGCCAGTGCCATGGACAGCGGCACCGCCACGGTGCCGATGGTCAGCCCGGCCAGGATATCCTGGCGGAGATCGGTGAGGCCGTAGCCTGAGTGCCAGGCGGAGCGCAGGCCGGTGGCGATGCGGGGGAGGCGCATGGGAGAGCGCTTGGGGGTCATGGTGGTGGGTCCTCGCGGAGGGAGACGCTACGCTGACTCTGGTGCTGGCGTGTCAGGGCATGGCGTGACATGTCCGAACACGACGAATGCATCAGGCAGCAGCAGGGCGGTCGTCCTGGACTGTCTGCCCTGTCATGACGATCTCATGATAAAGAGATGGTAAAAACATTAACATGTCATTGGCATGTTAGTCATCCGCCCCCCAGTGTCAGGGGGCTGGCCTGTCGGGATTAGCTTGTCTGTACCGGACTCTCGGTATTACCATCAGATGTTAATGGTTTTGGGAGAGCCGAGGATGGAAAAGAAGACCGCACGTCTGACCCTGATGATTGACCCCCACAAGAAGCAGGCCTTCGAGCAACTGTGTGCCACGCAGGACCAGACGCCCTCTCAGGTCGTTCGTCAGTTGATCCGCGAGTATCTGCAGGCACATGGTGTCGAGTACGCCTCCCAGCCCGGGCGTCCGCAACCGCCATCTTCCTGAAAGAACGGGTGTGAAGGGCGTTCTGGCAAGCCGTGACTTGGTCTTCGCTGAAGTGGCCTGTGCTGACAAGCTCCGTGCTTACATGGCCTGCGCTGACGCAAGAGACAAGAAGCCCCTGACAGGCGAACCTGTCAGGGGCTTTCACGTTCATGGGCCAGGCCATTCACCCAGCTCTCTCAGATAGGCGAGATCATTGGCAGAACCTGACCGGTGACAGGCTGCGCGCGTAGCCCGGCAGGGGCTCGCCTGCCACCATCCGGGCCACGATATCCCCTGTCTCGGCCGAGAGTGTCAGGCCTAGATGGCCGTGCCCGTAAGCGAGAAGCAGGCCGGGGCAGCCAGGCATTTCGCCCACTACCGGCAGGCCATCGGGGGTGGAGTGGCGCACGCCCATCCAGTGGCGGGCGACGTCGAGGGGCTGACCGAAGAGTGTCTCGCCCCATTGTGTGAGGGCTTGCCAGCGCTGTGGCGAGGCGGGGCGCGAAGGCGCACAGAACTCGGTGGTGCCCGCCAGGCGAATGCCTTCCGCCATTGGCGAGGCGTAGAAGTGATGCGCCAGCCAGCCTACCGGGCGGGAGAGTGGCAGCTGGGTGTCGAGTTCGATGTGATAGCCGCGCTCACTGACCACCGGCAGACGCTTGCCGAGTCCCGCCAGCAGTGTGTTGCTCGCGATACCGGCACAGACCACGACATGGGGGACCTCGTGGGAGGTGGTGGCGGTGTCGATGCGCCACCCACCACTGGCCAGCGGCGTGAGGGCGTCGACCCGCTGCGCCGTCCACTCAAGGCCACCGTCTTCCAGCTGTGCGAAGAGCTGGCGGCTGAGTGACAGCGGGCTGGTGAGGTGGCGGGTGTCAGGGAAGAACAGGCCGCCTGCCAGCCCCTTCGGGTTGAGCGACGGTTCCATGTCCCGCAGCTGGCTCGCGCCCAGCGGCTGACATTCGACCCCGTCACGGCGCTTGGCCTGGGCCATCTTCTCCAGCGCTGCCGGGGTGATGGCGGTGTCGCGCTGGATCTGCAGGCAACCTGTCTGGCTGGCCAGCGCAGTGGTCGCTTTGGTCTGCAGGTCATCGATCAGGGCATGCTGTCGTTCGACGGCATTGGCCAGCAAGGCGATCAGATCTGCCTTGTGGCGCTGGAAATTGGTGGGCGTTGCCGCCTTGAGGAAACGCCAGCCGAAGTCCGCCAGCGCGGGGGTGTGGCGCAGGGCGATGGCAAGGGAGGGCTGCCTGCTCAGCAGGTGGCCCGGCAGCTGGCGCAGGGTATCTCCGCTGGCCATCGGCGAGGTGGCGTAGTTGGCGATCAGACCGGCGTTGCCGAAGGAGGTGCCTTCGCCGACGGGATTCGGGTCATACAAATGAACGTGATAGCCACGTGCCTGCAAGGCGCGGCAGGTCGCCAGGCCGATGATGCCGGCGCCGATGACGGCAATGCTGTCGTGGCTCGACACTCGGGCGGCGGGGGATTGCGGGGTCATCGCGCGTACTCTCTTTGCCGGTCATGCCGGGCGGATTGCCCGACATGATCAGCGTGATGAAGACGGTGTGAGGGTCGTGACAGGGCCATGACAGAGCTTGGAAAGCCTTGGTCGAGCGGCACAGACCCTGCCGATGGCTCAGTTGTCGCGGTAGAACTTCCAGGAGGCGATGGCGATGACCACGGCGGTGAGGATGCTCAGCAGACAGATGGTGTAGAGAGTGAATCCGAACATGGTCAGGTCCTCAGGAGTGGGTGGGCTGGATCGGGGCGTTCTTGCCGTTGTGGTCTGGCGCCGCGTTCAAGAACTGGTAGACGAGGGTGAAGGCCACGATATTGACGATGACGCCAGCAATCAGTGGGGTGAGCCCGGTGAGGGCTTCCAGTTCCAGGCCACTCCATTTCCACATGCTGGTGGCCAGGGCGCCGGCGATCATCGCGGCCACACCAGCACGCTTGCAGCGAATCCTGAACAGCACGGCGAAGATGAACGGCAGCAGGATGGTCGGCGCCCACAGGGCGTAGCTCAGCAGCAGCGCATCGATGATCGAGGTGGCGTAAAGCGCGAACAGGATGGCGCCCAGGCCGATGGCCAGATTGACGCCGCGCTCGATCCACAGCTGTTGCTTGCCGGACATGGCGGGGTTGATGAAGGGCTTGTAGATGTCGGTCACGAAGATGACCGCTGCCGAGTTCAGATAGGAATCCGCCGTTGACATCACCACCGCCAGCAGTGAGGCCAGCACCAGCCCGGTCAGCCCCAGCGGCAGAGCGTCGCGGATCAGTTCCGGCATGGCCTGATCCGGCGAGATCTGCGGATAGAGCACCAGCGCGATCAAGCCGATGGTGGAGCTGACGGCATAGAACAGCAGACCGAAACCACCGGCCAGCGAGTAGCCGATCCTGGCATGACGGGAATCCGGTGCGGACAGGGCGCGCTGGGTGTAGGGCGGGACGAGGGTCTCGCCGAGCAGGAAGGCGATGAAGATGCTGATGAACATCAGCGGCGTGTAATCGCCCATGAGGCTGAAGTGTTCGCTGGGGAGTGCGGCGATCAGGGCATCCGGGCCACCGATCTTGTCGAGCCCGACGATCATGGTGATGGGCAGGAAGACCGCGAGCATCACGAACTGCACCACGTCAGTCTGGATCACGGCCCACATGCCGCCGGCCGTGGAGTACACCAGTACCACTGCCATGCCGATCAGGATGCCGGTGCTGATCTCGATGCCCAGGATGGCATTGAAGACGGTGCCGATGGCCAGCGCCTGGGCGCCGAGGATGCCGATGCAGAAGATCAGGGAAAAGATGCCGGTCAGCAGGCGGGCGCTGCGACCATAGTGATGCGCCATGATGTCACCGACCGTCTGTGCCCCTGCATAGCGCTTGAGGCGTGGCGCGATGTAGAGGCCCGCGATGATGGTAGCGATGGGGAAGGCGGAGGCCGCGAACATGAAGGCGTAGCCTTCATCGAAGGCCTTGCCGGCGCGTCCCATCGAGGCACCACCGCCGAGGAAGGAAGCGGCGAGCGTGGCGAACAGCACCGGCCAGATGATCTTGTTGCCGGCGACAGCGAAGTCGGCACTGCTGGATGTCTTCCTGGCACTGCGATAGCCGATATACAGCAAGATGGCGAAATACAGCAGTAGCCCCATGAGGTCGATCGTGTGCATTGTCTGTGGCCCTTTGTTGTTGGTTATGAGGGTCTGGTCAGCTTCCTCCCGCTGGGGGTATAAGCACAACTAAAGGCTGTCTATTAAGTCATAAGAACAATTTAGAGCCTATTCACGAGAGGCTAGTCTTGAGCATCCAGTCCCAAGCGTACATTCTCGAACGCCAGGCACGAGGGCCTTGCCACGAGAGTCCCGTCACGAGAGTCCCGCCACAAGAGCCCAGTTGTCATGAAACTCAGACATAACCTGCGTCAGTTGCAGATCTTCCAGGAAGTGGTGCGCACGGGCAGTCTCTCCCAGGCAGCGCGTCGGCTTGGCTTGACGCAACCGGCGGTGAGCACGGCGATCGCCAATCTGGAGAGTGACGTCGGGTTTCTGCTCTTTCGGCGTAACCACTATGGCACCCAGTTGACACCGGAAGCCGTCCATCTGGCGGAGGGTGTCGACAAGGTGCTGGCATCGGTGGGGCATCTGGATGAACTGACGGATGGTCTGCGTGATGGTCACGCCGGCAAGCTCACCGTGGCCTCGATGCCGGGGCTTTCGCCGACGGTGATGCCTCGAGTGATGTCAGGCTATCTTGCCGACTTCCCCAGGAGTCGTCTGTCGCTGCAGACGTTCAGTTCACGCAAGATCGCCGAGTGGGTCGCCGAGGGCCAGTTTGACCTCGGGGTCATCGAGGCAGACGCCGCGGTCGAGGAGCTGGTGCTGGAGGAGTATCAGCTCTGCATGGCACTGGCCGTGCCTGTCATGCATCCGCTGGCGCAACGCGAGGTCTTGTTCCCACAGGATCTGGCCGGGGAAACCATCATCACGCTGGATCAGCACCATCAGAGTACCTTGAAGCTAGCGCGTGCCTTTCAGCAGGCAGGCATGACGCTGCAGGCAAGCATCGAGACGCATCTGTTTCCCTCGGTCGCGATGCTTGTCAATGAAGGGATAGGCATTGCCTTGATCGATCCGGTGACGGCGGAGGCGATGCTGGCGCGGCGCGATTGCCAGCTGCGCGTGGTGCCATTCGCGCCGACCATCAACCTGGATGTCGCGCTGGTCACCTCGCGTTTTCATCCCGTCTCGCGTCAGGGGCAGCGCTTCATACCCTATCTGACGGCGGAGCTTGCTGCCTGGCAGCAGCGCTCGAAGGAGCGTTATGCCGTGACGATGCCGGAGGATGGCGAGGATGCCGCCCCCATGGTGTGAAGCCACTCATGATGGGTCACCGTCACGGACCTGGTCATCTCCCTCGGCGATACTGCCGACAACAATACCCTCGCCAAATAAGCACCAAGGCCCCACCGCTGATGGGCGGTGGGGCCTTGGTTGCCGTTTCAGGCGTGACCGAAGGGTCAGGGTCGCAGAGCCCTCATTCCAGACTCGCCCCATAGCCGAAGCTGGCGGCCGGTTCGGCGGCGGTCTCGACCCACACGCTCTTCACTTCGCTGTATTCGCGCAGCGCATCCAGCCCGGAGGAGCGGCCATAGCCACTCTCGCCGTAGCCCCCGAAGGGGGAGCTGACGTGAATGGTCTTGTAGCCATTGACCCAGAAGGTACCTGCGCGCACCTGACGCGCCACGCGGTGGGCGCGCCCGACATCACGCGTCCAGACGGCACCGGCCAGCCCGAAGCGACTGTCATTGGCGATGCGGATGGCGTCGGCTTCCTCCTCGAACGGTATGGCGACCACGACCGGGCCGAAGATCTCCTCCTGCGCGCAGCTCATGGCGTTGTCGCCCAGCAGCACCGTCGGCGCGACATGATAGCCGCCGGTGTCCGGGATGGGGTCTGCTGAGCCATCCGCCAGGCGCGCGCCGTCTTCGATGGCCCCGGCAAGCATCGACGTCACATGCTGGTATTGCTTCGCGTTGTTGATCGGGCCGATCTGGGTCGCCGGGTCCTGCGGATCACCAAGGGTGAATTGCGTGGCGGCCTCGGCCAGCGCGCTGGTGAACTTCTCGTAGATAGAGGCCTGTACCAGCAGGCGCGAACCCGACACGCAGCTCTGGCCGGCACCGGAGAAGATGGCCGCCTGAGCGCCGCGCAGTGCCACCTCGAGATCGGCATCCTCGAAGACGATATTGGCCGACTTGCCGCCCAGCTCCAGCACGCTGGGAATGCAGCGCTGTGCCGCGGCGGTGGCGATATGGCGGCCGGTGGCGGGCGAGCCGACGAACACCACCTTGCGGATATCGCCCTCGGCGATGAACGCCTGGCCAATGGTATGACCGTAGCCTGCGATGACGTTGACCAGCCCACGCGGCACGCCGGCGCGCTCGATCAACACACCGAGTGCCAGCGAGGACAGCGCCGTCAGCTCCGAAGGCTTGAGAATCACTGCATTGCCGGCGGTGATGGCCGGGGCGATCTGCCAACCGGCGGTGAAGATCGGCGCGTTCCATGGCGTGATCTGCAGCACGGTGCCCAGCGGCTCATAGGTCACGTAGTTGAGGTGTGAGGTCGGGACCGGAATCACCTCGCCGTGCAGCTTGTCTGCCCAGCCCGCGTAGTACTCGAACATCTCGGCGACCTTGGCCACCTCGACACGCGCATCACGAATCGGCTTGTTGGCGCTCAGTGCTTCGAGTTCGGCCAGCGCCTCGGCCTGCTCACGAATCAGGCTGCCTATCTGGTAGATGACGCGCCCACGCGCCTGGGCGGTCATGGCAGCCCACTGCGGTTGCGCCTGACGCGTGGCGGCATTGGCGAGCACGACCTGAGCGCGATCGGCATCCGGGAAGGACAGCATCAGGCTGTCATCATGGGCGTTGCGTACCTCGATGGCGTCACCCGTGCCAGTGACGAACTCACCACCGATCAGGCTGCTGACGACAAAACTGTCGTCAGGAGATTGGCTGCTGCTCTGAAACGCCTGCATCAGCTCGGCGATGCGCTGAGCAATCGGGGAGGTCGGGGTCATGTCCTGGGTCAGCATGGCTTATTCTCCGTGGCCAAAGAGGGTCGGGTCGGTGCGTTGCACGATGGCGCAGAAGTCTTCGCTGTCATCCAGCGTCGCACTGCTCTCGTCCCAGAGCTTTGCGACGGTACTGGAGAGCGGAAGCGCCAGCCCCAGTTCTGCCGTCAGATCACTGGCCAGTCCGACATCCTTGCGCATCAGGCCCATGGTGAAGCCGGAATCGTAGGCCTTGTTGATCACCCAGCTGGGGAACATCACCTGACTCGCGCCGCTGCGTCCCGAGCCCGCATTCACGCCTTCCAGCAATTTCTCTGGGGAGACACCCGCCCTGGCGGCCATGGAGACGGCTTCCGCCGTGCTGATCAGATGGCAGGCCGCCAGCATGTTGTTGGCGATCTTGGCGACATTGCCCGCGCCACAGCGACCGACGTGCACTCGGCTGCCGCTCATGGCCTCCAGCACCGGCATGGCGCGTGCCAGCACCTCATCTTCGGCGCCGATCACCATCGACATGCTGCCGCTCGCGGCGCCCTTGGGGCCGCCGGAGACGGGGGCGTCGATGAAGTCGATACCGCGCGTCGCCAGCGCCGCTGCCACCTTGCGGCTGGTCTCGGGAGTCGAGGTGGTGGTGTCGATCACGATCAGTCCCGGCCTGGCCATGGCCAGCAGGCTTTCGGCCTGGCGGTCTTCTGCTGCATCGCCGCCTAGACACAGGCGTTCGACATGCTCGGCCTTGGGCAGCGAGAGGATCACCACATCGCTCTTCGCGAGCAGCTCGATGAGGGAATCGACCGGCGTGACGCCTGCCGCAGCCGCCTTGTCACGCGCAGCCTGAGAGAGATCGAACCCGAGGATGGGGAAGTCGTGGCGGGCGAGAGTCGCGGCCATGCCGCCGCCCATGTTGCCCAGTCCGATGACACCGACGGTTGTTGTCATTGTGTGATTCCTGTCGTGGTGAAAGGGGGAGTAGCACCCGGTGACTCGAGTATGGACAGCGCTTCTGTGTTCCAGCAATAATCCCGAATTCACTTTAATGTTGCCTTCAAGGCAATGCTGGGGGCGTGATGAGTCTGGTGCAGGAACGACGTATCAGTCATTTCCACGAGGCCGCCAGACTGGGCAGCGTGCGGGCAGCGGCGGATTTCCTGAATGTGGCACCGTCTGCGGTCAGCCGACAGATCACCCAGCTGGAGCATGAACTGGGCATGCCGCTGCTTGAGCGTCATCGACGTGGGGTCAAGCCGACGGAAGCCGGCGAGCGGGTGCTGGAGTACTACCGTCAGCGTCTGGCGCAGCAGGAGGTGCTGCTCGAGTCGTTGCAGTCATTGAAGGGGCTGCAGAGTGGCTCATTGGTATTGGCCATCGGCGAGGGCTTCATCGAGGGACTGGCAGGGCCCTTGAGCCGTTTTTCCGCGCGCTATCCGGGCATCGAGCTCAAGGTGAATCTATGTGGCAGCAATGAGGTGATCCGTCAGGTCGTCGAAGACGAGGCGCATCTGGGGCTGGTGTTCCATCCGGCAAGTGATCCAAGGATTCGCGCGCACGTCTCGCGCCCTCAGCCGGTGTGCGCGGTGGTCAATCCGGCGCATCCTCTGGCGCGTCAGGCGACGGCGGCTGTGCCCGAGCCATTGTCGCTGGCGGCGCTCGACGGCCATGCCCTGGCGCTGCCGGAGGTGTCGTTCGGCATTCGCCAGATCGTCGCGCAGGCGGAGCATCAGGCCGGGGTGATGCTGAGCCCGACGCTCACCTGCAACGCGCTGGCGATGCTCAAGCAGTTCGCGCTGCAGGGCGGCGTGACCCTGCTGCCGGATTTCGTGGTCAGTGAAGAAGTGGCAGCGGGCAGGCTATCTCGACTGTCGCTTCAGGAAGCGCCTTTCATCACGCCGCATGTGCAACTGATCAGTCGACTGGGCCGGCAACTGAGCGTCGGTGCCGATCGACTGCTTGGCCTGCTGCGCGAGGACATGACGGCCTTTGCGGATACAGGGCTCACAGATGGCGCCTGAATCCACGGGCGTCGGCAAGCAGTGCGGGTCAGTTGAGGTCGCGCAGCGTGGCTGACAAGCCTGATGGGAAACAATGAGATAGCGCCAGCGAGGTTCATGGTCCTGACAAGTGGTCAGCGGTATAGTGCGAGGCTTGTGTCATTTGTCCCGAGCCTCGTGCAGCCCGCGGCCTGCTCGGCATCACAGACAAGGATTCCCTCGATGGCTTCATTTTGTATTCTGACGCACCCCGAACACGGGACGCGTGCCGTCAAGATCGGCTGGTCCTGGCCGGCCTTCTTCTTCGGCCTGTTCTGGGCACTCTACAAGCGCATGTGGTTGCTGGCGGCGAGTCTGTTCGGCTTCATCGTGCTCAGCTCGGTCTTCATTCCCGCGACGATGGAAGGGCAGCTGATTTCCAATGTCCTGTTCCTGGGCTTGAACCTGACTATCAGCATGAAGGGCAATCAGTGGTACGCGAGCCTGCTGGAAACCCAGGGCTTCACCCGAGAGGCCCAGGTCGAGGCGCGCAACCCCGGTGATGCGCTGGCCGTGCATGCCAACTCGCTGAAGGCGTCTGCGGCCGACATCCGCGACCATGAACAACGTGGCACTCACAAGCAGGATCTCCCCGTGGATCACCGGGATGAGCAGGAAAACAGGCGCGACCGCAATGATGGCAGGGATGATGAGGATAACGGTGATGGTGGCGCAGGCGGCAAGGGGGGCGGCAACACCTCTGGTACCTTCATCGGCTAGGAGAATTACACACGCTGGTGACGGGCCGCAGACACCCCAGCGCCAGACAGCCTGATAGCAGGCACGTTATCGACCGGAACGGCGCTTCACATTGTGGAGGTGCTGCTCCGGTCGATGGCATTTCTGGGGTCAGACTTCAGCGCCATGTGAATCAGGTCAGTGAAGCTCGGTTGACAGTTGATGGGAAGTGGCGGGTCCTGATAGCGTCACTCCAAGCGATGCCAGCACCACCAGGCCAATGGCCATCCACTGCAGAAGTACCAGCTCCTGCCCCAGCAGTAGCAATGCCGAGAGTGCAGCTGCGGCAGGCTCCAGGCTCATGAGTGTGCCGAAGGCGGGGGCGGAGAGCCTGGGAAGCGTATACATTTCCAGTGCGTAGGGAATCGCCGCCGAAAGGACTGCCACACCCAGCGCCAGTGGCAGGATGTCCCAGGACAGCAGCGCGCTGCCTGCCTCCCATATGCCTATGGGCGTCACGACCAATGCTGCTACCGCCATGCCCAGCGCAACGGCCGAAGTACCATGTCGATTGCCTGCTCGCTGGCCGAACAGGATGTAGCCTGCCCAGCAAGCTCCTGCGCCCAATGCACAGACAACACCCCACGGGTCGATCGGGCCTGAATCCTGTGGCCCGAGAGTCAGTAGCATGACGATACCCAGGATAGCGAGGCACACCCAGGCAAGGTCACCTCTACGTCTTGAACACAGCAATGCAACGCTCAAGGGGCCGGTGAATTCCAGTGCAACGGCGATACCCTGTGGAATCGTCTGCAGAGAGGTGTAGTAGAGCAGGTTCATCATGCCCAGGGCCGCACCATAGCCGAGGATGATCGGCCAGTCGGCTATCGTGATGGGCTTTCGCCATGGCCGGAGTACCGCAAGCAGCAATATTGCGGCGACCAGCAAGCGCAATGTCGTGACACCGCTGGGTCCTATACTGGGGAACAGGCTCTTGCCGAGAGATGCGCCGACCTGGAAGGACGCGATGGCAACGATCAGAATCATCACCGGCCATATGCGATGGACGATGTCTTGAACAAAGGGGGGCATGACGGACTCCGGTAGCGACTTCCCAAGGGTGGCGTAGGGAAGTCATGGCGCAGGTGTTTTTCTGAAGATGCTGTGTTTTTCTGAAGAAGCTGTGTTGGCCTGAGTGGCACTTGGCTCTTTTATTTGTCGCTTGATGATGGGAGGCGATGGGCGAATTTCATGGTGTGCCTTTCACCGTGGTTGTCAGCGCCATGAATCCGGTTATATTCGAAGTCTTGCCAGATGGCATGGCTAGCCTTCTGGCGTGAAAAATCGAGCAAACCACAAACGCAGGTGGCACTTAGATGCTGGGCAATCTTCACGATATCGATCTCAAGTTGTTACGAGTCTTTCATGCTATCTGTGAGTGTGGTGGCTTCACTCAGGCACAACTGCGGTTGGGCATGAGCCAGGCAAGCATCAGTACCAAGATGGCGCGCCTCGAGGGGCGCCTGGGGTATCGGTTATGCCACAGAGGGAATGCCGGGTTCAGCCTGACACCGGAAGGCACTCAGTTGCTGCGCAGTACCCAGCGATTGCTGGCGGCGGTAGACGCTTTCGTCGATGAGGCTGGTGACGTCGGACAGCAACTCAGTGGTGAGCTCAATCTGGGAATCATTGATAATGCGGTCTCCAATCCGGACTTTCGGGTGGCCGATGCTCTCGAGGTATTCCTGGCCGAGGCCCCCGGCGTCAGTGTCAATATCAGTGTTGGTGATCCTGCCGATCTGGAAGCTCAGGTGCTGGATGGTCGCTTGCATCTGGCGATCGGTCTCTTCAATGGCAGTCGTCAGAACCTGGATTACCTGCCGCTCTATCAGACCACTCATGGCTTGTTCTGCGGGCGAGAGCATCCTTTGTTTGCCATCGAGGACGAAGAACTTACCGAGGATGATCTGCATAAAGCCCTGTGTCTGGATACCGGCTATCTGGACACGATAGAGGGCTTTCAGCGCGATATGGGGCTGGGTCAGGTCAAGAGCGATACGCATCAGAATGCTGAAGGCGTGGCACTGTTGGTTCTCTCAGGACGCTATGTTGGCAACTTGCCCGTGTCCTACGCGCAGCGCTGGGTAAAGGAGCAGCGGCTGCGCTTGTTGAAGCCGGATGTCAGTCTGGTGACATCGACTGTCACTGCCATCCATCGTGCTCAACGACCGCCTGCTGCCTTGGTGCGTTTTCTTGAGGTGTTGCGCTTGCAGCATGGATCAGCCCGAAGTGCTTCAAGCCAATCCCTCTGACGGGTGCTTGTGAGCCGAATCCTTGTGAACAGGCATCGGCATGCACTGATGTCGTTGCAATGACAACGCGTGCCAGTGCATGCCGGTTGTGGGGGTTACAGAATGAATCGTCCCATCAGGCTGAGGATCGGGATCGCGATCAATAGACGTAACAGCCAGATCATGAACAGCTGCAAAAGATTCAAACCAATGCGCGCCTTGAGAATCACGATGGCCACTTCCGTCAGGAAGATGATGCCATTCACGGCAGCCCCGGCGACCACGAAGCGTGTCAGTTCGCTTTCGATGCTTGAACCGAGAATCACGGGCATCAGAAGGTCAATGAAGCCCGTCAACATGGCGGTTGCGGCGATTCTGGCTTCCGGCAGTCCCATCAGCTCCAGGTAGGGCACCAGGGGAGTCGCCAGCACCTCGACGACCGGGGTGTACTTGATCAACGCAAGCCCCAGGACACCCAGGATCATCATGGTCGGGTAGACCGTGATGGAAAGGTCGGCAGCTGCGTACAGTGAGCTCTTGAGCTTTGCCAATGGCTTTTTCGCCCTGTCGGCACGCTCGATGCCGCGTCGCAAGGCCCAGCCCAGCAATGGCTCGTCAGCGGCGCGATCTTCCTGTTCCGGTTGAGGCGGCTCATCATCGCGCGTCAAGTTCGCGACTCTGCTCAGCGGTGGCAGGCGTGGAACGATCAGGGCACAGACGATACCGGCCAGGGTGACCGACAGATACCAGCCCAGAAAGACGCGTTCCAGATTGACGAAGCTCAGCACCACATAAGCGAAGGCGATGGAGACGATCGAATAGTTCGTCGCAATCGTCGAAGCCTGACGTTTGGTGTAGTGACCATCATGATACTGCTGTGAGGTCAGAATGATGCCCACTGAGGAGGCGGACAACCAGGAAGCCAGACAGTCGATAGCGGCACGTCCCGGCAGCTTGAACATGCGCTGGAAGGGACGATTGATCATGACGCTGATGAATTCCATCAGGCCGTAATCCGTTAGCAGCGGCAGCAGAATGGAGCTCAGGAAGAACAGCGTCAGCAGAATCGGCGCCACTTCATACAGCAGGACGCCACCAGTATCCTTGTCCCACACCCAGACGGGCCCAACTTCGAAGTACACCATCAGCAGTGCCGCGGTGCCAGCCAGGCGCAGCAGCAGCCAGCCCGGGCGGGCATTGAAGAGCTGAAAGAAGGGATGTGGATGACGTTTCAGGGCGGGGGACAACAGAATGACCAAACTGAAAAGCGATGGGATCACCACGATGATGATGGCAATCGTCATCATGTAGGGAGCTACCATTGCGGTGACCTGACTGATCAGATAAGCAATGGGCACCGTCCACTGGCCCCCCAGCAGCATTGGTGTCATGAATAGCAATACGCCAATCAATGACGGTATCAGAAATCTGAGTAGTCGCTGAGTGCTGACGGGTTGTCCAGTGGAGTGAGTGCTATCCAGCAGGTCGATATTTCCCCGACCTGTACTTGCCTCACGGCGGGTAGGTTTCATGTCAGTTGCCTCGATATTGTAATTATCATGTACTGCTGGCAGTAGGTCTTCGCGGATATTGTCTTCACGTGCTTCATGCACATGCAGTGCCAGGCATATGCAGCTTCACAACGCCATGGGCGGGAGACTCGCTTGCGGGCTGTCCATGCTGCATCGCAGGGTGTCAATCCGTTGCCATTTCTTTCCCTGTCCTTGCCGGGAGCGAACAGGCATGAACGACGCCGTGCTGGCGCTTCATTGAGCCGGTTGACCCTGAGATAGTCATCTCACCGCCTCGCCATCCACTCGCTTGATCGTGAGACGGTGACGAGGCGGTGAGCCCGTGAATTTCAGCTCTCTGGCAATGCGGCAATGACCATCATCTCGACCTTCCACTCAGGTTTGGCGAGCACAGCCTGCACTGCAGCACGCACCGGCGGATGTTGCGGTGAGACCCAGGCATCCCAGACCTCGTTCATCTCGGCAAACTCGGCCATGTCAGTTACCCAGACCTGAGCTGAGACGAGGTGATGCTTATCCGTGCCGGCGCGTGCCAACAGGGCATCGATCTGTTCAAGAATCTGGCGAGTCTGGTCTCCCATGCCGGCGGAAGCGTCGTCAGCCACCTGGCCTGCCAAGTGAACGGCCTTGCCGTGAATGGCGACCTGGCTCATTCGGCGGCCTGAATCAATGAATTGCAGTGTCATGATGAATTCCTTTCGAGAGGTAAGCGGGAGAACATTCAGTATTTCTTGCCCAGGAATGGGAGGGAGACTCCGTGCAAGAGCAGGCGTACTGACTAGGATGATCGGGGGATTCAGACACGGCGTTCAGGCTTGATATGGCTGTCCATTGCACTGAGCATGCTATCCAGGGAGCGCCGCGCGCCACGCTGCAGGTACTCCATGGCCTCCAGCGCACCTTCATGCGCTCGGTAGGACGATCCGGCTACACAGTCTTCGGCGACACGACAGAAGTAATCTCCTTGATGGCCATCAACGAAGGTGTAGTGCACGCAGACATCGGTCAGGCCGCCGCACAGCAGCAGAGTGTCGACATCCAGGCCACGCAGTAGAATCTCGAGGTCCGTGCCATAGAATGCCGAGTAACGGCGCTTCTTGATCAGATAGTCATCTTCGCGATAGCCAAGTTGCTCAGCGGCGATCTCGGTATGTGGGTGGCCTTCGATGCAGTGGCGATCTTCATCGCCATCCAGCTCGCGACCAAAGTCGATGCCGTCCGGACGATGGACTTCCTGAATGAAAATGACGGGAATATCGCGTTCGCGCGCCTTGTCGATCAACTTGCGTGACAGGGCCATGCGCTCGACATAATCCGGCATGTGGGCGATGGCACGCTTGTCCTGATTGATGAAGGCGCCCGCCAGGATGTCGATGACGATGAGGGCCGGGCGGCCTTCGATGATCTTGCGGTTCTTGGCGTCAGGGGTAGACATGATGGGCTCCAGCAACGGGTGGTGGTGTTATTGTCGGGAATGTTGCACCGCGTGAGGGCAGCGATGATTGACGAGAATCATCCTGCTACAGGTCTGAGCATTCGGGAATTTCGCGCTGGTGATGTGTACATTGCGCTGCCGTTAACTAGCTGATGAGTTACGGTTAAATTATTGATATATAATTTTTTTGTACCGACGTGATGCTGGATCATGTGGTGGTGATGCTAGTTCAAAAGGTCGTGTACGAGAACTGCCATTGTTTCGATGGTGATGCTGAAAAGAGAAGATGCAATGAATCATCAGGGAAGATTGACGCGCTGGAACGATGACAAGGGCTTCGGCTTCATCACGCCGGAGTCGGGGGGCAAGGATGTCTTTGCCCACATCAGTGCGTACAAGGGGCGCGGGCGGCCGAAAGCCAGTGCGCAGGTGCAGTATCAGTTGGGCATGGATGAGAACGATCGCCCACGAGCCACACGCTTTCGCACGCATGGAGCAGGGGCTTCCACTACTTCTGCTGGAGTGGGGCTTGCCTGGTTGGTGGTGTTGGTCGTTGCGGTCGTGCTAGGGGCAGGGTGGTGGCAAGGGCGTCTGCCATGGATGTTGCCTGCAGCGTATCTGGGCATGAGTCTGGTGGCGTATCTGGCTTATCGAGTCGACAAACAAGCAGCCACACAGGGTGAGTGGCGTGTGTCCGAGGGGAAATTGCACCTCATGGAGCTGCTGTGTGGCTGGCCGGGCGCGCTGATCGCCCAGCAGAGCCTGCGCCACAAGACGCGCAAGACAAGCTACCGGCTCGTGTTCTGGGGTGTGGTATTGATCAACATCGCGGCCGTGAGCTGGCTGACGCTCTCGCCGGATGCCGCGGCCATTCGTGATTTGCTCGGCTTTCCCGTCATGGCAGGCGAGGCCATGATCAGGTGGTCATGAACGGATGATCGAGCGGCGTTATCGATCGCATGACAACGACAAAGGGGGCCTATGATAGGCCCCCTTTGTCGTTGTTGCTCACTGGTGTGTGCCATCAGAACGGTGCGTAATCATCCTGTTTGACGCTTGAGGCGACCCAGCGGTCTCTGGCAGGTATCGCCCGGCGTTGCGCGCCCTGTGGCGGTATCTGGCCTCGCTCACCATACAGCCACAGCACCAGGTTGGAGCGCTGGCCGCTGGTGATCGGCTGCGCGGCATGCGGCACATTACCGCGATGCAGCATGGCCGAGCCGGGCGTGAACGAGAAGCGCACTGCGTCTCCGCTCGCGGCGTCCAGAACATCCAGTTCAGAGCCCTCGAAGGTCTCGTCGGGCAGGTTCATGTTGATGTTGAGGGTCACGGACGAGGCATCAGTATGCGGCCGAATCGAGGCGTCCGTGGTGGGCTGATAGTGGATCGAGAAGCCGAAGGACTGGCTGTCGTAGCCGATGATTTCCGGGAACAGCAGCCGCGAGATCGGACGCATGTAGGTATCCAGCAGCTGCTGATAGAACGCCTGGAAACTCGGTGCCGCCAGATAGCCCTGTGAGCGACGGTCGAGCATGGCGCCGCGCCGATTGAGCACGATGCCGTAGGGCGGGCGCAGCGGAATACCGGCATCCCATGCCTTTTCCAGGCTCTTCGACGCCAGGTGTGGAATTAGTGCCCTGGAATGGTCCAGGATATGGGCCCCCGAACAGACTGGAGAATTGACATGGATGGTACTCAGATCCTGACCCTTGGTTTGGGCTTGCAAGCGCCTTGGAAACTCAAGGACCAGCATCTGGATACCACGTCATCCCCGCATCGCCTCGAGCTTTACGTGGAAGTCGATCGGGGGAGCCTCTATGCCTGCCCGGAATGCGGTAAGGCATGCCCGGCGCATGACTTTGCCGACAAGTCCTGGCGACACCTGAACTTCTTTCAGCATCATTGCTATCTCCATGCCCGCGTTCCTCGCACCCGGTGTCCAGAGCACGGCGTCAAGCGAGTCGAGGTGCCCTGGGCTCGCCCTGATAGTGGCTTCACACTGTTGTTTGAACAGGCTGCCATGTCGTTGGTCAGGGAGATGCCTGTGCTCGCCGTCTCTCGGCAATTGGAAGTCACTGACAAGCGTCTGTGGCGCATCGTGCATCATTACGTAGGCCGCATGCTGGGAGACCTGGATCTTTCTCAGGTTGCCAATGTCGGGGTAGACGAAACGGCATCACGTCGAGGGCAACGCTACGTCACCGTATTTCTCGATATGCAACGCCAACAAGAGCCGGTGATCTTTGCTGTCCAAGGACGTGGCAAAGAGACGATCAAGGCGTTCAGCGCCTTTCTGGAGGCACATGGCGGCGCCCCGGGCAATGTGGTTGAAGTCGTGTGTGACATGTCTCCGGCCTTCCTCAATGGCACTGCCGAACATCTCCCTGATGCTCGAGTGACGGTTGACTGGTTCCATATCGTGCAGACGTTCACCAAGGCGTTGGATGAAGTGCGTAAGCGGGAACGTCGAGAAAAAGCCCATCCCAAGGCTCTGCGCTGGGCAGTGCTGAAAAGCATGGATAACCACAACCTGACGGAAAAGCAGCTGGTCGCCCTCCGGGAGCTGGTTGCTGACCAAGGGGCTACCGCGAATGCATGGATCATCAAGGAAAAGCTGAGGTGGATTCGTCGCGCACCGACAGCGCGCGGGGCTCGTTGGCGCATCACGAATTACCTCAATGTGATACGTGAGGCATTCGCCGGCCACACGCTTCTCAATCCAATGGCAAAAGCACTCAATACGTTGGAGCGACATGCCGACCAGGTTGTGAGGCGCTGGTATTCAGGCCTGACGAACGCACGTCTGGAAGGCATGAATGGCCTCTTTCAGGCTGCCAGATCTCGCGCTCGCGGCTACCGGAACGAAAGCAATTTCATTGCGATGATCTACCTGATCGGCAGCCCCGTGGGGCGCATGCTGGATGAAGCCAAATCCACATGAAACGTCGAAGAGCCCTTTTCCAGCAGGTTGCGCAAATCAGCAATGCGCTCGACATCGAAGAGCTGGAACTGATAGACGTCAGTGGCGACTTCTGTCATCAGCGCCTTGACGTCCGTCTCGCGCTCGGGATTCTCCCACGCCTGCTTGACGGCAGTGCGCAGCGCCTTGTCGATCAATCCACTGTCGAGGATGGCGAGGTCGTCTTGCTCAACGGCTTCCCATTCACGCCAGGCGTCACTCAGCAGTTGACGGTGGCTGTCCCAGAATTGCTGGACGGAGGGGGCGCGCCGCAGCATGGCTTCGCGGGAAGGCAGTTCGAGCTCGCGGGCTTGCTGCAAGCGGGTCTGCTGTAATCGGGTGGGGTGCAATACAGAGTGGGTCATGGGGTGTCTGCTCCAGAAACTTGCGGCATGAAGGCTGCCGTTTCGATGATATGGGGCAATTTATTACGCCGTGCCTTGTTGATAAACAGGCCCCTGGAGTAAACACATTCAATATTCTATTGATGATCTCCATACGACAGCAGGCCCGCACACAATGCGGGCCTGCTGTCGTATGCCATAGTGATACGTGGCGCTCTGTCAGCGCATCAAGCCATCCACCACGCCCAGTCCATGGAAGGCGATCATGCCGATGATGCCGGCGAAGATCACGTAGTAGAGCGTCGGCAGGATCGTCTTGCGCAGCGTGATGCCTTCACGCCCCAGTAGCCCGACGGTCGCCGAGGCGGCGACCACGTTGTGGATGGCGATCATGTTGCCGGCAGCCGCGCCGACGGCCTGGAGGGCGACCATCATGGCGCTGGAGATGCCCAGCGCGCCTGCCACATTGAACTGGAAATCCGCCAGCATCAGATTGGAGACGGTGTTGGAGCCGGCGATGAAGGCCCCGAGGGCTCCGACGCTGGGGGCGAACAGCGGATAGATGTCGCCCACGCTGTCAGCGATGAACTGCGCCATGGCCACCGGCATCGAGACCAGATCTGCCTCGTTCACGCCGGAGTTGATCAGGATGCGCACCATGGGGATCGTGAACAGCAGCACGAAGCCTGCGCCCAGAATCGTGCGGCTGGATTCCGTGACGGCGGCACTGACATCCTGCATGCGCATGCGGTGCAGCACGACGGTCAGCAGCACCACGATCACCAGGATACCGCCGGGCAGATACAGTGGTTGCAGACTGCCGGAAATATCACTCTCGCCCAGGATACCGCTCCAGCCGAAGCTCAAGGAGGTCAGCGCTTCCTTGAGCGGCTCGATGACGCGGGACATCACCAGCAGCACTGCCAGCAGTACGTAGGGCAGCCAGCCCATGCCGACCGAGAGCGGCGTGCGGCCCTCGACGGGCTCCAGCGTCATGTCCAGCTTGCCCACCCATTCCTCGGGCCAGTGGTCAGCGTTCGGGAAGTCCCAGGTCCTGCTGGGCAGCAGAAAGCCCTTGCGCGCCGCGGGTACCACGATGGCGAGGCCCACCATGGCGCCGATCATCGAGGGGAATTCCGGCCCGAGCAGCAGGCCGGCCAGTACATAGGGCACCACGAAGCAGACACCCGCGAACAGCGCGAAGGGAGCGACTTCGAGTCCCTCGCGCCAGGAGCGATTGGCCCCGAAGTAGCGCACCATCACCGCCACCATGATGAGTGGCATGCAGATACCGATGATGCCGTGGGTAATGGCGACTTCCGAGGTGATCAACTGGAAGTAGCTGTCCCAGCTTGACCCGTTCGCGGCCAGAGCGTCACTGACGCCAGCCTTGTCGAGTCCTCCCGAGACACCGACGACGATGGGGGTGCCGACAGCACCGAAGGAGACCGGAGTGGATTGCACCATCATGCCGACCACGACGGCGGCCAGTGCCGGGAAGCCCAGTGCCACCATCAAGGGGGCAGCGACGGCAGCGGGTGTGCCGAAGCCTGAGGCACCCTCGATGAAGCAACCGAACAGCCAGGCGACGATGATGGCCTGTACTCGCCGGTCCGGGCTGATGCCGGAGAAGCCATTGCGGATCGCGGCAATGCCGCCGGAGTGCTTGAGCGTATTGAGCAGCAGCAGGGCACCGAAGATGATCCACAGGATCGCCACCGTCAGTATCAAGCCCTGCAACGATGAGGCCATGACACGTGTGAAGGTCATGTCCCAGGCAAGCAGGGCGATCAGGGCCGTGACCACGAAGACGATGGGCATGGCAATGCGGGCAGGGATTCTGAACCCTATCAGCAAGATACCAGCCAGTATCAATGGCGTGAACGCCAGAAGCGCCATCCATGATGCATTCATGTCAATACTCTCCTTCGCATGAAAGGGTGATTGTCTTTTTGTTGGTTTTTGTCACTGCAATGTGAAGGTTGATCCAGAGTTTGGCGTTGAGTTTTCATCCACACTGCGGGAAATCACCGTAGGGCTCACCAGATCAAGGTAAGCGAGGAAAACATTCTTGGCGACGTCATGTTGACTGGTAATACCAGTGTCAAACACCGTTTTGAAGACGCGAATATTCGAAGTTTTTCATGAGGTTATGAAAGCCCTGGATAGGCAGTCATGGAGTTTCAGAGACTCTGGTTACGACCAATGAGGGATGGGTTTATGTGTCTTGAGGACTCTTGTTACGCTGCGATTGCGGCTGATAAATCATCGAAGATCTGATTTTTCCTGAGACAAGGGAGCATGAATGGCAAAACTGGGTAGTGTGTTGGTCGTATTGGCCGCTTTTCAATGGGGGCTGACAGGTGGGATTGGCAGCTTGCTGATGTCCTGGGGCTGGGAGGCTGAAGTCATTTCCTTCTGGCGTGCCCTTGTCGGGTTCATCTGCATGCTGGCCTGGATGGTATTGCTGGGCTACCACAAGGTGCCGGCCAGGAAACCGCTCGCGTTGCTGGGGTGGTCGCTGCTGGCGGGAGTAGGGGTCGCCGGCAACTTCATGTTCTATTTCACGAGTGTCAGCATGAGTGGTGTCGCCGTTGCTGCGACTCTCATGTATAGCGCGCCGATTTTCGTCTATATCACGTCATTCCTGGCCCGGGTGGAACGCCCGACACCGATGAAGCTGATTTCCATCGTCGGTGTGATGATCGGCATCGTACTGCTGACGGGGGTGCTGCAATCCGGGAGTGGCAAGGTGACTCCCCTGGGTGTCCTGTTCGGACTTCTGGCGGGTGTGTCATACGCCATCTTCATCTTTGCCTTCAAGTCAGCCACGCGTCATGGCAGCACCCCTGGGGTATTGGCCATCGCGTTGGGCGTGAGCAGTCTGGTGATGTTGCCGTTGACGAATCTTTCACAGGCAGTGGCGGTCCCCTTCGCCGATGAACTGTGGCTGATTCTGATATTCGGCCTGGTGGGGGGAGGGTTCTCCTTCTATTGCTATGTGATCGGCCTGAAGAATACCTTGCCGTCGGTGGCTTCCATCATCGCCATGATAGAACCGATCACGGCCACCTTGTTCGGGGTGTTCGTGTTGGGAGAAGGCATGGACATGATGCAGCTGGCAGGGATGGCGCTGATTCTCGTGGCGATCACGACCCTGAGCCTGGCGCAGAATGGCCCTGAGGTATTGCTTCGCCTGCCGTTGGGCCTGCGGGGCGGAAAGCCGCGCAACATGACGGCCTCCACCCGTGAGGAAGGTGGCGGTACTCAGGCCAGCAAGGGATGAGGCTGCAGACGACTGGTTTGGACAGACGAAGCCGATTGCCAGGATGAAATGACCTGAGAGAAGCAACGAATGGCATGGCCATGCAAGAACGCCTCGACCACCATGTGGTCGAGGCGTTCTTGTACAAGGGGCGGACGACAGCCGTCAGATGGCGGGTGGAGAAACGACCGCGACGTGCCTCAGTTAGGGTTGGCTGGCCTGGATGAAGAAGTCATTCATCGTCAGCTGAAGATATTTCTTCATCATGTCGCGGGCAGGCATCAGCATGCGATCCCCGAGGTCAAAGTTGCCGGTCTGATGAGGTACGGAGTCCTTGACCGTGTAATCCTTGCGATAGAGGAGTTGCTCATCCTTGTCATAGAGGCAGTACACCACCTCGAAATCGGCAATCACATCGAAGTCTTCATTGGCGATGCCGAAGGTGAGCAGATTCATCGGCAGATTCTTTGCCATCAGATAGTCGAGATAGACGGGGCCACGGTTCTCGTGGGCCTGAATCTCGACCTTGAGGCGATAGTCCTTCTCGCGGGCATCGTGCGTGATCACCGAGGTGCTGGGTAACTGTTCGCGCAGCAGCAGGTCGAAATTCTTCATGGGCGGTGAAGAGGCGCGCGGCAGTTTCACGCTGCCCAGTGGGCGCATGGCTTGGGTCGCGGCACCCGAGAACAGATTGGCCTGAGGCTGGCTGTAATAGATGTCGGGGTAGAACGTCTTGTGTTCATAGGCCAGAGACTGCACCGGCTTAATGTTGGGCATATCGATCTCGGCACGCGAGGCGCAACCGGTCATCAGCAGCAGCGCGAGACCTGCCGTGGCGAATTTCAACATTGTCATGGAGGCATCCTGCGCTTTCGGGGGGGGCTCGTGGGCATGAAGAGATGACTTCACGGTAACACGCACGGTGTCACCCGCTAAACGAGCGCTCTACACGGCATTCAACACTGTTGACACCCTGTACATGACGGGGAACTCGTGGCCATTGGGCCGTCACGAGGGGGGAGGCGCTGCCAGGCGCGTCGTCTGCCGTCAATCGAACCAGCGCTTGAGCACCTTGTCCGCGCGTGCGCGATGTTCCGGCTTGATATGGGCCGCCACGATGGCCACCGCGCCCGCCATCAAGGTGATGTCGTCGGTGTAACCCAGCAGGGGGGTGAAGTCCGGCAGGGCATCGATGGGGGAAATGAAGTAGCCCAGCGCGCCATAGATGGTGGTTCTGGCCCAGACGGGGGTATCGGAATCCTGCGCCGCGAAGTACATGCGCAGGGCGGGATTGAGTGCTGTCTGGCCGGCCTTGCGGGCGACCGACGAGACCTTGTGCCAGAAACCTTCCTCGCTGTACTCGGAGGCGTGGGCCGTGAGGGGCTGTGCATCCGGTGCCGGCAATCTGGGTGTCTCGGGTGGAGTGGACGTGGTGGTCGTGTCCTTGCTCATGGGGTGTCCTCCGTCAGCTCACGAGGATGGCGATGACGGCCAGCCTCGCGCTTGATCGTATCATGCCTCCCTATGACAGATGTCGCCCAGCCACGTTCCCTGCAAGGTGTCCTCCCATGCGGACGTGCCATAACGACGCCTCCCCGCAGACAGTGATGTGGGCGGGGAGGCGTCGTGGGTCTAGAGGCCATCGGAGGCCAGCTCAAGCGGGCAGGTCGAACAGCAGCGCATGCAGACCTCGCGCCTCAGCGAGAGTGGCCTCGGGTTCATGATCCAGCGTGACGGCATCCCCCGCGGACAGGGGCAGGCTCTGCTGATCCTTGCCCTTCAGTGTTGCCGTCCCGTCGATGACGTGCAGGTAGTAGCGACGCTGGGGCGCGAAGGGCAGTGCGAGCGAGGTATCCGTGTGTTCCGCGCCTTGCAGGCCGATGCGATACATACGGGCATCCTGATTGATGGACAGGATGCCGTCCACGGCCTCTTGTGGCGGGGCGATCAACAGGTCGAGTCCCTCGCGTGCCGTGAAGGGTTGCTGCTGATAGCGCGGCGTCAGGCCCCTGGCATCCGGGGTGATCCAGATCTGCAGGAAATGCAGTGGCTGGCGAGTCGAGGGATTGTACTCGCTGTGCTCGATGCCGCTGCCGGCACTCATCAGCTGGACTTCGCCCACTCCCAGGGTGCGATGTGAGCCCATGGTGTCACGATGCTCGATGCTGCCTTGCAGCACATAGCTGATGATTTCCATGTCACGGTGCGGATGCGTCTCGAAGCCTGCGCCGGGTGCCACGGTGTCATCATTGAGCACGCGCAGTACGGAGACGCCCATGTGATTCGGGTCATAGTAGCTGGCGAAGGAAAAGCTGTGGCGGCTCTCCAGCCAGCCAAATCGAGCATGACCGCGTTCTGCCGCTGGACGTAACGTGAACATGGCAACCTCCTCAGAGTGTCGTGGTGTCTGCCGGTGAGTGAAGCAGGCTTCAGTCTTCGCGCACGGCGTTGCTGCCCGGTTGCAGTACCCGATCAAGGGACAGCTTGCCGCCGCCGGTGATCATGAGGCTGGCCGCGATGGTCAACAGGGCCAGCGCGTACTCGAAGCCGTTGTTGCTCATGAACAGGCCATTGCCGATATGCACGGTCAGGATGGCGATCAGCATCGTGAAGACCAGCACGGCAGCTGCCGGGCGCGTCAGCAGGCCGATGAGAATGGCCAGTCCGCCGAAGAATTCACCGCTGCCGGACAACAGTGCCATCAGGTAGCCGGGCTCGATGCCCATGGAGGCCATCCACTGCCCCGTGCCTTCCAGACCGTAGCCGCCGAAGGCGCCGAACAGTTTCTGTGACCCGTGGGCCATGAAGATGATGCCGGTGGGCACGCGCAGCACCAGGCTTGCGAGGCTCGTGTCAGTGGACATCAGGCGAGAGAGGGCGGACTTGAACATGAGTGGCTCCAGTGATCAGGTAAGGGGTGGATTTTCAAATCAGTGTGTCTGATCGATGGCGCTACTATAAAATGTGGTGTCACAGAAAAATAACGGAGGATTCTGGTCTGATTGATCAGAATTTTTGAACCATGGTCTCACCCATCACGCTGGACGCGCTGCGCGTATTGGATGCCATTGACCGACGTGGCAGTTTCGCCGCGGCCGCCGAGACACTGCACCGCGTGCCCTCGGCGATTTCCTACTCGGTGCAGAAGCTGGAGGAAGAGCTGGGCGTGCCGCTGTTCGACCGTTCGCGCCGCAAGGCCGAACTGACCGATGCCGGACGCCTGGTGCTGGAGCATGGGCGACGCATTCTGCTGGCCACCGATGAGATGACGGCGCTGGCGTGTCAGGCGGGGGCGGGCTGGGAGGTCGAGCTGCGTATCTGCGTCGATTCCATCCTTGAACCGGACGCGCTCTATCCGCTGTTGGAGGAGTTTCAGGCCATCCAGCCGCGTACCCGGGTGGTACTCGGTGAGGAGGTGATGGGGGGCGCCTGGGAAGCGTTGCATGACAACCGTTGTGATCTGGTGATCGGAGCGCCCGGCGAGGCACCGGTGTCGGGGTTGTCGAGCCGAGTGTTCGGGGCGATCGAGCCGGTCTTCGCCGTGGCGGCCGGTCATCCGCTGACGCATCTGCCGCAGCCGCTGTCCGCCGACGCCCTGCGTGACTATCCCACTGTCATCGTGGCCGACAGTTCGCGCAGCTTGCCCGGGCGCTCTTCGGGGTTGCTGGATGGTCGCAGTCAGATCATCGTCAAGACCACGGCGCAGAAGATAGACGTCCAGCGCAGGGGGCTTGGTGTCGGCTATCTGCCGTTGCACCGGATTCGTCAATCACTGGAAGACGGCAGTCTCACGGTGCTGCCACTGGAGACGGATCGTGCGCCGATCGATCTCTCCCTTGCCTGGCGCAGTGGTCGCCAGGGCAAGGCGCTCAAATGGATTCTCCAGCGTCTCTCGGCTCCCGGCATGGGCGAGGCCTTCGGGCTGTTACCCCGCGAGGCGACGACTGACCGGCACGCGCTCTGACGATTGGGGGGCAGACGATCGGGAGCTGACTGGCGTGGGGGAGCAATCGAGTAAAAGCCCTCAGCCCCAGTCGAGCACTACCTTGCCCGACTGACCGGAGCCCATGATCTCGAAGCCCTGCTGGAAGTCATCGACGGGAAATCGATGCGTGATGATGGGCGAGAGATCCAGCCCTGACTGGATCAGGCTGGCCATCTTGTACCAGGTCTCGAACATCTCACGGCCATAGATGCCCTTGATGGTCAGCCCCTTGAAGATGACCTTGGTCCAGTCGATGGCCATCTCGCCGGGGGGAATGCCCAGCATGGCGATCTTGCCGCCGTGGTTGATGACATCGAGCATCTGACTCACGGCTGATGGCACGCCGGACATCTCCAGCACTACATCGAAGCCCTCATGCATGTCGAGCTCCGCCATCACCTCCCTTAGGGATTCGCGGCTGACATTGACGGTGCGGGTCGCGCCCATCCGCTCGGCCAGTGCCAGTCGATAGTCATTCACGTCGGTGATCACCACGTGGCGGGCGCCGATATGGCGGATGACCGCCGCCGCCATGATGCCGATGGGCCCGGCGCCGGTGATCAACACGTCCTCGCCGACCACATCGAAGGCCAGCGCCGTATGCACGGCATTGCCGAAGGGGTCGAAGATGGCTGCCAGGTCATCGCTGATCTCATCCGGCAGCTTGAAGAGGTTGTAGGCGGGCAGGGCGAGATATTCGGCGAAGGCGCCCGGACGGTTGACGCCCACGCCCTCGGTATTGCGACACAGATGGCGACGCCCCGCGCGGCAGTTGCGGCAATGGCCACAGGTGATGTGCCCTTCGCCGGAGACCCGATCACCGATCTCGTAACCCCGCACCTCGCTGCCCAGCGCGACGATTTCCCCCGCATACTCATGACCGGTGACCATCGGCACCGGTACGGTCGCCTGTGACCACTCATCCCACTGATAGATGTGCATGTCCGTGCCGCAGATCGCGGTCTTGCGGATCTTGATCAGCACATCGTTGTGGCCGATTTCCGGCACGGCCGTCTCGGTCATCCAGATGCCGGGTTCGGGCTTGAGCTTGGCCAGCGCCTTCATGCATCACCTCCCGTCGCAGACCCGATCACGCCCATCTCGAGGCCGATGCGCGCGAAGGCCGAGACGGCCGTGTCGATCTGCTCCGGGGTATGCGCCGCCGAGAGCTGGGTGCGAATGCGCGCCTGTCCCCTGGGCACCACCGGATAGGAAAAGCCGATCACGTAGATGCCGGCCTCCAGCAGCCGATTGGCGAAGTCGCCCGCCAGGCGCGCATCGCCGATCATCACCGGAATGATGGCGTGGCCGGCGCCCGCGAGGGTGAAGCCGGCGGCCTGCATGCCGGTGCGAAAGCGTTCGACGTTCTCCCACAGCTTACGGCGCGGCTCGGCGCTGTCCTCGATACTGTCCAGCGCCTTGAGGGTCGCCGCCACGATGGGCGGTGCCAGCGAGTTGGAGAACAGATAGGGGCGAGAGCGCTGGCGCAGCCACTCGACGATGGGCCCGCGTGCGGCCGTCACGCCTCCCGAGGCACCGCCCAGCGCCTTGCCGAAGGTGGTGGTGATGATGTCGATCTGATCCATCACGTCATGGTATTCGTGGCTGCCACGCCCGTTGTCGCCGACGAAGCCGGTGGCGTGGGAGTCATCCACCATCACCAGCGCGTCGTAGCGGCGGGCGAGTTCACAGATGCCCTTTAGATTGGCGATCACGCCATCCATTGAGAAGACACCATCGGTGGCGATCAGCTTGAAGCGTGCGCCAGCCGCGTCCGCCTCCTTGAGGCGGGCCTCGAGTTCGCGCATGTCATTGTTGGCATAGCGATAGCGGCTAGCCTTGCACAGCCGCACGCCATCGATGATGGAGGCGTGGTTGAGCGCATCGGAAATGATGGCGTCTTCAGGGCCGAAGAGTGTCTCGAACAGGCCACCATTGGCATCGAAGCACGAGGAATAGAGGATGGCATCGTCCATGCCGAGAAAGGCCGCGAGGCGTTTTTCCAGCACGCGATGCTGGTGGTGGGTGCCGCAGATGAAGCGTACCGAGGCCATGCCGAAGCCATCACGCTCCAGCGCCTGTTGCGCGGCCGCGATCAGCTCGGGGCTATCGGCCAGGCCCAGATAGTTGTTGGCGCAGAAGTTGATGACCTGGGCGCCTTGTCCCTCGTCCTTATCGCTGGTGGAAACCTGGATGCTGGCACGCTGGGGCGAGGTGATCTCGCGCTCCTGCTTGTAGAGGCCTTCTTCATGCAGCGTATTGATCTGACGGCTGAGGTGGTCGTGGAAACTGGCTGGCATGCGTCGCTCCTGTCTGTCGTGATCCTGTCGCTTCCGATCGATGCTGTACGCCTTGGGGAAACGTGGTGACACACACTTCAGCCTAGTAGCTCGTTGTCAGCACAGCAGGGCTCTGTCGGCGTCGAGGGCGCAAGACCCGCCATTCCATTCCTGGCCGGTGGCGAAAAAAGGCGGGCATCAGACGTGACACGGCCCTGCACCTCGTTAGAGGGCAGGGCCGTTGTGCTGGACAGGTTGCGTTGCGACAGATCGTTGTCCCGGATTGCGTCGGCACGCGCTGCGGCGCATCACACGCCATGGCGGTTCAGCGCTGGGTGAGTGGCGCCGATGTCGGGATGGCCTGGGAGGCGCGATCACGGCGTACGCGGATCACGAAGGCGATCACCAGGGCGAAGATGCCGAAGGCGACCGGTATCGCGGCGACCGAGATCAGGCTCAGCAGGGTCTTGTAGACGTCGCCGCCCAGCCAGCTGACCACGATGGCCAGGGCGGCCATGGCGATGATCCAGAAGGCGCGTGAGCGCTTGACGGTCAGCATCTCGCAGACCAGTCCTGCCGAGTCGGCACTGGTGATGAAGAACAGCAGGATGTTGAGCGTCAGTATCACCGAGAGGATGCCGGTGGTATCGATGGTATCGATCAGCTTGAACACGTCCTCGACGCCCAGGCTGAGGCTGCCGAGACCGAACACCACGAACCACAGGCACGAGAACAGGGTCGGCACCAGCATCACCCCCAGCACCATGCCACGCAGGGTACGGCCCTTGGAGATGCGCGCCACGAAGACGCCGGTGAAGATGAACCAGCCGTACCAGGCAGCCTCGAAGGCATACAGCCAGTCGGCCAGCCACGCCTTGCGCTCCGGATCACCCAGGCCGATGTCGGTGGCCATCGACGGGTACTTGAGCAGGTATTCCGGCACCAGACGCACGAAGGTGGAAAGGATGTCGCCGGGGACGGTCAGCACCAGCACGCCGATCATCAGAATGATGGCGAACAGGGTGTTGTAGTTGCTCAGCCACTTGATGCCGCGCTTGAGGCCAGAGGCGGAGGAGATGATGGCGCATACGGCCAGCACGCTGATGATCAGGGTCGGGCTGAACTCGATGCCGACCAGCTTGACCAGTCCCTGCTGGATCGGGGTGGTCGCGTAGGTGAAGGACAGCGACAGGCCGATGACGGTGGAAACGACGAGGCTGACCAGATTGAGCTTGCTCCACAGGCCATTGCCCAGCAGTTCTTCGGCGGGCTTGGTCATCTTCATGTTGTACATGGCATGCGCGAACAGCGCGCCGATGGCCAGATAGCCCGCCCAGGCAAGCAGGCCCCAATGATTGAAGGCATTGAGCAGTGCCATGTCGGTGCTCTGGCCGGCATCAGTGTGGTACTTGGGTTCCAGCACGCCCCAGGTGAGCAGGCCGATGCCCATGCCGGTGGCAAACAGCATACCCATCCAGCTCAGGGTGTGGAATTCCGGTTCGCCTTCACCGAAGCGCAGCTTGCCCAGCGGCGTGAAGCACACCGCGACCATCACCAGCGAGATGGCGAAGGCCGGCCAGGTGAAGATGAAGCCGAGATTGCCGATCACCGAGGTCTTGACGGTGTCGAGGGCCGCGAGGAATCCCGTCGGGAAGAGGGCGGCGGCGCCGATCAGCAGCATGATGACCGCCACGGTGGCGATCGAGGTGAGGTACTTGCCCTTGGCGGAGTCTGTATCCCCCAGGCCGCAGACGGAATCCGTGGTGGCCTCGGGCTGGCGGGAGGAGGAAGTGTCGGTCGTCATGAGAGCGCGATTCCTGAAGTTGTTGTTGTCGAACTGGCAAGCTGACGGCAGCAAGAAGTCGTCAAGAGAGGGCAGATAACGATGGCTGTCTCCTGTGGGTGGCAAGGACCTCATAAGCCTATCTTGCCCTCTGGTTAATTTTTGGTTATTGGCGACCAGTATTTGCCATAACACGACATTATGAGTCTCGTGGGACGCCTGACGTGAAAGACATGCCTCAAGGCCCGCCGTTGCCTGTTGGCACGACGGGCCCGGGTCGAGTGAGGGGCTTAGAGCGGGCTCAGGGGCCTGTGTGATGCTGGACGGGTTTCTTGAACCTTTTCAGTGCGTTGCCGGATTCCTGATAGAGCGCCACCAAGAGGCCCATCGTCATTGCCACGATCACGAAGCTCATCGGCAAGGCGGCGGCCATCAGGATGGTCTGCAGTGCCTTGAGGCCGCCTGCCATCAGCAAGGTACCGGCCACCAGTCCGATGCAGATGCCCCAGAAGATGCGGTGACGCGCCAGCGGCTCCTCATCGCCCAGCGACAGGATGGTGGTGACCACCAGGGTGCTGGAGTCGGAGCTGGTCACGAACCAGCTGATCAGCAGGAAGATCAACAGCGAGGAAAGGATGACTCCCAGCACGCCGTTGCCGGCCAGGGCATCGGCGGTGGCGAACAGGGCTTCCGGCAGATTCCAGTTGCGCACCAGCGTCATCAGCTCGCCGGTCCCCGGGCCCATGGCGGCCGTCAGCTCCTGATGCAGACCGGTACCGCCGAACAGCGCCTGCCAGAGGAAGATGATCAGCGGTGGGGCGATCAGCACGCCGAGGATGAACTCGCGCAGGGTGCGTCCCTTGGAGATACGCGCGATGAACAGGCCGATGAACGGGGCCCAGGCCAGCCACCAGGCCCAGTAGAAGATGGTCCAGCCTTCCTGCCAGCTGCTCTCGCCCGGGGTCTGGGCGACCCAGAGTCCCATCGGCACCACGTCGCGCAGATAGGCCAGCAGCGTCTCGCCGAACAGCGAGATCAACCACAGGGTGGGGCCGCCGATCAGGAAGCTGCCGACCACGAGCACCGAGACGCCGATGTTGAGCTCGGAGATGAAGCGGATGCCGCGCTTCACGCCGGAGACGGCAGATGCGATGGAGATCACGCTGATGACGGCGATCAACGCCAGCTGAGTGCCGAGCCCGGCATCCAGTCCGGTGAGGCGGTTGAGCCCGACGGCGATCTGGCTGACGCCGAGGCCCAGCGAGGTCGCGATTCCGAAGACACAGCCCAGTACGCCCATGATATCCACGGCGTGACCGATGGGACCGTAGATGCGCTCGCCGATCAGCGGATAGAGCGCCGAGCGCAGTGCCAGAGGCAGGTGATGGCGGTAGGCGAAGTAGGCGAGTGTCATGCCGACGACGCCATACACCGCCCAGCCATGCAGGCCCCAATGGAAGAAGGCCACCTTGAGGGCCTCGACGGCGCGGGCATGGTCCATGCTGGTAGCGCCGGCCAGATCCGCGTGCGGGTTGTTGGGGTACCCGAAGCCACCGGAGTCGTCGAAGTAGAACAGTGGCTCGGCGACCCCGAAGAACAGGATGCCGATCCCGACGCCTGCCGAGAGCAGCATCGAGATCCAGGTGAAACGCGAGAACTCGGGTCTGCTGTCCCTGGGGCCGAGTCGCAGGCTGCCCCAGGGAGACACCACCATGACCAGTGACAGGGCGATCATGCCCACGACCAGGATGAGGTAGTAGGTGCCGAAGGTGTTCTCGATCCAGGCGCGGGCGGCGCCGAACAGGGCAGAAGAGGCCTGCGGACTCAGGCCGGCACCGACCACGAAGGCCAGCAGCAGGCCGGCAGCGGTGAGTGTCATGCCCTTGTGCATGCCCTTGAGCGGGCCGCGGGTCTCAAGGCGCTGCGTCAAATCAGGGGGGATGCCGCGGTGAGCGGACTCTTGCGAGTCCTGTTGGGCGGGTGTCATGGGAACACTCCTTTATTGTTGTGATTGTTGTCTCGCACTACCTGTGTGGAACGTTCTGGACATCAGACATCGACACGTTCTAAGGCTAGAGCGTCGTCCCCGATCATTTTCTCCCCAAACGAAGTCCAGTTAGCTGAACGCGTCATGCGGCAAGCGTCAGGCCGGCTTTTCGGATATTTTCTCGCTGGAAGCCTGCAGTGCCTCAGCGCTCAGGGGCCCTCCGAGAGAGGCTGGAAGAGGGATGTCCGGGAGCCAGAAACGCCAATCCCCGCCGGGCCTTGTGGCCTCAAGCGGGGATTGGTGTCATGCGGGTGCCGGCATCAGGTCATGGCAGGAGCCGTGACCGGCATCGGTCAGACTGACCGGCGGATCAATTCAGGCCCGTGTCGGGGGAGGCGCGGCGACGTGCCTTGAGCGCCATGCGCGATTCCTCGATCAGGGCGATCAGAAGACCCAGTGTCATGAGCAGAATCACCAGGCTGACCGGCAATGCCGCCGCCATCAGCACGGTCTGAAGGGCTTTCAGGCCGCCGGCCATCAACAGGACGGCAGCGACCGAGCCGATGCAGACGCCCCAGAAGATCCGGTGGCGCGCCAGCGGCTCCTCATCGCCCATCGACAGGATGGTGGTGATGACCAGGGTGCTGGAGTCGGAGCTGGTCACGAACCAGCTGATCAGCAGGAAGATCAGCAGTGAGGACAGGATGACGCTCAGGGTGTCATTGGCCACCAGTGTATCCGCCGTGGCGAACAGCGCCTCCGGCAGGTTCCAGTCGCGGATCATGCCCATCAGTTCGCCGGTTCCCGGGCCCATGGCTGCGGTCAGTTCCTGGTGCAACGCGGTGCCACCGAACAGCGCCTGCCAGATGAAGATGATCAGCGGCGGTGCGATCAGCACGCCCAGCACGAATTCACGCACGGTGCGGCCCTTGGAGATACGGGCGATGAACAGGCCGATGAACGGCGCCCATGCCAGCCACCAGGCCCAGTAGAAGATGGTCCAGGCATCCTGCCAGTCGCGTTCCAGCGGCGTGCCCGCCACCCACAGGCCCATGGGAATGACGTCACGCACATAGGAGACCAGCGTCTCGCCGAACATGCTGATCAACCACAGTGTCGGCCCCCCGATCAGGAAGCTGCCCACCACGATGACGGAGACGCCGACGTTGAGTTCGGAGATGATGCGGATACCCCGGCTGACCCCCGAGACGGCAGACGCGATGGAGATGGCGCAGATCACGGCAATCAGCACCACCTGGGTGTAGATGCCGGAATCCAGCCCGGTCAGACGATTGAGGCCGACGGCGATCTGGCTGACGCCCAGGCCCAGCGAGGTGGCGATACCGAACACGCAGCCCAGTACCCCCATGATGTCGACGGCGTGGCCGATGGGACCATAGATGCGATTGCCGATCAGCGGATACAGCGCGGAGCGCAGGGCCAGCGGCAGGCCGCGGCGATAGGCGAAGTAGGCCAGGGTCATGCCGACGATCACATAGACCGCCCAGCCATGCAGGCCCCAGTGGAAGAAGGCCAGCTTGAGCGCATCCACGGCGCGCGCATGGGTCATGGCGGTGTGGCCGGCGAGGTCCGCGTGGGGGTTGTTCGGGTAGCCGAAGCCGCCGGAGTCATCGAAGTAGAACAGCGGCTCGGCGACCCCGAAGAACAGAATGCCGATGCCGACGCCTGCCGAGAGCAGCATCGAGACCCAGGTGAAGCGAGAGAATTCGGGACGGCTGTCCGGTGCGCCGAGGCGCAGGTTGCCCCAGGGAGAGAACACCAGGGCGATGCACAGCCCGATCAGTCCGACGATGGTGACGAGATAATAGGTGCCGAAGGTGGACTCGATCCAGGCGCGGGCGGCGCCGAACAGACTCGCGGACATGTCGGGTGCCAGGCCCGTGGCCAGGACGAAGAGCAGCAGCAGGCCCGCTGAGGTCAGGGTCATGCCCTTGTGCATGCCGGTCAGCCAGCCTGAGGTCTCGACCTGCACGCTGGAACTGGCGTCGGGATAGGGCAGAGGGGCGGTATTCGTGGAATCGGGAGAGGACGCGGGGTCGGATTGGGAAGGGGTCACGCAGTAACTCCTGTTCGAGCTGGTCAAAGGGCCAGCGATCCCTGTCTCGGTCGAGGCATCGGGGATATCGACCGCTCATCCGGCACCATTATTGTTGTCGTGTTGGCAACGAGAAGAGAAGAGGAACGCATTTTGGAAAGAGCAGTTCTTGGCTAACTGCCTAAAAACATTACGATATATTATGGATGGAATTGTTTTTGATGGCTACAGCTTCTGGAAAAATCACGCTACGCCAGAAGCGGGTCGGGCAAGCGGGACGTGAATCACCGGGACATGATTGCCAGGCGCTCGCACTGAGGCCCCGGGGATGCCCGGGAGGCGGCATGGTGAAGTCTCGACGACAGGTAAATTTCAACAGTCTGTTTTGTCGTCAGGCGAATTATTGTTAACGTAATGCGTCATTTTTGACGGTCGTCGTCATGTCACGCTCTCGGGTGATGACCCATGACACCTCTCTTTCCCTGTCACGGAGGCTCTCGCGTCATGCGTCTCGACTATTCCGGCCCCTTGCCCGAAACGATCGGATTTCTGCTGCTGCCGCGTTTTTCGATGATGGCCTTCTTCGCGGCGGTGGAGCCGTTGCGCATCGCGAATCGCATCAGCGGCAAGCCGCTGTTTCGCTGGTTGCTGATCAGTGAGGATGGCCAGCCGGTCACGGCATCGAGTGGCATGACGCTGGTGGCGGATCACAGCATTCTGGATATCCGCTCGCTGCCTTCGCTTGCGGTATGCAGTGGCTTCGAGCCGGAAGCTCACCTGAATCGCGCTCTCACTGGCTGGCTGAATCGCCTCGATGCCGGTGGCTGTGTGCTGGGCGGGCTGGATACCGGTTGCTTCCTGCTCGCCGCGGCCGGGCTGCTCAATGGTGAACGCGTCACGCTGCACTGGGAGAGTCTGCCGGCGTTTCGCGAGCGTTTCCCTGCCATCAGCACCTCGGATGAATTGTTCGAGCTGGGCGCACGGCGTTTCTCGTGTGCCGGGGGAGCGGCGGCGATGGACATGGCATTGGACGTGATTGCCCGGCGGCACGGCACGGCCCTGGCAGTCGATGTCTCCGAGCAGCTTGTCCATGACCGCATGCGGACGCGTACCGATCAGCAGCGCATGACGCTGGCGCGGCGACTCGGCACTCACAAGCGCCAGCTGGTCGATGCCGTCGCCTTGATGGAGCAGCATCTGGACACCCCCCTGTCGCTGGAGGAGCTGGCCCGACGCTGTCGCATCTCGCTCAGACAGTTGCAGCGTCTGTTCGAGCAGGAACTCGCCACGTCGCCGCGAGCCTGGTACCTGAGGCTGCGGCTGGAGCGTGCTCGGCATCTGCTCAAGGAGACGGATCTCGATATTCTCTCCATCGGACTGTCCAGTGGCTTCACGTCGAGCTCGAGCTTCTCGCGGGCCTATCGCAATCACTTCGGGCATTCCCCGCGAGCCGAGCGCTAGGGCTACCGTGGAGCCGTCTTTGTGAAATGACAGCACTCGTGAAAAGTCAGTTCTCGTGAAAAGTCAGTTCTCGTGAAAAAGGCAGCTTTGTGCAAATGAGCGGCGCGTCTTTCCTTATGGGACGTGTTTTCCATAGGCTTGGCCTTGCGATGGGTGGGCCGTTCAGGTGAAGTGCAGATGACGTGCTGATGCCCTGGTGATCACAAGAGGAAACATGATGAAGCGAATGGCACTGGCCTCGTTGTTCAGCGCGGGGGTCGCCAGCCTGATCCCCGTGTCCGCGATGGCCCACGAGGGGGATGTCTCGGAGCGACTGGCGCAGATCGCCTCCCTGTTCGATGCCCGGAGCATCGTGGCTGGCCCTGAGGTAGTGGATTGCACGCTGTCTGGTGGGACCGAGACCCAGTGCTTCAGCATCACGCTGAAGAACTCGCTGGAGTCCAGCGAGATGGGCCCCTGGTGTCCCGGCAAGCTCTCGGACGGTGCCGACAAGGGGGGGATCTGGGTGCGTGACGGCAAGCAGTACGACGTGGATGGTGCCTTCATCGAGAATCTGGCCACCTTCTATGATGACCCCGAGTGGCAGCTGTTCGACGAGGCCACCGGCAAGGTTCACGTCACGGATACCAGGACGGCCTGTGATCAGGCGGCGCGGCCGGATGTGGCCGAGGCGTACCACAACTACTGCGTGGAATGCCGCACGGAATACATGGATGAGGTCGTCGAGACCACCTATGTGCTGCCACTGGTTCCCGTTGCCCGTCAGGAAGCGGCATCAGGGCGCACTCCGCCAATTCCGCGGGGAATCGCCTTCAATGGCGTCAGATTCGATGCGGCAGCGCCTCAGGATGCGATTCTTGCCGCCCATACCCTGGCGCCTTTCGATGACTGCGGAGGGCATGTGAATCTGCATGTCGGCTATCACTATCACGGTGCCAATGGCTGCAGTCCCGCGAAGGAGAACGTCGCGGCGGATGCCCCGATGATCGGCTTTGCCATGGATGGTTATCCGATCCTGGCCAGACTGACCGGTGACGAGGCCGAGGAGGCAGAACTCGACGCCTGCAGTGGCCATGTCGGTGCAGGCATCGGATACCATTATCATGGCAACAGCGCCGAAAAGAACGAGATTCTGGGATGTTTCCATGGCGAGATAGGCTGCGCACTCGACTCACCGGATGCCGTCTGCACCGCAGATGACATGGGACATCGCGGGCCACCTCCCGGTGAGGAAGATCGTCCGCCGTCCGGGAAGGAGTGAGCCTGCAGGCACCTGAACACCTGTCGTTTTCTGACATATTCGTTGCACATTGCGTCAGCAAGCTTGTCGTCATTGAGTGATGACACAAGGAAATGCCGACATGAAAGCCTCTGAAACTCCTTCCGCTCGCGTGACCTTTCGTCGTCGCGGCAGCCTGGCCTTGATGGCGGGCGCACTGCTGGCCATCAGCGGGATGAGCATGGCGCAGCCTCCGGGTGGCAAGCCGCCGCAGGAAGCCTTCGATGCCTGTGCCAGCAAGCAGGTGGGAGACCAGTGCCAGATCGCGGTGCCTGAGGCAGACTCGCTGGTGCCGGGGCATTGTGTCGCTCCGCCCCAGGGTGGCGAGACGGCCTGCTTGCCGGATGATGCCAAGCAGGGGCCCAAGCACTGAGGTCAGGGCCTGAGCCGAGCCTGAGACCAGGCTGAACTTGAGTCCAGGCCGAGCTTGACCCTCACGGTTGTCCCGCCCATCGACACCCGCCACGCTGATCACTCGAGAGAGCAACAGCGTGGCGGGTGTTCTCTCTTCGGAGCCTACTCATGAAGACGGCACGCCTTGTGCGAAAGACCGCATCGATCACGGCCTGGTTGCCGGCCTCCCTGTTGATGGCAGGGGTGGCCCATGCCGAAGTGGTGCCGAGCCAATTCTCCACGGCCGCGCTGGTCAAGGCGCCGGAAACCGTCAGCTGTACGCTGGAGAATGGCAGCTCTGCCCAGTGCACCCGACTTGTCGTGAAGTACCGGCCTGATGACCTGGAGATCGGCCCTTTCTGTCCACCGACGCTGGATGATCAAGGCGGTATCTGGCAGTGGGATGGCCAGCACCCCGGTCTATATCGGCTGGATCGTGCCTTCTTCGAGATGCTCGATACGCTCGGGTTTCATTTTCATGATGAGGACGAGACGCTTCACATCATGACGGACCTGAGCAAGCGTCAGGAAGAGGCCAACAACTGCCTCAACGTGGCGGAAGATGACAGCGTCGAGATGAGCATTCTGCTGCCTGTCGTCCCGGTGCCGGCCGACTCGCCGACGTCGCTTGGCACTGTCGCCAAGGTAGGCCTGGCACTGGATGGCGTGCCCATCTTCGCCGATGCTCCCTCGGTGCTGGATACCGGCAATCTGCCGGCATTGGATACCTGCGGCGGTCATGTGGACCCGGGTGGCTGGTATCACTGGCACGCGACGGCCACGGATATCGATAGCGTCTATGACACGCAAGGCGTGGATGCCCATTGTCAGCAACCGCAGAGCAAGAGCGCCCAGTTCGCCTATGCCTTCGATGGCTATCCGATGTTCGGCAGTGAAGACCCGACGGGCGAGGTGCCGACCGATCTCGACAGTTGCAATGGTCACTTCGGCCCGACCGAGCGTCACCCGGAAGGCGAGTATCACTATCACGCCACTCAGGAATTCCCCAACCTGCCCGCATGTCTGAAGGGTGTGGTGGCGAAGGACAACTTCACTACCAATGCCAGGATGGGGATCGGCTCTCCACGCAAGCCGGGTCAGGGCCCCATGCCCGGCCATGCAGGCGACGGACATCCGGACGGGCCAATGCCGGGAAATGATGATGACAGCGCCGGGGTCGGGGCGCCGTGAACAGCGCCGGCGTTTTGGCGCTCCGGCGCTGCGTGCCATGCCATACCCTGCTGTCTGCACGAATGTCATGGTCTTTGCCGAGACTTCCGCGTCTCGGTGTGTGTTTCACACTGCTGCTGTCTCCCCCCAACCGAGAGATCTCTTCACTGGATTTGCCTTCATGTCGCTTTCTCGCACCTCTTCATGCACCTCATCTCGCACCACATCTCACACCTCTTCTCGCGTTGCGCCTCTCGCGGCTCACTCCGCTCGGCGTCGTGACTCGCGGCCTTGCCGCTTGCCCCGTCTGACGGCTGCCCTTGTCGGCATGTTGACGGTGCTCTTCACCCAGACAGCCAGCGCGCATGTCGATACGGATAGCGTCGGCGGCTTTGCCGCGGGCTTCCTGCACCCCCTCACGGGTCTGGATCACTTTACCGCCATGGCAGCCGTGGGGCTGTGGGGGGTGATTCTGGGGCGTCCTGCTTCCTGGCTGTTGCCGGTGGTCTTCCCGATGATCATGGCGCTGGGCAGTGTGGTGGGCATCGTGGGGGTGACATTGCCCGGAATCGAGATCGGCATTGCCTTGTCGGCTTTGGTGCTCGGCGGCTTCATCGCGGGGCGCGTGCGCCTGCCGCTGTGGATGGCCTGTGCGGTGATCTCCGTCTTTGCCGTCTGTCATGGCTACGCCCATGGGGCGGAGTTGCCCCTGGCGTCTGATCCCTTTGCCTTTGCGATGGGCTTCATGGTGGCCACCGGCAGTCTGCATGCCGCGGGTATCGGCGTTGGCATCATGGCGGAGCGCTTCCGTCAGGGCATGTTGCTGCGCGGATTGGGGATTCTGACGGCACTGCTGGGTGTCTACTTCCTGGTCGAGGCATTGTCATGATGTGGCCGGAACAGTGGATGATCGGCGTTCGTGCCGTCTGTGGCAGCCCGGTGATCCTGTATCTCATCGTCACGGCGGGTCTTGTCGGAGTCGCCAGTCAGGACACGCTCACCTGGAAGGCGGGCGGGCGAATTCAGCTGCGGCTCATCAATGGCCTGCTGCTCGGGATCACCCTGTCACTCTTTGCGCCACAGAGGCTGGTAATGGCCGTGATGGGACTGGCCATGCTGGTGTCGTTGCTCGTCGCGATTCACGTACCGCTGCGCCATGCCTTCGGTCAGGGCATCTTCCAGCGGGTGCCGGCGCTGCTGGCCGGGCTGGTGGTGGCGCTGCTGTTTCTGGGCCATGAGGTGGCCTCGACACCCTTTGCCATCCTTCTCGGTGTCATGATGACGGTGATGTGGGGTGTCCTGCTTTGCTGTGCGATATTCGCGTTGATCGGTCGCCTTCTGCCTCGTGCGGCCTTCGTGATCGCGCAGCGAGTGCTGGGCGCCTGGATGGTCGCGATCGGTGCCATGTCACTGACCTTCATCGTGATGCAGTGGTAGCCGTCCCGGCATGACGAGAAGAACTCGGAGACCCTGTCGGCCTTCCTGCGTCCGCATCTGACTGGCTGACACCTCAGGCCACCCGGCCATGCGCGAATGCCTCATGAATTCATCGTCCGACACACAGGAAAGCCCATGCGCCCACATTCCCTGACGTCTCGGGGACGACCCCGTATCGTGAAGCCCGTCGTGGCACTGACGGTGGCATCCGTTCTCATGGTGCCAGTGTTCTTCCATGTCGCGCAGTCAGTCGCGAATGATCAACCCTCGCTCGCGAAGGCTCAGTCCGGCTCAGAAAAGTCCACGTCGGAGGCAGCGGCACAGCGTACGGGCAGGTCCGCCGCCGAGGCGCATTGCGCCGCCGTGAAGGCTTCCGTGCAAGATGCCGGCTTCGCCGACTCGGTGTCTGTCACCTGCCAGGACGGCAAGGCGCTGATCACCTCGGATACCTACCCGGATCACGAGATGATGACCGGTATCGTGGGCACCAATGAGCAGGTGCCGGTGCCCGCCAGCGACTACATCTCTCCGATCGCACTTGAGTCCACGCTGGAGGACACACCGCAGACACGTGATGCGGCGCTGGGGGTGGCCGTCAATGGTGTGCCCATCTATGACTACACCGGCGGCGGAGAGATGTCTCAGGATGACCTCTCAAGTTATCAGGCCAAGAATGACACCCTAGCCACCAAACAGCTGGATGCCTGTGGCGGGCACGCCGGACGCGGCGATGATTACCACTATCATGTCAAACCCGTCTGCATGATCGACAAGATGAAGAATGCCGATGACAACCCCATCATTGGCTGGGCTTTCGATGGTTACCCCATCTATGGCGATGACAACCCGGATGGCTCCCCTATCGCGATGGATGTGCTGGATGTCTGCAACGGACAGCCTGATGACACCTTCGGGTATCGCTATCACACCTCCGAACAGGCGCCCTACATCATTCAGTGTCTGATGGGCGAGGTGCCAGAGGCGAAAGACCTGCCGCGTGTTCCGCCGCTGAAGGCCGCGAGTGGCGATACGCAGGCCGACAGTCGTGGGCGGCCTGCCGGCACTCCGCCGCAAGGGGGCGTGGAAGACCTGGTCTTTACCCAGCAGGCAGACGGCAAGCGCAGCATGGATTACACCTATCACGGTGAAGCCTATTACATTCGCTATACGCCCACCGATACGCCCAATTGCTATGACTTCGAGACGCGTACCGTGACGGATGGTGGCGACGTCAAGACCGGGGAGTACTGCCGATGATTCGGGCATGGTCGAGCAAGTTATCGAGCAATCTGGCGGGCAAGTTCTCAAGTGCATGGCAGACGCGTCTAGCACGTGGCTTGGTCGTCGGGCTTGGTGCGATGGCCTTGGCCACACCGGCGCTGGCACAAGGCGACTTCACGCTCACCAGCCCTGCCTTCAATGATGATGGCTGGTTGCCGGATGACCTGAAATGCACTCGTGACGGCGGCGATGGCGTCACGCCGCCGCTGACATGGGGTGATGTGCCTGACGGCACACAGAGCCTCGCCCTCATCATGCATCACTATCCCAAAGGCACCGTCGAAGGTCGTGACGCACCCAGCCAGTATTGGCTGCTGTGGAATCTTCCGGCAGACACCCACGCCTTGCCGCGCGGCAACCCGGCGTCGCTGGGGGATGAGGGCGCCGACAAGGACAAGAAACGTATCGGGTATACGCCGCCTTGTTCACCTCCCGGCCCTGAGGGCTCTTATCACGAATACACGATCACGCTGTATGCCTTGAAGGCACCGCTGGAGGCGTTGCCGGATCATGACGACATGAGCGTGAACTGGGACACGATGACCGAGGCACTGCAGGGCAAGGTGCTGGATTCCTCCTCCATCATCTTCCGTAACTGAGCAGATGATGGACGCAAGCCCCCCCCTGCAAGCCAGGAAGCGCGATCGCCATTCACCACGAAAGGAATTTTTCCATGCGCACATTGCTGACCGCCGCCCTCATTCTGGCTGCCGCACCTGCCTTTGCCGATTCACATGCCAAGGATGAGCATGCGGCCAAGCCCAAGGCCGGCCCCCAGAGTGGCACCAGACTCAAGGCCGAGATCTGGGTCGATAACTGGTTCGAGATGTACGTCAATGGCGAGAAGGCGATGCAAGACAGCGTGCCGATCACCACGGAGCGTTCCTTCAATTCAGAAACCGCCATCATCGAGACGCGATTCCCGGTGACGATTGCCATCAAGGCCAAGGACTTCAAGGAAAACGATTCCGGCCTTGAGTACATCGGCACGGACCGCCAGCAGATGGGCGATGGCGGCCTGATTGCCCAGTTCCGTGATGCCAGAACAGGCGAGGTCATCGGGGTCACCAACCGCGACATGCATTGCCTGGTGGTGCAACACGCGCCTGTCGAGGCTTCCTGTGCCGATGAGAGCGACCCACAGGCAGGCGAGGGTGCCTGTGACTTCGAGGAAACCACGGTGGACGGTGACTGGACGGCCCCGGACTTCGATGACAGCGCCTGGCCGGCTGCCATCGAGCATCAGTACAGCGATGTCAGCCCGAAGGACGGCTACGACGATATCGACTGGGATGACAGTGCCAGGTTCGTGTGGGGGCAAAGCCTCAAGCAGGACAACACCCTGCTGTGCCGCATGACCCTCGACGGCTGAGAAGACACGCGAAAGGCGTGAGCGCCATGACATTGCATTGTGCCCGTTCCTCCCCCATCCCTGAGGGAGGAGCAGGGAGATCTCAAGGAATGGAGCACTTATGCAGTTCATGAAGAATGCCAAGGAACTGGCGCGCAATCCGCTCGGCATCATCGCGCTGTTCATCTCGTTGATCTACGGCTTCGCGAGCCTGTTGCTGAATTCATCCGCAGACAAGCTGACAGAGGTCGAGCGTTGGCCGCTGATCGCCTTCATCGTCATCTTTCCGCTATTGGTGCTGGGCGTGTTCTATCGTCTGGTGACCAGGCATCATGGCAAGCTCTATGCCCCCGGCGATTACCACAAGGACCGCTCCTTCATGCGCACCCTGTCGCCCGCCGAACAGGAGGAGCGCCTGACGGCCGAGGTACAGGACTCACTGGGCGGAGAGCCTGGCATCGAGATGCCGCCAGCCAAGGCCTCGTCTGCCCAGCCACCCGTGGATGATGCCGACGTGGCGCAACTGCTTCACGACGACAGTGACGATACGCCAATGGCGTCACCCGCCGGTGGGGCGGTGACATCGCATGAGATGTCGCGGGAGAAGATGACGCGAGAGCATCGCCATGAGCTGCGCGCATTGAAGACCGCACTGGTAGGACAGATCGTCCGCGAGTCCGGGGCAGAGCCGTCCGGCGAGGTACGTCATGATGTCCAGGTAGGGGATACGCGGGCATGCTTTGATGCGGTGTTTGCCGGCAAGGCCTCCACGACTACCTTCGTGGATGTCAGAGTGCTCAAGCATCACGCCAGGGCCGAGCGTATTCTCGACAGCATTCTCTATGAAGCTCTCATCGCACAGCGGGCGCTGGAGGATGATTTTCGTCTGGTGGTCGTGGTCGTGATCTACGGCGACGCGGACCTGCGTGAGCGACTACAGTCCCGCTGGCAGCCGCGGGTCTCACACTGCCCGGCGGATGTCGAACTGCGTGTCCTTCGACGCGATGACGTGCGCTGTGAGGCAGCGTGATGTGCTGAAGCGTGATCCACCGTAGCCATGGGAATGTCTCGTCCAGACACGGCAGATGAGGGGACACCTCGGGCCGGCCAGTGCTTGAGGTGGATCACGACGAAAAGAGGCCCGTACCGATGCCATCGGTACGGGCCTCTTTTCATGGCGCGACCGCCCGGGACGGCATCATGCCTCGCCAAGACGGCGCGTCAAGGCGTCACAGAAATCACGCCAGGCGATGCCCATCTCAGGCAATTCATGATGAGCGTGCAGGGCGGCGTGGACCATCCCCGTCGCGCAGTGATAGCCGACTTCCGCCCCCTGGGCCTTCCAGGTGGCGACGGCCGCCTCCAGCGGCGCCGTGAGAGGGTCATGTTCGACCGAGAGCACTTCGATGACCTGCGCCGGTGCCTGCCGTGAATGGGGTGGCGTCATGGCGTAACTATGCGAGGGGTCACCCTCGGCCACCAGCTGCCACATGGCGACGATTTCTTCACGGCTCAGCAGTGGCGCCGTCGGCCCCAGTGTGGCGAGGTCCTCATTGTCGAGGCTCAGTACCGGGTCCATCGGCGGGTAGATAAGGCCCAGCACATAGGGGGAGTGTGTCTCGTGATGCAGGCGTGCCACATCCATCACCAGTCGCCCACCGGCGCTGTCGCCGACCACCGCGATAGGGGCCAGTTCACGTACGGCAACATCACAGTCCATCAACGCCTGTTGATAGGAGGCTTCCGGCAACAGGCGATAATCCACGCTGATCACCTCACGATTGAGCCATGCCGCCAGACTTGCAGCGACGCCCTGATGGCTGTCCAGTGAACCGATCTGGCAACTGCCACCGTGGAGGTAGACGACACGGCCGTCCTTGCGTGGCGTATCGAGCATCGGGGTGAAACGGCGCAGAGGAATGACGTGGCCGTCATCACTGCGCAGGCTGTCATCGCGCAACGTGACACCCGCAGCGACTGGGGCGGCCAAACGCGCGTAGAGGGCTTCGCACTGCCGACGGGTCTCGGCGATCGAGAGACCTTCGAGTTCGGCCATGCCGTGAGAGAAAGCCTCGATGAAGGCCTGGCAGCGCAAGGGTGATGGTTTCTCGGTGGTCATGATCACAGGCCCCAGAAGATAAATGTTCTGCATACGATAACACCCCGCCAGAAACTGACGGGGTGTCGGTCCATCCTTCGAAAGGACGGTCTACTTCTTGACGCTGTCGGTGCGCATATCAGGCCGTCTTGCGACGGATACCGATACGGCGGCCAGCAGCCTTGGGCCAGTCTTCTTCGCCTGTCGGCTGGGGCAGGGCGGCAATGCGCTCCGCCACCGGTTCCGGGCAGGGGGTCGGACGACCACCACTGATGCTCATCGCCATCAACATCTGCTCACTGGTGGCGATCTCGCCGCCGTCAGCATCCGTCAGGGTGAACAGCACGTGCTGGCGCTTGGCATCATGGTCCAGCAGCAGGACCTTGACCTTTAGCGTCTGGCCTTCATGCGCTTCCGCCAGATAGCACAGGTGCGTTTCCAGGGTGTAGATGGTCAGGTCGTGCTCGCGACGACCGTCGGCATCCAGGCCCACGTGCTCCATCAGCGCTTCGACGGCCATCGAGAAGGCGCGCGCGTACTCGGCGTCATTCATGTGGCCGTTGTAGTCGACCCACTCATGCGGCACCGTGATCTCGAGCAGGTCCATCAGATACGACCCTCGAGGCCTTCAGCTTCCGGCCAGTACTTGCGTGTCAGCGTCAGCAGCTCGACCAGGAAGTCATCGCGACGACGGTCCAGTTCGGCAACCGGGCGACCCGCTGCCTGGTATTCACAGCCTTCCACGACCTTGTCGATCAGCTCGTCGGTCAGTTCCGGCGCTTCGAGTTTGGTCCACGGAAGTTTCAGAGCCGGGCCGAACTGTTCGAGCATGTGACGCATGCCCGGCTCGCCGCCGGCCAGGTGGAAGGTCAGGAAGGTGCCCATCAGCGACCAGCGCAGACCACAGCCATAGACGACGGCCGCGTCGATCTCTTCGGTGGTGGCGACGCCATCGTTGACCAGGTGCAGGGCTTCACGCCACAGCGCTTCCATCAGACGATCCGCGATGTGACCTTCGATCTCGCGACGCACGATCAGCGGACGCATGGCCAGTCCTTGATAGTCTTCGCGTGCGCCTTCCAGCAGCGCCGGGGAGGTGTGCTCGCCACCCACCAGCTCGACCAGCGGCAGCAGATAGACCGGGTTGAAGGGGTGGGCGACGATGACGCGGCCCGGCGCCTTCTTGCAATCCTGCTGCAGATCGGTCGGCTTGAAGCCGGAGGTGGAAGAGCCGATCACCACGTGCTCTTCGGCCGCGTCATCGATGGCGCTGAGGATTTCCTGCTTGAGCGGCAGACGCTCCGGCACGTTTTCCTGGATCAGATCAGCACCGACGACAGCTTCCTCGAGGGTCGCGGCGAAGCGCAGGCGCTCGACGGAGGCGCCTTCCGCCAGGCCATCCTTCTCCAGTGCATGCCAGGCATTCTCGACGAAGGCGCGAGTGCGGGCTTCGGCGTCCGGGGCCGGATCAAAAGCGACCACATCCCAGCCATTGGCCAATGCACGTGAGATCCAGCCATTGCCGATGACACCGGTTCCTACGACAGATAACTGGCTCATGCGACACCTCCAGCGGTTTCGAGGGCTGCCACGTCGCCGGCGGTCTTGCCGGTAGACGGATCACGCAGCTTGAGGAAGGCGCGCGTCTCGGCCGGGGTCATCACGCTGGAGCCCAGGTTCTCGATGATGCCAGAGGACTTCTCGACCAGCTGTGCATTGGTCGCCATCACGCCCTTGGACAGATAGAGGTTGTCTTCCAGACCGACGCGAGCGTGACCGCCCAGCAGCACAGCCTGTGCGACCATCGGCATCTGCATGCGGCCGATACCGAAGGCTGCCCAGTTGGAGTTGGTCGGAAGCTTGTTCTTCATGGTCAGCATGGTTTCGGTGTCGGCTTCCGCGCCCCACGGAATGCCCAGGCACAGCTGGAACAGCAGGTCGTCGTCGAGCAGGCCTTCCTGCTGCAGCTGGCGAGCGAACCAGACGTGGCCCAGGTCGAAGCACTCGAGCTCCGGCTTGACGCCAGCGGCCTGCACCAGACGAGCGTGCTCACGTAGCCAGTCAGCGGTGTTGATGTAGACCATGTCGCCGAAGTTCAGGCTGCCGCAGTCCAGGGTGCACAGTTCCGGCAGCAGTTCCTGGATCGGCGCGTGACGCTCGGCCGGGGTCTGGATGTCGGTGCCCGGGCCACCACGAGTCGGGTCGTTGACGTCAGGAATCCAGTCGCCGCCGCCACCGGCGGTGATGTTCATGACGATGTCGGTGTCGGCGGAACGCACACGGTCCATGACTTCACGGAAGTGCTCGGTGGAGTGGCTGATGCCGCCGGTCTCCGGATCACGCACGTGAATGTGGGCCACGCTGGCGCCGGCCTTGGCCGCCGCGATGCAGTCATCGGCGATCTGCTTCGGCGTCACCGGGACATTCGGGTTCTTGCTGGCGGTATCACCCGCGCCAGTGATGGCGCATGTCAGGATAGTCTTGCGATTCATCGTCGAGCCTCACGTGTCAGGACACTTGTCTGCGGTAAGTCGCAGCGGCCATGTCACCAGACGTCAATCTGCACGCCCCGGTCGCATCGCCTCTGCGCCTTTGTTGAACACAGTGTCGTGAAGTTGGGGGCAGCGAGATGATCAGAACACGCCGGATACTTTGCGTTTTACGTCAACCTGCCGCTCGCAGCAGATTGAGGGTGATCACTGACATCTCTTGCAGGCTTCTCGACGTCTTTCTCCGACAGGCAGGCCAAGGGTAGCGATACGCTCATTGCGTCGAGGAGGAGAGGGTCGAGATGAAGGAAGAGTGTAGGGATGAGAGAGGAGAGAGATGAGAGATGAGAGCGAAAAGAGATGAGAGAGGAAGTGAGAGGGAGTGAGAGGAGAGAGGGAGCGAGAGGAGAGAATAGAAGAAAGGTGGCGTGAGAAGAGAGCGACAGGAAGGAGAGACAAGCCAGGGGAAATGGACAGTCTCGAGTGCCCTGGTCATCGGCAACGCAACTCCCCCTGGATTGCCAGAGGTAGGGCCTCTGACAATCCAGGGGGAAGAGGACGACATGCCCCTGGCTGAAGAGACATGTCCCTGGCTGAAGAGACATGGCCTTGGCTCAAGAGTATGAGTGGCAACCCCTTGCCCGAGACTCGTGATCTCACGCGGGTCTCATCCCTTGGGCGTCTCAGCGCTTCAGCATCTGATCAGTTCAATCTTTCATCACTGAATCTTGCCACTTTTCAGCTCAGAGAAGACCACCTTGGCGTAGTCGCCGTTGGCCTTGTCGGTTTCCCATACGCCCGTGCCTTCACAGGCATTGGAACTGGCCTTGGTATTGCATTGGTTGTAGGAGCCCGCCTTGAAGTACATCCAGTCACCGGCGTAGCCCGCCGGAAGGTCATCTGCGTCCACCTTGCCGTTGGCATCGACATTGTCGGCAAGGTTGATCTCGAAATTGCGTGTCGGATGGCCGTCCGAATTGAAGGTCAGATGCATGATGTCGCCCTTGACCTCGACCTTGTAGCTGAAGGTCTCGCCCAGCGAAATGCCTTCCTTGCCAGGATCAGCGTTGCTGCTCCAGTCGTTGCCCCATACCGCATAGCTGACATCCGTGCGTTTGGGATCTTCCTTGGCGAGATTCTTCTCGTAGTTCCAGAACACCGAGCCAGTGTCCTGATCCGGCAGCTTCTTGTAGAAGATCTTGAGTGGCTCGTTGCCATGCCCAAAGCCTTCATTCGCCTCCATCAATGCCTGGTCCTTGCCAGCATGTATCTGGCCGATGACCACCGAATAGGTTGACTTCCTGTCTGGTTTCTTCGAACGCTCCGCGACATGGTCCACGCGCAACGTGGCCTCAAGATAGCCGCCTATCTGAGCGAATTCATCGGCCTTTCCATGCGAGGCGAGTGCGAAGTTGTTCTTCGGGTCATGGGTGCCGATGCTGGTGTCGGTACCGCGTAGCATCTGACGCAGTTCCGTGCGGGCATTGCTTGAATTTGGCGTCGTGAAGGCACTGTTGGGCGTCACGAAGACCATATGGGAATCATCGTCGAGATAGAAATAGTCAGAGTGACGATAGCTCTGAAGGTCTGACACCTTGATTTCATCCACCTTGCCATTGCCGTCGGCGTCCATCGGCAGTGTCAGCTTCCAGGTGCTGAGATCGAATGTCTCTCCGGGGGGAGTGTCATTGGCAGCACTTGGCGATGAAATGATACCTGCACTGGCAGCGAGGAGAAATGCTGTCACCAAGGGGTGGCGTACCCGAGTATTACGCATGGTCTCAAGCCTTTTTTATGCTTATGGGGTGAGTGCCAAGATGGCAGTCGAAGGCTAGAGCCAGTTGATCATGACTGTCAAGACGATTTTTGATGAAAATGAAATAGCGTTTTGAAAACTGTATTTCCAATATTTTACAGAGGGTTATGTGGTGATCTGAGAGGTAGGATCGTGCTTTCATCCATGAGAGAGGAAAGGTATCGCTGTTGGCATCTCAATGATTGATAAGGAAAAAATCATATCAATGCGTTTTCTTGAATTTTCATGTCATCCATTGGTCATGCATGGCGGTTTCGCCATGGTGGACGCTGAATGAAGACAAGGCTTGACCGCCTCACGCAAGAAGAGAGTGAGCAGTTGCCTGAAGAGAATGAAGAAGGGGTGGCACGGTGTGTCGATACAATTGCTGGCATGAAGTACTGGCATGCCGACAACGGTGTGACAACGGAGATTCTTTCACGCTGTGACATCCATCCATGGATGTCAGGCGATTGGCGAGCAATGACTTGCACGCTGCGTGCCGGATAGCGAAGCGCTACCTGACGTCGTTCAGGGGTGATGCGTGTCTCAATCCGTTCCCTTCCAGCCAAGTTGGCGGGAAATATTGCGCCCGGATTCACACAGGTTGGCCTTGTAGGCCAGGGTGATATCCTGGTGATAGCGAATGGTGGGGATCGACATGCTCAAGGCGGCAATGGCCTTGCCGGTGTGATCAAGAATCGGTGTCGCGAAACAGCACACTCCGGCGTCCATTTCCTCGAGATCTTCTGCCAGACCCGACTGACGCGCCTGTGCGAGCTGCTCATCCAGCGCCTGACGCGAGGTCAGCGTGCGCTCGGTACGCGGTTCCAGTGGTTGCAGTGTCAGCAGGTGCTCAAGCTGGGCTTCGGTCATGCGTGACATCAGCGCCTTGCCCATGGCAGTGGTGTGCGCGGGGCAACGGTCACCGATGCGGGTATTCATGCACAGGTTGAAGTGCGAGTTGTACTTGTGGACATAGACGATTTCCCCGGTGCTGGCATCCAGAGTGCCCAGGTGAACCGCTTCACGGGTCAATTGCGACAGGGCGGCCATGTCGGGGTCCGCCATCTTGATCAGGTCCATGTTGCCCAGGGCTGAACTGCCCAGCACGAAGGCTTTCATGGTCAGGCGGTATTTCTCGCTTTCGCTGTCCTGGGCGACATATCCGAGGTTCTTGAGTGTCTGAAGAAACCGATAAGCAGTGCTTTTCGACATCATGGCACGCTGCGAGAGTTCGGCGAGGCTGGACTCATGATCGATATCCAGCCCCTCCAGCACTGCCATCACCTTCATCACCGCGGTGACGTTGTCGACCTTGGCTTCGGCAGCCTTGGTTTCTGAAGACATGAAATCCCTTATTCTGAAATTAATGAAACTTGATTTTAGAACACCCATCTTCGCTTTTACACCCTCAGCCGCGCTACCACAACGCTTGCGGCCGGTGGTGGCATCGATGGATGCGCTGAGCGGCAGATCATCGTCCAGGCATTGGAGCGGTCTAAAAGTCTAAGATGGAATGAAATGCTGTTTCAAAAATAAAAATCCCCTGCTACGTTTTCAAAACGCCATTTCAGATTGATGTCTCAATCGACGGTGTCCCTCGCGAATCTGCTCGCGCTGCGAGTGCGGGGGAGCGTCTCAAGGATGGGACATGGTGCTCAGGATTCAGTACCCGGTACTCAGCAGGGAGCGACAGCGATGAACGCAGGCAGTTTCTTCATCAACGACGAACAGGATTGGCAGGATGTCGAGCCGGGCATCCAGCGCAAGATCGTCGCCCACACCCCGGACCTGATGGCCGTATGCGTCAAGTTCGACCTCGGTGCCGTCGGTACGCCCCATCAGCACGAGATTCATGACCAGATCGGCTACGTCGTGCAGGGCGCATTCGAGGTCGAGCTTGACGGCGAGAAGCGCCGGCTCGGGCCGGGCGATGCCTTCGTCGCACCGCATCACACCCTGCATGGCGCCGTGGCGCTGGAGTCAGAGAGTGTGGTGATCGATCTCTTCTCGCCGCGCCGCGATGACATGCTGACACCGTGACGTTACGCCGCTCTCGGGCTCTGGCCCGGGTCGGCACTCTGGCGTCCTTAATGATGCGGTTTATCTAAATAAGACTTTATTGATTTATGGGTGATGACCATTGTGCCGGGGCCACTGACGCCCGCCATTCCCCCAATTTCATTCCACAATTTCAGGAGTGTCGTGATGTTTGAAGATCTCAAGGACAGACGTGTATTGGTGACCGGTTCCACTGCAGGCATCGGGCTTGAGGTGGCGCGAGCCTTCCTAGCGGCAGGTGCCAAGGTCGTGCTGCACGGCAGCCGGAGCCCGTCTCAGGCGGAATCGCTGCTGAGCGAGCTTTCCGCGCCGGGACGCGTGTTCTATCTGCAGGCGGACGTGCGCGAGACGGCTCAGTGCGAGGCGCTGGTGAAGCAGGCCGTCGAGGCCATGGGCGGGCTGGACGTGCTGGTCAACAATGCCGGCGGTCTTGGCGGGCGCCAGGGGCTCGAGGGCATTGACGATGACTTCTTCGACAATGTCATCGACCTCAACATTCGCTCGGTGGTGATGGTGACGCGCTTCGCGATTGAGCCGCTGCGCGCCTCGGCCCGCCAGTCCGGACAGAGCAGCAGCGTGATCACGACCGGGTCGATCGCGGGGCGTGAAGGCGGTGGCCTGGGCGCGTGCCTTTACGGTGGCAGCAAGGCAATGGTGCACAACCTGCATCGCAACTGGGTCAAGGAATTCACCAAGGACAGCATCCGCTTCAATACCGTGGCGCCGGGCACCATCGATACGGCCTTCCATGCCGACAAGAGCGATGCGCTCAAGCAGACCATCGCCGGCAGCATCGCCATGGGGCGCTTCGGCGAGTGCCAGGAAATGGCGCCGACCTACCTCTATCTCGCCTCGCATGCGGCCAGTGGCTATGTCACCGGCCAGGTGATCGACGTCAATGGTGGGCAGATGTGTCCGTGAGTTCGTCAATCCGTGCTCAGGCAATCTCTGCGCCCTCTGGTGTCGCGGGGCCGGGCGAGACTGAGCCAACCAGGGACGTCCGACAAGCTGTCGGGCATCAAGACGACACGCCAACCATCATCGCGAGTGGCCACGCCATGGAACAGACATTGCTATTGGATCGCGCAGCACTGACGGCGCTGCGCCAGGCCCATGAATCGCAGGACAGGAGCGGACTGCTGGCACGCCGGCTGGCACATGCCGAGACGAGCCTGGCGTCGGTCCTCTCGGCACCCCTGTGCATTCCCGGGCAGGGTGAGGCGGGCGGAGAAGAGCATGCACGCCACAAGCTCAACTATCAGCACGTCAATCTGGCCTCTCAGCTGTGGCTGGTGACACATGATGAGCGCTATCTCGAATTCGTGCGTGGCCTGTTGCTGGGATATGCCGAGATCTATGAAGCGCTGCCCGCCCATGTCTCCAGGGACAGCAATCCGCCGGGCAAGCTGTTTCACCAGTGTCTGAACGAGGGGATGTGGCTGCTGTACGCCGCGGATGCCTACGGCAATATCCGCTCGGAATTGCCTGAGGCGGAGCGTGAGCAGATCGAAGCGCATCTATTGCGTCCGATGATCGACCTGCTGGTGGTGCAGAACGCCCATGACTTCGATGTGGTGCACAACCATGGCATCTGGTCCGTGGCGGCGGCGGGGATTGCCGGGCTGGTACTGGGAGACGAGGCGCTGGTGGAGCAGTCATTGCTCGGCAATGCCCGCGATGGCGCCAGCGGTGGCTTTCTCGCCCAGCTGGACCAGCTGTTCTCGCCGGACGGCTATTACCTGGAAGGCCCCTATTACCATCGCTTCGCCCTCAGACCGATGGTGCTCTTCGCCGAGGCATTGGTGAACAGTGGCGTGCGGCCGGACATCCATGATCATCGCGATCAGATCATTCGCAAGGCGATTCTGTGTCTGCAGGAGGTCGCGTTCCCCGATGGCCGTTTCCTGGCGCTCAATGACAGCTCAAGAACCATGGGACTGATCGATGAGGGCGCGATGCTGGGCGCTGCCACGCTGCTCAAGCGCTATCAGGATACGCGGCTCAATCCGGCGGTGGCGGGTCTGATCCGCGACAAGGTCGAACGCCTGCCGCTGTGTGGTGGCAGTCAGTCGCTGGCGGAATTCGCCGAGACGGCGACACGGGCCCCCGGCGCACGTGCCAGTCAATTCATTTCCGATGGTCGCGAGGGCAATGCGGGCGGTCTGGCCATCCTGCGTGCGCCTTCGGCGAGCGGTGCGGAAACCATGCTGTATCTGGCCTTCGGACAGCATGGCAGTGACCCCACGCTGCACTCGGCGCTCGATCATGGTCACTTCGATGGCCTGCACTTCGGTTATCACAACGGCCAGCACGAAGTCCTGACCGACTATGGCTTCAGTCGCTGGGTCAATATCGAACCGAAATTCGGTGGCCGCTACACCCCGGAGAACCGTTCCTACGCGAAGCAGAGCGTGGCGCACAACACCCTGGTCGTGGATGAAACCTCGCACCATGGGCTGGACACCGCACGCGCCTGTGAACATCACGGGGAACTCGGCGCCTTTGACACGACTGACCCGCGTCTGCAGATGGTTCGGGCGCGGCTCCGGGATTACGTGCCGGGCGTGGTGCTCACCCGCAGCCTGCTGCTGGTCTCGCTGCCGGAGATGGCCGAGCCGCTGGTCCTGGACCTGATGCAGGCACGCAGTGATGGCACGCATCGCTATGACTACCCCTTGCATTATCAGGGGCAACTGATGATGGCAGAGCCGGCGCTCGAGCAGCAGGCCTCACCCACGGCATTGGGTGCAGCCAATGGTTACCAGCATCTGTGGAAGATGGCGTCCGGCGCGGAGCAGGCGGCGGGCGTCTCGCAGGCCGTCACCTGGTTGCAGGAGAACCACTTCGTCACCGCGCGCATGGTGTGCACCGCGCCTGCCACGCTGGTCCAGGGCGTCATCGGGGCGAATGATCCCGAGCGCAATCTGCGCGATGAGCCCTACCTGTTGCTGCGCTCTCAGGCCTCTTCGCAGACGGTGGCCTGTGTCATCGAGACACACGGTGTCTTTGAGGAAGCGCGCGAGATCGCCAGTGAGGCGCGTCCCCGTGTCCTCAAGCTTCAGCTGCTTCAGGAGAGTGACGAGGCCTGTGTGCTGGCGCTTGAGCTGCGCGATGGCACTCGACACCGTCTCGCCGTCGCACTGACGCCCGGCGTGCAGCATGCGGTGAGCGTGGCAGGCGAACGCCTCGAATGGCAAGGCGGGTGCGCCTTGCTGTGATGCACCGCCACCTGCCTCGTGAGGCCATCCGTGTCGGTCGCTGCGAGGCAGGACCCGGGCAACAGGCAGGATCAGTGAACGCTTCATTCAGTGAGAATTCTATCTATGTCGGCACAAGGTGATTACCTGCTCTGGACCCGTGAGGAGCTTGACGAGCTTCGCAGGCAGCAGGGGCAGGACAATGCGATGGGGCGCAGCCTCGCCGCGCTGGAGGCCAGAGTGGCGGCCAGCATGGCGCGCGGTATCGTGATTCCGGGGCAGGGCGAGGCGGGTAGCTTCGAGCACAATACCCACAAGGAGAATGCCCGCGTGATCGAGGGGGCGGCTCTGTGGGGACGGCTCAGTGACAATGTGCAGGCCCTGGCGCACGCCGAGGAGCTGCTGGCGGGCTACGCGGCCTGCTACCGCGACATGCCGTATCAGGTCGCGCGCAATACCAATCCGCCCGGCAGGCTGTTCCATCAGATTCTCAACGAGCATATCTGGCTGCTGCATGCCTCGCTGGGGCTGGCGTTGCTCAAGCCGTCCCTGAGCGAGGCGCGGTATCAGTCGCTGCTGGATGGGCTTTTCCAGCCGATGCTCGAGATGTTCACCGAGACCTACCGCCACGATTTCGACCGCATTCACAATCACGGCCTGTGGGCCGTGGCGGCGGTCGGGATCTGCGCGATGGTGATCGAGAGTCCTGAGCATCTGGCGATCTCCATCGATGGCCTGGATGGCAGCGGCGAGACCGGCGGCTTTCTCGCCCAGATCGCGCTGCTGTTCTCCCCGCAGGGCTATTACGTCGAGGGCCCCTATTACCATCGCTTCGCCATCCATCCGCTGTGTCTGTTCGCGGAGGCGATCGAGCGTCACCACCCTGAACGCAAGGTGCTGACACATGCCGACGGACGCATCGAGAAATCGCTGCACGTGCTGCTGTCCACGGCCTATCCGGATGGACGCTTTCCGGCGCTCAATGACGCCTCGCGCAGCATGAATCTCGATGATGAGGGCGCGCGCTGCGCCATGTCGCTGCTGGCGGCACGATACGAGGCACCCCGGGAGCTGCTGGCCATGGCGCGTCAGCAGCAGGGCTGCTGGATCCATGCCAATGGACTGGCGCTGCTGAACGCGGTGCAGGGTGTCGACATGCAGGTGGAAGCGACCAGCCAGCTCTTCCGCGATGGCCCGGATGGCCAGTCTGGCGGGCATGCGCACCTCAAGCGTGGGCAGGGGCTTGCGGCACAGCATGCCGTGCTGACGGCCGGTCAGCACGGCATGGGGCATGGCCACTTCGATGAGCTGGGGCTGAGCTTCTTCTCGCGTGGCAAGGAAGTGCTCAAGGAATATGGCTTCGCACGCTGGGTCAATGTGGAGACCAAGTTCGGTGGACGCTACCTCAAGGAAAACGAGGGCTATGCCAAGCAGAGTGTCGCCCACAACCTGGTCGTGGTGGACATGCAGTCGCAGCACGCGGCGAATCACGCGCTGTCGGACGAGCGACATGGCGAGATCTCACTGCTGACTGGTTGCGCGGCGGGTGCGCGTGCCCGATGTGACAACGCGCATGACGGCGTGGCCATGCAGCGTGAGGTGCTGCTGGTGGAAAGCCGTCATACCGAGACTCCGATTCTGCTGGATGTCTTCACGCTGACCTCGGAGCAGCCGCACGTCTATGACTACACCTTCCATCATGGTGGTCATGTCGTGCGCTGGTGGGGAAGTGAATTCACCGCGCTGGATGCCCTGGAAGTGATGGGGGATCGCCACGGCTATCAGCACCTCTGGAAGCAGGGGCAGTGCCGGCCCGCCACCGGACACAGCATGACCTGGCTTGAGGGTGACAGTTTCCATAGCTGGCATCAGATCACCCAGGCACCTGCTGAAGCCTTCCAGCTGCGTGTCGGTGCCAATGACCCTGATCACAACCTGCGGCCTGACGCCAAGGTGATGACGCGCCTGACCGCCGCCTCGCAGACCTTCTATTCCCTGTTCGAGAGCCACGGGCATTTCGATGAAGCTCTGGAGCAGTGTGGTGGGGCGCGTCCGCAGGTGATCCATTTCCGGGTGCTGCCGAGTGCGGATGGCCTGACGATTCTCGAGTTGACCTTCGCCACCGGTCGACTGCTGGTGGTGCTGGCCGAGCCAGCCCGACAAGGGGAAAGCCTGACGCTCGAGGCCGGGGAGCGCCCCCTGCGAATCGAGCAGGATGTCACGCTCATTGATCTTCCAGACACGGCGCGGATGTCACAGAACGCCTGACCCGCCGTCGGCGTCCGAGGTCTGGATGGCGTCATCCGGGAGTCGATTCAGGATGTGAGTTGGACCGATCCAAACAACGGCCGGGATCTCTCCCGGAGATCGAAGACGCTGCCAGCGACAGATGAGACAGCGCCCCCCCGTGGTCAGGGAAAGGCGGCGGGGAAACGTGCACTGCCGGGTGCGCAACAACAATGACAAGACAGATAAAGACAAGAGTGCATTGCCATGAACCTAGATCTGGATACTGCCGTCATCGGCATCTATTTCCTCTTTCTGATCGCCATAGGCTGGCTGTTCAGAACCTTTACCTCAAGCACCAGTGATTACTTCCGCGGTGGCGGCAAGATGCTGTGGTGGATGGTCGGTGCGACCTCCTTCATGACCCAGTTCAGTGCCTGGACCTTCACCGGTGCGGCAGGCAAGGCCTACAACGATGGCTTTGCCGTGGCGATCATCTTCATGGCCAATGCCTTTGGCTATCTGATGAACTATCTGTATTTCGCACCACGCTTCCGGCAGCTGCGGGTCATCACCGTGATCCAGGCGATCCGGCAGCGCTTCGGGGCCGTCAACGAGCAGGTCTTCACCTGGTCCTCCATGCCCACCAGCATCATCAATGCGGGTATCTGGCTCAATGGTCTGGCCATCGTGACCTCCGGGCTGTTCGGCTATGACATGGAAACCACCATCATCGTGACCGGTCTGGTCGTGCTGGTGATGTCGGTGACCGGCGGTTCCTGGGCGGTCATCGCGTCAGATTACATGCAGATGGTCATCATCATGGCCGTCACCATCACCTGTGCCATCGTGGCCGTGATCCACGCCGGCGGCCCGAGCCATGTCGTGGAAGACTTCCCGGTGAACTTCCTGATCGGGGGTGACATGAACTACCTGTCGCTGTTCGCGCTATGGGGGTTCTTCATCTTCATCAAGCAGTTCAGCATCACCAACAACCTGCTCAACTCCTATCGCTACCTGGCGGCCAAGGATTCGAAGAATGCGCGCAAGGCGGGTCTGCTGGCCTGTGTCCTGATGACCATGGGGCCGTTCATCTGGTTCATGCCCAGCTGGTTCATGGCCAGTGAAGGGGTGGATCTGTTCGCGATGTATCCCGAGGCAGGTGCCAAGGCGGCCGACTTTGCCTACATGAGCTTCGTCAGCCTCTACATGCCTGCCGGGATGCTGGGGCTGTTGGTGGCGGCGATGTTCGCCGCGACCATGTCCTCGATGGACTCCGGCCTGAATCGCAACTCCGGGATCTTCGTGAAGAACTTCTATGAGGTCGTGCTGCGTCCCAAGGCGTCTGAAGGTGAACTGCTGCTGATGTCGCGCCTGTCCTCCACCGTCTTCGGCCTGGCGATCATCGGGTTTGCCCTGTTCATCAACTCCCTGAAGGGACTGAGCCTGTTCGACGCCATGATGTATGTCGGCGCTCTGATCGGTCTGCCGATGACCATTCCCGGCCTGCTCGGCTTCTTCATCCGCAAGACGCCTGACTGGGCGGCCTGGGCGACGCTGGTGGTCGGTGGCCTGGTGTCCTATGTGGTCGGCTTCTTGATGACGCCGGACTTCATCGTCAACACCTTCGGTCTCGACGCGGACCTGACCTCGCGTGAATGGAGCGACATGAAGGTGGCGGTCGGCATCATGGCGCACACCGTGATCACGGCAGGCTTCTTCGTGCTGACCACGCTGTTCTATCGCGGCCTTTCCGCCGAGCGCGAAGCGGAAGTCGCGACCTTCTTCACCAACCGTGACACGCCCGTCATCAGCGATGACGAGGAACATCGCAGCGTCGACAACCGCCAGCGCAACATTCTCGGCTACCTGATCCTGGTTGCCGGCCTGGGCGTGATGCTGATGTTCCTGGTACCCAATCCCTTCTGGGGACGCATGGTCTTCGTGCTGTGTGGCGGCATCATCGTGGCGATCGGTCTGCTGCTGGTGACCTCCATCGACAAGACGTCACATTCCAGGGAAGAGCGCCTGGTCAGCGATGGCAGTACGCGCTGACGCGGCGTGATGGTGAGCGGCGCTGGCACCTGGTGCCTCGTCGCTCACTTGGCTCGCCATTCGTGCGCGCCACTCGCTCCGTAAACCTCTGATACCCCGAACCCGAATCCCCCCCTCCTGACTCGGTCAACGTCAATGACCACATCAGCAGGAGAGTCGATGCGCCTTTGCGCCATCGGCAGGGGATTCTGCGGCCTGCATCTGGCGTCTGGATCGATCCAGTACGCCGATGCCAACACAAGGCAACCCACGCGCTAGCCAATGCCGGGCACGCGACAGGACGCAGGTTGCCTGCAAGTCAATTGACTGACTCCCCATAAAAACAATGAGGTACGCCATGAAACACTACAACAAGATCTCCCTTTCGATTGCCGCACTGGTGTTCACTACCAGCGCCCAGGCCGTGACACTGGATATTCGTCATGAATACAAGCATCACGCCAAGCAACATGCCACCCGAGTCAAGGTGAGCGATTCCATCGACAACTTCTATTACGGGCTGGAATCCAAGTTTGCGTCCGAGAAGCGTGAAGATGGCTCACAACCCGCGATGGGGAATCTGGAGCGCGGTGACAGTGAGATCGATTGGGGCTTCAAGTTCAAGCTGGACGATAACTGGTATATCCAACCCGGCATGCCCATCGCGTTCGGGGACGGCAAGTACACGATCAAGCCGCAGCTGCGTGTCGGCTACAAGGCCAGCAGTATCCCCTTGACCACGGCGCTGCGCTATCGTCGGGAATACTCCAACTACAGTGAAGATTCCAATGATGATTATGAACAGAACAAGATCACCTTCACCATGTCCTACAACCACGGCAAGAATAAATACTGGCTGGAGGCCAACTATTATCGCAACGAAGACAAGGACATCTACAACAATACCCGCGAGAACTACGATTATATTCTGAGTGCGGGGCGTCGCATGGGATCATGGTTCCCGTATCTGGAATTCGCGGATGTCAGTTCCAGTTCCAGTACCGATACGCGTCAGCTCAAGACACGTGTCGGCTTGAAATATTATTACTGATCATGAAGTGCTAGACAGATGAGCGCGCAAGTCTTGCGCGCCCGGCGTCAGTATCACGCCTCATGATGGGGAAGGGCACTCTCGAGCCCCCGAATACTCGGGTTCGAGAGTGCAGGAATGTGCGTCGGCACGGGAATGATCGGCAGGGAGCCACATGACACAGCTGGATAGAGTCGCACTGTTCTTCTCCATCATCCTGATCGTTCTGACGATCCTGGTCTATCGACGTCGCAGCCAGACCCCGGACAGCTTCATCCGGGGGAGCGGCAACGTGCCCTGGTGGATGGCGGGGAGTACGGCGTTCATGACGCAGTTCTCCGCCTGGACCTTCACCGGGGCCGCCCAGAAGGCCTACGAGGATGGCTTTGCCGTGCTGGTGATCTTCTGGGGCAATGCGCTGGGCTTTCTGCTGGCGGCGCTGTATTTCGCGCCGCGTTTCCGCCGGCTGAGGGTCAGCACCTATTCCGACATCCTGGAGCTGCGTTACGGCAAGACGACGCAACTCGTGTATGTCATCAGTCAGATCTTCCTGACGCTGATGACCGCCTCCATCGGCCTCTACGGCGTCTCGCTTTTCCTGAGCGCGGTCTTCGGCTTTCCGGTGGTGAGCATCGCCGTGCTGATCGGCAGTCTCATCATCGCCATTACCCTGGTGGGCGGCGTGTGGATCGTCTCGGCCAACAACTTCATCCAGATGATGCAGCTGGCGATTCTCACGCTTGTCATCGGTGGCTTCTGCCTCACGCTGATGTGGAACGGATCGTTGAGCTTCCCTGAGTCGAACTGGGATTTCTGGATCGGCAGTTCACACAACAACCTGCTCATCATGGGGATCTGGTCACTGGCCATGCTGGTCAAGCAGTGCATCAGCATCAACAATGCCACCTCCAGCTATCGTTTCCTCACTACGGCAGATGACGGCGAAGCGCGCAAGGCGGCAGGCCTGGCGTCGGTGCTGTTCGTGATCGGGCCCGTGACCTGGTTCCTGCCGCCCTGGTTGCTGGGGTCGGCGGGCATCGACCTGGCGGCACGTTATCCCGCGCTCGGCAATGACGCGGCCAACGTGGCCTATGTGCATTTCATCATCCACTACCTGCCGTCCGGTGTACTGGGACTGGTGATCTCCGCCATGCTGGCGGTCACCATCGCGCCCATCACCACGGCCTTCAATCGTGATGCCGGCGTGATGATGCGACTCGTGATGCCACTGCTCGAGCAGACCTCCGGCATGGCAACGCGACTGGTGAGCCTGGGGCGGATGTTCGGTGTCGTGCAGGGTGTCATCGTCGTCCTGTTCGTCATCGTCCTGAGTCGCATTGAGCTGGTGAGCCTGTTCGACATCATGATCATGTTCGGGGTGCTGCTGCAGATGCCGCTGGCACTCCCGGCCCTGATGGTGCTCTTCAGAACGGGGGCGCCTGACTGGGCCGGGTGGGGCAGTGTGCTGGTGGGGATCACGGTCACGCTTGGCAGCTATCTCTGGCTCGACATGCCGACACTGCAGCGTCTGCCCTGGCTCTCGGGCTTCCCGGAATCCCAGCTGGTCGACATCAAGCTGGCGATATCGCTGGTCATCCAGATCGTGACTGTCGTCGGCTTCCTGTTCCTCGCCCGTTATCTGTATGCGCCAAGATGCCCGTTCTCACGCGCGCGACGGCTGGCGGAATTCTTCGCCAACCTCAAGCGTCCCGTCAGTCCTCCGCCTCTAGAAAGCGTATCCCGTCGTCGAATCAGCCTGCCGTCGCGTCTGCTGTGCGTCGCGGCACTGCTGTCCGTGGCGCTGGCCAGCTTCTCCTCCACGCTGGCGGGCCTGAGTGTCTTCGTGTGTATCGCGCTGGGCCAGCTGATGATGGCGTGGGTGATGCGCTGAGCTTGTGTGTGCTCAGGGGGTGTTCAGGTACTGTCGCCGACCCGCAGCGTGAACCCCAGGTCGTGGCTCAGTTCTCCGACGGGTTCACCGTTGATGCGTGCCAGCAACTTGCGTGCGGCCACACGGCCTATCTGCTCCCGCGGTGAGACGATGGTGGTGAGGCGCGGCGTGACATGCTCCCCGATTGGCAGGCCATTGAAGCCGGCGATGGCGATATCCTCTGGGATGCGCACCCCAAGCCGCGCGGCGGCGAGAATCGCGCCACAGGCCATGTCATCGTTGGCGAAGTGGATGGCGTCGCAGTCAGGGTGGCTCTCGCGGATGCGCTCCAGCGCCTGCGCACCGCTGGTCATCTGCTGACGCACGGGCAGGTCGAGCAGGGGAGCCTCCTCGATACCGGCGGCGGCCAGCGCCGCGCGATGCCCGGCGTAGCGCATCGCCGCGCGATAGTCGCGATCGAGCTCGGCACCGGCGAAGTGGATCGTGCGATACCCGCATGCCAGCAGGTGCTCGGTCATGGCGCGTCCGGCGGCGACATGATCCATCCCCACGTTCAGATCCAACCCTTCCCCCAGCTCCATGATCTCCACGATGGGCTGATTCCAGTGCTCGAGTATCTGGCGCGTCGCCTCGTCATGGCGCAGTCCCGTCACCACCAGGCCCGCGGCCGACCAGCCCAGAAAGGTACGGATCAGCTGGGTTTCACGAGCCAGATCGTAATCCGTCTTGCCTAGCAGCAGCTGATAACCGTGCGCCTCGAATTCCTCCTGGAGCCCCTTGATCACGTCGATGAACACCACGTTGGACAGCGAGGGCACGATGACCGGAATCACGCGACTGGTGGCCGAGGCCAGGCTGCCGGCAATCAGGTTGCGCACGTACCCAACCTTCTCGATGGCCGCCTCGACCTTGAGGCGTGTCGCCTCGCGCACGCTGTCGGGACTGTTGAAGTAGCGCGAGACGGTGATCGACGAGACACCGGCTTCCCGGGCCACATCATTCAGGGTCGGCTGCATGGCCCCCTTGCGGCTGCGTCGGGATGATTCTGATTGATTAGACATTTGTCGCGTTTTCTCATCTGCCGCTTGTCGTGGCTTGGAGCCTAATCTATTAGTGATGTTAGCGCTAACATGGTAGCGCTAACATTCATGGAAGTGCAGATCGATGTCGCTGAAAGAGGCCGCCTTGATCGTCACTCGGAACAGGTTCAGCGGGAGACGCCAGATGACAGCAGTAACGACTTCACCAGTGATTGGCCTTGTCGGCCTCGGCGCGATGGGAATGGGCAGTGCGCGCGCCATGCTGGAGGCAGGCCTGGACGTGATCGGCTGTGATATCTCGCCTGGTGCCTGTCAGGCGTTTGACGCGGCAGGGGGGCGCACGGTGGCCTCGCCGCTGGAACTGGCGGCCGAGTGTCAGGTGGTGGTGCTGGTCGTGGTGAATGCCGATCAGGTCGAGCAGGTGCTGTTCGGGGCCCAGGGAGAGGGTGGGCTGGCCGAGGGGCTCGCGCCGGGTAGCCTGGTGATCCAGTGCGCCACCGTGGCGCCGAGCTTCGCGCGTGAACTGGAAACCCGCCTGAATGGCATGCAGCTGGAGCTGCTCGACGCCCCGATCAGCGGCGGTGCCGTCAAGGCACGCAGTGGTGAGCTGTCCGTGATGTCCTCCGGCAGCGACGCGGCTTACGTCAAGGCGGAACGCGTGCTGGCGGCGATGGCGGCCAATGTCTATCGGCTGGGCGACTGCGCCGGCCCGGGCTCCAGCGTCAAGCTAGTCAACCAGCATCTCGCCGGCGTTCACATCGCGGCGGCGGCAGAAGCCATGGCGCTGGGCATGAGCATGGGGATCGACCCCGACACCCTCTATGACGTCATCACCCATTCCGCGGGCAATTCCTGGATGTTCGAGAATCGCGTGCCGCACATCCTCAAGGGCGATTACACGCCGCTGTCGGCCGTCGACATCTTCGTCAAGGACCTGAACATCGTGCACAGCACCGGCCGCGAGCTGAAGCTTGCCATGCCGGTGGCCGGCAGTGCCCTGCAGCAGTTCACCGCCGCCAGTGGCGCCGGTTTCGGGCGCGAGGACGACTCGGCGGTCATCAAGGTCTATCAGCGTCTCGGCAGCTTCAGCCTGCCGGCCGCGAATGATGAAGGAGCGCAGTGATGCCGATCGTACTGGGCGGAATCGCCGATGACTTCACCGGCGCGACGGATCTTGCCAACAACCTGGTACGTGCCGGCATGCGCACCGTGCAGGTGATCGGGGTACCCCAGGATGCGCTGCAGGAAGGGGCGGCGAACGGACTGGATCTGACTGAGGTCGACGCCGTGGTGGTCGCGCTCAAGTCGCGCAGCTGCCCGGTGGATCAGGCGATCAGTGAATCCCTCGCGGCGCTTGAATGGTTGAAGGCCCAGGGGGCTCGCCAGCTGTTCTTCAAGTACTGCTCGACATTCGATTCCACGCCGGAGGGCAATATCGGCCCGGTCGCCGATGCGCTGCTGGAGGCGCTGGACAGCACACAGACCGCCTTCGTGCCGGCGTTCCCGATCAACGGGCGCAGTGTCTATCAGGGGCATCTGTTCGTGGGTGACCGTCTGCTCAATGACAGCGGCATGCAGCATCACCCCCTCAACCCGATGACCGATGCCGACATCGTGCGCGTGTTGTCACGCCAGACGCCCCAAGGCGTGGGGCTGCTCAACCACGCCACGCTGAGTGAGGGAGCGCAGGCCGCTGATGAGCGACTTGCCACGCTGAAGGCGCAAGGAGTGCGTCATGTGGTCTGCGACAGTCTCGACGAGCGTGATCTCGAGGTACTGGCCGAGACGCTGGTGGAGCACGCGCTGGTCACCGGCGGCTCTGGCCTCGCGCAGGCCTTGCCTGCCCAGTACCGCCGCAAGGGCTGGCTTGCGCAGATCGATGATGCGGCGGTCTTGGCCCCGGCGCAGGGCGCCGCGATGGTGCTGTCCGGCAGTTGCTCGCGCATGACGCTCAAGCAGGTGGCTCACTTCACCCAGCAGCATGCCGCCTTCGCGCTGGACCCCGTCAAGCTCAACGCGAGCGATGCCCACTTCGAGGCGGCACTCGACTTTGCCCGTGAGCAACTGGCGGCGACGGACCCCAAGCCATTTCTGATCTACGCCTCGGCCGAGCCGGAAAGCGTCAAGGCGGCGCAGGCGTCACTGGGCGTCAAGCAGGCCGGTGAACTCATCGAGTGCGCCCTGGCCAGTCTGGCCAGCACGCTGGTCGCGGAAGGGGTCGGTCGCCTGCTGGTGGCGGGGGGAGAAACCTCCGGCGCGGTGGTCTCGGCACTCGACATCCGTGAGCTGCGCATCGGCGGTCAGATCGACCCCGGCGTGCCCTGGACACAGGCACCGCACCCGGCCGCCGGCCCCTCGCAGCCGGAGGCGATGCTCTCGCTGACCCTCAAGTCCGGCAACTTCGGCGGCGAAGACTTCTTTACTCGGGCATTCGATGTCCTCGATGCCATGAATCCTCGCGAGGAGACCGCATGAGTCAGTCACGGCACGACATCAACGTGTTGCGCGAGCAGATCGCCACCTACGGCAAGTCACTGTTCGACCGCGGCCTGACCATGGGCTCCAGCGGCAACATCAGCCAGCGGCTGGACGATGGCGGCTGGTTGATGACGCCGACCAATGCCTGTCTGGGGCGCCTGGACCCGGCGCGCATCTCGCGTCTCGACGCCCAGGGCGTATTGATCGATGGCGATGCGCCGACCAAGGAGCACTTCCTGCATCGCGCCATGTATGACGAGCGCCCGCAGTCGGGTGCCATCGTCCACCTGCATTCGACCCACTCGGTGGCGGTGTCCTGCCTGCCGGACGTGAATCCCTGCGAGTGCATTCCGCCGCTGACGGCCTATTACGTGATGCGGGTCGGCAAGCTGCCGCTGGTGCCTTACTACATGCCGGGCGACCCCGCGCTGGGCGATGCCGTGCGTGGCCTGGCCGGCAAGCACTGTGCCGTGCTGCTGGCCAATCATGGCCCCGTCGTGGCCGGAAAGACCCTGGAAGCGGCGGTCTATGCCACCGAGGAGCTTGAGGAAACCGCCAAGCTGTTCCTGCTGCTGCAGGGCAAGAATCCGCGTGGGATGACCCCGGAACAGGTGGCGGAACTCGAAGCCAAATTCGGCCGCCCCTGAGTGATGACCTCTTCGTCTGTGACATCCAAGGATCTGACATGACCCGATTGGCCGCCAATCTCAGCATGCTGTTCACCGAGCATGACTTTCTTGATCGCTTCGCGGCTGCGGCCGACAGCGGTTTTCGCGGGGTCGAATATCTCTTCCCCTATGCCTATTCCCCGGAAGAACTGCGCGCAAGGCTCGATGCACACCAGCTGTCGCAAGTGCTGTTCAATCTGCCGCCGGGCGACTGGGAGGCCGGTGAGCGTGGCCTGACCTGTCTGCCGGGGCGCGAGGAGGAGTTCCGGGCCTCGGTGGCAGAGGCGATTCGCTATGCCGAAGCGCTCGACTGTCCCCGCGTGCATGCCATGGCGGGGCTGGTGCCGGAGGGGGCGGATGACGCCATGCGGGCCCGTTGCACCGAGACCTACCTCAGCAACCTGCGTTACGCCGCCGCAGAGCTTGAGAAGGTCGGCAAGACACTGCTGATCGAACCGATCAACCCGCGCGACATGCCCGGCTTCTATCTGAGTGGCCAGGCGCAGGCACGCGAGATTCTCGCCCGGGTCGGCGCCGCCAACCTCAAGGTGCAGTTCGATCTCTACCACTGCCAGATCGTCGAGGGGGACTTGATCCGCAATCTGGAGGCGCAGTTCGCACACATGGGCCATGTGCAGATCGCCGGCGTGCCGGACCGTCACGAGCCGGATGTGGGGGAAGTGCACTATCCGGCGCTGTTCGCCCGGCTGGAAAGCCTGGGCTACGACGGCTGGATCGGTTGTGAATATCGCCCACGCGGTGAGACGCGCGCAGGCCTCGGCTGGGGACAGGCTTTCGGGCTCAACGACGGCCTGTCCGGCACCGCCTGATCATCAGACAAGCCAGCAACAACGCCGATAACGCCAACAACCATAACAACGACAACACGCCATGGGCCGTCATGCCGACGGCTGGCAAGGAGTCCACACGATGCACGTCATGATTACCGGCGCCGCCGGATTCCTCGGTCAGCGCCTGACCGAGGCCCTGATCGACAAGGGCAGCCTGAACGGCCAGCCATTGTCACGCCTGACTCTGCTGGATCAGATCGAGGCGCCACGTCCCGAGGCGGCGTCATGTCTGGCAGCCGAACCGGCCACCTCGCCGGATGTCGAGATCGTCGCCGGCGACATCGCCGATGCCGAGGTGCTTGATCGCTGCCTGGCCGGTGAGCCTGCGGTGATCTATCACCTGGCAGCCGTGGTCAGTTCCGCGGCCGAGGCGGATCTGGCACTCGGCATGCGCGTCAATTTCGACGCGACTCGCCTGCTGCTGGAAGGCTGCGCGGCGCGCGGGTTGAGCGATACCCGACTGGTGATGGCCAGTTCGGTCGCCGCCTACGGGGGTGATCTCCCCGAGACGCTGAGCGACATGACTGCCCTGGTGCCGCAGAACTCCTACGGCACCCAGAAGGCGATGTCGGAGCTGCTGATCAATGATTACAGCCGTCGCGGTCTGGTGGATGGCTGCGTGCTGCGCCTGCCCACCATCATCGTGCGCCCGGGGCGCCCCAACGCGGCGGCCTCGAGCTTCGCCTCCTCAATCCTGCGCGAACCGCTCAATGGCGAAACCGCCATCTGCCCGGTACCGACCGAGCTTGAGATGTTCGTGATGTCGCCGCGTCGGGTGGTCGCGGCCCTGATCCAGGGTGCGGAAGTGCCGGCGGCTGATTTCGGCCTCTCTCGCTGCTTCATGCTGCCGGGCATCACCGTCAGCGTCGCCGAGATGCTCAAGGCGCTGGCAGATATCGCCGGCGAGCAGGCGCTGGCCCTCGTCAAGCATGAGCCTGACCCGCGGATCACCGCCATCGTCGGCAGTTGGCCGGCGCGCTTTGACACCCGCAAGGCGCGTGCGCTGGGCTTCGTCGGCGATGCCGACCTGCACGAGATTCTCAATGCGTATCGCGACGAGAGCGCCATCGCCTAGCCAGCGTTCGGGCATCTCATCCAGGACGAGCTCGCCAGACACCTTCGCCAGACCTGCTCGTCACACCCGTACGTCAATAACAACGATCGGTGACATGCCAGACGGCAGCGCCGACACCGCACGCCACACAATAACAATCGACAGGAGCATCACCCATGACAGACGCCGCCGTCGCGGGGCCACAGGTCATCATCGGCCTGGGTATCGCCATCTTCGTCATGATCTATCTGGTTTTGAAGACCCGCGTGCATGCCTTGCTGGCCTTGATCATCGCCGCCTCTCTGGCGGGGTTGATCGGTGGCATGCCGCCCAATGAGGTGATCAGTGCCATCACCACCGGCTTTGGCAAGACACTTTCCACCATCGGTCTCGTGATCGGCTTCGGCGTGATGATGGGGCGTGTGCTGGAGGTGACCGGTGCCGGGCAGCGCATGGCCTATGCCATCCTCAATCTGCTGGGCAAGAACAAGGAAGAGGCCGCGATGGCGCTGACGGGCTATATCGTCTCCATCCCGATCTTCTGTGATTCGGCCTACGTGATCCTCAACCCGCTGGTGCGTTCACTGGCGCGCAACAGCGGACGTTCGGTGATCGGTCTGGGCATCGCGCTGGCGGCTGGCCTGATCATCACCCACTCTAGCGTGCCACCGACCCCGGGTCCGCTGGGCGTGGCCGGTATCTTCGGTGTCGACATCGGTCTGATGATCGGCTGGGGCCTGGTGATCACCGCCCCTGCGCTGATCGCACTCGTCATCTATGCCCGTATCATGGGCCCGCGCATCGAGGCGATGCTGGAGGCCCAGCCGGGTGGTTTCGAAGGTAGCGTCAAGCATGACACCGACAGCATGCTGCCTGAATCGGAGCTGCCGTCCCTGCTGATGTCCTGCATGCCGATCGGCCTGCCCATCGCGCTGATCTTCCTCAACACGCTGGTCAGCGCCGTGATGGGCGATACCAGCAATGCGCTCACCAGTACCATCGCCTTCATCGGCAACCCGGTGATCGCCGTGGGCATCGGGGTGCTGGTCGCCATCTATGGCCTGATGCCGAAGACCCCCAGGCAGGAAGTCTTCGATCATCTGGAAAAGGGCGTCGAGACGGCGGGGATCATCCTGCTGGTCACCGGTGCCGGTGGTGCACTGGGCTCGGTACTGCGTGCCAGTGGCGGCGGCGATTACATCGCCATGCAGGTCGCGGCACTGGGGCTTCAGCCGCTGTTGATCCCGTTCATCATCGCAACGCTTGTGCGCTTCATCCAGGGCAGTGGCACGGTGTCGATGATTACCGCAGCCTCGATCTCCGCGCCTATCCTGATGGGCATGCCGGACGTCAACATGGTGCTGGCCGCGCAGGCCGCCTGTATCGGCGCGATGTTCTTCAGCTACTTCAATGACAGCTATTTCTGGGTCGTCAATCGCATGCTCGGCGTCAAGAGCACCAAGCATCAGATGCTGGTGCTGACCCTGCCGACGACACTTGCCTGGGCCATCTCCATCATCACGCTGCTGATGCTCAACGCCATCGTCGGTTGAGCCAGTCAGGACAGTCTGCTGCAACAGCAACGCCGGGCCTCATCGAGGTCCGGCGTTGCTGTGTTGAGCTGCGTGTTCTTGAACCGTGTATCCATCAGCCCTTGAGCTGCTCCTGATAATCGATCCTGTCGCTCTTGCCGATCAGCGCCTTTCGGGTCTTGAGATAGATCACCGGGAAGGACAGCACCAGGCAGAGACATGCGGCCCACCAGGGGTAGGTCAACCCGGGACCCAGCCCCTCGGAGAAGTGATCGATGAGGGCGATGATGAGGGAGGAGAGGAAAGGCAGCATGAGCAGAAGCACCATGACCAGAGCCAGCAGAGGTTTCCTCATCCTGCGTCGCCAGAAGAAGTGCTTGCCGTACTTCTCCAGGACACCATCGATGTTGATCTTGTCGTCATATTGCAGCACGACCATGTAGCCGTGGTCAGGGCTTCCCTGGCGTGCGAGTCTCAAGAACGGGAAGAGAGTCCGAAACGGTGGCGATACGCCGTCAGGGACATGGGCACCAATGACGGATATCTCCTCGCCGAGGGCTGGACGGACGATGTCATCAGCCCCGGGAGGCAAGATCAGGCGGGTATTGCCCAGATAGTAGTGGCGAGTGGTGATCTTTCTGGGGTTGCTGGAGTGATAGCTGATGCCTTCATGTGTCTGTTTCCATCCCTGTCTTTGAAATCTGTCCTCGATTATCGAGTCCGGAGGGGTAGTGGGGGTCGAGGATGTCACTTCCTCAAGCTGCCCGGTCATCCGTCCTGCCGTCGGTGGCATGCCATGACGGGCGTGGTAGGGCAGGCTCATGAGAAACAGGCCCACCCACACGATGACGATCACCACCAGGTTGGCAGGCCAGGGAAGGCTGTCCTTCGCCGGGAAGAGCAATGGCGCCATCAGGAATACGCATGAAAGACCCACCAGCAGGATGCCTACCAGCGCCAGGCTCCAGGCGGTATATAGCTTGCGTCTGCGGATCGGGGCGACATATTCCTGTTCGTGTTGAGTGAAATATCGAATGTCCTTTTCGAAGATGGGGGTCACGGTACCAATGCCTTGTCGGTAGATGAGGGAGAGCTCGCTCAGCGCGCTGCAAGTGAGCGAGGCGTCTCAGGAGGTGGCTCTCGGCAGAATTTCTGCTCAGGAGGCCTGGGGACCAAGCACCTCTCGATGCTCCTCGGTTGAATGCGTCTTGTCTGATGAAAGATCGCGCGAACGCTACCACAGCCAGCCGATGCCCTCCATTCAGCGCTGGTGGAGACTCATCGCATCCGCATGACCGGACTCTGCCCTGACTCTGACCGGATGAGGAGATCGAGCACGGCCACTGACATCCCCGGCGGTCAGACCTTTTACCCTCATGGCAACTCCCCAGCCGCGCTTCAAGCGGCTACACTGCGCGCCGAGATTTTTCATTCACTCCCTGTTCATATCGGAGCTTGTCTTGGCTACGCCTGACACCTCGTCGTCTTCCTCTCCTTCCTCCGCGCCGGACACCGGCGAGGTTGCCTCCACGTCACGCCTGCCATGCGTCGTCATGCCTGCCAGCTGGCGGGGCTGGAGTCTCTTGGCGGTCTTTCTGCTGTTGATCGCGCTGGGTATCTGGCCGGTGATCGGCTGGGTCAATCAGCAGAGCTCGCTGTGGGGCATGCCGTCGTTGATCCTCTGGAGCTACCTGATCATCTTCGCCTGCAGCGGGGCCATGCTGCTGGGCAATCGTCTGTTGCCGGATGAGGAGGATGGCGCACCGCGCGAGGATGAGAGGGCGTCACATGAGTGAGTCACTGACCCTCACGTCCTGGCAGGGCAGCGTGCCGCTGATGATGACTCTGGGCTATATCGCGCTGGCGATGCTGATCGGCTTGGGCGCGCGCGGCGGCCGACGCATGGATTCGCTGGAGCAGTGGGGTGTGGCCGGCCGCTCGATGGGGCCGATGACACTCTATCTGTTGATCGCGGCGGGCAGCGTGAGTGCCTACACCTTCATGGGCGCGCCGGGCTGGGCCTACAGCAAGGGAGTGCCGGTCTTCTATGTCGCGATCTATCTGGCCTATCTGGCGCTGGTGGCCTGGTACTTCGGGCCCAAGGTGTGGAAGTTCGGTGAGCAGTTCGGGCATGTCACCCAGGCAAGCGCGATCGCGGATCGCTATCAGAGCCCCGCACTCGGCGCGCTCTCGGCGCTGGTGATGTCGATCGCCTCGGTGGCCTATGCGGTGCTGCAGACCATCGGCTCGGCCTACATCCTGCTGGTGATGAGCGGCGGGCGTATCCCGCTGTGGGCCGGCGTGCTGCTGGTACTTGCGGCGATCGCCGTGTATCTGTTCGTCAGTGGTCAGCGCGCCATCGGGCGTACCAATGTCTTCCAGGGCGTGCTGATGGTGGTGGTGGCATGGGTCATCGGCCTGTGGGCGGCGCACCTGGCCACGGGGGAGTGGGGCTTCAGCGGAGTGTTCGAGCGCCTCGAGCGTTCACATCCCGAGTATCTCCGCCTGCCGGGGGCGGGGGGCGACATGAGCTTCAGCTTCTGGACCACCTCGATCATCGTCTCGATGCTGTCCTTCATGCCGCCGGTGTGGACGCAATGGATGAGCGCCTCCTCCGCGCAGACTATCCGCCGCAGCGCCAGCTGGCTGCCGACCTACTACGTGGTGATCCTGCCGCTGGTGGTGGTGGGCTTCATCGGCATCTTCAGCCTGCCCGAGCTTGAGCGTGCCGATACGGTGGTGCTGGAGTACGCGATGGCCAACATGCCGGTCTGGCTGGTGGGGCTGCTGGGGGCGGGGACGCTGGCTGCCTCGATGTCCTCCAGCGAGCCCTTCATCCATTCGGTAGCCCTGAGCCTGAGTCGGGATGTGCTGCAGCCCGGGCTCAAGCTCAGTGATGCACGCGCCGGCCAATGGGCACGGTGGCTGATCTTCCCGGTGATGTTTCTGATCATCGCGCCGCTGGCCATCATCGAACCGGGCAATCTGGTGATGATCCTGCTGATCGGGCTGGGCTTTGCCTCCCAGGTGCTGCCGGCGTTTCTCGGCATGTTCTTCTGGCCGCGTGCCTCGGCCGCCGGGGTGTCTGCAGGCATCTGCGCCGGCTTTGTCGTCACGGTGCTGTTGACCATCGTCTGGCCGCATCCGCTCGGGATTCACGCCGGTTTCTGGGGCCTGATGCTCAATCTGCCGGTCTTCGTGCTGGTCTCGCTGATCACGCGTCCCGTGGACGAGGCCGTCACGCGTCGCTTCTTCCGGATTGCCGCGCCGTGGCGCTTTTCATCGCCTGCCGATCGCTGAGGGCGCACTGCCGATTGTCGCCTGCAGGGGGAGAATCACGGGTGACGAGCGAGACGGGAGGGACCCCGTCGCCTCGTCCCACCCGCCGGGGCGTGGGGGCAATGTCCGTGGTCTCGAATATTTGGACAATCGTTTGACAAGCGTGAACGATTGTCACGTTTGGCCCTCATGCCTTATTCACCGGTGTCGCCTTGTATAGAGTGTGATCATTGATTGACTGTCCTCAAGGGAGGGGGCGTGGATGAATGATCTGATGGTACAGGTGGACAGGCAGATACACCGCAACGGCGGGCTGGGTATCGATTTCCCGGACGAGATCGAGGCGCGGTTCGAGCGGGACATCCACGCAGAGCGCAGTCACAAGCTTGTCTGCATGGGGGCGGTGGCGATCAGCATCTATGTGCTGTTTCTGATCAATGACTGGCGCTTTCGGCCGGATCACATGCTGGAAGCCATCATCATCCGGGTCGGAGTGATGACGCCCATCGCGTTGCTCTGCATCTACCTGCTCAAGCGCGGTGTGACGCCGGTGTTGCGCGAGATGCTGATGACCGCTCTCGTGTGCTTCGCGATGATCTTCACGGCCCTGTTGATCCAGTTGTCAGTGTCACCGCATTCCTTTCTGGATCTGTTCGCGCTCGGGCTCATCGTGCTGGTGGGAAATGTCCTGTTCCAGCTGCGTTTCTGGTACGCCCTATGTTCCTCGGCCTTCCATTTCTGCGTGATGCTGTACCTGGTCACCGCCCATCCTGCCCCCTATGAGTCGGCAGGGTTCATGGCGTTGATGGTGTTCTTCTCCATCACGCTGTTTTCCATCATCTCCAATCTGCGCAGCGAGAAGGCCGAGCGGCTTTCCTACCTGTTGCTGCTGCGCGAGCAGTTGCGGGTCGAGGAGTTCACGGAGAAGAATGAAGAGTTTCGGCGACTTGCCTCCATCGACCCCCTGACGGAAGTCTACAACCGCCGCCACTTCGACAGCCTGGTGAGTTCCCTCATCGGCAAGCAGGTCGATCGCCGACTCCAGTACGGCGTCGCCATGATCGATGTCGATCAGTTCAAGGCCTACAACGATCACTACGGTCACGTGAAAGGCGATGTCTGCCTCAAGCGCATCGCGACGGCCATCTTCGAAAGCGTGCACCCCGATGTCGACATCGTGGCGCGTTTCGGGGGGGAGGAGTTCGTGGTGCTTCTGCCATCCTGCTCCCCGCAAGCGGCGCTGGCGCGAGCGGAGGAGATTCGCGAGCATGTCAGCGGACTGGCGCTACCGCATGCGGGCAATCCGCAGCAGGGGATCGTCACCATCAGCGTGGGGGTCTCCGCCGCTGGCAGCGGGGAGGATTACGACTTCGAGAATATCCTGAATCAGGCGGATGAAGCGCTCTATCACGCCAAGGCCAGAGGCAGGGACCGCTGCGTGCTGTCACCTCGCTCGCTGCCCGAGACCCCGGTCACTGCTGACGCCTGATGGCGTACTTCTGCATCTTCTTGACCAGTGTCGATTGATTGATGCCCAGCGAGGAAGCGGCAGCACGCGTCGTGGCATGTCGCTCGAGCGCCCGGTGGATCAGTTCCCGCTCCAGGGCCTGGGTGCATTGCGTGAGTGTGGCGTGGTTCTCGCGCACTCCGGCAGGTATCGTCGCAGCGGCAGAGGGGGCCGCGAGACCGCCTGGCCCCAGGCATTCGGCGGGCAGCATGTCCGTGGTGATGAGCGTATGATGGGTGGTGACGACCAGTCGCTCGACCAGGTTGATCAGCTCACGGATGTTGCCCGGCCACTGATGCGAGGCCAGCAGTTCCAGCACCTCGGGATCGAAGTGGCGAACGCGGGCATGGCGTTGGCAGAAGTGACCCAGATAGTGGCGTAGCAGCGGGATGACCTCACCACGGCGCTCGCGAAGCGGGGGCAGCGTGATGGGGACGACGCTGAGGCGATAATAGAGGTCTTCGCGGAAGCGCCCCTCCCTCACGCGAGCGGCCAGGTCATGATGTGACGCGGTCAGCAGGCGCAGGTTGGTCCGCCTGAGTTCGGTTCCTCCCACGGGCATGAAACGTTGCTCCTCGACGACCTTCAGCAGCTTGGCCTGCAGCGAGAGTGGCAGGTCGCCAATCTCGTCGAGAAACAGCGTGCCACCATTGGCCACATCCAACAGCCCCTGTTTTCCCCGGGCATTGGCACCGGTGAAGGCCCCGGGCGCATAGCCGAACAGTTCCGCCTCCAGCAGTCCTTCGGGCAGGGCGGCACAGTTGAGTTCCAGAAACACGCCGGCAGAGCGTTCGCTGTGCTCGTGAAGGTAGCGGGCCAGCAATGTCTTGCCCGTGCCCGTCTCGCCCTGGATCAGGACCTTCACATCGGTGGCGGCCACGCGTTCTGCCAGCGCGAAGCAAGCGGCCGTGGCCTCGCTGGTGACGAGTTCCAGTGCCTGCTCGTCGGTACCGGCGTTGACGCTGTAGGTCTCGTGCAGGGAGTGCAGCTGGCGAAGCTGTTCCTGGGCATGCTTGGCGCGCAGCAATTCGGTGATATCACGCACGCTGGTGACGACGTGACTCAAGGCGCCATCCCGCGCGTGCATGGGCAGGCCACTGACCAGGATCTTGCGGCCATCGTGCAGGCTCTGGACCAGAGTGACGGGCTTGCCGTCCCGGATGACCTCCAGAGAGACCGACTTGGAGATATAGCCCCTGCGCACCAGTTCCTGCATGTGCCGGCCCAGCACATCGCTGCGCTTGAGCCCCGTGATGCGCTCATAGGCCTGGTTGATGGCCACGGTCACCCCGAGGGCGTCGGTGATGTAGACCCCGTCGTGCAAGGCATCCAGCACTCGCTGCACCGGAACCTCGGCCAGCAGGTCCGTGGCGGTGTCCGGTGGGCCGTCCGGCCCGGCGGCGAGGGTGCGCTGATTCGACCGGGCGAGGCGTTCCTTGCGCTCGGCGGCGGATTCCACTTCCTGGCGCGTCAAGACGCCGATCACCTCGCCGCGGGTGTCGATGACCTCGACGGCCTCCAGTGACTGACGTTCCAGCAGTGCCAGCGCCGCTTCCAGCTTGAGATCCTGTTCCACGTTCTGCATTGAGGGTTCCCCTGACAGAAGCCCCCGCGCGCTCAGGCGGCGGGGGGCCATGGGGTAACGATACGTCAATGCGAGGATGTCGTGGAAACGGTTGGCGTCACGTCACTGGCGGGAGCGTCGATATCGCCCTTGCCGAGATCGCGGCTGAAGGTCTCGTCGTTTTCCCCCGAGAAGAAGCGCTTGCCGTAGATCAACAGGCACAGGGCGATCCCGATTCCGAAGGCCCAGGCGGCGCCCTTGATCACCAGAACGGCGGCGATCACGCCGGCAATGCCGAGGTCACGCTGGCTGCGGGCTTCGAGAATCCCCAGTCGCACGCTGACATAGCCCTGGATCAACAGGGTCAGTGCCAGCGCGATCCCCAGAATGGGCTGGACCAGACTGACGATGGGCAGCAACAGCAGGCCGGTATTCGTGCCCCAGCGGAAGGAGCCTGAGCCCCCGAACAGCGAGTGCATCGCCTGCTTGCCTTCCTTGTAGCGCTCGACCACGACGACCTGCATGGCGGCCCACAGCGGCCCGCACATGGTGACGTCCGGACCGAACAGGCTCATCAGCGTATTGCGGCCACCGAAGATCATGTGGGCACGGTTGGCGTCGTAGTCGATCTTCTCGTCAGGCCGTGACTCATCGGCTTCCTCGACCAGCGCCTTGGATTGCAGGACATCGCCGAACAGCACGATATAGGCGGCCAGTACGGTGGGCAGGGCGGTCAGGAACATCGACAGCGGCGGCAAGCCCACGCCAAAGACGGTGTACTGGCTGAACATGGTCACGAAGTCCGGCTGACTGAAGCCCCACTGCACGTCAGGCCAGGCGGCCTCGCCGACCAGCGGTGCGACGATGATCGCCAGCAGGATGATCGGGAAGATCCCCAGCTTGCCCAGGTTGCCCCAGAACGGATTCGAGGTCTTCAGCCTTGCGAAGTGGCGCGAGAAGATGATGTAGAACGCCAGACCCACGGCGATGCTGATGGTGATGGGATAGGTGTCGAAGCGTCCGCCTTCCTTGAAGACCACGCTGATCGCGGCCAGGCCTGCCCCCATGATGATGCCGGCCTTGATGGCAGAGGGAATCAGGTTGACCACCTTGCTGGCCAGCCCCGTTCGCCCGAGCACGATGGCCAGTATCCCGAGCATCAGCTGGAAGGCGATCAGGGCATGCACCCGCGTCTCGCCCTCGGGGAAGGTGGCCACATAGGCCATCAGCAGAGGGATGGCCGGCGTGATCCAACCGGGAATGACCGGGTCGCCCAGCAGATGGTGAACGAGATACAGCAGCCCGTTGAGCATCACGATGGCCAGGGCGGCTTCAAACGGCATGCCCAGCAGCTCCGTCATCAGCGGGATGGCGGCGAGATCCACCGCGCACATCAGAAGTCCCTGCAGATAGTCGGGCAGCTCGAATCGGTAGTGCAGGAAGGGCAGGCGAATCTTGAAAGGCCCCAGGGCGTAGTAGGGGCTTTCCTCTCCGGGTTGGCGGGTTTTCCAGTGGCTCATGATGGCGTTCCTGTTGTTATCGTTATTCATCTTCACCTGGGGTGGAGATGGTGTTCACGAGAAGGGGCAGTGCTCATGCCTGGCGGGCTTCACCAGGCGGCGCGATAGATGCACTCGATGTCGTGCTGGGTCAGTTGGCGCGGATTGTTGCGCAGCAGGCGTTCCACCTTGACGGCATCTGCCGCAAGCGAAGGAATATCCTTTTCGGAAATGTCGAAATGGCGCAGGCCACTGGGGATGTCCACGTCTCGGCACAGCTGGTGCAGGCGCTCGACGACCAGTTCAGCCGCGGCCTCATCCTTGAGTGCATGATGCGCAGTATCCAGTGCCTCAGCGATATCCCGGAAGCGTTCGACGCAGGCCAGCGCATTCCAGCGCATCACATGCGGCAGCAGCAGGGCGTTGGTCACGCCATGGGGCAGGTGGTAGCGCCCGCCCAGCGGGTAGGCCAGGGCGTGGACCGCACCGACCCCCGCATTGCCGAAGGCCATGCCTGCCAGCAGACTCCCCGTGGCCATGGCTTCACGCGCCTCGAGATTGCCGGGATTGGCATAGGCCTTGGGCAATGCCTTGATGATCAGGCGCATGGCCTTGATGGCCAGCGCATCGGTGATGGGCGTGGCGAAGTTGGACAGATAGGCCTCGATGGCATGCACCAGAGCATCGACGCCGCTGGCGGCAGTGACATGGCGGGGACAGCTGACCGTCAGCTCCGGGGCGACGATGGCGACGTCCGGCAGCAGGTAGTCATTCACGATACCTTTCTTCATGCGTGCTTCGGTGTCAGACAGAATGCCGATGTTGGTGACTTCGGAGCCGGTGCCTGCCGTGGTCGGCATCGCGATCAGCGGTGCACCACGCACACGGGCCTTGTCTTCCCCGAACAGGCTTTCCAGATCGCCGTCATGGGTGGCGTACACCGCCACGCATTTGGCGATGTCCATGGCGCTGCCGCCACCCAGCGCGATCAGGCCATCGCACTGCGCCTCGAGGTAGACGCTCATGCAGTCCTCCACGATGTGCACTTCCGGCTCGGCACTGACCTCGCTGAAGATGCGGTAATGGGTCAGCTGGCCATTGGCCTTCAGTACATCGAGCTGATCCGTGATCGGCTTGAGGGTACCCGACCCCAGCACACCGGGGTCGGTGACCACCATCGGGCAGCGCATGCCCAGGCGAAGGATTTCTTCACTGAGGCGTGATGAGGCCTGTTGGCCCGTTATCAGGCGGTGGGCGGATTTGAAGCTGGCGATGCTCATGGCGATATCCTGTCCTGGATGACATGGGGAAGGGCGCTGGTTGGCGTCTCCTGTCATGATGGATAGCAAATGGCATGCCAGTTTCTTCCTCTTTTCAAGCCACTGAATTCAATGGGTTTTTATTGAGTTTTCGCCTAAGGTCGCTACGCCCAAGGTCGATGTTCTGATGCCATATGGAATCACTCGCGTGGCTTGAGTGATGCGTTATGTCATCAGACGCGATGCGATGATGGCAGGTGACAGACGATCGAAAGCCGTGATTCTGCACGGGTCACTGGTCTCTTTTCCCCAATGTCATTATCGTTTGATGAAAACCGCCGAAGGATTGATGAAAATCGCCATATGCCTGATACCCCGACCGCGCTGGACATGAAGCCCTTGAACACTGGCGCGCATCCCTACCCGCGGCCGGATTCACCGCCCGTGCTGGCGCCCGGCGCCGCCGAGAATACGCTGAATGTCTGGCTGGTACCGCGCTTCTCGATGTTGACGCTGTTCTGCCTGCTCGAGCCCTTGAGGGTCGCCAATCGCTTCGGGCGGGATCTGTTCGCCTGGCGGCTGTTGTCAGCGGATGGTGAGGCGGTGGTGGCCAGCAATGGGGTCCGTATCGATGTCGATGGTCGCCTCGATCAGCTGATGACGGGGGAGCCCCGGCAGGCACCGGAAGCGGTGTGTGAACAGGCCTCGGCATCCATGGCCCGGATGCGCCTGATGGTGGTGTCGTCCTATGAGCCAGAAGCGAGTGTCGACAGTGAGTCGCGTGCCGTGCTGCGCTGGCTGGCGGCCCATGGTGCCTGGCTGGGGGGACTGGATACTGCCCCCTTCATTCTGGCGCGGGCCGGTGTGCTGGCGGGGCATCCGGTCGCATTGCACTGGGAAAGCGTGCCGGCCTTTCAGCAGGAGTTTCCTGAGCTGGACGTCAGCTCGGCCCCTTATGAATGGCAGGGTGAGCGTCTGACCGGCTCCGGCGGGGCGGCCAGCATCGACATGATGCTGGCCTGGATCGAGCGGCTCTATGGCCCTTCGCTGGCCGATGCCGTGGGACGTCAGATCATGCACCAGCGCACGGCCGTGAACGTGGAGAGCCCGACTCCGCGCGATTCGTCGTTGCCGCGCAGTGTCGTGCGGGCGCTGGCGGTGATGGAGGCCAATCTTGCCCAGGCCCTGCCCATTCCGGTGGTCTGCCGGCTCGCGGGGCAGTCACAGCGCCAGCTGACGCGCCTGTTCGTGGCGCAATTCGGCGAGACACCCAAGCAATGCTATCTCGGCATGCGTCTGGATCATGCGCAGCGGGTGCTCGCCGACAGTCGGGTCAGTGTCTCCCAGGCGGCCTTTGCCACGGGATTCACCCATCTGGCGCACTTTTCTCGTGCCTATCAACAGCGTTTCGGTGAGGCACCCAGCGTGACGGCGCGTCGCGGACTGGCCGCTGAATGAACGGCCATCACGCTCGCGTGTGGCGCATGAATGTCAGTTTCGACGTCTGAGGATGCTATGGGTATGAACTGGATAACCTGGCTGGACCTGGCCGGTGTGATGATCTTCGCGCTGACAGGCGTCGTCGTGGCCTGTCGTTCGCGGATGGACCCGATCGGCATGCTGGTGCTCGGCGCCGTGACCGGTATCGGCGGCGGCACCCTGCGTGATCTGGTGCTGGGCATCAGGCCGGTGTTCTGGGTCGAGCAGCCGATCTATCTCTGGGTGATCCTGCTCACGGTGGGCGTGGCGACATTGGGCTTTCACTACATTCACCGCCTGACGCGGGTCTTTCTGCCCGTGACGGATGCCTTCGGCCTTGCGCTGTTCACCGTGCTGGGCGCTCACAAGGCCCGCACGATGGGGGTAGACGGCATCGTTGTCGTGGTGATGGGCACCATGAGTGGCGTGGCAGGCGGCATGATCCGGGATGTACTGGCGCGCCGCGTGCCGATGGTGCTGCGTCAGGAAATCTACGCCTCGGCGTCGCTGGCGGGCGGGATTCTCTATATCGCGCTGCTCGAGCTCGGGATGCCGCTTGCCTGGGCGACAGGCGCGGCCATCGTGATGGTATTGATGATTCGACTTCCGGCCATCTACTGGAATCTGACGCTGCCGACCTTCGCCTGGGTCATCATCCCGCCACCGGACCTGTCAGCGAGTGGTGGACCCCGCACGTCGGGTACGCCCTCAGACAATCAGCGCGAGCAGGGTGACGCTGAATTCGCCACCACCCTGGGGGGCTCAGTGGGGCTCAGCAAGCTTGAGGCCTCTATGAAGATCGACCAGCCCCCCGAGCCGCCGATGCTGCCACGTCGTACTCCCAAGGCCCGGGTGCGCATGCTGCGCCCCGGCGAGAGCCGGCGAGGCAGGAACTGAGCACGGAAGGCCATGGCGTGATCGCTTGGAAGCGGTGCGTGACTGTGGTGCAAGAAGTGCCTGACAGGTGCCGATCATTGCGATTTCTGCAAAGATACGGGCCGAAAAAGGGGTCATCAAGGTCTGACAAGGGCCATCGTCTTCTGGGAGAAGTTTCATCATGCGCAGTCGCTCACAAGACCTTGAATGGTTGCTGGCGGTGGTCGACAGCGGAGGGTTCAGTGCTGCCGCCAAGCAGCGGGATGTGCCCGTGGCCAAGGTGTCACGGGCCATCCAGCGGCTGGAAAGCGAGCTTGAGACACCGCTGTTGACTCGTACCACTCGCAGCGTCGCCCTGACGGACGAGGGGCGTGCTTTCGTCGAGCGCATCAGGGAAGGGCTGCAGCAGTTGAGCGAGGCCGAAGACGTCTTGCGTCAGCAGCGTGATCAACCCAGCGGCCGTCTGCGGGTCGATGCCGCCAGTCCTTTCGTCCTGCATCAGCTGGTGCCGCTGGTGGGAGAGTTCGAACGTCGCTATCCCGGCATTTCCCTGGAGCTTTCGGCGGGTGACGACATCATCAATTTGCTGGAGCAGCGCACCGATGTCGCCATTCGCATCGGCGAGCTCGAGGATTCGACCCTGCATGCCAAGGTACTGGGGCGCTCGACCCTGCACCTGGTCGCCAGCCCCGCTTATCTGGCAAGGCATGGCACGCCGACGAGCGTCGCGGCGCTGGCGGCGCATCGCCTGCTGGGGTTCCTGCCGCCCAGTCGCCTGAATCGCTGGCCACTCAAGGGTGCGCCCCGGGAGCTGGAAACGACGCCGCACCTTTCCACCTCCAGCGGTGAAGTCATGCGCCAGCTATGCCTGGCCGGCCACGGCATCGCGCTGATCTCCCGCTTCATGCTCGCCGATGACCTGGCGTCGGGCGCTCTGGTGGAAGTGCTGCCGGGGCAGGTCCAGTCGCCCAATCCGCGTGAGCTGATCCAGGCGGTGTACTACCGCAACAGCACGCTCTCGCCCCGTATCAGTGCCTTTGTCGAGTTTCTTGCGTCGCGCCTGACGTTGTAGGGAGCCGAGGGGGGCTCCCCAGTCGCTTCAGCTCCTGCCAGCGGGTGGTATAGCGTGAGCTGCGATGCGCGCAGCGCAGCTGCCAGGCGGCATCCGGGCGCGCGACGCCCAGACGCACGGTGCCACGACCCATCTTCTGATTCATCGCATCCAGTGTCGCCATCAGCTGCTGGTTGCGTTCTCGTCTGGCGATATCGGCTTCGCTGTCGAGCAACGAGAGCTGCTCTCGGGGCTGGTCGATGAGGTCCAGCAGCATCACGCCTGCCTTCATGAAGCGATAGCCGCGCAGATAGATACGCTCGAGCGCCTGATGGGCGGCGGCGAGTATCTCGCGGCTGTCGCTGGTCGGTTCGGGGAGTTCGATGATGGTGCTGGGCGAGTATTGCGGGAGATCCGGGCGGTGGCGGTTGCTCTTGAGGAAGACCAGCACGGCACGTGTCTGGCTGCCCTGATGGCGCAGCTTCTCGGCGCCGCGCTGAGCGTGCTGGCGAATGGCATCCTTGAGCTCATTCATGTCATCGGTCATGCGGCCGAAGGAGCGTGAGGTCATGATGCGCTGACGGGCATCATCGGGGTCGTTCATCTCGAAGCAGGGCGTGCCTTGCAACTCGCGCACGGTGCGCTCCAGCACGACGGAATAGCGCTGACCGATGGCGCGCGGGTCCGCACAGCGCAGGTCCCAGGCGGTATGCAGCCCTTGCAGTGCCAGCCGTTCGACCAGGCGATGGCCCACGCCCCAGACATCGCCCAGCGGTGTGTCTTCCAGCAGGCGCTGGGTGCCGACTTCGGCAGGTTCCAGCACGCAGACACCGCCGAATTCCGGCCGCTTCTTGGCGGTACGGTTGGCCAGCTTGGCCAGGGTACGAGTGGGGGCCACGCCGACACATACCGGGATGCCGGTGAACTTGCGCACATTGCGGTGCAGGGTACGACTCAGCGCCAGCATCGCGTTGCGGTCAAAGCCATCGAAGCGCACGAACATCTCGTCGATGGAGTAGGGTTCGACCCCCGCGCTGTATTCCTCCAGCACGTCGCGCACGCGCGCCGACATGTCGCCATACAGCTCATAGTTCGAGGAGAGCAGGTGGATGCGACCCTCGCGTACCAGGGATTGCAGCTGGAAGGCCGGGGTCCCCATCTCGATGCCCAGCGCCTTGAGTTCCTGAGAGCGCGCGATCACGCAGCCGTCATTGTTGGACATCACCCCCACGGGGCGGCCTTCCAGGCGCGGATCAAAGACTCGCTCACAGCTGGCGTAGAAGTTGTTGCAGTCGACCAGCCCGATCATCGGCGCGCTCATACCGAGTATTCGTGGATGACGGAGCGCACCACCCCCCAGACCTGACACTCGAGATCGACGATAGCCACCGGCGGATACAGGGCATTGCCGGAGCACAGATACGGCCGCTGGCCGATCAGTTCGTAGCGCTTGACCACCACCTCGCCCTCGACCAGCGCCACCACGATATGTCCGGGGCGGGCGTCGATGGAGCGATCCACAACCAGGGTGTCATTCTCGTAGATGCCGAAGCCTTCCATGCTGTCACCTGCCACCGTCATGAAGAAGGTCGCTGCCGGACGCTTGATCAGCCGCTCATTGAGATCCAATGTCCGGCCAGCGTAATCCTCGGCCGGTGACGGAAAGCCGGAAATTCCCGCACGCCCCGTGATGTGGGGGTATGGCAGCTCACATGGCGCAGGAGCGGGATGAGGGCGAGCCAACGTCTCGTGAGTGGCAAGGGGGGCAGATGCGGTCATGGAAAGCTCTCCTGTCATGGCTGTATTTATATACAGTATCCGTGGCAGACAAGCGTTAGGCAACCGCTAATATGCAAAGCCGCCTCAAGTGAAAGTGGCCGCTGCGAAGCCCGGATGGCGAGGGTGTTATGCTCGGCATCGGCGAATGCCATCGGGCGCAAGGTCCGGTGTCGACGTGAAAGGCGGATTCACTGTGGAGAGCCATGAACGAACTGACCCAACGACTGCGCACCTTCCTCAAGGTGGCGGAGCATCAGAGCTTCAATGCGGCTGCGCGTGAGCTGGAGATCGCCAGTTCCACGGCGACGCGTCACGTCAATCATCTGGAGCGACAGCTGGGCGAGCCGTTGCTGGTGCGCACCACGCGCCATGTGCGGCTTTCGCCTGCCGGGGAGCGAGCCGTGATCCGTTTCCGTGCCATCCTGGGCGAGGTGGCTCAATTGACGGATGAGCTCGAGACGCTGAGTGAGCGAGTCGCAGGGCCGCTGCGCATCTCGGTGCCGTGGCGATATTCGCGCCTCTATCTTGCGCCGCTGGTGAGTGAATTCATGCGGTGCTACCCCGAGGTGGCGCTGGATATCGTCAGCAGTGATCAGCGCGTGGATCTGATCGAGGAGCAGTTCGATGTCGCCATCCGCATCGGCCATCTGGAAGACTCGAGTCTGATCGCACGGCACATCAGTGACCAGCGTTTCGTGCTGGCCGCGGCGCCGTCCTATCTCAGTGCCCAGCCGCCCATTCGTCAGCCTGAGGACCTGGAGCGGCACCGCCTGCTGACCTTCAGCTATACCACCGCCAATCATCACTGGCGGCTGGTGCAGGGTGAGCGGGAGCACCGCATCTCGGCGCGAGCACGCGCGTTGCGCACCAACAACGCCGACATTCTGACCCAGGCAGCCCTCGAGGGAGCTGGTGTCGTGGTGCAACCGCTCTGGGCCATCCGTGAAGAACTGGACCAAGGACGCCTCGTGGCGGTGCTGGAGGACCATCAGGTCACGTCGTCGGATTTCGACACTGGCATCCATGTCGTCTTCGCGCGCGAGAATCAGCACAACCCGCGCGTGCGTGCCTGGGTCGACTTCCTGCTCGCCCGCCGCGAGCGGCTGGCCGGTCGCTAGCAGGTTCTCGGCAGGTGGTCATCAGTAGAGAATATCGCTGCGGATGATGTACTTGGCACCATCGCGGATCGGCTCGCCTGCGTGCACGCAGTGCTGCGGGTGCGAGCCATGCGGGAAGCACAGCACGCCGCCCTTGGGCGTTGCGATCGAGACTGTCTGGATGTCGTCCCGTGACTGGGCAGGCCTTTCGGGGTCGCGACGGCTGACCAGAAACTCGGTGCGCCCGCCGGTATAGCCATCGCTCAGGAAGATGAGGAAGGTGTACTGGCTCATCCGGCCCGGATAGGCGTCCTGGACGATCTCGCCATTGATGACGCGACTGCCCGGCCAGGCACCATCGGTATGCGGCTTGAAGAAGTCACCGGCCTCGTAGCGATAGACACGAAAGCGCGCATTGATGCCTTTTGCGCCCTCGCCCTGGATCTGCTCGGTCACCAGCGGCGCCGAGCGCGCCCAGATGACCTGATCGATGGCGTCACTGACGACCCAGTTGACGTTGTGGTTGTGGCGGACCGAACGCGGCAGGGAGACGGGCGCATCCTCCTCGAAGCCCATTTCCTCCAGAGTGGCGACGAAGTTGTCGGCCTCGGCAGGCGTCAGCACATTGAGCAGCTGGAAGGCGCCCGGGACACCCTCGACCTCCTGACGGACCACCTCGGGTGTCGCCTTGGGCTCGAAGAGGTCAGACACGTCACCGTTGTCCGTCCAGATGGGCAGGGGCGTGGGAGAGAAGCCGCGCTCGTGACTGACGGCGTAGAAGGACAGGCTCATGGCAAGACTCCTGAATGGCATGATCACGAATGTTGCCCGAGAGGCTAGTGCACTGCCAAAGACAGAAAAAGGCACCTGACGGCAATTGGCCATTGCACGAATGGCAATGATCAATGTCCGCCTGTCAGGTTGAGGCCGACGATCGACAGCACGATGAGGCCGATGCAGGCCATGCGGCGAAACGAGAAATGCTCTCGCCAGAACAGCACCCCGATGATGGCGCTGACCACGGTGCCGATGCCGGAGAATACGGCATAGGCGATGCCCAGGCTGATGGTGTCCATGGCCAGATACAGCAGGCTCAAGGAGGCGCTGAAGCCCAGCGCGACCAGCAGCACACCCCGTCGGCGGCGGTGGTTGGCGTATTGATTGAAACCGGTGACGCCGACGACTTCACAGCAGCCGGCGGCGATCAGATAGACCCAATCCATGTCATCCCTCCTGCTCATTCACTGACGGTGGCCTGTGGTGTGGCACTTGCGTGAGTCCGCTTGCGGCCGGGCGCGCCGGGGGCCGTCTTGAGCACGATGATGCCGATCAGCATCAGCACCACGAAGCCCAGCGTGGACCACTGGAACTCGAGCTCGAAGAACAGCAGATCAGTCACCACCGTCCCCAGCGTGCCCAGGCCGACGAAGATGGCGTAGGTGGTGCTGGCGGGCAGTGTCCTGGCGATCTGGGTGACCAGACTCAGGCTGATGATGACCAGCAGCACCGTCAGCGCCCATTCCAGGGGAGTGTCGGCGACCTTCAGGCCCGTGGCCCAGCCGATTTCGCACAGGGTCGAGATCAGGAAATAGAGCGTGATGCGCATGGTGATCGGGCGTCCTTGTGAGGTGTCGGGAAAATGAGGCGTTCAATCGCCAGCGAAAGACATGCGTTGCATGAATGCGAGTCTATATGAGTTTTTGTTGATGTTTCTGGCCATGAAAAGGCGGAGGGAGCCCCTCCGCCTGGTGCCTGGCGAGTCGTAGGTGCAGCTCCTTCTCACAAGAGCGTCAGGTGACCAGAAAGCGTCAGGAGGCCAGCGGCGTGGTCGTCGCCTGAGCAGCTGACTCCTCGTCGGATGGCGCCTCGGCCGGCTGGGCCAGATAGGCTTCCAGCGAGTCATCCATCGCCTCAAGCCACGGCGTGTGATGTCTGGGCGCCAGGGTGCCGGTCATCAAGGAGCGATAGCCGTGATCGCGGAAGGTCATGATGTTCTCGTGCTTGTGATGCTCCCACTCGAGGAAGGTACGATTCACGCCATCGATATCGAAGCTCGGGTAGTCGGTCTCGCTGATCAGCGATTTCACGTAGTCACCCTGGAAGACGATCATCGCCTCGTCGCTATCCAGCGTTTCCTCACGCTCGCGCCATGCCTGGCTATCGGCTTGCATCGCCGCTTTCGCCGGCAGTGTCTGGGTGCCGAGAATCGCATCGCGCACCCACCAGGCCTGGGCATCGAACATGTTGAAGGTGTACCACTGGTCCTGCATGCCGAGATAGAACAGGCGCGGATTCTCTTCCCACACTACGCCCTTGTAGAGCCCCAGCGGCCACATGCGGTTGGCAGTCTTGAGGCGCAGCGACTCCTCGAGGAACGGGAAGTGATGCAGATAGCCGGTGCACAGGATGATGGCATCGACTCGCTTGTGGCTGCCGTCACTGAAATAGGCGGTATCGCGATCGACCTTCACCAGCAGCGGCTTCTCTTCCCAGTTGTCCGGCCATTTGAAGCCCATCGGGGCGGTGCGGTAGCTGGTGGTGATGCTGCGCGCACCGTATTTGTAGCACTGCGAGCCGATGTCCTCCGCGGAATAGCTGCTGCCGAGCAACAGCAGATCCTTGCCCTTGAATTCCAGTGCATCGCGGAAATCATGCGCATGCAGAATGCGGCCATTGAAGGTCGCGAAACCGGGGAATTCCGGCACGTTCGGAGTCGAGAAATGCCCGGAAGCCACGATGACGTGATCGAATTCTTCGCTGGTCACCAGATCGAGCGCCTGATCATGCACGCTGACCGTGAATTGCTGGGTAGTCTCATCGAAGGTGACCTGACGGACCGGACAGCCGAAGCGAATGTACTTGCGCACGCCAGCCTTCTCGACACGCCCCTTGATGTAGTCGAACAGCACGGCGCGCGGCGGGTAGGAGGCGATAGGGCGCCCGAAATGTTCTTCAAAGGAGTAGTCGGCGAACTCGAGACACTCCTTGGGACCATTCGACCACAGGTAGCGATACATGCTGCCGTGGACCGGCTCACCGTGGGCATCCAGGCCGGTGCGCCAGCTGTAATTCCACAGACCACCCCAGTCATCCTGCTTCTCGTAACAGACAATCTCGGGGATCTCGATGCCCTTGTCGGCTGCGGATTGAAAGGCGCGCAATTGAGCCAGTCCACTGGGGCCTGCGCCGATGATCGCGATACGTTGGGTCATGGATACCATCCTGTTCTTGTTGTGTCTTGATGCGTTACCTGAGGTTTCGTGACGTGATGACGTCGAGAAACACTGACAACGAAACAGGCTAGCGAGATGTGACCTGGCTGCACATTGCTCGGAAAGGGTAGCCATAAAGGAGTATGCGATGCCGGTGCCATACCCACCGGATCATGCAGAATCCCCTGCCAGGTCCGAGGTGTCGACGGCGAAGATGATGCCTTCCACGGCCAGTGGCGTGCCGTCAGGTGAATAGATGCCATGGCCCTTTTCCTGTACCCGGCGCACGTCGCCATCGCGGTGACGAATGCGGTAGGCAAGGGTGAAGGGCGTGTGTGCCTGAAGGGCGGCCTGTACCTGGTCCCACACGCGGTCGGCATCCTCGGGGTGGATCATGTCGCCGTAGGTGAGGGAGGGATGATCGAGCAGGTCGCGCGGGCTGAGTCCGGTGATGGCCAGGCAGCCGTCACTGATGTACTCCATCGACCAGTGGCGGTTGTTGCGCGCGCGATAGACCATCGCGGGCAGGCCCTTGATCAGGCGCGTCAGGCTGCGCAGGTTGGCGGCGTCGATCTGCTCCTGCTGCACGCGCTCGCTGATGTCATGCAGTGTGAGCGTGGCGGGCCAGGGCGAGGCCAGCGAGAGCGACTGGCTACGGACTTCACACCAGCGATAGTGGTGGTCCGGCCCGAGGATGCGCAATCGCCAGCAGTCAGGCCGCTCACGGCGTGACACGTGGCGGGCGAGCACGTCCCAGCGGGCGTGATCTGCGGGGTGCAGTGCTTCCCGCAGGCGTTGAGGGGGCGCGACCAGCTCCGTGGTCTGCCCTCGGGAGATGGCTTTTGTGATGTCCCGCTGACTTTCCGGCAGGTGTCCGCTCAGGGCCTGCCAGCCACGCGAGGCATAGAGCAGCGTGCTGTCAGCATCCACCACGACCACGGCATCACTCAGGCTGTCGAGAATCGCCTGTGCGCTGAAGGGCGAGGCAGTCGAGGCGGAGGCGAACTGTTCGAGAAAGCGCATCATCTCAGGCTCTCCTTTTCGGCCCGTGTCATGGCCTCTTTGGCGCTTGTCGCGTCCTCGGCGGGCGCTCGGGTGGCATCTCTCGCTGGCGTCAGCGGGTGGGCGTAGACCCAGGCGGCCAGCTCCAGTCGCGAATGCAGATCCAGCTTGCGCAGCAGATTCTTGACGTAGACCTTCACCGTGCTGTCACTGATGCCCAGCTCGCGCGCGATCAGCTTGTTGCTGAGGCCGCGCCCGATCCATTTGAGGGTATCGCGCTCACGCTCGGTCAGGCCGCGATGCCAGTCCGCCGTCTCGGCCTCAGCCATGCCGTCAGCCAGGGCAGCGTCTTTCGCCTCGATCAGCGGCGCGCCCGGACCCGGCGTGGGAACGCCACCCTCCGGCGATGCATGTTCGCGTGCCGAGCGCTGGCGGTGGTCCTGCTGCAGGCGCCTGGCCAGCAGCAGCAAGGTCTCTTCCTCCAACCCCAGCTTGCCGTCGATGACGGCCTGCAGGCGCTCGAGAATGCGTTCGGGGGCGGTGTCCTTCATCAGGTAGCCATCCGCCCCTTGCTGGATGGCATCCAGCAGGTGACGGCTGTCGTCGGAGGCGGTCAGCAGTACGACCTTGAGAGCGGCATCACGCTGCTTGAGATGGCGCATCAGGGTCAGGCCATCAAGCTGCGGCATCTGCCAGTCGACGATCACCAGCTCGGGGGCGAGGATGGGGAGGCGCTCGAGCAGATGCGCACCATCATCGAAGTCGGCCACGACCTCGAACAGGCCACCTTCACTCAAGAGCTCGGCAAGCCCGCGCCGAAACAGCGGATGGTCGTCGACGAGTACCACTCTTGTCGGGAGTGTATGACGTGTCGGGTGCGTCGAGGGTGTCTGTCGTGTCGCGGTCATGTGTCGCGGCGCTCCCAGCTCAGTGTCACGCGGGTACCGCCCTGGCGAGGCTGGGTGATGGCGAACTCGGCCCCGAGGTGGCGTGCGCGATCCTGCATGATGCCCAGTCCGAAATGCGCGGCGGGGATCTCGGCGGGATCGAACCCGCAGCCGTTGTCCTCGATGGTCAGCAACACCCGCGCCGCCGGCTGCGGTCCTGAAGACTGATAGAGCAGTTGCAGGCGCAGGTGGGTGGCCCTGGCATGACGCACGCTGTTGGTCATCGCTTCGCGCACGATGAACATCACCTGCAGGGACAGGGCATCGGGGAGGTGCAGTGACTGGATGCGATTGTCGAGCTCGAACACCATGCTGGAACGGGTCTCGAATTCCTCGATCAAGGCCTCCAGCACACAGGCAAGCGGCGCGTCTCCCCAGGTGGCGTGCGCGCCATTGATCAGTTCACGGGTCTGGCGGAAGGCGCGGCGGGCCTGGGTATGCACCTCCTCAGCCAGTGCCTGCACCTCCTGTGGCGCATGACGGGCGGCACGTGTCAGGCGTGCGCTCTGCATCTGCAGATAACTCAATTCCTGGGCGAGGGTGTCGTGCAGCTCCGCCGCCAGTTGTCGGCGTTCGTTCTTCAGGGCCTGCGCCACCGCTGATTTCGTGTCTTCGGCATGACGCGCCTGTTGCTGGTGATGCAACGCCAGGCCACGGCTCAGGGTATTGATGACGACGTTCGCCAGCCCTGATTCGATGACTGCGGCTGTCGGCTCTCCAAGCCACAACCAGTCATCGCCCGTCGCCCCTTTGCCTGTTTCCCCTCTGCCCGTCTCCCCTCTATCAGTGGCGTCCGTGAGGGCGATCAGCACGCCACCTGGCGTGCCGTCCATGTCAGACACCTGCTGTCGGGCGCCGGGATCGCGACTGATATCCCAGACGACCTCCTGCAATCTCTCACGCGCAGCGGCTGACAGAGCGAGACCGACAGGGGAAATCACCGCATGGGTCGCCTGACCGGGTGCGCGATGCACGACACAGAGTTCGCCAGTCGCGGAGAGCGCCGTGCCGCTTTCAGGACAGCCGTTCAGCATGTCCAGCAGCTCTCTCAGCACGGATGGCAACGCCTCCTCGAGGTCAGCGCAGGTAGCGATGCGCAAGGTGATGGCATCGAGGGGGTGTCTGTCACGCAGATCAGGCGGCGGGATGGCAGCAGGGCGAACGGGAGTCTCGGCATCGGCGGGACAGCCTCGTGCGCGCTGGACATCAAGGCGATGTGCTATCCCTTGCGATGCAGGCGCCTTGCCTGTCTTCGATGCGCCGAGACTGAGTGCCATGCGAGTTCCTCTGTCGTTTCGCCGCCCCTGCGGCGCGCCATGATTCGAGTGTCACACCAGCAAGCTTCATGCCAGCGAATGGATTACTCCTTCATGGGTACCTCTCTTGATGGATTGTCGTCGCATCTACTGAGAGTAAATTTAATTAACCATGAAGAACGTGGTGCGCGGCGCAAGGGGTCATGCACCATCCAGGCACATCTGATCCAGGCTTGCCCTTCGAGCACTTCCTTCGACTGGCTCGCCTGCCATGACAACAAGAGGTATCACCAGGATGGGACTTGCAGTCGAGATACCCGCTGCCACGCCGAGCCAGCCGTATCGTTACCGAATCGCCGGCCTGGAGGTGTTGGCACTTGATCTGTCGCCCGGCGATAGCGTGCAGGTGTCATCCGTTGACGGTGCGCAGTCCTGTGAGTGGCTGGCACTGAAGGCTAGGGGTGATGAAGCCGCCGATGCGGCACAGCAGAGCGGGGAAAGCCCCCGCGAAGCGGTGAAGGGGGCAGGCACGACAATCGAGGCGTCGCTTGCGCACTTCGCGAGCGTTGTCAGCCAGGGAGATCACGCCTTCGCCAGTCAGCCTCAGGCCAGCGAGGCACAGGAGATGTCTGGCAATAGGAGTCCGCACACTCAGGCACGCCTGGAGGCGCTGGGAGTCGCGCATTGCCCGCCAGCGTACTGGCAGCGCCTGTCAGCGGCCGGATTGCCGGCCGAGATTCGCTGGCCGCTGGAAGCGCCTGCCGCACGCCTGATTCTGCTGGCCCCCGGCAGTGACATGACGATCGAAGGAGAGCGGCTGGCCACCGAGCTTGAGGTGTCCCATTTCTGCACCGGGCTTGTGGGGCTGGAACATCTGCCGGTGCCGCTGGCGCCGATCCGCCAAGAGACGAGAGTCGCGGCGGGGACGGTCGAGGTCTATGAGGTCAAGCAGGGCGAGTGGATCCAGATCATCGATGTGGCGGGGCGTCAGTGCTCCGACTTCGTGGCCTTCGACGCCACTGCCTGGGCACGGGGCGAGGAGCTGGGGCTGGATGCCGGCGCCACGCGCAGCCTGTCCGGGCATTGCATGCCCAATCCGGGACTGTATTCGGTGTTCTTTGATCAGCACCTGCATCCGATGCTCGAGGTGATCCAGGACACGGTCGGACGTCATGACAGCTTCATGCTTGCCTGCTCGCCGCAGTATTACGAACACCACGGCTACTTCGGTCACGACAGCTGCACGGTCAACTTCAACAATGCCCTGTCGGCGTCTCACGGCATCCGACAGCGTGCCAGCTGGCCGGCCATCAACTTCTTCTTCAATACCTGGGTACAGCCCTGCGGCACCCTGGCGGTGGATGAGCCCTGGTCACGACCCGGCGACTATGTGCTGCTGCGCGCCGACCGTGACCTCATCTGTGCCTCATCCGCCTGTCCGGACGACATCGACGCCGCCAACGGCTGGGTGCCGACCGATATCCATGTGCGTATCTACGCCGCTGAACATGACTTCCCCCGCGGTATCGCCTATCGCAACCGGCCCGAGGAATTGCCGCGCATGACATTGCCCACCGCCTTCCATCCCTGCACCTCCGCCTTGACCAAGCAGTACATCGATTACCACGGCTACTGGCTGGCCACCCATTACGAGGGGTGGGGGGCCAAGGCGGAGTATCTCGCCTGTCGCGAACGGGTCGCGGTGATGGATCTCTCCGCATTGCGCAAGTTCGAGGTCGCCGGACCGGACGCCGAACGCCTGTTGCAATATGCGCTGACCCGCAACGTGCGCCGACTCTCCATCGGAGAAGTGGTGTATTCCGCCATGTGTCAGGAAACCGGCGGCATGCTCGATGACGGCACCCTGTTCCGCATGGGCGAGCAGACCTTCCGCTGGATCTGTGGTGATCCGGCCAGTGGCCAGTGGCTGCGGGATCTCGCAGAGCAGCAGGGCTATCGCGTCACGGTGCGCGACTCCACCCATCAGCTGCACAACATCGCGCTGCAGGGGCCGAAGAGCCGCGAGGTGCTGGCGCCGTTGATCTGGAATGCGCGTACCCAGCCGGAGGTGGAAACGCTGGGCTGGTTCCGCTTCATGGTCGGTCGTCTGGCGGGCCCGAATGGCATCCCGCTGATGGTGTCGCGGACCGGCTATACCGGTGAGCTCGGCTATGAAGTCTGGTGTCATCCGCATGACGCCCCGGCCGTGTGGGAGGCGATCTGGGCGGCCGGTGAGCCGCATGGCATCGCGCCGCTGGGGCTGGATGCCCTCGACATGCTGAGGATAGAGGCGGGGCTGATCTTCGCTGGCCATGAATTCTGCCCGCAGACGTCTCCCTACGAGGCGGGCATCGGCTTCACCGTGCCGATGAAGAGCAAGGAGGATGATTTCATCGGGCGTGCGGCCATGCAGCGCGAGACGCCGGAATCCCGCCATCGGATCATGGGCCTGAGGGTGGACAGCAGCGAGCTGGTCAGCCACGGCGACCTCGTCTATCACGGGCGCTATCCGGTCGGGGTGATCACCAGCGCGACCCGCTCTCCCTTGCTCAACCAGTCCATCGCCATGTGTCGTCTCGCCCCGGATTTCTCAAGCCCCGGAACGCAGCTTGAGATCGGTCAGCTGGATGGTCACCAGAAGCGTCTCGTCGCCGAGGTGGTGACATTGCCTTTCCATGATCCTGAGCGTCTCAAGGTGCGCAGCTGAGTGATGCATGACGCATGACCGAGACCTCGCGCGTGAGGCTGGCCGGTGACGATCCGTATATGCAGTACGACTCACGTCATATCACGGTGCAGGACGCCGCCTGCCTGCCTCAATAACGAACACCCTCTTGCCAGGTGGTGATTTCCGGGCTTCATATGTGAAGAGGTGTCCACGATTTCGAGAAGATATCAATGAAAACAACGTATTGCTGAAGGTGCCCATCAGGGGTCATCTGGCATGTCGCTTGCTTTATCCAGCAGGTCCCCCTTGAAAAACAACAACAACCTTCGGGCAGACAGGGTTTCCACCGGCAGGCATGCGGTGGCAGACCCGGCCCGGAAAAGGAGAAAAGACGATGGATGAAAAGACGTTGCAAAGCATATTGGATATGCACCAGGCGATGAACATCGAGGTGTTCTACTGGTGGTGTACCGCCATCATGTTCCTGATCCACGCAGGCTTTCTGGCCTATGAGATCGGTGCCTCCCGTTCCAAGAATGCCCTGGCGTCCGGCATGAAGAACGTGCTGACGCTGGCCTCGATCATCCCCGCCTTCTACTTCGTGGGCTGGTGGATCTACAACGCCTTCCCCAACGGGCTGATTCCCATCGAGGCTTCCGCGGCACTGCCGTGGAGCGCGAGCATGCGCCCGGACGCCGATGACATGGGCACCGGTATCTTCTTCGCGGCCTTTGCCCTGTTCGGTGCGACCACGGGCTCGATTCTCTCGGGGGCGGTGATCGAACGCATCCGCCTGGGCGCCTTCCTGTTACTGGCGGTGATTCTCGGTGCGGGTGTCTGGATCCTGGCGGGTGCCTGGGGCTGGCATCCGGATGGCTGGATGCTGCACAAGCTGGGCTACCACGATGTCGGCGCGGCGGGCGTGGTGCATGCCGTGGCCGGCTTCTTCGCGCTGGGCGTGCTGCTCAATCTGGGCGCGCGTATCGGCAAGTACAGTGACGATGGCAAGCCGCAGGTGATCGCGCCCCACAACATGCCGATGACCTTGATCGGGCTGATGCTGATCATCGTCGGTTTCTTCGGCTTCCTCGGCGGATGCATCATCTTCAACACCGGTGACATCGGCTGGACCACCATCTATGGCAATCGCACCAACCTTTCGGCCTTCGCCTTCAATACCCTGATGGGCTTCGGTGGCGGCGTGATCGGCGCCTACCTGTCCTCGCGTGACCCGTTCTGGACCATGTCCGGTGCACTGGGCGGCATCATCACCGTCGCGGCGGGGCTGGATCTCTACAACCCGGGCCTGGCCTTCGTACTGGCCGTCACCGGTGGCGCCTTGATGCCGAAGATCGGCGCGCTGCTCGAGAAGCGTGGCCTGGACGACTCCGTCGGCGCCTTCGCGGTACATGGCTTCTGCGGTTTCTACGGTGTGGTACTGGTGGGTGTCTTCGCCGCGGGCTTCCCGAATGTCGGCGAAGGCGTGCCGGATGTCTCCTTCACCGGGCAGCTGACAGGCGCGGTGGTGATGGCAGTGACGGGCTTCGTGCCGGGTTGGGGCGTTGCCTATCTGCTCAAGAAGTTCAACCTGCTGCGCGTGCCGCCGCATGTCGAAGTGCTCGGGCTGGACCTGTTCGAAGTGCCGGCCAAGGCCTACCCGGAGAGCATGGCAACCGAGTCATCTTCCAGCGTTCCGGCACGTTCCGGTGGGGTAGTGGCAGCACCGATGGACAAGCGTCCCGATATCAGCTGAGTCGGTTCTGACGATTACCCGCATGAGGATTGGCTCGTTTGTTGCAGGGTTCGTTGCCATCTGTCCTGAAGTCTGGCTGCCAGCCAGTGACGGAGCGAACGGGCCGATTCGTTTTCTTTCTTCTCCAGGAGTCTTGTCATGGAAACTGTCGATACTGCGGTACATGCTGCCAACTATGCGTTCTTCTTCAGCAATTCAGGGATGGTGGCGGTCAGTCTGTTGATCGCGGCTGGCGTCTGCATCTCGTTGAGCGTCAATATCCTGCGCCATGAGAAAGTGTCATTCCGCAGCAAGAAGACCCTCTGATCCATCGGGGCCTTCTTGCTCCGCAACCACAGAATGCACAACGCCGCGAAGCCATGCTTCGCGGCGTTGTGCATTCTGTGGGCCCGACGTCACATGTCAGGTGACACAAGGCCGTCAGTCAATCAGATCCTGTCCGTCACTCAGACCTTGTCAGTCGCGAGGGAGCGTTCGGTGGCTGTCTCGCCGCCTGCTTGTCCAGCGCTCTTGTCGGGCTGTGCCAGGAAGGCTTCCAGCGAATCATCTATCGCGTCGAGCCAGGGCGTGTGATGGCGCGGGGCCATGGTGCCGGTCATCAGCGAGCGGTAGGAGTAGTCACGGAAGGTCATGATGTTCTCGTGCTTGTGGTGCTCCCACTCGAGGAAGGTGCGATTGACGCCGTCGATATCGAAGCTCGGATAATCCGTCTTGGAAATCAGTGACTTCACGTAATCGCCCTGGAAGCGGATCATCGATTCATCGCTGTCCAACGTCTCTTCCCGGTCACGCCATGCCTGACTGTCTGCCTGCATGGCCTCGCGGCTGGGCAGCGCGATCTCACCGAGAATCACGTCACGCACCCACCATGCCTGGGCATCGAACATGTTGAAGGTGTACCACTGATCCTGCATGCCGAGATAGAACAGGCGCGGATTGGCTTCCCAGGCAGCGCCCTTGTAGAGACCGAGCGGCCACATGCGGTTGGCTGTCTTGAGGCGCAGCGGTTCATCGAGGAACGGGAAGTGATGGAGGTAGCCGGTGCACAGGATGATGGCATCGATCTTCTTGTGGGTGCCATCGCGGAAATAGGCGGTGTCGCGGTCCACTTTCTGCAACAGCGGCTTCTCTTCCCAGTTCTCCGGCCAGGCAAAGCCCATCGGGGCGGTGCGATAGCTGGTGGTGATGCTGCGAGCGCCATACTTGTAGCACTGTGAACCGATATCTTCGGCAGAGTAGCTGCTGCCGATCAGCAGCAGATCCTTGCCCTTGAACTCCAGCGCATCGCGGAAGTCATGTGCATGCAGAATACGGCCATTGAACTCCGAGAACCCCGGGAACTCAGGCACGTTGGGGGTCGAGAAGTGACCGGAAGCGACGATGACGTGGTCAAACTGCTCCTGAACGACCGTGTCCGACTGCTGGTCATGGACGCTGACGGTGAACTGCTGGCGGGTGTCGTCAAAGCTGACATGGCGCACCGGGCAATTGAAGCGAATGAACTTGCGCACGCCCGCCTTTTCGACCCGACCCTTGAGGTAATCGAAGATGACTGCGCGAGGCGGGTATGAGGCGATGGGGTGGCCGAAGTGCTCCTCGAAGGAATAATCCGCGAACTCCAGACATTCCTTGGGGCCGTTGGACCACAGGTAGCGGTACATGCTGCCGTGGACGGGTTCACCATTTTGATCGAGACCGGTGCGCCAGCTGTAGTTCCACAGGCCGCCCCAGTCGCTCTGCTTTTCAAAACAGACTATCTCGGGAATGTCGATACCCTTGTCAGCGGCAGATTGAAAGGCGCGCAGCTGTGCCAGGCCACTCGGCCCTGCGCCAATGATCGCAATGCGTTTTGTCATGGGTATTTCCTGTTGAGACTGTAATGAGACGTCGTGTTCCGTGAACCCCGCGTTGCGGGATGTCGTGTTGACCAGGTGCTTTTTCCTCTGTAGTGGATCGCGATAATAATGAGCATTTTCCAGCGCTTGGGTGGCCTGGAAAGGTAAGGAATCCAGTTGACTGGCCACCTGTCATTTCGCTGAGCCTGAGCACGGAAGGCGTATTTTTTATTGCCTTGAGAGCCATCTACGGCTCGCGGAACGTGAGGCATCCTCGCAGAAATGATGCGTCATCTCAAATGTGAGGTATTGATTCTGAGTGCATGAAGTGTACACGATCATGAGAGTGTTTAGGCTTTAGTGGCAAGATCCTTGTGGATTGTGTCTTTCTCCAGAATGGCCAGGATGAAGGATGTGGTTTATCGGCTCATGGTTGGTGTAGTTATTTGGTAAATTGTTGATTTTCAGCATCTTTTTTATGTCGTGGTGGATTTCTATGGCGTTGTCTGGCGTGTTTTTCTGTGTAGAAAAAAGAAGATTTCCGTGTTGCAATGCCGCTTGGAAGGTGGATGATTTTCTGTCTCTTCAATGCGTAATTTGTCAAGCGGGTGGTGGGCTAAAATATCCTCTTTGTCAAGCAGGCTGGCGCTCGTGATTTTGAGGTGTGGAGTAAATAAGGGTGTGAGAAGGATGTGAACGTAGTGTCGGAGTAGTGTGTGGCGTGAGAATGGAGAAAGAACAGAAATCAGAAGGGAAAAGGGTGCCAGATTATCGAATGATCCTCGCTGGAGGATTTTCTAGAGGATCTGCGGGGCTATTCACTCACCAGACCAGCGACGAGGGGGAAGCGGAGGTTGATCACTCTGCATGGCGAAAGGGCGTATACTGGGCCGGTGACAGAGAGGCCACAGGAGAAGACACCATGACTCACAAGCGCAAGGTGCAGGACAACGCCCTCAAGGCAGTGCTGCGTACCCCGATGTTCAAGCAGCGTGTCGTGAAGGCGCGCAAGGGCAAGGGCAGCTACCAGCGCAATGGCAAGCAACAAGGGGGTAGCGGTGGCAGTGAGGCTCCTTCAGTCGGTGTGTATTGCGCCGCTTGAAGAAGCCTCATTGCCGCCTCTGAAGGGAGCCCCTGTCTGAGGCGCTGGTCACATGAACGCCGCAGCATCAGCGCTGCGGCGTTCGTGTATCTGGCCACTTCGAGAAGCGGCTCAGTCGCGGAGACAGTCGGCGAAGTGCGCGTTCCAGGTCTCGGCGCGTGCGGCGTCGCGGGCTTCATAGTCGGCCAGCACCGTCTCCAGTTCGCCCAGTGATTCCTGCTCACGGTCCTCGCCCAGCTGGGTCAGGCGCAGCGTATACCAGGCGGTCACCCCACCTTCCGGCGGCGCGCTGAAACGCGGGAATTCTGGCGCAGGGCATTCTCCCGCTCGCCATAGCGTGGGCAGTGACGGGTGCAGCGCCAGTGGGCGGGCCAGGCCGACGAGATCGACGGCGCCCTGTGCCACGGCGTCTTCGGCCTGCGCCAGAGTCTTGAAGCCGCCGGTCGCCATCAGCGGCAGGGTCGTCACCGCGCGTGCGCGCCTGGCGAACTCGACGAAGTAGGGGCCGCTGGCACTGGCGTCCGACGCGGAGCTGGCGCCGGGGAAGTAGGTGCCGCCACTGATATCGATCAGATCGATGGGCAGCTCATCGAGCGCTGCTATCACCTGTAGCGCTTCGGCCTCCTCGAAACCGCCCTCAAGTTGATCACTCGAGTTGAGTTTCACCACCACCGGGTAGTCGTGGCCAACGGCCTCACGCACGGCAATGATCACCTCACGCATCAGCCGCATGCGGTTGTCGAGGCTACCGCCGTAGTCATCCGTGCGCTGATTGAAGAGGGGAGACAGAAACTGGCTGAGCAGAAAGCCATGCGCGGCATGTACCTGAACCCCGCCAAACCCGGCGTCACGAGCCAGGCGCGCCGTGGTTGCCATGGCGGCAGGCAAGGCCTTGATGGCCTCCAGACTCATGGCCTCGCAATGTAGCCCGGGGATATCCAGCGCGCTGGGGCCATGTGGCGTACTGGTCGGTGGGTAGGCCATTGCGCCGGCATGGCCGAGCTGCAGCCAGAGCTCGGCTCCGTGCTGCTGGCCGCGCTGCGCCAGTTGCGTGAAGGCCGCGAGGTCGGACTGCGCATTGAGGACCAGATTGCCGGGCTTCTCGGCATGGTGGTGCTCCGGTTGTACTTCCCCGACCAGCGCCGCCGCCACGCCGCCTTCCGCCCAGCGCTCATAGAGGCGAATCTGGGTGTCACTCGGATGTCCCGTGCCATCACCGAGAGAATCCGACATCGCGGCCTTGATGAGGCGATTGGCGAGCACTCGCCCGCAAGGCAGCGTGAAGGGCGTGAACAGGGTGGAAGCGGTCGGCTGATCTATCATGGTGGCGATGTCTCTGGGCACTGAATATGGCATGTAAGGAACAGATGCCATGGTGACATGGGCAGTGTCTGGTGATAATCCGGTGTGTGAGCACAGCATCCGTGAGCCAATGGAACATATGAAAACGTATACGGATCTCGATATCTTTCATGCCGTGGTCGATGCCGGCACCTTTACGGGAGCCGCGCGACAGCTCGGTATTACCCACTCGGCGATCAGCAAGCGCATCGCGCATCTCGAGCAGCGCCTGGGCGCGCAGTTATTGATTCGCTCCACACGGCGGATGCGCCTGAGTGAAGCGGGTCAGCTCTATGCCTCGGAGACACGTGAGCTGCAGGAGCGGCTGCGCAATGTAGAGCAGGAGATCGCCGAGGGCAGTGGTGCACTCAAGGGGCGCATTCGTCTCTCGTGTTCCAACGCACTGGGGAAATTGCAGGTAATGCCGTTGCTGATGCGCTTCATGGAGCGCTATCCCGAGGTCATCGTGGACCTGACCCTGACGGATGCCGTGGTCGACCTGGTGCATGAGGGGATGGATCTGGCCATCCGCAGCACCGCAAAGCCCGAGCCCGGCCTGATCGCCAGGCGGTTGGCCACCAATCAGCGTGTCATCTGTGCATCGCCGGAGTATCTGGCAAGACATGGCACGCCGCGCTCAGTGCCGGATCTGGCGGAGCATGTCAGCCTGATCCTGAATCTCCCCGGTGGCTTCAACGCCTGGGGACTCACGTCACTGCCCGAGATGCGCTGCGGCTTCCTCTCCAACTCCCTGGAAACCCTGCACGCCGCCTGTCTGGGAGGGCGTGGCGTTGCCTGTCTGCCGTACTATCTGATCGCCGATGACCTGGCCTCTGGGCGCTTGATCCCGCTGCTGGAAGACATTCGCGGTGACGGTGCCGATACCAGCATCTTCCTCGTCCGCCCGGAGACGTCGATTCTGCCGCGCCGGGTGAGAATGCTGATGGATGCCTTGATCGCGGGGTTTGACGCAGAGGAAGCTCAGCGTACGTGAGTAAACGACGATTTACCGAGTGATTGTCTTGCAGGATTCATGACATATTGACCCAAGGAGCGACCTTGAGACTCCTGTGACGTAGATCATGGAGCGAGACATGTCACCAACGGGAAAAGATCGATTTGCGGTACTGATTGATGCAGACAATGCCCAGGCAGCCGTCTGTGAGGAATTGCTGGCGGAGATCGCGAAACTGGGAATCGCCAGTATCAAGCGCGCCTATGGGGACTGGACCACCTCCAATCTGACGCCCTGGAAGGAGCCACTTCTGCACCATGGCATTCAGCCTATCCAGCAGTTCCGTTATACCCAGGGCAAGAACGCGACGGATTCCGCCTTGATCATCGATGCCATGGATCTGTTGTATGCGGGCAATGTGGAGGGATTCTGTCTGGTGTCCTCGGACAGTGATTTCACGCGCCTGGCGACACGTCTGAGGGAAAGCGGCATGCGCGTGCATGGCTTCGGAGAAGCCAAGACCCCTCAACCCTTCGTTTCCGCCTGTGACAGTTTCCTGCATACCGAGTGTCTGCGCAGGGAGCCGGATACGCCCGCCGTGGCGAAGCCCTCGAGCAAGTCGCCTGTCGTGAAGAAGCCCCCGAGCAAGCCGCCGGCCGAGACGGTCACCCTCGTCAAGCCGACCAAGGCACAGCGACAGCTGAGGTCGCATATCCTCAATGCACTGAACGAGCTGCCACAGACGGATGGCTGGACGGCCCTGTCAGCGCTGGGAAGTTACCTGAAAAAGAAGATGCCCGGCTTCACGCCGGCGGATCATGGTGCCAGCAAGCTGGGGGGCGTGATTCAGCAATTGGAGTATCTGGACAAATGGCAACGCCCTGTCAAAGGCGGTTCCGTGCATTTGTATGTCCGGAAAAAGGCCAGGGAGACGGCGAAGGCCAGCTGAATCCTCGTCATCTCACGATGCACGATGCCTTTCGACACAGAAGCCCCGTGATGGCCAGTCTCCTGTCTGGCTGTCACGGGGCTTCTGTCGTTCAGCGTGGCGGTGGTTTCACGCCTGACGCGTGCGGGGCTCGCGCAGTCCATGTCACGACTGGCCGGGCTTGGAGTCCTCCGTTGATGCCTTGTGTTCTGTAGGTGATGTGTCGTTCTGTGAAGAGCTCTCTCGGGCGTCGTCCGGTGTCGAGGGGGCGGCACCGATGCGCTTGATCCAGCGCTGGCGGGCGAAGCGACGCAGATTGGCCACGTTGTCCGTCTCGTCGATGATGTCCTCGCCGAGAATCGTCTCCATCACGTCTTCCAGCGTGATGACCCCCAGCCAGTTGCCGAGATTGTCGTAGACGACACACAGGTGCTGGCGCTCGCGCTGCATGCGAGCGAAGGCCTGTTCGACGTTGTCTTCGGCGTGCAGTTCGCTGATCGGGCGCATCAGGTCCTTGAGCGGAGTGGTGGGTTCGGCCTGATGCGCATCGGCGCGGTGGATCATGCCCAGTGTCCTTTCATCGGCGGTCATCACCGGGTAGCGGCTGAAGGGCCAGACCGTCAACTGGTCATTGAACTCGGCCACGGTCATCTCGGGGCTGACCGTCTGGCAGACAGGACGTGGCGTGAGCACATCACGCACCTTCATCTCATGCAGGTTGAGGATGTTGGTGATGACGCGTTGCTCATCATTTTCCAGCGCCTTCTTTTCCAGCCCCAGTTGTGCGAGCGCCTTGATCTCGCCACGCAGATCAATGTCATGCGAGTGCTTGCCGATCCGCGAGGTGATCATTTCCGACAGCCAGATCAGCGGCTTGAGCGAGATGACCATGATGTTGAGCACGCCGGGCAGCATCGGGGACAGCTGACGCCAGTAGGTGGCACCGATGGTCTTGGGAATGATTTCCGAGGCCACCAGGATCAGCAGCGTCATGACCGCCGAGGCAACGCCGACCCAGGCCTCGCCGAACACGACGGACACCTGTGCCCCCACGCCTGTCGCACCGACCGTATGCGCGATGGTATTGAGCGTCAGGATGGCGGCCAACGGCTTGTCGATGTTGTCCTTGAGGGTGGCCAGCGCCGCATGGCGCTTGGGGTGTTGCTCACGCAGGCTTGCCACATAGCTTGGGGAAAGCGACAGCAGCGCCGCTTCCAGCACGGAGCAGATGAACGAGATGCCGATGGCGATGGCGGCAAAGAGAATCAGCAGAAACATGCAGCGTGCTCCTTGGGTGGATAGGCCACCATTAGTGACAGATGCCCGGTGACTGTCAAACCTTTGGCGTTGATTGCCTGGCGCTTGTCATCGCGACGCACATGCGGGCGTCGGAGGCACTGTCGGGAGAGGGTGCGTGGAAGAAGGCGAGTGGAGAAGGTTAGGGGAGAGTCGCAGCGCGAAATATGAATGAGATTGTTTTGCTTTTGAGATCTGTTGTATTTTAAAGCAGCTCTTATCAAGGGAATTTGCATAAATAAAGGTGTGAGGCAGTCAATTCCTCGATTTCTTCGATGTCATGGCACGTCGCTCGCACGCCCAGAGGCAACTCTTACCTATCCATGACTCCAGGGAACGGCGCTTTCATGCAGCAGGGCTTGAGACAGCAGGGCTTGAGACAGCAGGATGCTTCCTCCCTGCCTCCGTGCGGTGTGCGGAGAGAGGGCTGGCAGTCCGTCCGCTATGCACACAGCACCGGCTGGGTTAAGGAGATCCCGGTCTGGCCCGGAGGGCGTCTGGTGCTGTGTGATCTGACGATCCGTGACGGCTATCAGGAAGTGCATCCCTTCCATGAAGGACTCTATGTCTGCCTGATACTGGAAGGCACGCTGAGGCTGTCGGGCATGGCAGCGACGCCAACTGCCACGTGCCCGTGTCCTGAGCCCCTCTCGAGTGCAAGCGAGAAGGTCGCGGAAGAGGCGCGAGTCCAGGTCGATGTCACCCGGGGAGAAGGCGGCGTCTTTCGCGCTCCGATGGTGGGTTCCCCGCATGCTCTGAACGTCGGGTACTTCCCCGGGCGGCTGCGGTGTGTGGTGCTGCATATCGAGGATGAACGTCAGCAGTCCGACAACATCCTGCAGCGCTTTGCCGAGTGGGATCTGCATTCGCCCCCCTGGCCGGCTCAGCCTCGCCGGTGGCGGCCGGGGTCAGGCCTTCGTCAGCAGCTGGCGGAATGTCTGGCGCAGCGCCTCGACGGTGCAGAGCACACTCGTGAGACATGCTGTCTGCTGGAATGGCAAGGGCTGGGCCTGCAATTGCTGGGAGGTGCCTTGCGTCGCCGGCATGCGCGGCAGTGTCATGCCGGTCAGGTGTCCGAGGATCGGGTCGCTCGTGACAGGGGCGCTGACGGCCGAGCCCCGAACGCCAATCGACGAGAGAAACGGGCTCACGAGAGGCTGACGCCGGGGTACCCGGAGACATCCAGCAGTACGTGTCGGCATCTCGAGGCGGTGCGTCAGCGGTTGAAGATGGCGCCGGAGCGTCAGCATGCCTTGCCGGAACTGGCGCGGCTTGCCTGCATGAGCGCGTCGAGTCTGCGCCAGAAGTTTCGCGAGACCTATGGTTGTTCGCTGAGCCAGTATCAGCGCGAATGTCGCATGCAGCGCGCACGTCAGGCCTTGTTGCAGGGCATGAGTGTGCAGCAGGTGGCGCATCGTGTCGGCTATGCGCATGCCTGCAACTTCGCGACGGCCTACCGACGTCATTTCGGGCTCTCGCCCCAGGCTGTGCGGGCTCGGCCGCAGCGGGCTGACTGAGCACTGCTGGCCGTCAGCCTTCGTCATGGTCGGGCGTGAAAAGAGAACGGGCACCCTCAGGGTGCCCGTTCTCTTGTCGTTGCCTGGTGTCTCTTGCGCTGCGTTGCGTGGCTGTCTGCGGCGCGAGAGGCCTTACAGGAAGGGAATCATCGGCAGTACCACGTCATCCAGCAGTCCCGTCGGATAGTGCAGATTCATGGCCGCCTGCATCCCGAGCAGGAAGACCGCGACGCCCAGGGCGAAGAGTCCCGCGAACGCCGCTGACTTGCGTGCGACGATGAGCTGGAAGCCCAGGCAGAACAGCACGGCGGTGGAGACGAAGCCCAGCAGTGCGCTGACGCCGATCAGCACGAAGAAGCCGAGTACCACACCCACTGCCTTGAAGGCCGGTTGCTTGACGCGAATCATGCCGCGACGCCAGCCGTTGAAGACCACGGCAATCACCGAGACCAGCGTGATGAAGGCGGCCAGGGTCGGGAAGGCCTTGCCGAGTGGCATCAAATCCTTGACGTCGTAGAGCGCCCAGAGGCCGGCGAGCCCCATCAGGCCCAGCAGCAGGAAGTCGACGCCACCGAAACCGCGTGATTCCAGCACATCCTCTTCTGGGGACGGCGCGGTCTCGACCACTTCATGGGTCTGGCGACGACGCATGATCGCCTTGCGGATCACCGGCAGGAAGAAGGCCAGCAGGATCAGGCCGAGGATGATCAGCACGCCCGGACGCAGGAAGGCTTCGGCGCCGTGGAACTGCATGCTCTGATAGAAGTAGTTCTCGGCACCCGGTGCCAGCACGAAGCCGATCAGGAAGGCCGGACGCGACCAGCCTGCCGTCTTGAACAGCACGCCCAGCATGCCGATCATGCCCAGCGCGGCCCAGTCACCCAGCGAGCGGCTGGCCTGATAGGCGGCGAACAGGATCAGCACGGTGATGGCCGGCGCCAGAATGGCGAAGGGCACACGTGTCAGCTGCGCGACCGGACGCGCCAGCATCAGACACAGGCCCGCGCCCAGGATATTGGCCAGCGCCAAAGACCAGATGATGGTGTAGGTCATGTCCAGATTTGTGGTGATCATCGACACGCCCGGCTCCAGGCCCAGCAGCAGCAGGCCCCCCAGGAAGACGGCGGCCGTCCCGGAGCCCGGCACCCCGAACAGCAGGGTCGGCACCATGGCGCCACAGGCACAGGCATTGTTGGCGGACTCCGGCGCGATGACGCCGCGGATGTCACCCTTGCCGAACTGGCTCGGGTCCTTGGCGGTCTTGACCGCGAAGCCGTAGGTGATCCAGTCGACCACGGAACCCGCCAGACCCGGAATGGTGCCGATCAGGCTGCCGATCCCGGCGCAGCGCGCGACCAGCCACCTGTTCTTGACCACATCCTTGATGCCGGCAGACCAGCCCTTGCCCAGGTCCGTGTTGCCGTCCTTGGCGATGCTGCCACGTCCCAGCAGCAGCTCGACGATCTCCGGAAGGGCGAAGATGCCCAGGCCCAGCACGATCAGCGGCACCCCGTCGTACAGATAATCGATATCCAGATTCATGCGGTACTCGCCGGTCGCCGGTGCGGCGCCGATGGCACCGACCAGCAGGCCGAGGCCGCAGGCCGCCGTGCCCTTGAACAGGTTCTTGCCGGACAGCACCGCCACCATCGTCAGACCCAGAAGCGTCAACACGAACAGCTCTGCTGACGAGAAGGCCAGCACCAGCGGTCGCGCGACGAGGATGAAGCCGGTCAGGATGATGGCGCCGATCACGCCCCCACACAGGGAGGACAGGAAGGCACTGGTCAGCGCGCGCGCCGCCTGGCCTTTCTTGGCCAGCGGGAAGCCATCAAGCACCGTGGCCTGCGACGCGCTGGAGCCGGGAATGCCCATCAGCACCGAGGCGAAGGTATCGCCGGTCGGGATGACCGCGACCATGCCCATCAGCATGCCCAGTGCATAACCGGGGTCGAGCCCGTAGAGGAAGGGCAGCAGTAGCGCCATGCCGGCGATGCCGCCCAGGCCGGGGATGATGCCGACCAGCAGGCCGACGAAGATGCCGATCATCATGAACAGCAGATGCGTCAGCGTGAAGACGTGTCCAATGCTGGACAGGAGGGTGTCGATCATGGCGTTGCTCAACCTCTTGTTCTTCTCTGGTGCTTCTTGCGCTCTCCAGCGTCATGGCGCTGGAGAGCGTCAGCGGGCTTCAACGAGATTGCAGGCGAATACCGTGTCGTTCCATCAGCCAGTGCTTGACCCATTCGTGCTGGGTTTCGCTCAGTTGCATGGCGTCTTGCAACTGCGCCGCTGCCGCCTTGCCGACCATCAGGCCATAAGGACCGACCTTCACCGCCGCTTCCTTGAGGAACTCGGGGTCCTTGGCCATGTCACGTGCCGCCTGACGGTATTGCTCCAGCAATGCTGGATCGACACCCTTCGGCACCAGCAGCATCTTCTGCATGGCGTAACCGGAGGCGAAGAACTTGTGGAAGATCTGATAGGCCTCGTCATCGCGTGAATGGCCTTCCTGCGCCAGATACAGCTCGGAGAAGGTCGGCAGGTCCGGGAAGGACGGGTCGCGCTCGATGTGGCCTTCGACATCCATCACGCCGAGGCTGAACAGCGGCACGGCCTGGCCGGCGTCGACCAGCGGCGTGACGTTGCTCCTGTAGGCGGAGGTGGTCTGGAAATCGAGGGCGACTTCGCCACGCTCGAAGGCCAGGCGACCTTCACCACGGCTCTTCATGCCGAAGACCGGATCAACCTGGAAGTCGAGCAGATCGAACGCCATCAGCACCGGCATCTCGAGCCCGGTCGGGTTCTGGCCGGCGAACTTCACCGTCTGGGAGGCGAGGGCCTTGAGCGCACTGGCGCTGTCCTTGCCCAGCGAGCTTGAGGCATAGACGACACCGCCTGTCGGGGCGGCGAGGATCGGTTCCCAGTCGGCATAGTCGTAACGCACGCGGCGGTCGCGCAGCATGGCCGGATACTGGGTAGAGGCCGAGGTGACGACCATCTCGTCGCCGTCATCGCCGGCACGCTTGCTGAACAGGTTGACGCCGGTGATGGAACCGCCCCCCGGCACGTTGTCGATCACGACAGCCGGGTTGCCCGGCAGGTCCCTGGTCACCCAGTTGGACATGAAGCGTGCCCAGACATCGGTGCCGCCCCCGACCCCGAAGGGCACGGTCCAGGTCAGGGTGTCAGGGACTTCCGCTGCGGCGTGCACGGCGGAAGACAGCGGCAGCAGGCCCATGACGGGCAGCATGACGGCCAGGGCGGTGGTGCGGGCATGGCGCTTGAGGGCATGGCGTTTGGGCGTAGACACGATGAGGGACATGGTCTGACTCCTGATTATTGTTGGAATGCGTTGTCAATCAGTGATGCGCTAACTGCATGGCGGCGCAGAGAGGTCATTTCATTTCAATCAAATGCATTGTAAATCAATCTTCTGCAGTACTTTCGTCACGCTTGTCGAGGCGTTGTCGGCGCTGAGTCGCATGCGATCGTGAAAGCCTGGCGATCCTGCACGCGCTCGGACTGCGCTCAGGCGCGTTCAGGCATTTCCAGCGAGTCCGGGAGGTTCAAGAACACCTCGCCATTCATGATCTTGCGTGCCGTGCGCAGCAGGGACACACGGCTGGGGGTCATCGGGTCGCCATCGGCGTGTTCGACCTCGACGTCCAGGAACCCGGCCGGGTGCTCGAGCTTCACCTTCTCCGCCAGAGCCCCCGGTGTCAGGGTGCCGGCGGCCAGCGCCACGCGGTTGGCCAGAGTGCCGGGGAGACTGGTCGCGACGGCCAGCGTGATGGCCCCCGTGACGGCCAGCGCGCCATGGCAGCGATGCGGCACGAAGTAGCGTGCGCACAGGGTGCCGCCCTCGGTGCGCGGAGCGGAGAGAACCACCGGCTTGGGCAGCACCGAGTCACTGACGTCACCCATGCCCATCAATTCCCCCGCCTTGAGGCGAATCTTCTCGAGGCGTGCCATCGCGTCACGGTTGGCGTCCATCTCGGCCGGCGCTTCGTTGCCTGCCCAGCCCAGACTTGCCGCTTCGATCAGTACCACCGGCGTGGCGGAGTCGAGGCAGGTCACCTCCACGCCCTCGATCACGTCGATGACCTGACCGCTGGGCAGCAGCTTGCCGGTCTTGGCACCGACAGCGCCCAGAAAGCCCAGCTTGATGGCACTGCCGGCGCCGGGCACACCACTGATGCGCGTGTCGCCCTGGTAGGCGACGCGACCATCGGGTGTCGGGACCTGGCTGTCGATCAGGGTGCGGGTGTTGAGGTTGTGAATCCGCAGACGGGTCAGGTCACCCTTTGCCGGGATCATGCCGGTCTCGATGGCATAGGGGCCGACCGCGGCCAGCATGTTGCCGCAGTTCGGCGAGAAATCGACCTTGTCGCCCTCCACATCGACCTGGGCGAACAGATAGTCGATATCCGCTTCAGGATGCGTGGAGGGGCCGACAAGGGCGACCTTGCTGGTCAACGAATTGCCGCCGCCCAGCCCATCGATCTGCAATGCGTGGCCGGAGCCCATGACCTGGCGCAGGACTTCGCGACGGCCGTCGTCATCGGCGGGGAGGTGATCCAGACGCAGGAAGGGGCCCCGAGAGGTACCGCCACGTAGGATCATGCAAGGAAGTGAATGCATCATGTTGGAACGCGCTCCTGTCTGTTTGCGCCTTTCTGAAGCATCACAGCCGATGATCTATGCATCAAATGCAAATAAAAACTATACTGTCACCATTACACGCATTAATCCGAATAATGAATCAATAGGATAGTTGCATGCATAGATTGGAGTTTCTGGATCTGTCGGCATTTGTCGAAGTGGCCGAGAATCATTCCTTCAATGAAGCGGCGGAGCGACTGCACATCTCGCAGCCGGCCCTGTCGCGCCGTATCCAGAAACTGGAGGAAGTGCTCGGTGCAAAAGTGCTGGAGCGTACGACGCGGAGAAGCCGACTGACGCCAATTGGACGTGATTTCCTGCCAAAAGCCCGCAAGTTGCTCGAAGATTACGAATCCTCTCTGGTGGGCGCTCGCGAGCTGGCCACCCACCGCAAGGGGGTGCTGACCATCGCCTGCCTGCCCACGGCAGCCTTCTACTTCCTGCCCAGCGTGGTGCGCGAGTTCAACACCGCCTACCCCGGCATCCGGATTCGCATCCTGGATGTCAGTGCCAATGAAGGGGTCGAAAGGGTGGTCTCGGGGGAGGCAGACTTTGGTATCAACATGGTCAGTGCCCACCACCCGGCAGTGGATTTCACCTCCATCTATCGTGATCCCTTCGTGTTGGCACTGCGTCGCGACCATCCGCTTGCACAGAAACAGCGCGTCGAGTGGAGCGATCTGGATGATGTGCGCCTGATCACCGTCTCCCGCGACAGCGGTAACCGCATTCTGCTCGACAACACCCTGCTGTCCGCCGGATTGCATCTGGACGGCTTCTACGAGGTCCAGCATCTCTCGACCTCGCTGGGGCTGGTCGAGAGCGGGCTTGGCGTCGCCATTCTGCCGTCGATGGCGATGCCCGGGCCGGAGCACGAGGTGCTGTGTCAGCGTGAGCTGCCCGAGCCACGCATTGATCGCACCATTGGCCTGCTGCGGCGCCGTGGGGAATCCCTGTCACCGATCGCGGAGCTGTTCATCGAGATTCTGCTCAAGCGCTGGAACTGACCACACGCAAGGGAAGGGCCCATGAGTGTCAGGCGTGCAGGGGCTGGCCAGCCTCGGTTCAATATATGAGTTGTTTATGTATAAGTTTTTTGTGTTTCACTAAAGGAACAGGTCACGGCCAGCATGTTCGACGGCGTGGCCGATGACAGCGTCTCGATGTCGCGGGATCAGCCTGATGGCGCAGGTCGGTGAGGGGCTTGCTCCCACCTCCTGCCGTCAGGCCATTGATGACGTGGATACCTGCCCAATACAAGGATGCACATGCCCATGAGTACCCGAATAGCCACTCACGCCACCTCCCGTCAGACAGCCCTTGCGCTGGGCCTGGCGCTCGGGCTTGGCAGCGCGCTGCCTGTCAGCGCAGATGAGCCGATGGCAGCCGATGACACTGGCAAGCGCGCGCCGCAGGGCGAGCACACGCTCAAGCATGAGCAGCTGGCCAGTCTGGTCGAGCAGGGGCAGGAGACACTGGCGGCAGACTTCAACGGTTTCCTCAAGCAGGTCGCGGAACGCAATCAGGAAGACAGCGCGGTTTCCGGCGCCATTGACCACTATCTGGCCGGCGAGCCGCTGGAGGGGGATGACTTCGTCAACGTCTATCGCCTGCTGGGGGTCTACAACCGACTGCAGTATGGCGATGACGTCCAGGAGCTGCTCAAGGAAATGGTCGCGATCCCGACCTTCAAGGTCGGTGAGAAACCCCAGCATGAAAACCCCGAGATCTCGCGTTTCGGGGAGTTGATCAAGGACAAGGCCGAGGCATTCGGCTTGACGTTCCGCAACGTGGATGACCGTGTCTTCGAGGTGGAGCTCAAGGGGACGGGGGAGGATGTGTTCGGCATTCTCACCCACGGGGATGTGGTGCCGGCGGACCAGGAGGGCTGGACGCTTGAGGATGGCACCCACCTGGATCCGTTCGAGGTCACCGAGATCGATGGCAAGCTGTACGGGCGTGGCACCGAGGATGACAAGGCCTCCATCGCCGCGGCGCTGTATGCCATGAAGTCTCTCAAGGAGAATGCGGTGCCGGTCAAGCGCACCATTCGCCTGATGATCGAGACGACGGAAGAGACCGGTGGTGACGGCTTCGCCTATTACAAGGCGCACAACGCGCTGCCCGAATACAACATCGTGCTGGACAGCGGCTATCCGGCAATCACCGCCGAGAATGGCTTCGGCACCATCGATGCACGCTTCCCGCTGGCACGCGAGACACAGACGGGGCAGGCGGCGGATGGCCTGCCGGCGATCACTTCCTTCAAGGGGGGACTTGCGACCAACCAGATTCCCGAGCGCTCCGTCGCCACCCTGCACGCCAGTGATGCCGCGGGCGCCAAGGCGCTCAACCACAAGCTGGAAGCGCTTGGCAGCCGTTACGTCAACGAGCACGGCAAGGATTTCAGCGTCGCCAGTGAAGTGAAGGGCGAGGACGTCATCGTCACGGTGACGGGCAAGTCGGCCCACTCATCGGCACCGGCCAATGGCGTGAATCCGGTGACACGACTGGCGGGACTGCTGGCCACCTCCGGTATCGATTTCCAGGACAGTGCCTATGAAGATGCCGTGCACTACCTGAATGACAATTACGGGCTGGATTATCACGGCAAGCTGCTGGGCATTGCCTACTCCCATGATTTCATGGGGCCGCTCAAGGTGACGCCGACCTATCTGGAGAAGGAGGACGACGCGCTGCGTGTCGCGGTCAACGTGCGGGCTCCGGCGGGCGAGAAGTCGCCTGAGGAACTCAGCCAGGTGATCAAGGAAAAGCTCACAGCCTATGCCAGGGAGCAGGGCATGGACGTGGCGCTGAACGTCGAGATTCGCGACTGGATGCTGCGTGATCCCAGCGGTGCCTGGCTCCAGACGCTGCTCAACATCTTCGGCGATACCACGGGACTCGATGCCGAGCCGCGTTCCTCGGCGGGGAGCACGACCGCCAAGCTGCTGCCCAATGCGATCAACTTCGGGCCGTCGATGCCGGGCGAGACCTATACCGGGCATACCTCTGAAGAGTTCAAGCGTGTCGACAATCTGCTGCTGGACATCCAGATGTTCACCGAGATGATGGCCCGCATCGGCAATCAGGATTCGCTCAAGTAATCGGGTGAGTTCGCGGGGCCGCCGTCATGTGAATCGCCTTTTGCATGGCGTATTGAAATAGCCCTTTGAAATAGCCCTGGAAATTGCCTCTTGCCTGGGTGACAGGCATCACATGCCAACGCCCGCCACCGCCCCTGATGAAGAGGCAGTGACGGGCGTTGTCGTCTGTGAAGGTCGCCGGTCAGCCAGTGCGGCCGCGCGATCTCACCTCGGGCGGTAGGGCTCGGCGGGGTGCGCGGTCGGGTAGGCGTCCATATAGGCGGTGGCCGCTTTCAGGAGATGGACGTCCGCGTGCCTGGCGCCTGCCAGCTGAAAGCCGACCGGCAGTCCCTGCGAAGTGAATCCGCAGGGGACCGAGGCGGCGGGTTGGCCGCTCAGGTTGAAGGGGTACGAGAACGGCGCCCATTCCTCCCAGTCGTGCCATTGGCTGGCGGGCGGCACCTGATGATTCAGTGCGAAGGGGAGGACGGCGACGCTTGGCGTCAGCAGCAGAGGGTAGTCCTGATGGAAGCGCTCAAGCTGCTGGGTGAGCCGGTGCCTGGCCTCGAAGGCCTCGAACAACTCAAGCGAGGTCCAGTCGCGGGCACGCATGGCATTCTCGACCAGGCCGGGGTCGAGCTGTTCGCGCTGGCGGGCATCACAGCCTTTCCAGACCCCTAGCGACGCGGTGAACCAGATCTTGCGGAAAATCTCGAGGCTTGAGTCGATGGGGGGATCGACCTCCACGATCTCGGCGCCAAGCCCTGCCAGACGCTCTGCGGCGCGTGCTACCCGACTGGCGATCTCGGGGTCGACATCGGCCTGCCCGAGGCGCGGGGAGTAGGCGATTCGCAGGCCTGTCAGTGGCGTGCCGATCTCCACGCCCCAATCCTCAGGTTGTCCGCGGGTGGCGTAGGGGTCCTGTGCATCATGACGGCCGATGACATTGAGCATGGCGGCGGCGTCGCGTGGGCTGCGGGTGAGCGGCCCGATACTGGACAGGGACGCGGCCTGGGCGGGAGGCCACTGGGCTGTCCAGCCGAAGGTGGGCTTGAAGCCGAAGACACCACTGAAGGCGGCGGGAATGCGAATTGACCCGCCGGAATCTCCGCCTTGATGCAGGACTCCCAGGTTCAGGGCGGCGGCGGTGGCCGCCCCCCCTGAAGAGCCGCCCGGGGTCAGCGCGGTATTCCAGGCATTGCCGGTGGCGCCATGCACGCGATTGTCGGTGACGGCCTTCCAGCCGAACTCGGGGGTATTGGTCTTGCCCAGCAGAATCGCGCCTGCCTCGCGCAGGCGCCGCACCGGAGGGGCGTCCTGCTGACAGGGCGTGGCCGCCGTGGTGAGCGAGCCCTCGCGCGCCGGCATGCCGGCGACATCGGTGAGATCCTTCAGCGAGATCGGGATGCCATCGAGCGGGCTCAGGGGCTTGCCCGCCTGCCAGCGCTGTCTGGCGTGATGCGCCGCCTCCAGCGCCGTGTCATGCGCGACATGCACGTAGGCGTTGACTGCCGGATTGAGTCGCTCGATACGGGCGAGCACTGCCTGTGTCACTTGCAGCGGGTCGAACTGGCCACGTTGATAGCCGCGCGACAGCTGCTCGGCGTCCAGGGTGGTCAGGTCATCCTGGGCGGAATGTGGCGTCAGGTCGTGGGGGAATTCGGCGTCGGGCATGGCGGCTCTCCTGCGGGTGAACGGGGCCCATCGATGGATGGCATGTGGCGCTTGCATGGACGAGCGGTACGCTGTGGCTGGCGCATCGCTGGCAAGACGTGGCCTGTTGTTCATGGCCTTGGGTCAGCGGGGCGAAACTCAAGGCTTGTCGAGGCTTGAAAAGCTCGCGGGAGAGCCGCATGGCGGTGAATGAGCATGACAGCGAGCCACCGCGTCAGGCTCGCTGGCGCCGATCATGGCGCATGGAAGTCATCCAGAGTGATGGGAGGAGAGTCATGCCAGCCAAGTCCAGAGCACAGCAGATGGCAGCAGGAGCGGCGTTGGCCGCGCGCCGGGGAGAGCAGAAGGCGAGCGAGCTGGAGGGCGCGGCGCGTTCGATGTACGACTCCATGAGCGAGGAGGAACTCGAGAAGATGGCCTCCACCTCACGTGAGGGAAAACCGCGGCACGACAACCAGAGCGACGATTAGCACGACGACCAGAGCGACAACCAGCACGACCGCCATGATCGAGGTGGTGCCGAGAAGAAGCCACCCCGAGTGGTTTGCTCAGATGACAGGGCGCCCGGCAATTGCCGGGCGCCCTGTCATGAGTGCTGTCATGAGTGCTGTCATGAGTCGCGTCATTCGCTGTCGAGAGAGGGTCAGCGCTGGTCGTCCAGGCTCTCGTGAGGCGGCTGATGCGACTCGTTGTCAGGCGGTGTCGGGCCGCCATTGGCCTTCGGACTGACCTTGGGCATCGCGATATCCGCACGCTTCCGGCGGCGCTCCTCGGTGCTGATACCCAGGCGTTCATCGCGGCGCTTCATCAGCTCCTCGTCGATCTGGCCGTCACGGGTGAAGGCCATCATCAGTTGCGGAATCCCGTAGGGGAAGTCGTCGCGGTCGATCTGCCAGGTGTGGAAGGTCTTGCCGTAGGTCGTGACCAGATCCTCGAAGTAACTGCGCTCGGCCAGTTCCGGGATGCCCGGAGCGACCAGAATGCCGGACTTCACCTCATAGTGATGGCTGTGCCAGAGCGGCTTCTCTTCTTCGGGGAGTCGCTCGTAACGTTCGGCGCTGATGATGTACTCGATCCCGATCAGACGTGCGTCGCTGCGGTTGGAATCGAAGATGACGCACTGGTGGAGATCATGTTCCAGGTGGATGCAGAAATGACTGGCTTCCACCTGGCGGCCCATGTCATCGGCGTAGTGATGGAAACCGTTGAGGTAGGTGCTCATCGCTTCCATCGGGTACTTGCGTTGCATGACCTGCGAGGCCGCGTCCAGCACCTGGTGCTTGAGCGGATGGCCGCTGCTGACCTTGCGAGCACGGTTCAGACGGCGTCCCAGAAAGAAGGCGGTCGCCGCGGCCGCGCCAGCGAGCAGGCCAGTGCCGAAGCCGCGCGTGGAGTGTGAGGCGTGATGGCATGGGGTGGACGTACGATGATGCATACTTCCTCCTGCGTGGTCGTCTCGAGCAAGTGAGAATCCCTGTCACACCTTCTCATTGCAGTGCATCTTGCTTGGCGAGGTCAAGGGATGCGCGATGGTGACGTTCGAAACACGGCAATTCGTGCTCAAGGATTGCCTTGTGTCGCCTCCGCCCTCATGAATGAGGGAAATGATGACTGTCATGGCGTCATCGTTGCCCTGACAAGCCCCCTCGGGTGACAGGCCGATGCCATGCACCTCCCTTTGATTGCCTGGAGATTGAATGAAACAGCTGATATTTGATTGTGATGGAGTCCTGGTCGATAGCGAGATCATTGCCGACGGCGTGCTCAAGGAGAAGCTGCCGCTGTGGCTGCCGGATCTCGGCACGAGCGAGCAGATCGAGCATGAGCTGGATCGCTGCCTGGGGATGATGACGCGCGACATCCTAGTGGACCTGGAAGGCCGCAGTCAGCATCGCCTGCCGGCCGATGCTCTGGAGCAGGTTCGTCTGGAGGTGGATCAGCGTCTCGCCAATGGCCTCGAGGCCATGCCGGGCGTGGTGAAGACGCTCGAGTGGATTCGCGATCAGCGCCTGCCCCTGGCGGTGGTGTCCAACAGCTCCGCCTCACGCATGAAGATCAATCTCGAGAGCTCGGGACTGCGTGGCATTCTGGACGAGATCGCCGCGGCCAATGGCGACCGGGAACTGCCGATCTTCACCTCCGATGACGTCATCAACCCCAAGCCGGCGCCCGACCTCTATCTGCTCGCCCTCAAGACGCTGGGGCGTTCCGCCGAGGAATGCCTGGTGGTGGAGGATAGCCGCACTGGGATGCAGGCAGCCGTGGCTGCGGGTCTCAAGGTCGTGGGGCATCTGGGGGCCAGCCACATTCCGCCGGGCCACGCCGAGGTGCTGCGGGATACCGGCGCCTGGCAGGTCATGAAGCATTGGGAGGAATTCCCCGAACGCTGCCGGGAGGCAGGCCACCAGGTGCAGGAGCCGGCATGACACGATGCCGTCCGAGGTGAACGACTGACATCATGAACCCGCAGGACGGCACTGGCTGGCTGTTGTAACATCGCGGGAGTGCCGTCATCGAAAAAGCGTCACAAGGGTGTCGCCACAGCGCCGCAAGCCGCTGTGCCTGATACCGTCGCGTGTCGAGATGCCGGCAGTCCTGTCCATTCATCGCTCCCTCGTGGCTTCTGGAGCTACCTCTTCGTCTTTCGGAAATCCTGATGATCAACGCCTTCATTGCCAGTGATACCTTTGAAAACAAGGGCTATTGGCTGCGCAAGCGTGTCCCCTGGTTCAGTCGTCGCTACGACGCCCATTACGGCATTGACCAGCTTGAGCCCGGCACCCCTCGGCATCAGCAAGCCTCTGCGGCGCTTGAGCATCTGCGCGCCGCGTGCGAATGCCAGACGAGCGGACACCAGACGAGTGAAGAGCAGCAGGGCGTCGAGAAGATCATCTGGATGTATTGGCATGCCCCGCTTCAAGAGGCGCCGGAAGTGGTGCAGTTGAGCGTGGCATCCTGGCAGAGACAGAATCCGGACCACGAAGTGCGCCTGTTGAACGCTGACAATCTCGAGCAGGTGCTGGGCGTGGACCTCATGGCGGCGTTCGAGCTATCCACCGTCAGGCTGTCGATGGCGATGAAGACGGATGTTCTCAGACTCTATCTGTTGAGTCGCTTCGGTGGCATCTGGGCGGATGCCACGACGTTCTGCCTGGCGCCGCTCGAGACATGGTTGCCCGGCGCCACCGCCAGACATGGCGTCTTCACCTTCCGTCAGCACAAGGCGCCCAGCCGGCCCGTGGAGGCCTGGTTCATCGCCGCCCGGCAAGGGTCCCCGGTGGTCACGCGGGTTCTGGCACTGTTCGTGGAGCATCTGTTCCTGCCACGCCAGACGGCCGTGTTCGTGTCCAATCGTGCCAAGAATCACGCGAAGCTGGGGATCGGACGTCAGCATCCCACGCTGCTGTATGCCGATTTCGTTCGGGACGCGGAGCGCCACGGTTTCATGCCGTATTTCTCGGTGGGCTACTTCTTCAACGAGAGCCTGCGTCAGCACTACACGCCCTCTCTGATCGAGGCGTTCATGGCGCTGGACAATCGCTTCGCCAGCAATGGTGCACCGTTCGAGGTGTTCGAGACGGCCGTGGTCTCCAAGCAGACCTACAAGCGAGACTACGAGCACCGTGAGTTGTTCAAGGCACGCAAGGCCCACCTGCTGGCGCTGCTGGAAAGGCATCCCGAGACTGCGCCAGAAGCGGCCGAGGTCTGAGCCTGGCCAGTGTCCATCCCTCGGTGTCTATCCAGGAGTGTCGACAGGGGAGGTCAGCGGCGTCGGCGGGAGGGTGACGCGAGGGTGATGCGAGCGTGACGCAAGAAAGCAAGACGACAAGACAGGCCCCCGGAGTCTCTCCGGGGGCCTGTCTTGTCATGGGACGTAGTAGTGGGAGCTGGCAGCAGGAGCTGATGGCAGAAGAGCGTGCTTGCCGGAGATCCCCACAGAGCCTGCGAGGCGTTGGGCGTGTCATCGCTAGCGAAAGCAGATCCGCGTTCCCCAGGCCAGCAATTCCTCCTGAGTGAGGGAGCGCGACACCATGCCGATCATCTCATCCCCCCACTGATCCGCCCAGGTCAGCACGCCGTGACTGATGCCCCGCGATCTCATCAGATCCCGTATCTCTCCCGTGCCCTTGAACCACAGGGCCTTGCCATCAAGGCGAGTCAGATCGGAAATGCCGTGGCAGTGGTGAATGCGCACCTTGTAGATGCCATCCAATGACATGACCTCGACGACCGGCACCATGCCCTGTTGCAGGGCGCGCGACAGGGAGTCGAGCGTCATGCTGGCCTCAGCCTGCCGCTCGGCGGGTGAGCTGACATGCAGCGTGTCAGGGGGCGTTGTAGGGAGGGTGGCAGTCTCGGTATTCGCCGTGTGGTGCGAGGTGGAGGCTTGAACAGGCATCGGGGATTCTCTCCGTGGCAGGTCATCTTTCTATCACTTGTGTACAAGTAATGTAGAAGTCTTTTGGCGTGCTCGCCAATGTCTGTCGGGAGCTGCCTGTCAGGAGCTGCCTGTCAGGCATCATCTGGCAAGCTTCGCCTGCCATGAATTCTCACACCGCTTTCCGATATCAGGATGATACCCGTCATCTGCCTGCCCCTTGGCGCACCCAGCGCCGGCCAGACGCAAGTTTTCCGTCGCTGGCCCTTGAAGTTCTGGGGAATCAGAGTCATGTCTACAAGGCACTGCGAATATTCGTTGGCGATAGCGCTACTCGTTTCTCGCTGGTGCGCGATCCACCTCACCGCTGTCACAGCTAACAGGGAGTAGCGATATATGACATCTGGAGGAAAGCGCGTATTCAGCGCGTCAGTCATCATCATTCTGGGTCTGGTCGCGTTGGGGGCAGGATTCCCCACCCGTTTCGGTGAATTGGCTGATCAGGCGCTTGGCGCCGTGACCAGCATGTTCGGCTGGTTCTATCTGATTTCCGTCTTTGGTTTCGTGATCTTTCTGGTCAGCCTCGCGCTGAGCAAATACGGCAAGATCCGACTCGGGCCGCAGGATTGCCGGCCTTCCTACAGCTTCTTTTCCTGGGTCAGCATGCTGTTGGCGGCGGGGTTCGGGGTCGGGCTGGTGTTCTACGGCATGGCAGAGCCCATGCAGCACTATCTGAAGCCTCCCTTCGGTGACATGCCGGGGGAGACGCCTGAGTCCGCGCGCTACGCCATCCAATATGCCTTCTTCAACTGGGGCGTCCATCAGTGGGCCGCCTTCTCGGTCGTCGGGCTGATCATCGCCTATTTCCAGTTCAGGAAAGGGCAGGCGGGGCTGGTCTCCTCGGTGCTGTCGTCCGTGACGGCCAAGCACCCCAAGGTGCGCCGCTACGGGCCAGTTCTGGATGTCTTCGCGGTGGTGGCCACCGTGATGGGGGTCGCGACGTCGCTGGGGCTTGGTGTGTTGCAGATGAATGGTGGTCTGCACTTCGTCTTCGGAGTGGAGGAGAGCTGGCAGTGGCAGTTCATCATCATGGGGGTGATGTTCTGTGCCTACATGGCCTCGACCTGGTCCGGGCTCGACAAGGGCATCAAGCGACTGTCCAACCTCAACATGAGCATCTGCATCGCGCTGATGCTCTATGTGCTGTTCACCGGGCCGACGCTGGATATCCTAAAGACGATCACGCTGGGGATCGGCGATTATCTGCAGAACTTCATCGGCATGAGTCTGCGCATGTCGCCCTATGACGGCAATGACTGGAACAGTTCCTGGACCGTCTTCTACTGGGCATGGGTCATCGCCTGGTCACCCTTTGTCGGCACCTTCGTGGCGCGTGTCTCGCGGGGACGTACCATCAAGGAATATGTGGTGGGCGTGCTGATCGTGCCGCCGCTGCTGGCCTGTCTGTGGATCGGTGTCTTCGGTGGCGCGGCGCTCAACATGGAGCTGGGCGGGGATGTCGGACTGGCTGCCGCAACGGATGCCAACATCACGTCCGCGCTGTTCGAGATGTTCGATCTGATGCCCTTCAGCAATGTGCTGTCCGTTGTCGCGATATTGCTGATCTTCGTGTTCCTGGTGACGTCGGCGGATTCCGCTTCCTATATCGTGGCGCAGATGACGGACGCCGGCTCGATCAACCCGCCGCTCTACAAGCGTGTGGTCTGGGGCGTGCTGATCGCGGCCATCTGTCTGACGCTGATCTCGACGGGCGGTCTCAAGGGCCTGCAGTCGGCCTCGGTCCTCTCGGCCTTGCCCTTCACCTTCATTCTTTACGGAATGATCGTGGTGCTGGTGAAGGAGCTGCGTGCAGACCGCCGCCAGATGCTCAGCCAGCTCTATCGCCGTCATGGCGAGACACCGGTCGGTGCGGATGTCTTCGAGGCTGATAGCCTGGCCGAGGAAGACCGCATCCGTCGTGCACCGGACGTCAAGAATCGCCGAGTGAACCCGCGCGATCACCATTGAGCCGAGCCTGTGCTCTGACAGCAAGACGCCGCTCACATGTCATGTGGGCGGCGTCTTGCGTGGGGCAGGAGGGTGGGGCGTGGTGGGGAAATCCCCCTTCGGTCAACGCCTGGCGACCTCGGCGAGTATCTCGTAGCTCTTCAGACGGTCTGCATGGTCATAGAAATCTGAGTTGAACATCAATTCGTCCGCCTGCGTCACTTCCAGCAAGTGCTCGAGTTCGCGGTGAATGCGCTCAGGCCCACCGATGATGGCGGCTGCCAGATTCTGGCCGACCATGGCTTCCTCCCGCGCTGACCAGTCCAGCGTCTCGCGGGGTGGCAGGGCGCGCGTGCTCTCACCGCGGATCAGGTTCAGGAACTTCTGTTGCTGGGTGCTGGCCAGGAAGTGGGCGCGTTCATCGCTCTCGGCGGCGATCAACGGCAGGCCGAGCATCACGTAGGGCGCGTCCAGCACCGCGGAGGGCGTGAAGTTCTCACGATAGAGCCGGATGGCCTCCAGCATGTAGCCGGGCGCGAACTGGCCGGCGAAGGCGAAGGGCAGTCCCTTTTCGGCCGCCAGGCGTGCACTGAAATCACTCGACCCCAACAGCCACAGGGGCACATGAGTGCCCTGACCCGGCATGGCCTTGACGCGCTGGGCGGGGGAAGCCTCGCCCAGGTACTGCTCAAGCTCGGCCAGCCGCTGAGGGAAGTCGTGCACGCCGGCGGAGGGATCGCGGCGCATCGCCTGCATGGTGATGCCATCGGAGCCCGGCGCTCGCCCGAGTCCCAGGTCGATGCGGTCAGGATAGAGCGTGGCCAGGGTGCCGAACTGCTCGGCCACCACCAGAGGGGGATGGTTGGGCAGCATGATGCCGCCGGAGCCGACTCTCAGACGTGATGTCTTGCCGGCGACATGGCCGATCAGCACTGATGTCGCGGCACTGGCGATCCCATCGATGTTGTGATGCTCTGCCAGCCACAGGCGATGAAAGCCCAGCGCTTCGACATGCTGGGCGAGGCTGACGCTATTGTGGAAGGTTTCGGCAACACTGCCGGTGTCTCGGATGGGGGCAAGGTCCAGCACCGAGAGCGGTATCCTGCCCAGTCGTGAGGTGGATGCTGTCGTCATGTTCGCTCCTGAAATCGCGTTGCCGTGCAGAGGCAGTCAGAGGATCGCGGCCCATCAGGGTGCGTCTGACCGCTCTGCTGGATTGCGCCCAGCATAGTGGACAGGCGAGTGTCTGGCAGCGCCTCATCCTTCATTTCACTGTTTCTGATATGGCATGCATGGGAGATGTCTCAGGCATGCCGGGAGCCGAGCACGGCGACGAGGGACTCGAGCCACGAAGAGGAGACATGTCATGGACAGACCGCAACGCAAGGCAGGACGCAAGGGCCGCTGGGTCACGCTGATGTGCCTGGCAGTCATCCTGCTGGGCGTAGGGCTTCAGCGGGATATCCTCGTGCTGTCACGCTGGATACCCGCGCATCATCTGCCGTGGACGCCTCTGCAGCTGGGTGACCCGCCCGGCATGCTGACCGGCTGGAAGCTCTCACGACTCGACGATGACCCGGCCGCCTGTCGCGCCTTTCTCGAGCGGGAAGCCCCGCAACGGGTGACCTTTCTGCCAGATCGCCCCAGTGACAGTGGCTGTGGGCTCATCAACAGCGTGCGCATGCATGCCGTACCCGGGGACACGGGCAAGGAGCAGGGCGTTCGCTTCAACCAGTCCTTCATCGCCAGCTGTCCATTGGCCGTGAGCTGGTTGCGTTTCGAGCGCCATGGCCTGCAGACGGCGGCGCAGGAGGTGTTGGGGAGTAGGGTGACGCAGGTGACCCATCTGGGGAGCTATGCCTGTCGCAATATCTATGGGCGGGAGAACGCACGTCGCAGTGAGCATGCCACCGCAGATGCGCTGGATGTCTCAGGCTTCACGCTGGCGGATGGGCGCCAGGTCCGCCTGCCACGCGACTGGACGGCACCAGAGGATGAGGATGCCCCGGGGCGTTTCCTGCGCGCCGTGCAGGACGCTGCCTGCGAGAGCTTCGGCACCGTGCTGGGGCCAGATTACAACGCGGCACATCGTGATCATTTCCATCTCGGCACACGGGGCTGGCGATTCTGCCGGTGATTCCTCACGGCGTCTGAGCGGCGCTTTCCAAGCCGACCAACATTGATCGAAAAAGGCACTGATGCGACTCGCACAGTGCCTTTTTCATGCCTGATGTCTACGCCATTTCCGGTGTGACATGGCGCGACACATTGGTTTGCAGTTGAAACTCTCTGAATCCATTAGTCTTCATGGCGTGGGCAGACGATGCAGATGACAGTCTGACGGTGGCCACGAATTGTCGGGCAGGAAAGCGACGCTGACGCAGATATCCTCACTGGAGATTCTCAGATGAAAAAGACAACCAAGAAGTCCCAGGCAGGTTTCGTGATGACGACCGAGTTGGTGTTGATTCTTTCCGTCATGGTAATCGGCATGGTCGTCGGATTGGTCACCATGCGAGATTCATTGACGGCGGAAATGGAAGATGTGGCAGAAGCTATCGGCCAGCTTGATCAATCCTATGCATTTGATGGTCTGGTCAACGCGGAAGGTACGGCATTCCTGGAAGGTTCGGGCTTCATTGACAGTACCGATACCAATGCCGGTGACGAAGTCACCTTTGATTTCGTGGCGGTCGACTTCACCGAGTCCGGCGCTGCAAATGGCTCGGGGCCAAGTACGGGTGGCGCTGCGGATGATGCGGCAAGTGCCAGCAGCTTCACTCCGTAATCGACATCGTCACGGGTCGGGTATCAGCGTCAGGATGCCCGGCCTGCCCCCCATGCCATAACTGAATATCGGAGGATGCCATGAACATTCGTCTCAATGGCAGCACGACGATCGCCATGGTCGTTTTCCTGATATCCACCTCGATGGCAAGCCTGTTGGGGTATCGACAGTACGAGCGTGTGGGGGCTGAAGAGGTGCTGGTGGCCAACGATCTCATCGCTCGGGGTCAGATCGTCACCCCTCAGATGCTGGAGCTCAAGATGATGAAGGATGTGGCAGGAGGGTTGCAGGACATGAGCATGGCAATCGGCAAGGTCATGACGCGCAATCGTCTGCCGGGGGATGTCATCCAGTCCCAGGATCTCCAGCCGGTGAAACGTCAAAGTCTCTCGCACTACATTCCTGAGGATAGAGTACTTTTCTCGCTCCCCATGGCGAGCCATTCCTTCCCCGTCTCACAGATAAAACCCAGTGATACCTTCGATGTCATCGGTAGCCTGAACGGGCGAGTCCGTGTCATCGCACAGCAGGTTCGCCTGATGGGTACCATGAACAATCCGCAGCCTTCTCCGGTGGAGAGTGGCCCCCTGTCATCGCTGTCACCTCAGGTCATCGGCAAGTCTTCCAGTCAGACATCCGGCCTGGTCATCGCGGCTCTTCCTGAGGATATCTTCCGGCTTGCAAGTCTGGGCGCCCAGGAAAGAGTGTCATTGGTATTGCATGGCAAGGAGGTCAAACATCGCTTGCCAATCGCACCTGCCGTTCAGACGCGTCAAATCGAGATCTTCCAGGGATTGCAGCGTCGAAGCGTGGACATAACGCTGTAGGATTTCCGCTGGTGGAGACAGGGCCTTTTCCTCATCTGATGCCCGACGATTCGTGAAAGGAATACCGAAAACGTCTTTCTTGGATCAGCGGTCTCGGCGTGATCCTCGAGATCAGCCTTACCCCGGAGCGCCCATGAACAAGCTTTCCACTCTTCTTCCCGAGACCCCTCGTCTCCTGTTGTGCCTGGCACTTTTCAGTGCCGGCACAAGTCACCTCGTCATTGCGGCCGAGATGGACAATGCTCCCCTTGCCGTGGGAAAGCCGGCCTTGGCCGGCAGTGATCTCCCCGCCGCCGGGCTCATCAATGTGGATACGGCCTACAGCAGCGGCAGTTCCCGTTCGCGCACTCTGGTGCAGTGGACACACGCGCGATTGGCCTTCGGCAAGGACATCGAACGCATTGCCGTCGGCAAGCAGAGCATCATCGAGGTCGAGGTGATCGGCGGCCGTGAAGTCCTGATGCTGGGCAAGGAAGTCGGTCGTACCACGGTGATGGTGTGGTACGCCGATGGCAGCAACGAATCCTTTCTGTTCAGCGTGAGCCCGGATCTGAGTGTCCTGGGCAGTGCGCTGCGCGAGATTCACCCCTCCATCTCCATTCATTCCGCCCCGGACAGGCCTGTACTGGTGATGCGCGGCAAGGTGCCCACGGCAGACTATCGCCAGGCCGCCCAGCAGGCCGCGATGGATTACCTGCTCTCCGGTCAGCGTGGCGCCGCCCAGCCCGCCGCCGCCATGGGGCTGCAGGCAGGAGCACCGACGATGGGCATGAGTACCAGCATGGCAAGCCCGGTCATCAACCTCATCAAGGTGACCCAGAAGCCCAAGCCGATTGCCGACAAGCTCAAGGAGGCCATCGCGTCGCTGGGGGGAGAGGAGGTCAAGGTCAGGCGGCTGCAATTCGGTGAGATGCCCAATGATCTCTTCGATACCTTCCTGCTGGAAGGCGAGGTGCGTGATCAGGTGGCGTTGACGCGGATTCTGAATGTGGCAGCCCGTGTCGTCGGGGGCAGTCCGCTGGCCGGTGGTGATGCGGGGATCGATGTGCTGGCGGATGAGTCCGGGGCGCTGATGGGGGACAACGCTCGCGCCGGGGGCTACGGAGGCTCGATCACCTCCAGCAGTGGTGTCGGTGGTGGCGGCAGCCTGAGCAACAACATCCGCAACAACATCGCCCGCTCCAAGGTGCTTTCCATCGCGGGCGGGCGCCTCATCTCGATGATCGAGGTCCGTGACGTGCCGCAGGTACGGGTGGCGATCCAGATGCATGAGGTCAATCGCTCGCGCATGAAGGCCTGGCGTCCGGACCTGAGCATCATGACCAACGGCTACAACGCCAGTGGTCCGCTGGCGCTGGGCGAGACCGGCGCCGCCGGTGCCTCTGGGCTCGAGAATGCCCTGCAGATTCTGGATGGCACCCTGATCAACAACCTGCAGATCGGCGGCAGTGACATCGCCTTTGACCTGCTGTTCAGCCTGATGGAGAACGAAGGCATCTCGCGCACGCTGTCGCGTCCGACCTTGACGGTACTGGCCGGCGAGAGCTCGGTCTTCCAGGTCGGTGGCGAGATTCCGGTCCCGTCCGCCTTCGCGCCCTCCGGCGTGGGCCAGGATGACACTCTGGGCGCCAACACCAACGGGGTCTTCAGCGGGACTGACTTCAAGTCGTTCGGGGTCCAGCTCAGCGTGCGTGCCCTGGTCGACGAGAATGATCGCATCACGCTGGATGTGCTGCCTACCATCTCGACGCCGGACACCCTGCTGACTCAGCAGATTGCCGACAGCACCGGCTCCGAACTCAACAGTACCGCCTTCAATGTGCGCAGCCTGCGCACCACCACGCGCCTGCGCGACGGGCAGCCGCTGATTCTGGGCGGACTGGTCTCGCGTGACATGAGTGGCCAGGAAGACCGCGTGCCCGGCGCCAGTGACGTCCCGCTGCTCGGCTGGATGACACGCTCCTTCAATCGTTCCGATGTCGACAAGGAGCTGGTCATCATCGTGACTCCCACCTTGATACGGGAGCCGATCAACGAAGTCGCCCAGTGGAGTTTCCCGGATGGCGCCAGTCGCCTTGCCGACATGCCGCTGAGCCGCCTGCCATCTTCGCGTTGAGGAGTACGCCATGAACATTCGTGAATCCGTGTGTCGTCTTGGGGTACTGGGCGTGATGGTGGGGTGGTTGGCTGGCTGTGGCTCCATCGACAGCATGCGGGAGTCTCGCCCGGATGCCGGAGATCGCCTCGAGTACCTCAACGAGCGCTATCAGCAGTTGATGGTGCAGGGCCGAACCTGTCTGGAGCTTGAGGATGTGGCAAGCCCGATGGTGGATTGCCAGCGCCTGCTGCGGGAAGCGGAGCGGCTGCACGTCGAGTACCCGCGCAATCCCGAAGTCCTGTACTTCAATGCCTTGCTGAGTCATGCGGCGGGACGTGGAGACAAGGCCCAGTTCTTCCTCGATCAGATGAGCATCGGGCCCTCGCACCCGCCGGAGGCCTTCGTGCTGCGCAGTCAGTTGGCGCTGGAAGAGGGCAACACGACCCTGGCGCGCAACGTGCTTGAACGTGGCATGTTGCTGCACCCGAATTATGCCGGTCTCTATGAAGGGCTGGCGGCGGTGGGCTATGTCGAGGGGCGTTATGACGATGCCGAGCAGCAGTTGACGCTGGCCTCGCGTCTCGGGGCGCCGGCCTGGCGGGTGGAGTATCACCGTGGCTTGATCAATGAGGCGCAGGGGCATCTGGCGAACGCCTGCCGTCAGTTCGATGCCAGTCTGGCCCGCAGGCAGGACCATCAACCGGCACGTGCCCATCTGCTGCGCCTGGCGACGGCAGGGCATTGTCGGGGCGATGCCCTGAAGGCAGCGGCTGGTGGGATGAGGATTTCCTCATGAACGGCGCACTGTCACGCATGCGACGTGGTCGAGCGTCCTCACAGGATGCTGAACGCCTCGCGGTGAGCGAAGTGGAGGAGGTCTCAGTTGCTGAAACACGTGTCTTGATCGCGCCCGAGATCCTGGATCGTCTCAAGCGCGTACTGGTCACGCGTCTGGCCGATGAGCAGGGACAGGCCGTGCGTTACCGGCGCCTTGCGACGCGCCAGGGTGAGCTGGAGGGGGATCATCAGACTGCCTTGGAAGGGGTGCAGCAGCGTCTGGCCTCCTCGCTCACCGTGCTTTGCGAGGAGTACCAGATCCAGCTCGATGGGCCCAGTCGCGAGCGACTGCTGGCCAGTCTGACCAATGATCTCTGTGGTTTCGGCCCGCTCACCGAGTTGATGAGTGATGAGAGCGTCAGTGACATCCTCGTCAATGGCGCTGATGAGATCTGGGTGGATCGCGGCGGGCGACTGGAGGCCACCTCACTCAGTTTCGATGACGAGGCGCATCTGCAGCGCTTCGTCGCGCGCCTGATCGCGCCGCTCGGCAAGCACCTGGATGCCTCAAACCCCATCGTGGATGCACGTCTGGCCGATGGCAGTCGCCTGCATGCGGTCTGCGCACCCCTGACCCCCGATGGCATCCTCGTCTCGATTCGCCGGTTCCGTCGGCACCATCTCACCGGGGCGAGGCTCGTGGACAGCGGATTTTTGAGTCCGGGCCTGCTGGCGTTGCTGGAAGCGGCCGTGATCGCTCGGCTCAACATCGTCATCAGCGGCGGTGCCGGAGCCGGCAAGACCTCCTTGCTCAACCATCTGGCCGGTTACATCAATGCGCGCGAGCGGCTGGTGAGCGTGGAGGAGTGCGCCGAGCTGGATCTGCAGCATCCGCATGTCGTCAGGCTGGAAAGCTATCCCGTCGCCGGAGACACGCCGCGCCCACAGGGGCTGGGGGAGCTTCTGCGCGCGGCATTGAGGATGCGCGCGGACCGTATCATCGTCGGCGAGGCACGTGGTGGTGAAGTCTTCGAGATGCTGCAGGCCATGACGGTGGGGCATGACGGCAGCCTGACCACCCTGCATGCCAATGGCGCGCTGGATGTGCCGGTGCGCATGCTGGCACTGGCCTTGATGAGCAGTGCTCACCCGGACCGTCAGGTGATCGAGGAGATGGTGCGTCTGAGCGGGGCGCTGATCGTGCATCTCGAGCGCGATGCCGATGGCCACCGTCAGCTTGCCAGCCTGGCCTGGCTGGGTGAGGCGCGTCCTCGTGAGCTGTTGCAGCGTCGTGCAGGCGTGCCGGCCGGTGAGGCATGTGATGAAGACGCCTATCAGGCCGACCCGGAGGTGCTGGATGCCTTCCTCGCGCATCTGGCATCGCGCGGGGCCTCCCTGGCAAGCGGTGTCAGGGATGGCTGGTGCCAGGGCCCGTCACCGCAGGGGAACTGACATGCTGATCCTGCTGCTGGTCTGCATCGCGCTGTCTGCCCTGTGGTTGATCATCAGCATGATCAGGGCGCAGCGTTTCATGGGCGCGGATACCACGCTCGGGCTGATGCACCGCCGAGAGATGCCACGTCTCGAGCGCCTGCTGGCGTTGCTGGACATCAGCATGCGGCCGGTGCTGTTCGTGGCGGGCGTGTGGGGAAGCAGCGTGATGATCTTCGTGATCTTCCTCGGCTGGTTCCCCGGCAACCTGTTGCTTGCCTCACTGGCATTGATGACGAGCCTGTTGCTGGTCGGCTTCCTGCTGCATGAATTCGCCAGTCGGCGCATCTTCCGCTTCGAGGGGGATCTGATCCAGGCGCTGGACATGCTGGAAGCGAGCCTGAAGTTGGGAGACAACCTGCGCAACGGGCTGCGCCTGGCGGGGGCATCGTCCCTCAAGGCCTCACGCCGCGAACTGATGCAGCTTGTCTATCGGCTGGACATGGGACTGTCACTGAACGAGGCCTGCGAGCGGATGCTGCGCCTCTACCCCTGCGAGAGCGTCAGACTGTTCACGGCGGCGATGATCAGCGCCGAGCGGCGTGGCATGAGCCTCGCAAGCCTGCTGCCCTCCCTGCTGCCCACGCTGCATGAGCGTTACCAGATGCGCCGTCAGCTGCGTACCGAACTGTCCGGCGCGCGCTACTCCCTGCTGGTGATCGCCTTGCTTCCCTACGCCATCGTGCCCTTCATTCTCTGGAAGGAGCCGGACTGGCTGAGATTGCTGCTGGAGCACCCGCTGGGCAGCGTCCTGTTGCTGGGCGCCGTGTGCTGCCAGATTCTGGGCTTTGCCTGGCTGCGTCACATGATGAGGAAGCAGCCATGAATGGCCTTGCCTCGCTGCCGTCATGGTCGCTCCCCGACGCCTATCTGCCGGACATCATCATCCTGTGTGTGCTGGGCGCGCTGCTGGCGCTGTATCTGGCCCTGCAGAGCACCTTCAAGGTTCGTCTGGAGCAGAGCGGCATCGCGCAGGTGCTGCAGGAGCTGTTGCGCAATCCTGACGATATCCGACAAGGCCGCTCACTCACGCCACGTCGGCGCATGCGTCAGGCCGGGCTGGAGTCGCGTCGCGTGATCTGGTGGTGGGTATTCCAGCTGATGTTGCCCGTTCTGCTCGGCTTGCTGGTTCTGCGCGTGACGGGTACGGGGCTTGGCGGTCTGGCGGGCCTGCTGATGGGAATCCTCCTGCCGCATCTGTGGCTGGGGCAGCGTCGGCGTGAACGCCAGACACGCATCGCCGCGGCGCTGGGCCATCTGCTGGCTGTCTCGCTGGCGTATCAGCGCCATGGCCTGTCGCTGGCCGCATCGTTGCGGGAGGCTGCTCGTCAGGCACTGCCGCCTGCCCATCCGCTGGCCTTCGAACTCGAGCTGTTCAGTGCAGAACTGGAAGGCGGGTTGTCGCTCAAGGAAGCCGCCTCGCGAATTTCCAGGCGCACTGGCAGCCGCGAATTGCACCAGTTCGCCATGTTGCTGGTGGCGGGCAACCGGATGGGCAACCCCTTGCACGATGTGCTGGAAGCCTTTGCCGCCCAGCTGGCGCGCCAACAGAGCGAGCGCCAGCGCAAGGCGATGCAGCAACGCAGCGTCAAGGCGCTGTTTCCGATGTTGCTCGTCGGCGGCCCCTTGTTCTTCGTGCTGGTGATCTTTCCGGCCAGTCTGCGCGTTCAGGAGGTTCTGATCCTGATGAGAGAGCTGTGGTAATGCGGCGAAGCCGACAGCCTCGCCAGCACAATCATCTCGGGGGAAAGCACATGGCGGCAGATAAGAGGTCGGTCACTCACGCATGCCGTTCGCCTGGCAGACAGGGCGGTTTCATCATCACCATCGAGCTGATCCTGATCACCTCGATCCTGATCATCGGCTCGCTGGTCGGGCTGGCGGCGATACGGGATGCCCTCTTCAAGCATTACATGACCCAGCAGTCACGCGAGCTGGTGGTCGAGGATGCCAACGGGCGCGCGCTGGGCGAGGTCTTCGATGTCGATGAGCATGACGCCCCGCGCATTCTGTATTTCGATCGCAGCCAGCCTCCCGTGGTCAGTCGCGCCTTGATCGGGATACGGGATGACCGCTTCTCCAGTCGTGAGCCACTCTATTACGCCACTGCCAACTGCAGTGGTGACCCTTGTCTCAAGTCCGCCAGTGATGAAGCGACCGACAGCCGTGATATCGCCGGTGACGTGAATGCCGGCAGTGTCAGCTATCTGCATGCGCTGCAGGGCGGACCTGTCTATGCCATCGGCCCTGGCGAACCTGCCGCCTTGCCGGGATTTCTCTATCGCGGAACACCCCAGCAATGTCCTTTCAGCGGCAGGGACGTGCAGTCGCGCTGGATATCGCAGAAGGTGATCGCGGGGACGCCTTGCGAGACGTTCACGCTGGAAGAGCAACAGAATCCGCCGGCGGATACCAGCTGTCTGTTGAGCACCGGGGTGCTCGACCTGTGCACGCCACCCCCCGGGACCGTCGCGCAGGATGACATTCTCACCAACTACCTCGGCCCGGTGGTTGCGTTGGTGGATGCGACCCTGGGCACGGTGAATGCCCTGCCCACCTGCAGTCTGCTGGGAGTCTGCGTTCCAGAAGTGGAGGTGGGAACCTTGTACTGTCCCGTGGGGACGCAGCTTCAGGAGGACGGTGATCTGGTGACCGCACTGGTACGTTCGCTGTTCGATCAATTGCGAGCTACCACTGACCTGGGACTGATCGAGCCCTTGCTGCAGCAGGTGACGAACCTGCTCCCCGGCACGCTTGAATGCTCCGCGGAAGGGGGCTTCCAGCTGGCGGAAAGCGTGCCCTCTGCGGAGAATCCCTCCGACAATGCGCTCGAAGGACTGGCAGCGCCCTTCCAGTTGCGGTCACCAGGCAGCGCAGGCATTGTCTGGTTCAGAACCTCGCCGGATGGAGAAGGGCGCTAGCGGCATGAGCCATCGGCGTGTCTTTTATTTCGTGTCTTTCACTGCGCGTCTTTCACTGAGCGTTCTTGACACCTCGGCTGATCACCGGCGCGCAGCGCTCGGGGTTGATGCTGACCACGCGCAGGCGATGCCCATCAGGCAACACACAGTCCAGGACCTGCCAGGCACAGCCCGGGGCGCTGCTGCCGTGGCTTTCCATCAAGTGTGCGCCGTGGGCCTGCAGCAGGTACCTGACATGGGGAAAGTCATCGCGATCCACCTCCAGGGTCAATTTGCGGCTGTCCGGTTGCTCTGCGCTCAACTGCAACAACAGGACACTGGTCTGCCCATCGGGTGCGTGATGCAGCTCGAGCGTCGCGCTGGTCGCGTTGCGCAGCAATGTGGGCAGGGCGAGAGTCTCCTGGAAGAAGCGGCAGGCGGCTTCCAGATCGCGCACCTCCAGAATGGCTGGGTGCAGGGACAGGCGTTGAATCATGGGGGACCTCATGACAAGAGGGAGGGAATGAGCCTAGTGTCGTGGCAGTCCGTGGGCGGCGCACTTTGAATCTGATGATGGTCATGATGGCTTGTCGCTATCGCAGCGTGCACCGAGCGTGGCGTGGCAACTTGTCGCATTTGTCGCATCTCGCGACTGAACCGTTAGCATCCGTGCAACTGACAGAGTCAGGACCCATCGTCCAGGCGCACCGCATCGTGCGGTGACGCTCATTGCCATGCTTCCGGGGCTTTCATGTCGCTGCGCAAACTGGCCCTCATGGGGCTCAGTGCTCTCGCTATCATGTTGATCGTGCTGGTGATGGGGTTCAATGCCTCCCATCAACCGCGCGAGGCCTGGCCGACGACGCTGGAACTGTCTTCAACGCGCGGCACCTTGACTCCCGGCACGCTGGCCGGTGATGAATCCGGGCATCTGAGCCTGTTGATCCCCGGCTTCACCCATTGCCCGGATATCTGCCCGCTGTCTCTGGCGCGTCTGCAGATGGTCTGGCAGCGCCTGGACCTTCAGGATCAACACAGGTTGCACCCGCTGTTCCTGACCCTGGACCCCGCCCGCGACACCCTGCCTGTCCTCACTCGCTATCTTTCCGCCTTCCACCTGCCGGTGACAGGCCTTCGCACGGCCCCGGACGATGAGCAGAGCCTCAAGACCCTGACGCAGCGATTGGGCCTCCAGTTTCATGTGCGTGAGCACGGTCCAGCCGTTCATCCTGCTGACGACTACATGATCGACCACAGCGTGGCGATTCTCGTCCTCGATGATCAGGGCCGTCTGCGCGATACCTTGCCGCTCAGTCAGACGCCGGCCCAGCTGGCCGATCGCATCGAACAGCTGCTCGACTCGGTGCATGACTCGGTGCACGACTCGATAGATCAGGGCGCGGGGCATGATGTGCCAGCGGAGTCGGCCTCATGATGTCGGCTCCATGCTCGCGCCAGACTCGCAATGAGTCCGTCTCCTTCCACCGTGCATTGTCACGCCTGACGGCGGCCAATGGCCACGCGGTCTTCGTGATGTTGCTGGCGCTGGCCGCGATGCTGGTGATGCCACTGGCGGCGCCACGTGTGGTGATGGTGAATGATCACGCTGTCTTCGAGAGTCCCGGTGCCGGACATTGGGTCAGCGGGGATAGCGACTGGATCACTCGCGCGGCACGCGAGAGTGGCTCCCAGGCGCAGATCACCCACAGTTCTGCCGCCTCGGATTGCCCATTGGCCAGCATGGCCGCCTTCACGCTGGCATTGATCGCCGCCGTGCTGGTACTGATGCTGGCAGTCCTCGGGCGAGACGCCACGCCTCGCCCATTGCCGGTCTCCCGACGGGAGATCGATGTCCATCTACGTCCTCCCGGGCGTGCACCGCCTTTCCCATCAGTGTTTGCGTGAACGCTTCCGGGGCCGTCGTGACGGCTCCAGACCATGTTCGGTGACCCCGCGTTGACCGACGGACCCTGGATCCGTCGCACGTGGGGCGCCTGCTGATGGGTAATTTGTGCAATGAAGACCGCAACAGACACTGGAACCGCCAGCCGCGCCGGGCGGGGGTTCAGCGATATCTACCGGGCAGTATGGCGCTGGCATTTCTATGCCGGCCTGTTGGTGCTGCCGTTTCTGGTACTGCTTTCCGTGACGGGAGGCCTGTACCTGTTCCGCGATGGCATCGATCAATTCGTCCATTCCGACCTGATGAAGGTCAACACGCCCGTCACGCAGAGTGCTCAGAATCCGGCAGTGACAAGCCTGCCGTTGAGCGAGCAGGTGGATCAGGCGCTCGCGAGTCTTCCGGGCACGCCGGTGCGCGTCGTGCCATCTCCCGCCCGTGACCTGACCACGGAAGTCGATATCGTGGCAGCCGATGGCAGTGGCAAGCAGGCCGTCTACGTCAATCCTTACAGCGGCGAAGTCCAGGGGCAGATGGCCTACCGCGACAGCATCATGTGGACGGTACGTCGTCTGCATAGCCTCGCGATCACGGGGCCGATCGGTAACGCGGCGCTGGAGATCGCTGCCGGGTGGTCGATCCTGCTCGTGTTCAGCGGGCTATATCTGTGGTGGCCGCGGGGGCAGAAAGGGGGTGTGGTCACGCTGCGGGCCACGCCGGCGCGCCGGCTGTGGTGGCGGGACCTGCACGCCGTGTGTGGCATCATCGCGGCCGGCTTCATCGTGTTTCTCGCCGTGACCGGCATGCCGTGGTCGATGGTCTGGGGGGCCAAGGTCAACGAGTTGGCCAATGGGCATAACTATGGGTACCCCGATGGCGTGCGCGTGAACACGCCGATGTCGGATGCCCGCCTGGTGGATCAGGAATTGACCAGCTGGTCGCTTGAACAAGCCGTTATCCCGTTATCTTCTTTGCCGGGTGACGCCGCTGATCCCATTGTCGACGAGGGTGAGCACGCCGGTCACGGCGGCTCTGGCGCAAGTTCCGCGCCGGTGAAAGCGGCTGTGCCACTGAGCGCTGCGGCGATTGCCCACGCCGATATCGGCCTCGACGAGGCAGAACGCATCTTCGCTCGCGAGGGCCTGGCGCCGGGCTATGCCATCAATCTGCCGAGCACCGCTCAGGGCGTCTATACCGGCTCCGTGTATCCGGATGCGCTGGAGCGCCAGCAGGTCGTGCATGTGGATCGCTACTCCGGCGATGTGCTGCTCGACATGCATTACGCCGACTACGGGCCATTGGGACGGGCGCTGGAGTGGGGCATCAATGTGCATCTGGGGCAGCAGTACGGCCTGATCAATCAGCTGATTCTGCTGATGGCGTGTCTCGCGATGGTGATGATGAGCGTCGGGGCAGGCGTGATGTGGTGGAAGCGTCGTCCGGTGGGCGGTATCGGTATCCCGCCGCTGCCCAGGGAGCGCAAGCGTATCGCCGGTGTCTGGGGCCTGATGATGATCATCGGGGTGATCTTCCCGCTGGTCGGCCTCTCGCTGATCGTGATGGGCCTGCTCGATTGGCTGTGGATTCGTGTCAGTGCCTCTCGTCACCACGATGCGGCGGAGGCCAGCGCATGAAGCCGTCATCCGTCTTCTCATCACTTCCCTCAACCGTCTTCCCATCACTTCCGTCTTCTCCGCTCGCGCAGGCCATGAGCGGTCTGCCCAGTCGTCGGCGTCTGCCAGTGACGGTCGCGGCGGTATTGGCGAGCAGTGCCTCATTTGGCGTCCACGCCGAGGAGAGCTCCGTCTCGCAACTGCCTCTGGTGCATGTCGAGGCCGAGGCACCCATGGCCAGCCCCATCGTCGAGTCAAGCCAGGGGCATGCCAAGGGCAATCTGGATATCGGTGAGCAGTTGCGTGAGGTCAACGGTGTCAGTGGCTCTCGTCTGGGCAGTCATGGTGTCTCGGCCATCTTTCGGGCGCAGGGCGGTGAACGCCTGATTCAGGAGGTCGATGGGGCGCCGCTCTATCCGGCCTGCCCCGGGGGCATGGACACCACGCTGGGCTATGCGACCACCGGCAGTCAGTCGGATCTCACCCTCTACAAGGGCGCGCAGAGCGTCAGTCGTGGTCCCAGCTTTGCCGCAGGCACCGTCGAGGTGACGCGTCACACGCCATCACGCACCGACGATGACGGCGTGCATGGCACCTTGGGGGCCGGCTGGCGCAGCAATGACGATGCCACCAGCGAGACGCTGTCGCTGACCGCCAAGCAGGGCGATGTCTGGGCTGCGCTGGACGTCGAGCATTCCGAGCGCAACAACTATGAGGACGGCAACGGCGATACCCAGTCTGGTGCCTATCGTAGCGACAACGGCAGTATCCGTGTCGGGGCCTTCGCCACCGAGGATGTCGCCATCGAAGCGGGGGTCGCTGTCGTCAGGATCGACGATGCGCTCTATCCCACCATGGATGCGCCACGCAGTGACATGGACCGCCAGTACCTCAAGTTGACCATCGATAACGTCGGGCCTTTCTCGCATACCGAATCGCAGATCAACCATGCTCGCGTCGTGCACGACATGGACAACGTCACCCTGCGTGACGTTGATGACTCCAGATCGAGCATGGACATGAGTTCCAGCATGGACATGAGCTCAGACATGGACATGGACATGAGCGACATGGCCATGTTCTCCAGCGCGACCACCGAGACCTGGTATGCCAGCACCCAGGGCGATATCCCGCTGACCGTCGCCGGGCGTGACGCGACACTGACATTAGGCGCTGACGCCGAGCGTCTGGAAAGCAACGCCGACTCCCGGATGGGCATGTCGCTGGACAGCCTCTCGGACAGTCAGACCTGGCCGGATGTCGTGCGCACGCGCGGTGGCGTATTTGCCGAGCTGGATACCCCGCTGGATGCCGACAATCGTCTGGTGACCGGTGCGCGCTATGACGTCTCCCTCAGCGATGCGCGAGATGCTGATGAGGTGGTGGGCAGCAATGCCTCGGCCATCTCCGCCTGGCGGGATCAGTACGGAGAGGATGTCGAGGCCAGTCAGCGGGATGGGGAGCTCAGTGCGCTGGCGCGCCTGGAGCATCGCGTCAACGATGAGGTGAAAGGCTACGCGGCGCTCAGTCGCAGCGTGCGCTTCCCTACCGCCACCGAGCGTTATTACAACCGCCAGTCCGAGACTGACGGTTGGCTGGGCAATCCCGAGCTTGAGCCCGAGATCCATCAGCAGCTCGAACTGGGCGTGGCAGTCAGGCAGGGCGCGTGGCGTTATTCGGCGGACACCTACTACAACCGGGTGCATGACTGGATCGAGTTGCGCGAAGGGGACTCGCTGACCACCTATGACAACGTCGAAGCCGAGATCTATGGTCTCGAGCTGGAGGCCAGCTGGCAGCAGCATGGCTGGCGGCATTCGGCAGGCGTCGCCGCCACCCACGGCACCAATCTGAGCGATGGCACGCCGTTGTCCCAGGTGGCACCGTTCAATGGCTATCTGGCGACACGCTATGACGCCGATGCCTGGTGGGCCGGTGCACGTCTCGATGCGGCAGCACGCCAATCACGCATCTCCGACAGCGAACAGAAGACGGCAGGTTTCGGCATCGTCGGGCTGGAAGGGGGCTATCGTGTCACTGACACCATCGAGCTGAGCGCCGGCATCTCCAACCTGTTCGACAAGGCCTACGCCTACCACGTCAATCGCTTCTACGATGATCCGCTGCAAGGCGACGTGCGCGTCAATGAGCCCGGGCGGATCTTCTGGACGCATGCCCGCTGGAGTTTCTGAGGTCCGCGTCACTGCAACAGTGAGCGCTGGTCGTTATCCGTTAGAGCGCGAGAAGCCCGCCATCGGTCGTCAAACATGACTGATGGCGGGCTTCTTGTTCAAGGCAAGTTACAGCTTGATGGCTCTCAGCGCTGGTGGGTTCTCCTTTGAGCCTTCAGGCGCGGCCGATATGCTCGCGCAGATGCTCACGATAGGCCCGCGTGTAAGCCTCCAGATCGGGATTCTTGATCACATCAGTGGCCAGATAGGTCGGAAGTGCCGACATGCCCAGGAATTCCATCGCCTTGTGCACGGGATAGTAGACGGCATCGATGCCTTTGCCTTCGAAGAAGTTGCCCGCTTCATCAAAGGCTTCGAGGGGCGCATTCCAGGTCAGTGACAGCATGTAGCTGCGGCCCTGCATCAAGCCACCCGTGCCGTAGCCCTGGGTCGGGTTGGTGCGGTGACGGCCATCGCTGGCATACAGCGCGCCGTGGCCCTCAGTCAGGATGTCATCGAGATACTTCTTCACAGTCCACGGCAGACCCATCCACCAACCTGGGGTCTGATAGATGATCAGGTCCGCCCACAGCTGCTTCTCGATTTCCGCCTTGGCCTCGAAGCCTCCCTCGATGACGGTTTCACGCACCTCATGACCCAGCTCGGCCAGCTCACCGCGCGCCAGTTCATGCAGCGTCGCGTTCAGCTCGCCATTGGAATGGGCAAAGGCCTTGCCGCCGTTGATCAGTAGAATCTTCATGCCGGGTACTCCACAACTGTTGGCTTTTCAGCAATGGCGCACAGCATGAGTGTTCGCAAGTCATTGATAAAGCGGCACTGGCGTAAAACACCTTTGCTGTAGGTGCAACAATCCGATCAGATTACGCGCGATATCTACGCATTCACTCCCTTCATGCCTTCTGCGGTGTAACGCTCCCCGATGATGGGTATCTGAGCTGTGGCTTCTTCCAGTAGACGTTGCTCTTCAGGGGTGAGGATAAATGTCGTGGCAGCAGCATTCTCCATGAGATAGCACTGCTGCTTGGTGCCGGGAATCGGTACGATGTCAGTTCCTTTCGATAGCAGCCAAGCCAGCGACAATTGCGCGGCAGTACAACCCTTTTGATTTGCCATATCGGCAATCACCTCGGCCATCCGGCGGTTGGTTGCCATTGCCTCATCGGAGAAGCGGGGTAGGTCTGAACGGAAATCACCTTCACCGAAGGCATCATTGTGTTGAAAGCGTCCGGTGAGATACCCACGACCAAGCGGCGAGTAGGGAACAAAGCCGATGCCCAGCTCACGACATGTCGGCAAGATGCTTTGCTCGACATCCCGCGTCCATAGTGAGTATTCGGTCTGCACTGCCGTGATCGGGTGTACTGCATGAGCACGGCGCAGTGTTTCCGCATTTACCTCACAGAGTCCGATATGGCCGATCTTGCCTGCCTTCACCAACTCTGCCAACGCAGTGATGGTTTCCTCAATCGGTTGATTGGCATCGACACGATGCACGTAATAAAGATCGATCTGTTCGATACCAAGGCGCTTCAAGGACGCATCGCAGGCAGTACGTATGTACTCGGCGCTGTTATCGAGGCGACGTGCATATTCGCCCGGATTGCGCACGATGCCGAACTTGGTGGCAATGCGTATCTGTGCTCGATGTTTGGCCAGAACATCCTTGAGTAACGCTTCGTTGTGATGTGGCCCGTAGCAGTCGGCGGTATCCAGGAAGTTGATGCCAAGCTCGATAGCCTGATCAAGAACGCGCAATGACTCAGTGTCATCGCGGGGCCCGTAGAATTCGCTCATTCCCATGCAGCCGAGGCCGATGGCGGATACTGACAGGCCATTACCGAGGATTCGATGTTCCATTCGATGTCTCCTTGAGTGTTGGAGTGACAGCGTGTCACTATCCTGGAATGAAAAAAATTGACGAGTTGGATAAGTCGTTTTCCAGAAATGGAAGGCAAGGTTCACGCGGCTGGGTCTGGGATGACACGCGGGTGTTTCTCGCTGTCGCTCGGCTAGGGACTTTGAGTGCTGCTTCACGCGAGCTGAAATTGGGCATAGCGACGTTGTCGCGCCGCATCGAGCGACTTGAACAGGCGCTGGGGATACCGCTGTTCGTGCGTCAGCAAACGGGCTATCAGCTCACGGAGGAGGGGGAGGATCTGCTTGATAAGGCCGAAGGGCTGGAATCAGCGGCCTTGGCTTTTGCTTCGGAGGTCTCTGCGCAAGCGCAGATCAGCGGGAAGGTACGTCTGGCAACAGCAGAAAATCTAGCCACGGAATTGATCCTGCCGGCATTGCCAGCCTTTTATCAGCGTTATCCTGAGCTATCGATTGAATTGATGACCGATAGTACGACCGTCAATCTTCATCGCCGGGATGCCGATCTTGCACTGCGCATGCTCAAGCCGGAGCGCGGAAACGTAACATTGAGGCGGTTGGGCGTCCTTGGCTACGGGCTCTACAGCAGCGCTGAGTATGCAAGTCAGAGAATCGAGGAGATCAGACCTCTCTCAGCGTCAGGAGTCATGGATTCATGGGCATCTCAATCGTTTTTCCGCGATAGCTTCATCACCTGGAGTGATCATTACTCACACCTACCTGCCTCACAGTGGATCGAGACTGCGTTACAGGGACGAGAACCGGCATTGAGAACGACGTCGCTGAGGTCTCAGGTCGTCGCTGCGCAAGCAGGACTTGGTATCGCGTTATTGCCGCATTTCATTGGCCGCGAGGCTGATTTACGTTGCCTGTCAGCCGTGACGGCAATCGATCAAGACATTTATCTGGTCATGCAGACAGACTTGGCGCATTCACGTCGTGTCCGTGCTGTCGCTGATTTTCTGGTGGAGCTGGTCAATGACAATACGACGCGACTGAGTGGCGAGTATTGGCACTAACGCAACCGCTTCAATTCCTGCCAGTTGGTGGTGTAGCGGGCGCTGCGGTGGGCGCAGCGCAGTTGCCAGGCGGCGTCGGGGCGTGCGACGCCCAGACGTGCGGTGCCGCGGGCCATCTTCTGATTCATGGCGTCAAGTGTCGCCACCAGTTGCTGACTACGTTCACGCTTGGCGATATCCGCTTTGATGTCGAGCAGCGAGAGCTGTTCGCGTAGCCGTCGGTTGAGAGGGCGTGCAGCCTCACGTGATGAAGCTGTGCCATGAGCGTCACGAGAGATGAGCGCTGACGACCCACGGGTTTGCGTTTCCAGGCTATCCACCTTACCTTCATATATTCCTTATATAACAATATTAGAGGTGGAAAATGCGGTTATCGATGCTGGCGATGGGATTGGCATATGGGTTGTGCAGTGCCAATGCACAAGCTGCGGATCATCAGGATGTGCAGGATGCCGTCGAGCAGCAAAGAGCCCCCTTGCTTTCGACACTCGAAACGTTGGTCAATGTGGATTCTGGCACGGGTTACAAAGCAGGCTTGAGCGATGTCGAGGCAATGCTTACCAAGCATCTCAAGGCGCTTGGTGCACAGGTGGAAACGTATCCCGCCGAGACATATGGTGGAAACACGATTGTCGGTCGCCTCAAGGGAGATGGCAGTCGCAAGATCATGTTGATGATTCACTATGACACTGTCTTCGATGAAGGCGCCGCTACGCAGCGTGCCTTCCACATCGAGGATGGGCGTGCCTATGGTCCTGGCGTGGGCGATGCGAAAGGCGGTGCAGCCGTTATTCTGCACAGTCTCGAGGCGCTGAAGACGCTTGGGTTTGATGACTATGGTCAGGTGACGGTCGTCTTCAATCCTGATGAAGAGAAAGGCTCCCCCGGTTCGCATGAACTGATTCATGAGCTATCGGCTGATCAAGACGCCGTTCTGGTATTCGAGCCGACCTTTGCTGATCCGGGAGTCGATGCCGTGACCGTCGTCACCAAGGGCATCAACTATGCATTTCTCGAGGTAAAAGGCCGTGCCTCCCATGCCGGTGGCGCACCTGAAGAAGGGCGCAACGCCATCATGGAGTTGTCCCATCAGCTGCTGCAGTTGAATGAACTGGGTGATGCGGACAAGGAGACGACACTCAACTGGACGATTGTCGAGGGTGGCGTCAAACGTAACGTGATTCCCGAGCATGCCAAGGCAGAAGGTGATATGCGCTACTTCGATAGTAGCGAGTATCAGCGCGTCTTGAAGGAAGCGCAGTCCATCACGAAGAATCAGTTGATCGATGACACCGAAGTGGAGTTCCACCTCGAGAAGGGACGCCCGCCGCTACCTGAAAATCCGCAGAGTCAGAAGCTGGCCGAGCAGGCTCAGAAGATCTATCAAGAGCTGGGGCAGACACTGCAAGCGGTCGAGATAGGTGGCGGCACCGATGCGGCCTACGCCTACCATGCTGATTCCGAGAAACCCGCAGTGCTAGAATCCTTGGGACTCGTCGGGGGCGGCTATCATAGCGACAAAGAATTTGTGCTGGTTGATAGCATCGTGCCACGCCTTTATCTGACGACACGCATGATCATGCAGCTTTCCGAGGCGGATTGATCAGAAAGCAGCCGGCGATTTTCTATAGAACCTGTTGATGTAAAAACGGCACTGTCGATGACAGTGTCGTTTTTATGCGTTGCCTTTCTCATGACCGTTTCATTGCGAGAGCTTGGGATAGACAAGTTCAGGAAGCATCTCCTCCAGCAACCTGGCGGCATGCATCACCTTCATGTCCTGGAATTTTCCTCCGACAATGTGCAGGCCGACAGGCAGTCCCTGGTCATCCAGCCCACAGGGGAGGGAGGCAGCGGGTTGTTGAGTGAGGTTGAAGGGGTAGCTGAAGGGGGTCCATTCCATCCAGTCGTGATATTTCCCCTCCGGCGGTACGTTGTGGCCGGCAGTGAAAGGTGAGATGGGCAGTGTAGGAGTGATCAGCAGGTCCCATTGCTCGTGGAAGGATTGCATGTGTGCGCAAAGCGCAGTTCGCTCTCGTCTTGCCGCCAGATATTGCGACAAGGAAATGTTGCTCCCGCGCGCTGCAATGTCCAGCAAGCCCGGGTCCATCTGATCTCGCTGGCTGTCGGTCATCTTCTCGAGCACCTGGGTGGCACCCGCGAACCACAGGGTATTGAAGGTCTCCAGCGGGCAGGAGAAGCCCGGATCTATCTCGATGACCTCCGCGCCCAGTCGGGACAGCTGAGCGACGGCGTTATCCACTCGCTTGCGTATGTCTGGCGCGACTTCCACGTAACCCAGGGTCGGGCTGTAGGCAATCTTCCAGCCTTGCAGCGAGACTGGCGCTCGGGTGTCCATTCTGAGGCTGTCCGGATCGCCAAGCAGACCATCTCGGCTATCGGCCTGCGCCATGCTCTCGAGCATCAGGAGGCTATCGGAGGCCGTGCGCGTCATTGGTCCCAGGTGTGAGAGGGTCGACATGGCACTGGTCGGCCACTGGGGAATCCAGCCAAACGTGGGTTTCAGGCCGAAGGTGCCGGTAAAGCTGCAGGGAATGCGGATCGAGCCACCTGCATCACTGCCCTGATGGAGCATGCCCAGGTTGAGCGCGGCCGCTGCTCCAGCTCCACCCGAGGATCCCCCGGAGGTCAGCGCGGTATTCCAGGGATTGCGTGTCACGCCGTGCAGCGGGTTGTCCGTCACTCCCTTCCAGCCGTACTCCGGTGAGGCTGTCTTGCCGAGAAACACGGCGCCTGCCTTGCGAAGACTCGCAGCCACCGGGGCATCGACATCACTGCCTCCATCCGGGGATGTGGTGGCGGAGCCGTACCGGGTCGGCATGCCGCGCGACAGCGTGAGGTCCTTCAAGGTGGTCGGCACGCCACACAGTGGGCCGCAGGGCGTGCCCTTCATCCAGCGGGCTTCGGCGTCTTTCGCCGCCTTCATTGCCCCATCATGGGCGATGTGCACGAAGGCATTGATCTTGGGGTTGAGCGTGTCGACACGTTCCAGGCAGTCTCGGGTCAGCTCGACGGGGGAGAGCTCGCCTCGTCGAAACAGTGCCAGGGCATCAATCGCTGTCAATTCAGATAATTGCGTGGGAGTAGAGACTGGGTTCATGGCCGATCCTGTCCATTGGGTAGCAATCAATCGAGTGGCTGAATGTGCTCGGAAACGAAAAGGGCCTGCGTGATGCAGGCCCTTTGTTCTGGTCAGCGGGCTTCGATCACCCGAGATGGACCAGCCTCGGCGTCTTCCAGCTGCTCCGGGTGATACTCGGCGGTGTAATCCCGACGCGCCTGGGCGAAGCGTTCCACCACCTCGGCATCCTTGCGCTGCAGGGCGAGGCTGAGGATCACGAAGGCTGACGCATTGAGAATCAGGCCCCAGATGCCGGCATGCAGGCCAAGCGGATTGCTGACACTGGCGCCGTAGGACAGCCACAGGACGGTCACGATGCCCAAGCTCAGGCCCCAGAAGGCCGCTTGCGGGTGCGCCTTGCGCCAGGTGATGGCGCCCAGTGTCGGCACGATCAGCTGAGCGGTACCCGCCAGTGCCGCGATGCCGATGGTGACCAGCAGTCCCGGAACGGTCAGGGCCAGGATGTAGGCCGCGAGAGAGAAGCCCACCAGGGACAGGCGCCCGATATGGACGATGCGTTCCTGATTCGCCTGCGGGTTCACGTAGCGCTTGTAGATATCCATGGTGACGACGGTCGATACCGCATGGATCTGGGAGTTGGCCGTGGACATCGCCGCGGCGGCCCCAGCCGCCATGATCAGCGAGGCCAGCAGGTAGGGCGCATAGTTCATCAGCATGACGGGCAGAATCTGGTCAGCATTCTCCAGGTCAGGTTCTAGCAGTACGCCGGTATAGCCCGTCAGTACCGAACCGAAGTAGGCGAAGGCGGCGAGCCCCAGCAGGAAAGGCATCAAGCCGAACAGCTTGCCGCTTTTCACCGAATACATGCGCAGCCAGATCTGGGGGCCCATGAAGGCGCCGATGGCGACGATCACGAACAGCGAGAACCACATGGAGTAGCCCATGTTGCCATTCGGCCCCGGCAGGGTCAGATGCGCAGGCGAGTCGCTGGCAAGCTGCGCGAACATGCTGGTCGGGCCACCTGCCTGGCCGGCGATGTAATAGCCCGCATACATCATGCCGAAGAACAGCAGCGCCCCGTAGATCACATCCGTCCAGGCGATGGCGCGGATCCCGCCGACCCACACATAGACAATGATGATGAAGTAGAACAGCAGCGCGGCCAGCCAGAAGGGCACGACGCCACCCGAGGCGACCTCGATCAGATACGCGCCACCGGTCAGCTGGATCTGCAGATACGGCACGGTGAAGATCAGCGTGATGACGGCGACGAGAATTCTCAGCGCTTCACTGTTGTAGAAATCGCCCATCAGGTCTGACGGCGTCAGGTAGTCGAAGCGCTTGCCGAGATACCAGACACGCTTGCCCACCCAGTAGTACATGAAGCCGAAGAGCAGGTTCCACGCCAGCGCCGTGAGATAGATGGGGCCACTGGTATAGAAGGTGGCGTTGGAACCGAGGAAGGCAAAGGCGCTCCACCAGGTGGCCGCCACCGTGAAGAACACGGCAATGCTGCCCATGGCCCGCCCTTGCACGAAGAAATCTTCACTTGTCGTCTGGGACTTTCGCGCGGACACGAGCCCGACGATCAAGGGGATGATCATGAAGGCCGCGATGATCAAGATACTTCCCGTCATGATGAGCTCCTCAGCGCTTGCCGCCGGTGGAAGGGGCCTTGGCGCTACCCCAGTTGGTCAGGTAGGCATACAGGAACACGGCGGTCAGGAAGCCCCACCACACCAGGTTCCAGACGAGGAAGAACGGGGTTCCCATCACCATGGGCTCGATCTTGTTGGCCATCAGGATCATCGGGCTCTCGAGCATGAAAAACCCGAACAGCATGCTGCCGTAGATGGCGACCTTGCGGGTCGTGAAGCGCTTCATCATTGCATACCCCTTTATTGTGGTTGGTGGGGGGTGTTGTGACCTGTCGTGGACAACGACAGGGGGCGGAACATGGCAATGCATCAATTATTGTATTTATGCGTATAAATTAACTAATAGGTGACAATCCCCGGACCGTCAAGAAAGTGGCGGCGATTGCACCGGATGTTTCAGGAAGTGAAGAAGATCCGCCGGCCTCCCTCAGCGGCTGGCGACAGCAGGAGTGCGCAAGTCTTCCGCTTTTCGTCTCACCCGCGACGCAGGCCCCCAAAATCTGGATAATGGCGCCCATCGCGTAGCCGCCTCCGGCGTGCTGGCGCCCATACTCTTCACAGCGGTGCATCGTTCATGGAAATCAAGGTCAACTTTCTCGACAACCTGAGGCTCGAGGCGAAATTCGACGACTTCACGGTCATCACCGATCAGCCCATCCGCTACAAGGGCGATGGGTCGGCGCCGAGCCCGTTCGACTACTTCCTGGCGTCCTCAGCGCTGTGCGCGGCCTACTTCGTGAAGGTGTACTGCGTGGCGCGCAACATCCCGACCGAGAACATCCGTCTGTCGCAGAACAACATCGTCGACCCGGAAAACCGCTACAACCAGATCTTCAAGATCCAGGTGGAGCTACCGGAAGAGCTGTCCGACAAGGATCGCCAGGGCATCCTGCGCTCCATCGAGCGTTGCACGGTGAAGAAGGTCGTCCAGACCGGCCCGGGCTTCGAGATCGAGACGGTCGACAACCTCGACGAGGACGCCCAGGCCCTGCTGATGGCGGAGCCGCCGGAAGGCCAGAGCACCTGGATCGAGGGCAAGGACCTGCCGCTGGAGCAGACCATCGCCAACATGACGGGCCTTCTGAATGATCTCGGCATGAAGATCGAGATCGCCTCCTGGCGCAACATCGTGCCCCACGTCTGGTCACTGCACATTCGTGATGCCGCCTCGCCGATGTGCTTCACCAACGGCAAGGGCTCGACCAAGGAGAGCGCGCTGTGCTCGGCGCTGGGCGAGTTCATCGAGCGTCTGAGCTGCAACTTCTTCTACAACGATCAGTTCTTCGGCGAAGCCATCGCTGACAGCGAGTTCGTGCACTACCCGAACGAGAAGTGGTTCCAGCCGGGCCCGAATGACGAGATCCCGGAAGGCGTGCTGGACGATTACTGCCTGGAGATCTTCAATCCGGACGGCGAGCTGGGTGGCTCCAATCTGATCGATACCAATTCCGGGCGTGCGGATCGTGGCATCGTGTCTCTGCCGTTCACCCGTCGCTCGGATGGCGAGACGATCTACTTCCCGTCCAACCTGATCGAGAACCTGTACCTCAGCAACGGCATGAGCGCTGGCAACACCCTGCCGGAAGCCCAGGTGCAGTGCCTGTCCGAGATCTTCGAGCGTGCCGTGAAGCGCGAGATTCTCGAGCAGGAACTGACCCTGCCGGACGTGCCGCAGGAGGTGCTGGCCAAGTACCCGGAAATCGTCGAGGGCATCGAGGCACTGGAAGCTCAGGGCTTCCCGATTCTGGTCAAGGACGCCTCGCTGGGCGGTCAGTTCCCGGTGGCCTGCGTGACCTTGATGAACCCGAAGACCGGCGGTGTCTTCGCCTCCTTCGGCGCGCATCCGAGCTTTGAGGTTGCCATCGAGCGCAGCCTGACCGAGCTGATGCAGGGCCGCAGCTTCGAGGGTCTCAACGACTTCATGCCGCCGACCTTCAACTCGCTGGCCGTCTCCGAGCCGAACAACTTCGTCGAGCACTTCATCGACTCATCAGGCCTCGTCTCCTGGCGTTTCTTCAGCTCGAAGACTGACATCGAGTTCGTCGAGTGGGACTTCTCCGGCAGCAATGAAGAAGAGGTCGCCAACCTGTTCGGTATCCTCGATGAGATCGGCAAGGAATCGTACATGGCGGTGCACGAGGACCTCGGCGCGCCGGTGTGTCGTATCCTGGTGCCGGGCTATTCCGAGGTCTATCCGGTTGAGGACCTGGTGTGGGACAACACCAACATGGCGCTGGATTACCGCGAGGACATCCTCAATCTGCATCGTCTCGATGACGATCAGCTGGCGGACCTGGGCGAGCGTCTCGAAGAGAGCCAGCTTGATGAGCACATGGACATCAAGACGCTGATCGGCATCGAGTTCGACGAGAACACCATCTGGGGCCAGCTGACGATTCTCGAGCTGAAACTGATGATCAATCTCGCGCTGGGTCAGCACGAGGATGCGCTGGATCGCGTCGAGATGTTCCTGCAGTACAACGACAACACCGTCGTGCGCGGCCTCTACTACCAGGCCATGAAGGCGGTGCTGGAGATCACCCTCGACGATGAGCTGGAGCTCGAGGACTACCTCTACAACTTCCGCCGCATGTTCGGTGAAGACACCATCGCTGCCGTGGTCGGCTCCGTGCAGGGTGAGGTGCGCTTCCATGGTCTGGAGCCCACCAACATGCAACTGGAAGGATTGGATCGCCACCTGCGTCTGATCGAAAGCTACCAGAAGCTGCACGCCCATCGTGCTGCCTTGGCGGCCGAGCAGGCCTGATGCTCGCCTGCTGAATCCTGTGGCATGACCTGTGGCATGAAAAGAACGGCCCCTCACTGGATGGTGAGGGGCCGTTTTCGTTTCCGGGGGCTTGCGTATGCGTACCAGTGGCTCAGGACAGCACCTTCTGACCCTCTGCCAGACGCTGACAACACGCGATGATCTGCTCCCTGATCCAGCGGTGCGCCGGGTCCTTCTGATAGCGGCGATGCCAGCTCAGATGGAAGGGGAAGGAGGCGAAGGCCACGGGTGGCGGCACGAGGGTGACGGCGAACTGACGACAGAAATGCTGGCACAGCCCGGTGGGCAGGCTCGCGATCAACGGCGAGCGTTCCAGCAGAGAGGGCACGGCCATGAAGTAGGTGACGGCCAGCGCCACCTCGCGTTTGAGCCCCTGGCCCTCGAGCTGCTTGAAGATGCCGCTTTTCAGGCGGGCATGCGGTTGAACCAGCACATGGGCGTGGTGCTCGAAATCCGCCTTGGTCATGCGGCCCTCGCCATCCAGACGCTCCAGCAAGGGATGGCCATTGCCCACCAGGCAGTCGATGCCTTCGGTGATCACCTCACGCACCACCAGATTCTCGGGCGGGTCGACCTGACGCCCGAAGGCGAGATCCGTCGTGCCGCTCATCACGCCGGCTTCGCTCATGTCCTGCGAGAGACGACGCACCTGGAGGGTGATGCCCGGCGCCTGCTCACGCAGGATCGTCGCCAGTTGCGGCAGGATCAGCACCTCGAAGTAGTCGTTGGCGGCGATCTCGAAGTGACGGCTCTCGGTGGTGTGGTCGAAGTGTCGCTCGCTGTTGATCAGGCCGTCGAGGTCGGTCAGCGCCGCCTCGATGGTCGGGAACAGATGGTCGGCCTTCTCGGTGGGGCGCATGCGCTGGCGGTCGCGAATGAACAGCGGGTCATTGAACAGTTCGCGCAGTTTCGACAGCGCCGCGCTCACCGAGGGCTGACTCAGGTGCAGGCGCTCGCCGGCGCGGGTGACGTTCTGCTCGAGATACAGCGCATGGAAGGTGCGCAGGAGGTTGAGGTCGTAATTGAGCTTCATGATGACTACCAGAGCAGGCGGAGTGTCTCGGCTGCACTCGGGCGAGTGAGCACTATTTGTCTGGATGATAGCAGCTATCCGGACTATCGATTATCACGATGGGAGGCTCAGGCGGTAGGGTGGTCTCAAGGACACGGCGAGAGATCAATGCGACCCACAGGAGCGATCCATGAGTGATGTGAAGCAGATGCAAGCCGAAGGGCAAAAGATCATTCTGATCACCGGTGCCTCCAGCGGTATCGGTGAGGCCACCGCACGCACTCTGGTGAAGGCCGGGCACAAGGTCGTCGTGACCGCCCGCCGCAAGGAGCGCCTCGATGCGCTTGTCGAGGAGCTGGGCAGCGACAAGGTGCTGGCGATCGCCGCGGATGCGACGGACTACGTTCAGCTCGCCAAGGTCGTCGAGCAGGCCGTCGCCCATCATGGCCATCTGGATGTGGCGTTCGCCAATGCCGGTACCGGCGTCAGCCAGGCTGGCACCGAGAACGGCGATCCCGAGGAGTGGAAGCGAGTCGTCGACATCAACATCAATGCACTGCTGTGGACCGCCCACGCGACCCTGCCGCATCTGAGAGAGCGCAAGGGCCACTTCATCCTCACCAGTTCCGTGGCCGGGCGTGCCAATCATGCGGGCTCCATCTACAGCGCCAGCAAGTGGTTCGCCTACGGTTTCGGCCAGAATCTGGCGATGGAAATGGCCGAATGGCAAGGCCGCTGCACCACCATCACGCCAGGCATGGTCAACACTGCCTTCTTCGATGAGCCCAAGCCGGACAAGCTGGACCCGCAGGATGTGGCGGATGCCGTGCTCTACGCCATCAGTGCCTCACCGCGTGCCAATATCCGCGAAGTGCACCTGGTGCCGACCTGGTGAGCCGGTTCGCTCGAAAGCGGGCTTCCGCCTTCGCTGAGCACGCTTTCGCAGGACAGCTATTTGTATGAGCGATAGTGGCTATCTGGACTATCGATTATGACGATGGTGACGTGAGCCGTAAGCTTGATTCAACACGTGCCGAGCATCGCAGGGCGAGCATCACGTGCCGATCATCACAGGGCGAGCATCACGTGGTGACCATCACCTCGCCGACAAAATTCGTGAAGTGACCGTTGCGGGCTATCCCGCACGTAAAGGAGAGCATCATGAGCAAGGTTCTGGTGGTAGTGACATCCCACGATACGCTGGGTGACACGGGCAAGAAGACAGGCTTCTGGCTGGAAGAGCTGGCGGCTCCCTACTACGTGCTGAAGGATGCCGGTGTCGAGGTGACACTCGCGTCTCCCAAGGGCGGTCAGCCGCCGCTGGACCCGGCAAGCCAGGGCGAGGACTTCCAGACGGATGCCACTCGCCGCTTCGACAAGGACACTGCCGCTCAGCAGGACCTCGCCACCACCGCCGTGCTGGCAGACATGAAGGTCGAGGACTTCGATGCCATCTTCTACCCGGGTGGCCACGGCCCGCTGTGGGATCTGACCAACGACGCCGATTCCATCCGTCTGATCGAGCAGTTCCACGCGGCCGGCAAGCCGGTCAGCTCTGTCTGCCACGCCCCGGCCGTGCTGCTGAATGCCCGCAAGCCGGATGGCACTCCCTTCGTGGATGGCGTGCATGTCACCGGTTTCACCAACGGCGAAGAAGAAGGTGTCGGCCTCACTGACGTCGTGCCGTTCCTGGTGGAAGAGGCGCTGCAGCAGAAGGGCGGCATCTATGAGAAGAAGGACGACTTCACCTCCTACGCCATCCAGGATGGGCTGATCATTACCGGCCAGAACCCGATGTCCTCTGAAGGCGTCGCGGAACTGCTGCTCAAGAGCCTCGAGCAATAAGCGCCCTGAGCGACAAGCACTTCGGGACACAAGCACTGCGAAACACAAGTACTTCGAGAGACAGACACCTCGAGCAACAGGTGCTTCATGATTCGGGCGCTGCCTGATCTGACGAGTGCATGAAAAAAGCCGCTACCGGTCATCCGGTAGCGGCTTTTGCGTGTCTGGCATCCAGCTTCGACGAGAGGTTGTCAGCGAGTGCGGATCACCCGCGCTCCACCCAGGCCTTCCAGCCACCGTACTCGCTGATGTCCGTCATCGGCACGCCGCTGTCAGCGGTGACCGAGCAGATGAAGCCCGCGACCCAGCGGCCGTCTTCGAGCTCGATCTGACCCAGCCCCAGCGGGAAGGGGATGCCGGCGAGGAAGCTGCCGACACTGGCGATGGGCAGTGACCAGACTTCCAGCGCTATGCTGGTGCCGTCCTCTGGCGCGCGCAGCATGGCCGGTTTGGCGGGTGTGGCGTCATCCAGTTGATACAGGCGGTAGCGGGGGGCGCTGTGAGTACGGGCGACCAGGCGAGCATCGCGCTGGGTGAGCTGGTGATTGAGCGGCATGTCAGTGAGATGCGCACCGCAGACCGCGATCTCGAGCCGGCCATTCTTCGCCATCGGCAGATCGCTGTCGGCGAGGCGTGCCTGGGGACGGGCAACGGCGCTGGCCCCCAGCGGCAGCGAGAATTCCTTCTCGAGCAGCCGCGCGATGCTCAGCAGTTGCAGGTCTTCGAAGGCGGGCGCGAACAGCGTCACACCGCCGGGCAGACCCTGGCTGTTGAAGCCGACCGGCACGGCCAGTGCGCTAAGATCCAGCAGGTTCATGAAGTTGGTCCAGGTGCCCAGTTCCGAATTGACCGCGATCGGTGCCTCGGCCAGCTCCGCCTTGGTCGGCAGACGCGGCGTGGTCGGGGCCAGCATCACGTCCACCTGCGCGAGCAGGGCATCGGCCTGACGGCGGTATTCGGCCAGCTGATAGCGGGCATCGAAGGCATCCACGGCCAGCGGCGTGGCACCGCCAAGAGTGATCTCGCGTGTCACCGGATGCAGTGCCTCGGGATTACGCTCGATCAGCTCGCGCACCGCGTGATAGCGCTCCGCCACCCACGGACCTTCATAGAGCAGGCGCGCGGCGGCCAGCAGCGGGCTGCAATCCAGCTCGACCAGCTCGGACCCCGATGCCTTGCACTGACGCATCGCCGCTTCCATGTAGCCGCTGTAATCGGCGTCGGTGTGCCACTGGGTACGCGGCGGCACGCCGATACGCAGGCCGGCGAGATCCGGCAGCACACCATAGGCCTGGCCGTGAACGGCGAAGTCATGCTCGCGCGCCCAGCGGTTGTCGGCATCGAACTGTGCGGTGACGGACAGTATCTTCGCGGCATCATCGCAGCCGAGTGCGAAGATCGAGATGGTATCCAGGGTGGCGCAGGCCGGCACCACACCGCCTGCGCTGAGCAGGCCGAGGGTCGGTTTCACGCCGACCAGGTTGTTGAAGCAGGCCGGCACACGTCCGGAGCCCGCCGTGTCCGTGCCCAGCGCGAAGCTGACCTGACCCTGGGCAGTGACGACGGCGGAGCCACTGCTGGAGCCGCCCGGCACATAGGCGGGGTCGAAGGCATTCGCCGGGGTGCCGTAGACCGGCAGCGCGCGCTCCCCGACCAGGCCGGTGGCGAACTGATCCAGATTGGTCTTGCCCATCGGGATGGCACCGGCCGCGATCAGCTGCTTGACCACGAAGGCGTCATCGTCTGGCGTGTAGGCGAATTCCGGGCAACCGGCGGTAGTGGTCACGCCGGCGAGATCGATGTTGTCCTTGATCGCGAAGGGGATGCCATAGAGCGCCAGTGACTCGGGCGCCACGTCGTCCAGACGCGCCAGATAGGGTTCCAGCTGATCTGCACTCAGGCGGGTGATCCAGGCGGCGTCTTGCTCGGGCTGTGCGGCCAGCAGTTCATTCACCAGCTGGCGTGGCGTCAGCTCTCCGGCCTGATAGGCCTTGCTCAGCGCCGTGATGCTCAGGTTGTGCGGGGTATGGGTCATCATCACAGCGTCTCCTCGGAGGACAGGGTCGATTGGGCGTTGTCTGTTGCGCTGGCATCAGCTGGATCAGTGGCTTCCACGGCGGTCGACAGCACGATCAGCGGCTGGCCGGGGGCGACGCCGCTGCCTTCCTTGATCGGCAGGCGAACGACACGGCCTGCGGTGTGGGTGCGAATCTCGACTTCCATCTTCATCGACTCGACCAGCGCCACCACCTGGCCGGCCTCGACGAGATCGCCCTCGGCGACCTCCAGCTTCCACAGGCTGCCGGTGACCGGTGTCTCGATGCCCAGCTCGTCATCGCTCAGGCTGTCGGCTTCCTGCACCTCGTTGATCTGATCCTCGAAGGTGAACTGGCCGCGTGCATGCCAGTCGTCGATTTCCTGCTGGAAGGCGGCCTGACGGCGTTCACGGAAGGCATCGGTCTCGGCCTGATGCTCGGCGATCTGCGCCTGATAATCGGCGAGGCGGAAGCGGGTCTTCTCGATCTTGAGGTCGTAACGCCCCTGAGGGTGATCACGACGGATCTGTTCAAGCGCCTCATGGCTGACCGGGTGGAAGCGCAGCTGGTCGAACACACGCAGCAGCCACGGGCTGGTGAAGTGTTCGGTGCGGCGATAGCGATTCCACATCTGCAGCGTGCGGCCGACGAACTGATAGCCGCCCGGACCTTCCATGCCATACACGCACAGATAGGCGCCGCCGATACCCACCGAGTTCTCGGCGGTCCAGGTGCGTGCCGGGTTGTACTTGGTGGTCACCAGGCGCTGGCGCGGGTCCAGCGGCGTGGCCACCGGCGCGCCGAGATAGACATCGCCGAGGCCCATCACCAGATAGCGGGCGTTGAGCACCGTCTCGCGCACCGCCGCCTCATCGGCGAGGCCATTGATGCGGCGAATGAATTCCAGATTGCTCGGGCACCAGGGGGCGTCCGGGCGCACCGAGCGCTGGTACTTGTCGATGGCCTGCTGACACGCCGGATCATCCCAGGACAGCGGCAGGTGTACGGTGCGCGCCTCGATCTCGATGTCCTCGACATCCTTGAGCGCGACTTCCGCCTGTTCGAGGTGCGTCATCAGTGTGGCGAGGGCAAGCTTGCGCGGATCGTAATGCAGCTGCAGCGAGCGGATGCCCGGTGTCATCTCCATCAGGCCGGGCAGCGGATGCTCCTTGAGCCACAGCATCCAGGCGTGGGCGCGGAAGCGCAGCGCGATATCCAGCTCCATCTGGCCGAATTCGATCAGCAGGAAGTCATCCCCGGCGCGGCGATAGACGATCTGCTCGCCGCCTTGCTCGGCGCTCAGGCGCTTGAGTACTGGGGAGTCGTCCGGACGCGGACGTTGCTCAGCGATGGCGCTCAGCGTGGTGCTGGTCGCCGCCAGAGGTGACTCCAGTGCGTCGAGCTTGCCACTGGCGAGGGCGGTGATCACGGCGTCCTGCTGCACCTCGATGGCGCGAGCTTCCTCCAGAGTCAGCGCGACGAAACGGATGCGATCGCCGGCGGCCAGCTGGCCCAGCTTCCAGCGCTCGGCGCGGACCACGGTAGCCGGGCACACGAAGCCGCCCAGCGACGGGCCGTCCGGGCCGAGGATGACCGGCATGTCGCCGGTGAAGTCGATGGTGCCGAAGGCGTAGGCGTTGTCGTGAATGTTGGAGGGGTGCAGACCGGCCTCGCCGCCGTCGGCACGCGCCCACTGCGGACGCGGGCCGATCAGACGCACGCCGGTGCGGCTGGAGTTGTAGTGCACTTCCCAGCGGTGGCCGAAGAAGGTGCTGATGTCGTCTTCGGTGAAGAAGTCAGGCGCACCGTGCGGTCCGTAGAGCACGCCGATCTGCCATTCGCGACCTGAGGTCTTGCCTTGCGCATTATCGATAATGCTAGCGCCCTGCGGGATCAGCGCCTCGGGCAGCCGGGTCAGGGCGGGCTGGGGGCACTCGGCGAGATCAGCCAGCGGCAGGGTATCGCCACTGCGCAGAGCACGTCCGGCATGGCCGCCGAACTGGCCCAGGGTGAAGGTCGCGCGCGAGCCCAGATACTGCGGGCAGTCGATGCCCCCGGCGATCAGCAGATAGCTGCGCGCGCCGGCGGCGACCTTGCCCAGGCTCAGGGTGCTGCCAGCGGCGATCTCATGCACCTGCCACAGGGCAAGGTCGTGAGTCGCGGTGTCATCGGAGCCGCCTTCAAGTGCTGGAGCGGAAAGCGTGGCGGGCAACGGCCCACCGGCCAGCACCACGCGCGTGGCGCGGTGGAAGTGCAGCGTCGGGCCGTTGAGGGTGATCTCGAGGCCTGCGGCATCGGCCGCGTTGCCCAGCAGCGCATTGCCGAGACGGAAGGCGTAGTCATCGAAGGGGCCGGAGGGCGGCACGCCCACATCCCAATGCCCCTGGCGACCCGGCATGTCCTGCACGGTGGTCAGGGTGCCGGGGACGATCACTTCAAAGGTCGGTGCTGCCCACTCGAGACCTTCCAGCCAGCGGGTGTAGATCTCGACATTGAGGAAGCGCGGGTCTTCCAGCAGATGCGACAGCCACTGGCGGTTGGTCTCGATGCCGTAGAGGCGAGAGGCGGCCAGTGCCCTGGAGAGATCGCCGCGTGCCTGCTCGCGGGTCGGGGCGTGCACCATCACCTTGGCCAGCATCGGGTCGAACCACGCCGGGACCTCGAAGCCGGCCTCGATGGAGTGATCCACCCGCAGCTGGCTGTCCTCGGAGAGGGCGGCGGTCACGGCGTCATTGGCGAACTCCACCTCGGTGAGCAGGCCGCTGGAGGGGCGGAAATCGTGCTGCGGATTCTCGGCATAGACCCGCGCCTGCATGGCGTGACCCTTGGGGGACAGCGGTGCGGCCAGCGTTGCGAGATCGTCCAGCTCACCGGCGCCCAGCTTGAGCATCCAGGCGACGATGTCCACGCCCCACACCAGCTCCGTGACACCATGCTCGACCTGCAGGCGCGTGTTGACCTCCAGGAAGTAGAAGGCCTGACGCTCGGCGTCATAGATGAATTCGACGGTACCGGCGCTGCGGTAATTGACGGCTTCGCCCAGGCGGATGGCGGTGGCGATCATCTCTTCACGAACGCGCTCGGGCAGGTTAGGTGCCGGGCATTCCTCGATGACCTTCTGGTGGCGGCGCTGACTGGAGCAGTCGCGCTCGCCGAGGGCGATCACCGTGCCTTTACCATCCCCGAACAGCTGCACTTCCAGGTGACGGGCGCGGGCGATATACGCCTCCAGGAAGACGCCGCCATCCCCGAAGTTGCGCTCGCCCAGGCCCTTGACCGAATCGAAGGCGCGACTGAGGGAGGCGTCATCCTCACACACCTGCATGCCGATGCCGCCGCCGCCGGCGGTGGACTTGAGCATCACCGGATAGCCGATACGGGCGGCCTCGCTCAGTGCGCTCTCGACGTCGTCCAGCAGGCCGGTACCGGGTACCAGCGGCACGCCGGCGTTCTCGGCGATGGTGCGCGCCTCGTGCTTGAGGCCGAAGGCGTGGATCTGCTCGACGGTCGGGCCGAGGAAGACCAGACCGGCAGCATCACAGGCCTGGATGAAGCGGGTGTTCTCGGACAGGAAACCGTAGCCCGGGTGCACGGCCTGGGCGCCACTCTCGCGGGCGATGGTGATCAGCTTGTCGATGTCGAGATAGGTGTCGGCGGCGGCACCTTCGCCGAGGCTGTAGGCGTCATCGGCCTCGCGCACGAAGGGGGATTCACGATCGGCTTCTGCGTAGACGGCGACGCTCTGGACACCGAGGGCACGCAGCGTGCGCTGGATTCGGGTGGCGATGGCGCCACGGTTGGCAATCAGGACCTTATGGAACATGACGGAGTCATCCTTCCGGCGGCGGGTCGTCCCGCCTTCAAACTGTGAGCTGCCGGTCGTCCGGTAGCCGGGCAGAGCCTTGGGGGTTGACGAGTGATGCAAGAGAGATGACATCGTCAGGTATGGCTCGGCCGTTTCTTGTCATATGCGTGTTCGAAAGCGTCGCTGTCAGCTCGGCGGCTCAGCTCAGCGGCGAGTCGCTGATGCGGATAGCGACCGGTGTCGGGTCGTAGCCGTTGCAGGGGTTGTTGAGCTGCGGGCAGTTGGAGAGCAGCACGTAGACGTCACGCTCGGCGACCATCTCGACGTACTTGCCCGGGGCGGACAGGCCGTCCTCGAAGCTCAGGCCGCCATCGGCGGTGACCGGCACGTTCATGAAGAAGTTGATGTTGTGGCCGATGTCGCGCTTGGTCAGGTCGTACTTCGGGTAGCGGGCGATGGCCAGCATCCAGTTGTCACGACAGGAGTGCATGTGACGCTTCTCCAGGTCGTAACGCACGGTGTTGGACTCGCTGGAACAGGCGCCGCCCAGGGTGTCATGACGGCCACAGGTATCGCCGGTGATGGTCAGCAGCGCACGGCCACGGGTGGAATAGAGCACGCTGCCGGTGGTCAGGTAGACCTTGCCCTGCTCGCGTACGGTGTCCATCGCGCTGTAGCGCTCGGCGGTGTCGTCGGCCGAGAAGAACAGGGTGTCGGCGGCCTGATTGCCGTGCAGGTCAGTGATGCGCAGGTGCTGACCGGCGCGCACCAGCCCGATGAAGTGATCGCCGGCCTCGACGGTGCGCTCTAGCTCGCGCGGCTGCTCGGCCGGGTCTGCGTAGCTCAGCGGGGCGTCGTCCGTCGTGGCTGGGGTGTGGGCATGGGGGTGTTCAAGCGTCGAGGTGCACATGGGGATGTCCTTTGTCCTTGTCATCGAGGGCGTCGTTTCCAGTTGCCACTGGCCCGTCGGCGTGGCGTCCATCTGCTGTCAGGGAATGCCTCAGCCCGCCAGGTGATAGAGCTGATTGTTGGCGTAGGCGCGGGCATTCTCGGGGCGCGACAGATAGCAGGCGTCGCGCTCATCCATCGGTGTCGCGGTGCCGAAGGTCATGTCCACGCCGCGCAGCGGATATTCCTCGGCGGGGTCCAGCGGATGTGGACAGGTGTGCAGCATGACGAGGGTGTCCATCTCGAAGCGCAGGGTGACGCTGTCGCCGGCGGCGCAGTGGTCCGTGACGTAGTGCAGGTTGGCGTCTTCATCGGCGCGCACGCGGGAGAACAGATTGAGGTTGGCGCACAGGTCGCGCTCGCTCAGGCCGTACTTGGCCATCTCGATCAGCAGGCTGTCGTGGCCGGTGGGCGTGAAGTCATTGAAGGCTTGCTGGTAAGCCTTCTTGTGCCAGCCCTTGGCGGCGAAGTGCTGCTCCATCAGGTTGCCGCTGGCGCTGTCATGCCAGCCCAGATCGTCCTGGATGATGGAGGCGAAGATGCGGCCCATGTCGGAATACAGGCAGTGACCTTCGGTGAGGCGGAAGGTGTGCTGACCCTTGAGGGTATCCGGCAGATTGAGGCGCTCAAGCAGATCCAGCGGGTTGTACATCACCAGGCCGACATTGGCGTTGGCCTCACGGGCGGTCAGCTTGAGTGCGCTGCCACGCGGCATGCGCATCGACCAGTGATGGCCGCCGGGCAGATGGGTCTGATACTTCGCGGTAAAGCTGGCGCGGGCGGTGGTTGCGGCATCAAGCGGTATGTTCATTGATTTGGCCTCCGGTGAGAGTGGCTGGGGAAACGGAGTGGGCTGGCGTCGTCAGCGTTTCGTGCTCGGGCGTCGGTTGGTCAGCGCCCGCTTGGACAGCGCTCGTTTGGACAGAGCTCGTTTGGACAGAGCCCGGCTGCTGGGACGACGCCTTGGTCTTGCTGCGCTCGGTGGGCAGGTCATAGGTGATGGTCGAGCCATAGGCCTGCGGGGCCTGCGGGTCGACACGCACCTTGTCGAACACCCAGACGCGTGAGCCCAGCTCGAACGCTTCCTTGAGGTCATGGGTGATCATGAAGATGGTCAGCTGCTGCTCTTCCCACAGACGCAGGATGAGCTGGTGCATGTCCTTGCGGATGCCCGGGTCCAGTGCGCCGAAGGGCTCATCCAGCAAGAGGATGCGCGGCTTCATCATCAGCGCCTGGGCGATGGCGAGGCGCTGCTGCATGCCGCCGGACAGCTCATGCGGGTACTTGTCCAGCGCGTGGGACAGGCCGACTTCTTCCAGGCGTTTCTCGGCGGCGACCCGTGCCTCGCGACGCTTGGCCCCGAACAGCTTGCCGGTCAGCGGGGCGCGCGCCAGCTCCTCGGCCATGATCACGTTGCCCAGCACCGTGAGGTGCGGGAAGACGGAATACTTCTGGAAGACGATGCCGCGGTCCGGCCCCGGCTCGCCGGGGATGGGCTTGCCGTCCAGCAGCAGCTCACCGCGCGAGACGCCCTCGGTGCCCAGCAGCAGCTTGAGGAAGGTGGTCTTGCCGCAGCCGGAGGCGCCGACCAGGGTGATGAATTCCCCGGCCTCGACGGTCAGGTTCATGCGTTCCAGCACGACCTGCTGGCCGTAGTGCTTCTCGAGACCCTTGGCGTGGATGAGGCTCATGATTGGCTCTCCTCAGCGTGGTACCAGGGGAAGGCGCGGGTCGAGACGAGCACCAGCAGACGGTCGAGCAGGAAGGCCAGCAGCGTGATCCAGGCCACGTAGGGCAGGATGACGTCCATCGCCAGATAGCGGCGCACCAGGAAGATGCGATAGCCGAGGCCGTCCTGGGCGGCGATGGCTTCCGCGGCGATCAGGAACAGCCAGGCGCTGCCGAGTGCCAGACGCGTGGCGCTCAGAAGGCGCGGGGTCAGCTGGGGCAGCAGCACGCGGGTCAGCACTTGCCAGGAGCTGGCGCCCAGGGTCTGGGCCTTGATCAGCTGCTCATCGGGCAGGCGCAGGGCCTGATTCTGCAGGTCGCGAATCAGGAAGGGCGTGATACCGATGACGATCAGCGCGATCTTGGCCAGCTCACCCGTCCCGAAGGCGATGAACAGGATCGGCAGGATCGCCATCGGCGGAATAAGGGACAGCACGGTAATCAGCGGTGACAGCTTGGCGCGCAGCAGCGGCAGGCCGCCGGTGAGCAGGCCGACGCTCAGGCCGATCAGCGCACTGATCAGCACGCCGGCCAGCAGGCGTTCGAGGCTGGCGAAGGTGTCGGTCCACAGCGGTAGATCGCCGGTGCGCACGTTGACCTCGGTGGCCAGCTTGGCGAAGGACTCGCCCATGGACGCGAAGGACGGCAGCAGGCGGTCGTTGGGGTTGTCGAGCAGTCGCTGGTTGGACTGCACGATGTAGAGGATGGCCAGCAGCGCGAAGGGCAGGCCACCGAGCAGCCAGCGGCCACCACGGGAGGGTGTCAGATTGATCAGGCGTTTCATGCGCGGGCTCCACGGGTGCGAACGAGAGGTGCGGTCGAGGGAGGCGGTCGGTTCACCAGCCACAGAGACAGCTCTCCTGCGGCTGGTGTGCGGCATCCACCGCGTGGCGTTACTGGCTGTCGGCCAGTGCGGCGGTGTAGCTCGGGTCGAAGCGCAGCATCACGTTGCCCTCATTGCCGACGATGCCGGCAGGCGTCTCGATGCCGATGAAGCCGGCATCCGGCGCGCCTTCGCCCAGCAGCCCCTGCGCGAAGCTGAAGTCGGCGATGTGCTGCATGGTGTCCTTGAGGCTCGGCGCATTGAAGGCGGCCACGGCCTCGGCGGGGGTGTAGTACATGTGGGTCGCGGCCAGCTGGGCCTGATAGCCGGCGAGGTCGGTGCCGGCGGCATCGGCCATCTGGGAGAGCGCGGCTTCGTCACCGGCCTTCATCTTCTCCATCACTTCATACCAAGCGCCGACCAGCGCGTGGCCGAAGTCCGGGTTGTCCTTCAGTGTCTGGGTATTGACGACCATCAGATCGAGAATCTCGCCGGGGATGTCACTGGAGTTGAAGACTTCGGTGTAGCCGGGCATGTCCTTGAGCGTGGCCAGCTGCGGGTTCCAGGTCACCACCGCCTGGGTATCGGTGTTGCTGGCCAGCGCCACGATATCGGCATCGCCGGTATTGGTGGTGGTGAGGTCACGCTCGCTCATGCCGACGCTGTCCAGCGCGCGTGCCAGCAGGTAGTGGGAGACACTGAACTGCACCAGATTGACCTCACGGTCCTTCAGGGACTCGATGGAATCGCCGTCGCGTACCATCACGCCGTCATTGCCATCGGAGTAGTCGCCCAGAATCAGCGCGGTGGAATCGACACTGCTGGCGGCAGGGAGGGTGAGGGCGTCCATGTTGGTCATGGCGCAGCCATCGACATTGCCGGAGGTGTACTGATTGATGGACTCGACGTAATCGTTGACCTGCACCACATCAATGTTCATGTCGTACTTCTTGGCCCACTTGTCGACGATGCCCTGGGTATCCGCGTATTCCCACGGCATCCAGCCGGCATACACCGACCAGCACACGCTGAAGGAATCCTGCGCCATGGCCTGCGGGCTCAGCGATGCGCCAAGCAGCAGGGCGCCGGCCAGCGCGGCATGTCGGGAGGTCTGGCTGGATACGGCGGATATCGCCGGGGAATCAGATGCGACAGCAGCGGATGGCGCCTGAGCGCAGGCATCCGAGAGGGAAGTCGTAGACGGGGAAAGGCGAGCGGGCTGGGTCATTGTCGTTATCTCCGGCGGAAAAAGTGAGAGGCGCCGACCTTTTCAGGCGTTGCGTCTCCCGGGCTTTTGTCCCGCCGTGTAACCCCCAGCTTGGAGGTCGAGTGCTCTCGGACCAGTCGTGACGGCTATCAGCCAGTCACCGGAACCCTAGCGCTCCATTGGTGTAGATTTTCGATTGTTGTATGCCTATCGGTGCCTCGCTGAATGTCTAGCAGGAAGTATGCCGGAGAGAATTTCTCAAATTAAACCAATGGGTTATAAGAATTATTGGAGTATGGATACGCGCATCGAAAGTGTACGCTGCACCAATTTGATGAATTTTGTCGATTCTTGCACCTCGGTGAAGTCAGTCGAGAGTGGGTAGCATATGGATGTGATAGGAAGTGAAAGCTTACAGCATATATTTTGATAACCTATTGATACATTGCTATTGTTTAAAATGGTGATTGTATAGCGCTTGATTAATACTTTTGTTTTGGTTTTGTGTTTATAAAGGTCGACTCATGGAGTTTTTTAACGAGTTGATTTGCTGGGGAGCTTTGGTAGATAATATCGTCAGTAATTAGATGTTTTTTGAACTTAGAAAAAGCTTCAAGGAGTGAGGCAAATGTTTATAGATAAAGATAGGCTACTAAGCTATTATTATAATAATGTTGCTAGCGTTTTTTGGTCTCTATTTCTTGTATTCGGTGCTGTGATATTTGTTGCTTATTATATCCATATAGAATACATGCCCGATTTCGATATGATGTCGTCGATTTCATTATTAGCGGCTGTGTCAGCTACCTCTATATTTTTTATAGTTTTTTTGGTTTTAATGGGAATAATGCCTGGGCTCTTTTGGGACTACTATTGGAGTGATATGGGCGGTAGCTCCAACTTAAGTCAACAATGGAAAAAGCTCGAAACAAGAGATACAATTCAAGCCTTAATGATTTGGTTTGCGTTACCTATCTTGGCTATCTTTGCCTCTGTTATTGGTGAGCTATTTTTTGGTTGGTACTCTTTTATTTTTTTAGTGATAGTTGCATTTGGTTTTTTTGGATATTTAGTTACAAGAAGTGATTATGGATTTTGGGAGGGATGTAAAAATTTTATATCTCTAGCTTTTGCTTCTTTCATGACATCAGTTTTTGCATTTTTTCCTTTTTATTTTATTATAAAGGCTTCGGAAATGAAAAGCGACGATAATGACATGCTTCTGTTTTTAATTGCATTATTGTCATTGTTTGTGGTTTTCATGAATGTGTTTGTGGCAGCACCAATCACATCAAGTCAATTGTCTTTAAATAATATAAAGAAAAATAAGATTATAAAAAATACGATAATAGGGGCTTTGGTTTTGGTTGTTATTTGTATATGGTCTAAAGCAACGCATTTAATACCAGAGTCAGTGATGAGGTTGTATAAGTTTGGCGCTATTCATGCTAGTAAAATTGTGTTTGATAAAGAGGGTTGTGATGTTTTAGGGAATTTGTATCTAAAAGGAAATCCAGAGGAAGGGATGTGCTATGTCGATGATGTCTTAATTTTGTCCCGTTTAGGTAATGAATATTACTTGCAGATGGCACAGGGTGCTCTTATCAAGAGTAGGTATTCGGATAGCAAAAATCATGAAAACGAAGAGAGGGGAGAAGTAAAAACAGGAGCAAAAGCAGGAGCAGAAGCAGATAAAATTGAAGCTAGGTTATCTAGTGATACTATAAGGTTTACTATATCCGCTGACCGTATTGTCTCATGGGCCACATCTTCTAGTGTTAATGAGCCATAGTAACTTGTAAGTCTATTTTAAATAATGCTTGCGGAAATAGATAATTCTAGAGGAAAGTCTCATGGCACTTTCACAGATGCAGATCATTCAATCCCTGGGTGAGGCGATGGCCTGGTTCGAGCGAGAACTGAACTGGGGCGTGCCGCCGACTGAGCTACGTCATCTTTGCGGACGCATTGGTGAACTTTACGCTGCATTGATCACCAATGGTCAGATGGCGACCGAGGTGAACCAGCGTGGCTATGACGTGGTAAGCGGTGACGGTGAGCGAATCTCGGTCAAGACCACTGCGATGATGGGCGGTGGAGGCCATGTTGCTTTCAATCCCCGCTCGCTGGAGGAAGTGGAGCGCATCATCATCCTGCGTATCAATACGGAAGAGATGCAGATCGAGAAGTTGCTGGATGCCACAGTGGAAGAGGCAAGGTCGTTGATGTCACAGGAACGCGCAGGCAAACAGAGCATCTCGTTGTCTCGACTGGCCAAGACTACGAAGCCACGCAGCGAGCTGAAAGCCGTGCGTGAAGTCATGTTCGCATCTTGTCTTGTTCGCGAACTTGAGAACGGCAGCATCGAAGTCGAGCGCGATGATGGTCAGGGGATGCAGGCAGTGAGCCCTGTTCAGCCAGTGCTGCGTGAATTGGCAAGACAACTGAATCTGCCGCTGGTCAATGGCAACGGCAATCCGCACAACACCCGTCAGCTGGGTAGTCTGGTTATCAAGAGTCTGAGTGAGTCGTCGCATATCTAGTCGCGAGAGAGTCATCATATGAAGCGCTGAACAAGGGGCCATGGCGGCCCCTTGTTCAGTGATACCGATTCTGATGTCTCATTTGGACTGTGTTGCATTGAATGTGCTCTGGCCTATCCAACAGCGTGATCAGCTCGACATGGCTACGTTCCTTGCGGCTTTCATCCCATGGCGTCCGACGGGCACCATCATCGGCTTGCCGGTAACGGGGTCCGACGTGATGTGGCTTTCCAGCCCGAATACCTCCTTGACCATCTCGCGTGTGAGTACCTGCTCGGGCGGACCGCTGGCATGAATCTGGCCGTCTGACATGGCGATCAGTACATCCGCGTAACGTGCGGCCAGGTTCAGTTCATGCAGCACCATCACGATGGTGGTGCCGCGAGCGTGGTTGAGGTCCGTCAGCAGGTCGAGCACTTCCACCTGATGATTGATGTCGAGGAAGGTGGTGGGCTCATCCAGCAGCAGAATGTCCGTCTGCTGGGCGAGCGCCATGGCAATCCAGACGCGCTGACGCTGTCCGCCGGAGAGTTCATCCACCGCTCGTTCGGCGAGTGCGGCGGTGTCGGTGGCGTTGAGGGCTGCCAGCACCGCGGTGTCATCGTCACGCGTCCAGCGCTGGAACAGCCCTTGATGCGGATGCCGCCCGCGGCTGACAAGATCCAGCACCGTGATGCCTTCCGGGGCGATCGGTGACTGGGACAGCAGCCCCAGCTGGCGGGCCAGTTGGCGTGCCGGCAGGCGGTGGATCGACTTGCCATCCAGCAGCACCTCGCCCCGCGAGGGAGGCAGCAGGCGCGAGAGCGTGCGCAGCAGGGTGGATTTGCCGCAGGCATTGGCGCCGACGATCACGGTGATCTCGCCCGGAGCGATGTCGAGGTCTATCGACTCGAGCACCGGCCGCTCGGCATAGCCTGCCGTCAGGCCATTCACGCACAGGGAAGGGTGGGTCATGAGGAAACGACTCGCTGAGATGACGGGCGGTGAGGGGCGGAGGAGGAAGATGGCGGCGTCGGCTGTCTGCCGCGTCGTTGTCTGCGCCCTGAGGGGCCGGGCCCCTGATGTTCCCGCATCAGCAGCAACAGCAGCACCGGTGCGCCCAGCACGCCTGTCACCACGCCCACCGGATAGCGCGCAGGCAGCAGGAACTGGCCGATGAAGTCGGCGACCAGCATCAACAATGCCCCGATCAGGGCGGCCGGGATCAGCATGGAGCCGCGTCGCCGGAACAGGCGCGTCGCGATGGGCCCGCTGACGAAGGCGACGAAGGCCACCGGGCCGACCACCGCCGTGGCGCAGGCGACCAGCCCGACCGCCGAGAGAATGATGATGAAGCGCGTGAGCGAGAGCCGCACGCCGAGACCGCTGGCCATGTCATCGCCCATGCGCATGACGTCCAGATGCCGACTCATCATCAACAGCAAGCTGCCCAGCAGGCCCAGTGCCACGGCAAGTGGTGGTAGCTGACTCAGGGTGATGCTGTTGAGGCTGCCGGTCATCCAGCGCAGCGCCTCCTGCAATGACCAGCTGGGCGCCTGCGTCAGCAGATAGGCGGTGATGCTCTGCAGCATGGCGCCCAGCCCGATACCGACCAGTATCAGCCGTGCCCCGGCCACCCCCTTGCGCCAGGAGAGGGTGTAGATCAGCAGCGCCACGCCAAGCGAGGCGGCAATCGCCAGCAATGACACCAGCGTGCCGCTCAGCGACAGCATCACGATGGCGAATACCGCCGCCGTGCTGGCGCCGGCACTGATGCCGATGATGTCCGGACTGGCCAGCGGATTGCGCAGCATGGCCTGGAAGGCGGCGCCGCCCAGTCCGAAGCAGCAGCCCGCGACAATCGCGACCAGCGCACGCGGCAGGCGCAGCTCGGTGATGATGAAGCTGGCCCCTGGCACGTTCTCGCCCAGCAGTACCTGAATCACCGTGAGTGGGGGAATGGAGCGCTGTCCTTGCATCAGGACCAGGCTGAAGACGGCGAGCACCACGGCCAGCAATCCCCAGAGGGTGAGGCGGCGCTGGCGCTTTTGGGCACGCCGCAGTCGCGTCAGGGTGGCACGCGAGGTGTGATGCGTCGCAGACGAGGCGTCAGGCAGGAGAGGGCTCACAGTGATTTCACCTTGTGGCGACGGACGATCCAGATGAAGAACGGTGCGCCGACCAGTGCCGTCATGATGCCCACGTCCAGTTCGGCGGGGCGTGCGATCAGACGTCCGAGAATGTCCGCCGAGGTCAGCAGCAGGGCACCGGCCAGCGCCGAGAGCGGCAGAATCCAGCGGTAATCGCTGCCCACCATCAGGCGGCAGACATGCGGCACCACCAGTCCGACGAAGGCGATGGGGCCACATACCGCGGTGATGCCACCACATAGCAGAATCGCGCCCAGTGCCGCCATCACCCGCACCCGCGCCACGCGTTCGCCCAGCCCGCTGGCCATGTCATCGCCGAGCGCCAGTAGGTTGAGTCGGCGCGCCGAGAGCCCGCAGATCAGCAGGCCGCTGAGCAGGAAGGGCAGCGCCGGGGTGATCTGTGCCCAGGTCGCGCCGCCGACACCGCCTATCAACCAGGACTGGATCAGCCCGCCGATGTCGGCGCGCGGCAGGATGATGGCCGTGCTCAGAGAGCTCAGCGCCGCGGAGATGACGGCCCCGGAGAGTGCCAGGCGCAGCGGGGTCGAGCCGCCACGCCCGAGACTGGCGATCAGATAGACCACCACGGCGCTCAGCCCCGCCCCGAGAATGGCCAGCCACAGATAGTCGCTGGCCTGCTGGATGCCGAACCAGGCGATGCCGATCACCACGGCGAGCGCCGCCCCGGCATTGACGCCAAGCAGCCCCGGGTCTGCCAGCGGGTTGCGGGCCAGACCCTGCATCACGGCGCCTGACACGCCCAGCGCCGCCCCGGCCAGCATGGCCAACAGGGTGCGCGGCAGGCGGCTGGCCACGGCGGCCTCGGCCATCGAATCCAGCGAACCGTCCAGCAGCCCCGTGATGTCGGCCCAGTGGGTCACCCGCGCACCGAAGGCCACCGACAGGGCGAGGCTTGCACACAGCGCCAGCCACAGCAGCAGGGTGCCCAGCCAGCGCCGCTGACGGCTGGCCGACAGCGGCGTGAGATCACTCGCCCTTGCGGGCGGCGACGGACAGCTGGTCAACATAGTCGTCGAGTACCCAGGGAATCGAGAGAGGTGTGGGGTTGGCGGCAGTGGCCATCGGGCCGTTCTCCAGCAGCACCACGGCGTCCTGCTGGATGGCGGGCAGGCGGGAGGTCAGCAGATGCTCGTTGAGGCGGTCGATCAGCGGCTGGCCACCGTAGGTCAGCACGATATCGACATCGGCCAGCTCATCGAGGCGCTCGGCGCTGATCTGACCGGCAAAGCGACCCTCGACGGCGGTCTCGCTGACGAATGGCGGCGAGACCATGCCCAGCTCGTGGAAGAAGCGCACTCGGGCATCGTTGTCGTTGTAGAAGGCGATGCGGCTCAGATTGGTGGGGTCGATGTGGCTGATCACGATGATCGACTTGCCCTGGATCTCGGGATGATCCGCGATGTTCTCGGCGATCCGGGCCTCGAGACGCTCGATCAGCGCCTCACCCTCGGTGGCCATGCCCATGCCGGCACTGTCGTGGCGGATCATGTCGCGCCAGCTGGAGGACCAGCGCGGCCCCGGACGTGCCACCACCGGCGCGATCTTGCTCAGTGTCTGATAGTCGGCCTCGCTCATGCCGGAATAGGCCGCCAGGATGACGTCCGGCTGGCTGGCGGCCACCGCTTCGAAATCGATGCCATCGCCCTCGTCGAACAGCGTGTACTCGCCGGCGTCAAGCTCCTCCAGGCGCGCCTTGACCCACGGCATCATGCCGTCATCGTCGTCATCCCCGAAGGCCTGGCGCGGAAAGCCCACCGGTACCACGCCGAGTGCCAGCGGCACCTCATGATTGGCCCAGGCGACGGTGGCGATGCGCTGCGGCTTTTCCTCGATGACCGTCGTGCCGAAGGCGTGCTGGAGGGTGATCGGGTAGTGCTGGGCATGCCCTGTCGCTGCCGAGGCGTCAGACGCGGATACCGTGGAGGGGGTGTCAGCGTGAGATGTCGCTGATGCCTGTGCCTGGGCGGCAGGCACGAGACTGGCGGCCATGATGGCCAGGCCAATGGCGCAGGAAAGTCGTGTGAGTCGCAAGGGAGAATCCTTTTTCAATCGGGTCGCGGATGACAGCCCCTGAATCGTGAGGGGCTGTCCAGAGGAAAGGCTGGCCATGAGAAATGACGCGCCTGTCCTCAGAAGTCGTAGGTCATGCTCAGCAGGGCACTGCGCGGCGCACCATAGAGGTACTGGCTGTAGAAGCCTTGCTGGGTGTAGTACTCCTCATCGAAGAGGTTGGAGACGTTGAGCTGGGTGCTGAAGTGGTCATTGATGCGATAGCGCGCCATGGCGTTGGCCAGGAAGACATCGCCCTGACCGACCTTGGCGGTGCCGGTCGGGGTATCGGCGTCACGATAGGTGTCGCCCTGCCAGGTGCCGCCGGCGCCCAGGGTCAGGCGTGACCAGTCACCGGGCAGCTGCCAGGTGGCGTAGACCTTGGCCTGCTGGCGTGGATAGCTGGTATTGAGCTGGGTGCCATCGGAATCCTCGGCATCCACCAGCGCGTAGCTGGCGGAGAGGTTGATGCCCGGGGCGACTTCACCGGCCACTTCCAGCTCGAAGCCTTCCACCACCGCGCCGTCGGATTCGGTGTAGGCCTGATCGGTGGTGCCCGCGACATAGACGCCGGGGATCTCGACGGCCAGATTGTCCTGCTCGCTGCGGAAGACGGCGAAGGACACGTCTGCGCGGTCATTGAACAGCTCGGCCTTCAGGCCCGCTTCATAGCTGGTGCCTTCCAGCGGATCGAGCAGGGCGCCATCGGGGGCGCGTTCGCTCTGGGTGTTGAAGATCTGCGTGTAGCTGGTGTAGCCGGTGAGGTTGTCGGTGATATCGACGATCAGGCCGGCATAGGGCGTGAACTCGTCGTTGTACTCATAGCTGCGCTCACCACGGTAATCCTGGTCGATCTCCCAATCCGTCAGGCGGGCACCGAGGATCAGATGCACGGGGTCTGCCAGCGAGAAACGCGTGACGGCGTAGAAGCCTTCCTGCCTGGTCTCGGTGTCATCGCTCAGGCCCCACTCGCCCCATTCGGGCTCGGCCAGCGCCGGGTCGTCACGATCGGTGAAGCTGCCCAGCGCCGGCACGCTGCTCGCCGGAGTGCGACTCCAGATCTCGTACTCTTCCTTCAGCTGCATATAGCCGAAGCCCAGCTGATGCTCGCGACCGAACAGCTCGAAGGGACCTTCGGCGCTCAGGTTGAGGTTCTTCTGGGTCCGGTCTCCGCGGTAGTCCAGCAGATAGGAGCCGGTGGGCACCTGGCGGTTGGTGTCGTAGTAGAGGATGCCGTTGTCACGGTCGACGTAACCGCCACGGTAGTTGTAGGTCAGCCCGTAATTGGCGTCGCCGTGGCTGTAGGCGGCGGTCGCCTTCCAGCCATTGGCGAAGTAGTGGGTCAGGTCCGCGAAGCCACGCGTGTTCTCGGTAAAGAAGTGGGCCCACTCGGTATTGTTGGCGACTGACTGATCGAAATCAGTCCGCGAGCCGTCGGTGTAGTAGAGCGGCACGCCTAGATAGGCGCCGTCCTGGTCGTAGCGCTGGTATTCGACGCCGACATTCAGTTCGGTATCCGGTGTCAGTTCCGCGGCGATCACCCCGTAGAGGGTCTCGCGGTCATTCTCCACGTCATCCATGAAGCTGTCGGAGCGGTCCTTGGCGGCCACGAAGCGCACGCCGACCTTGCCGGCATCATCCAGCGGCGTGCTGACATCCACCACACCACGGCGGCGGTCCCAGCTGCCCACGGCGCCCGTCACGCTGGCGGCGGCTTCCTCCAGCGGCTTCTTGCGTACGAAGTTGACGGTGGCGGAGGGGTCGCCCACCCCGGTCATCAGGCCGGTGGCCCCGCGAATCACCTCGACGCGATCATAGATGGCGGTGTCCCACTCGGCGTCACCGAAGGGCCAGAAGCTGCTGGTGTTGCTCTGCTGACCATCGAACTGGAAATTGCGGATCGAGTAGCCGCGCGACTGGAAGTTGGTGCGCGTGCCATCGAGACGATTGGAGGACACCCCCGGCAGGCGGTTGACGGCTTCCGTGGTGCTGGTGAGCGCCTCATCCTCCATCTGCTGGCGGGTCAGGAAGCTGATCGACTGCGGTGTCTCGCGCGGTGACAGCGTCAGGCCATTGGCGCGGGTGCTGGCGCCGACCGTGTAGTCACGGGTCAACTCGGTGGTGGAGGTCTGCGCTTCACCGACGATGGTCATGGCTTGTAGCTCACGCGTCTCGTCAGCCGACACCAGGCTGGGAGATGCAGCGCTAGCCAGCGCGATGGCGAGGGTCAGTCGTGACAGCGGCAGTGCAGATGGCGCGGATGGATGTGACACGTTGGCGTTCCCTGAGTGCTTTTATAAGAATGATTATTATTCACCGTGAGGGGCGGCCGATGTTTTGCGAAATGCCAGAAAACCTTTGCGCAGCGCCAGACTTTGCACGAATCGAGGAACTTTTCGCACGTCGATGCCCATGCTGCCGGCGTTGGTGAGAAGAATTGCTGAGTAGAACTGCTGAGAAGAACTGCTGAGAAGAACTGAAGGGAGGCATTGAAGAAAGGCGCTGGAGAGGCGCTGGAGAGAGGCGCTGGAGAGAGGCGCTGGAGAGAGGCGCTGGAGAGAGGCGCTGGAGAGAGGCGCTGGAGAGAGGCGCTGTAGAGAGGCGCTGGAGAGAGGCGCTGGAGAGGTGCTGGAGAGAGGCGCTGGAGAGGTGCTGGATAGGTGCTGGATAGGTGCTGGATAGGTACTGGAGAGAAGTGCGAGGGAAGGGGCCGGCGAAAAGCGGCCGGCAAAAAGCGGCTCGCTGATAACGGGCAAGGGAAAAGGGGCAAGGGAAAGACATGCCCGCCGGCAGTGGCCCTTGGCGGCGTTGCGAGAAGCGGGGTATCGGGTTACGGCGGCGCAACCGCGTGATGGATTGTGAGGCTTACGAAAGTCTTATATGTTGGTTTTGCTCATAAAGTATCAATAAATATAACGACAAGGACATGACATGACTGACGTTTCAGAGGCGGTGGTAGCAGAGGCGGTTGGGCCACAGCAGAGCCTTCATGAGCAAGGCATGACAGGGCAGGGCGCCGGCGAGACGGCGCGCAAGGCGCGGCCGGCGTCTCCCTCACGGCGCGGCTTTTTGGGCATGAGTGGCGCAGCGCTTGCCGGTGCGGCCCTCGGACAGTTCCTCCCCGGCATTCCGCAGGCCTTCGCCAAGGAGGCCCCCGCGACGGCGGCCACGCTCACGCCTTCCGCCAAGGCGCCGGTGCGACTCAACTACAACGAGAATGCCCTCGGCATGGCCCCCTCGGCGCAGCGTGCGGCCTCGGCGTCCATCGCGCATTCCAATCGTTATCCCTTCGCCCACATGGGCAAGTTGCAGTCACTGGTGGCGACGCATCACAAGGTCAGCCCTGACAGCGTGCTGTTCACGCCGGGCTCTTCCGATGCGATTCGGGCCAGCGTGCTGGCGCATGCGACTCCGGACACTCAGCTGGTCATCCCGGAACTCACCTACGGCGATGGTGCCTTGTACGCCGGCTTCTATGATCTGGCGATCAACAAGGTGCCATCCTCGCGTGAGGACTGGTCGTTCAAGCTCTCCGACATGCAGCAGGCCGTGGCGGACCACGCCGGCCCGTCCATCGTCTATCTGGTGAATCCCAACAACCCGACCTCGACCATCATCTCCAGCGATGCACTATACGCCTGGGTCAATGCCAGCCGCTCCGACACGTTGTTCATCATCGATGAGGCCTATGCCGAATTCGTCAATGACCCGGCCTTCCGCTCCGCGGACAGTCTGGTGGCGGGGGGCGCGAAGAACGTGCTGGTGCTCAAGACCTTCTCCAAGATCCACGCCATGGCGGGACTGCGGGTCGGCTATGCGGTGGGCGATGCCGAGCGTCTCGAGCATGTCTCGCATTACGTGGAAGATGACGCCATGACATTGTCCTACCCCGGGGTCATGGCGGCGACGGCCTCGATGCAGTCACCGGAGTTTCTGGCCCACAGCAAGCAGAGCAACGACGAAGCGCGTGCCATCTTCACCGCGACGCTCGATGAGCTGGGCTGGGAGTATCTGCCCAGTCAGACCAACTTCGTCTTCCACCGCATTTCCAGGCCGCTCAAGGAGTTCCAGGCGGACATGAAGGCGCGTCATGTGTTGATCGGCCGTGCCTTCCCGCCGGCAGACGGCTGGTGTCGCATGTCGCTGGGCACCCCGGCGGAAATGCACTACGTGTCAGCCGTGTTGCGCGAGATGAAGGCGAAAGGCGTGGTGTGATCCGCATCGGCTCTTGCTGAAGCCAGCAGAAACCGACATGCATCGAGACACCCCGGCAATCAGGTGTCTCGATGTGTTCGGTATGGTTCGCTCGGTTCTCGCGTGACCTGCTTCTCTGTTCTAAACCTCCTCATTATCTTGACCCCGTTTCTCTGTCGCAAGGCGCTTCGCCGTTATTCGCTCTTGTACTTGCTTTCACATCCCAGATTATTCCCACAACATTCCCACTTGCGCTGATTCAACTCAGCGCTTGATATGGATCAAGTCGTGAAGGCCTGCAGGCGCTCATCATGGCGATGAGCGATCAAGGAGAGCTTGCCGCCTGAGGCAATGTTCATGGTCAAATATTGCGAGAAGACCGTCCTATTGAGTTTTTCTATATGGGGCATCGGGTCGCTGCGGCAATTTGTCCTGCGACAACATGCTATGCGACACCGACCTGCCAGACTTCTATGCTTGGACTCGTGACCTCGTGAGTGCCGGATCATTTCTCTTTCGATGTGGGATATCTCCGAGAGATCTTTCCGCCCTCGATGCGTCAACAACTTGAAACCGCTGTCGGACAAGTTCCCGCCAGATGGAACATGCCCAGCCATCCTGATGATCGTTATCGTGAGGAGTTGCCCATGGAACTGGATCCCGTGATCCTGTCGCGAATACAGTTCGGATTTGTCGTGTCATTCCACGCCGTCTTTCCGGTGTTCACCATCGGATTGGCTTCCTATGTCGCCTTGTTGCACGGTCTTTATTACAAGACCGGCAATGCTGCCTGGGACCGACTTGCCGCCTTCTGGGTGAAGGTGTTTGCCGTCGTGTTCGCCATGGGGGTGGTCTCGGGCATCGTGATGGCCTTCCAGTTCGGCACCAACTGGAGCAACTTCAGTTATGCCAGCTCCAACTTCATCGGGCCGATGCTCAGCTATGAGGTGGTGACGGCGTTCTTCCTTGAGGCAGGCTTCCTCGGCGTGCTGCTGTTCGGGCGTGGCAAGGTGCCGGAAGGGGTCCATCTGTTCGCGGCCCTGATGGTGGCGCTGGGCACCTTCATCTCCGCCTTCTGGATTCTCTCCACCAACAGCTGGATGCAGACACCGGCGGGAGTGGAGATGGTGGACGGCCACTTCTTCGTCAAGGATTGGGCCGCTGCCATCTTCAATGCCTCCCTGCCGTATCGCTTCGCCCACATGGCGATCGCCTCCTTCCTGACCGGTGGCTTCGTGGTGGCGGGGGTGAGTGCCTGGTATCTGCTGATCGGGCGCGATGTCGACGCCAACAAGCGTGCGCTGTCCATGTGCCTGTGGCTGCTGCTGGTGCTGGCACCGGCGCAGGCGGTGGTGGGTGACATGCACGGCATCAACACGCTGGAGCATCAGCCGACCAAGGTCGCCGCGATGGAAGGCAACTGGGAGACCCAGTCGGGTGCGCCGCTCCTGCTGTTCGCCTGGCCGGACAAGGAGGCGCAGATGAACCACTTCGAGATCGCGATCCCGAAGCTGGCCAGTCTGATCCTGACCCACGACCCCGATGGCGTGGTGCCGGGGCTCAAGGAGGTCGCACCTGACAAGCAGCCGCCGGTGTGGTTCGTGTTCTGGTCGTTCCGCGTGATGGTGGCGATGGGGCTCTTGATGATCGCCGTGGCCTTCATCGGTGTCTTCCTGCGCCGCGATGGCAAGCTCTATCGCTCGCGTCCCTTCCTGCAGACGTTGCGTCTGATGTCCATCGCGCCGTTCTTCGCCGTGCTGGCGGGGTGGTTCGTGACCGAGGCCGGGCGCTCGCCGTGGCTGGTCTACGAGATGATGACCCAGCAGGAGGCCGTCACGCCGTCACTCACCGGCTGGATGGTGCTTACCACGCTGATCGGCTATTTCCTGGTCTATCTGGTGGTCTTCGTGACCGGCAGTTACTACCTGACCCGCGTCATCCGTGGTGGCATGCAACCGGAACTGCCCCATGACGATGTCGAGACCGCGATGCGCCCGCTGTCCGCCGCGCACGAGAGTCTGGACGATGATGCCAGCCGCACGGTAAGGAGTTGAGCTGATGGAAATGATCAATCTGACAATGATCTGGGCGCTGATCATCGGCTTCGGCGTCATGATGTACATCCTGATGGATGGCTTCGATCTGGGGGTGGGCATCCTGTACCCCTTCGCACCCGATGAGCACGCCCGTGACGTGATGATGAACTCGGTCGCGCCCATCTGGGACGGCAACGAGACCTGGCTGGTGCTGGGCGGGGCCGGGCTGCTGGCGGCCTTCCCGGCGGTCTACACCATCCTGCTGCCGGCGCTGTATCTGGGGGTCTTCCTCATGCTGGCGGGGCTGATCTTCCGGGGGATCGCCTTCGAGTTCCGCTTCAAGTCCTCGCGCAATCGTCACTGGTGGAACATCGCCTTCAGTGGCGGCTCCTTCCTGGCGACCTTCTGTCAGGGCGTGGTGGTCGGTGCCTACATCCAGGGCTTCGCCACCGAAGGGCATGTCTACGTGGGCGGCGCCTTCGACTGGTTGTCACCGTTCACCGTGATCACCGGACTGGCGCTGGTGGCGGGGTATGCGCTGCTGGGCGCCACCTGGACCATCATGAAGAGCGAGGGTGAGGTACAGGAATGGGCCTATCGCATCACGCCGAAGCTGCTGATCGCCGTACTGGTGGGCTTCGCGGTCATCAGCCTCTACACCCCGTTCGTGGATGAGTATGTGCGGGAACGCTGGTTCGACCATCTGGGCGTGTTCTGGGTCTTCCCGGTGCTGGCGCTGTGCTGTGCGGCGCTGATCTGGCGGGCGGTCAACAAGCGTCAGGAAGGGCAGCCCTTCGTCGCGACGCTGGGACTGTTCCTGTTCACCTATCTGGGGCTGATCTTCAGCAAGTGGCCGTATCTGGTGCCGCCGGACATCACCCTGTGGGACGCGGCCTCCGCGCCGGAGTCGCAGCTGTTCCTGCTGCTGGGCGTGCTGTTCGTCATTCCGATGGTGCTGGGCTATACCGCCTGGAGCTACTGGGTGTTCCGCGGCAAGGTACAGGGGGTCGGCTATCACTGAGTCACTCAAGGCCCCGGTGGGCAAGGCTGACCGGGTCACGCCTGACCGGGTCACGCCTGACCGGGGCACCCGGGAACGACGCCAGGCAGGCAGATGGCTCCGACAGCAGGCGACGCGAGAGCGTCGCCTGCTTGGGTTTGCGGCCTTGTCCGGGGTCGTGGCGGGTATCCTGACGGTCGCCCAGCTGGTACTGACGGCCTGGGTGATCACCGAAGCCATCGAGCATCCCGAGTCATTGGGGGCGCTGTGGTGGCCCTTCATCGGCCTGCTGGGGTTGCTGGGCGCGCGGGTGCTGGCGAGTGGTGGTCAGGAGCTGCTGGCCCAGCGTGCCAGCCAGCGACTGCGACAGGCCATCCGTGGCGAGGTATTGACGGCACTCGAGACGCTGGGGCCGGTGCGCGCCGCCCAGTATCACAGCGCCGATCTCGCCCAGCGCTGGGTGGAGCAGGTGGAAGCCCTGGAAGGCTACTTCGCGCGCTTTCATGTGCAGATGCGTCTGGTAATGATCACGCCGCTGCTGATTCTGGCCATCGTGGTCAGTCTGGACTGGCTGGCGGCCATCCTGCTGGCGCTGACCGCGCCACTGATACCGCTGTTCATGGCGCTGGTCGGCATGGGGGCCGAGTCGCTCAATCGTGACCAGTTCCAGGCGGTCGCGCGGCTGTCGCGCCACTTCGTGGATCGCGTGCGTGCCATCACCACCCTGCGCCTGTTCGGGCTGGGGGAGCTGGCGACCCGCGAGGTGACGCTGGTGGCCGATGACTACCGCAAGCGCAGCCTGCGTACCTTGCGGCTCGCCTTCCTGTCATCCGCGGTGCTGGAGTTCTTTGCCTCGGTGTCCATCGCCGTGGTCGCCATCTACATCGGCTTCGGCCTGCTTGGTGACATTCCCATCGGGCCAGCCGATGAGCTGACCCTCTTCAGTGCGCTGGTGATCCTGCTGCTGGCCCCCGAGTTCTTCCAGCCGCTGAGAACCCTGTCGCAGTTCTACCATGACCGCGCCTCGGCGCTGGCCGCCTCCGAGACGCTGATGGAGATTCTCGAGGCTGCCGACATGACGCCGCCTCGCCACGCCGATACCCGCCCAGACGCGACGGGCGAGCTGATGTGTCTGACGGATGTCTGTCTGAGCCACCCCGAGCGCGGGCAGGTACTGGGCCCGCTGGAGCTGGCGCTGAGGCAGGGCGAGGTGCTGGTCGTCAGCGGGGCCTCCGGGGCGGGCAAGTCGACGCTGCTGCAGGTGATGGCCGGGTTCGTCGCCCCGGACAGCGGGCAGCGTCAGATAGCCCCCGCCACGCGTCTGGCCTGGATGGATCAACGTCCGCTGCTGATGCAGGGCAGTCTCGCCGACAATCTGCGTATCACCGCGCCGCAGGCCAGTGACGCCGAGATCATCACCGCGCTTGAGCGCGCAGGGCTCAAGGCCGAGCTTGCCGCCTTGCCGCAAGGCATCGCGACACCGCTCGGCGAAGGCGGGCGCGGGCTGTCCGGTGGGCAGGCACAGCGGCTGGCGCTGGCGCGGGTGTTTCTGAGCGATGCCTCGCTGGTACTGCTCGATGAGCCCACCGCCAGTCTGGATGCCGAGACGGAACGTTATCTGATCGCGGGCTTCGAGCGGCTGAGCGCTCAAGGGCGGACCCTGGTGATCGCGACCCACCATCCGGCGCTGATCGCTATGGCGACGCGCCATCTGGTGTTGGAGGAGGGGCGAATCCTGCCAATGACAGCCACGGCGACGAGCCAACAGGAGGACGAGCGTGACGCATCCCGAGACTGACGGCGTGACCCTGCGCGAGGCGCTCACGCGTCTGGCCCCCTGGTGGCGCCTGCATGATCAATACCGTCGCCGTCTGATACTCGGCGTGGTGCTGATGATGCTGACGGCCTGTTCGGCGCTCGGCCTGCTGGCGGTCTCCGGCTGGTTCATCACCGCCTCCGCCCTGACGGGGGCCGCGCTGGCCGCCGGTGCGGGCATGACGCTGGATGTCTACACCCCCGGCAGCGGCATTCGGCTGTTCGCCGTCTCGCGCACCGTGTCGCGCTATCTGGAACGGCTCTACAACCACGACACCATCCTGCGTCTGCTGGCCAGCCTGCGCGGCACTGCCTTCGCCGCACTGGTGACGATGGACCCCGCGCGGGTGGCGGCGCGGCGCTCCAGTGATTGGCTCAATCGCCTCACCGCGGATATCGACACCCTGGATGCGCTCTACCTGCGTCTGGCGGCTCCGCCACTGATGGCGCTGGGCCTGATCGCGGTGCTGGTGGCGCTGGTCGCTGTCTGGCTGCCGGCAACGGCGGCGTGGCTGGCGGGGTTCCTGTTGCTGGGCTGGGCCTGGCTGACGCTGGGGCAGGCGCGCTGGGGGCTGGTGGCCAGTCGGCGGCGCGTCACGACATTGGAGTCGTTGCGCTCGGGGCTGATGGAGACGTTGCGTGGTCAGGCGGAGCTTGAGGCCTATGCGGCGCTGGGCAGTGCCCGTCAGCGCCTGGATGAGATCGAGACCCGCCTGTTGAGAGATCAGTGGCGACTGGCGGTGATCACGGCCATCGGCAATGGTCTGGCCAGTCTGGTGATCGGCCTGTCGTGGTTGCTGTTGCTGGCGGCCGCCATGCAGGGAATGACGGATGAGCGACTGACACCGGCGGTGATGGTCATGCTGCCGCTGGCGGCCATGTCCTTGAGTGAGGGGCTGGCGGGATTGCCGGCGGCCTTCACTCAGGCCGGTGCTACCCTGGGCGCTGCCGAGCGACTCAATGAGCTGTCCTCCGCCACGCGGCCACTGGAAGGTCGGCAGACCCTGGCCAGCGGTGCCGTGCAGGTGCAGATCCAGCAGGTGTCGTGGCGCTATCCCGGTGCCTGGTTCGAGGCGCTTGACGAGATGACCCTCGAGATCACCCCCGGCACCCAGATGGCCATCTGCGGTGCTTCCGGCTCCGGCAAGTCCACGCTGGCGGCCTTGCTGACTGGCCAGACCCGGCTGCAGAGCGGCAGCATCACGCTCAACGGACAGCCCATCGACGCCTGCTCGCCCGAGTCACTGGCCCATGCCGTGGGATGCCTGACCCAACAGGTGGAATTGCTGGATGCCAGCCTTGCCGACAACCTGCGGCTGGGCGCGCGTCAGGCCAGTGATGAGGATGTCTGGCAGGCACTGGAGGCGGTGGATCTCGCCGAATGGGTGGCGCAACTGCCTCAGGGCCTCGCCACCCGAGTGGGTGAGGGCGGTCGGCAGGTCTCGGGCGGGCAGGCGCGGCGCCTGGGACTGGCGCGCCTGGTACTGACGGATCCGGGGCTGCTGATTCTGGATGAACCCTTCTCCGGGCTGGATGCGCGCACGGCACAGCGCATGGCACAGCGTCTGGAGGGCTGGTTCAAGGCGCGTACGGTGATCTATCTGCTGCATGAGCATGACCTGGCATCGCCGCGTCCCGGTACGCAGAGCATCACTCGGGTCTGGCGGCTAAAGGATTGAGCGATTGCCGGCCGCGGCGTCGAAGTCTGTCTGCCAGTATCCTTGGACAGCAATGCAAAAGGCCTCCCGAGGGAGGCCTTTTCATTTCTCTGACGCGGCATCAGGCACAGGCCTGAGGGCCATCAGTCCCAGTCAGGGGCGAAGTCCGGGTTGGCGATGCGCTCACCGCGATCCAGCTCGGCGATCTTCGCCATGTCTTCACCGGTCAGTGACATGGAGAAGGCCTCGAAGTTGCTCTTGATATTCTTCGCCTTGGTGGAGGACGGGAAGGTGACGATGTCCTGCATCTTGAGCCATGCCAGGGCGATCTGCGCCGGGCTGGCGTCATGACGTTCGGCGATGGCCTTGAGGGTGTCATCGTCCATCACCTTGCCGACTGCCAGCGGCATGAAGGCAGTGACTTCGATGCCCAGCTCGTGGCACTTGTCGATCACCTTGCGGTTTTGCAGGAACGGGTGGACCTCGACCTGGTTGGTGAGCAGCTCGTCACGCCCCACGATGCCCACGGCACGTTCCAGCTGTTCGCAGGTGAAGTTGGACACCCCGATGTGGCGTGCCTTGCCCGCTGCCTTCAGCTTGGCCAGTACCGGCAGGTAATCTTCCATCGGCACTTCATCGTTCGGCGACGGCCAATGGATGAGCAGCAGGTCGACGTGATCGGTCTGCAGGCGTTCCAGGCTCTCCTCGACACTCTTCTCCATGTCACCCGGCACCAAGCGGTCGTGCCAGATCTTGGTGGTGATGAAGAGCTCTTCGCGCGGCACCTTGCTGTCGGCGATGATCTGTCCGACTTCCGCTTCGTTGCCATAGAACTGGGCGGTATCGATGTGGCGATAGCCGGTGTCCAGTGCGGTGTTCAGGCTGTCACGCAGCGTCTCGCCCTCGAGACGGAAGGTGCCAAAGCCGGGATTCGGTAGGGTAGTCGACATGCAAAAACTCCTGTTGAGCGCGCCCGATGTCTGGTGCAGTGAAGGGCGCGTATCCATGTGTGTTCCCCTCATGACTGGGGCTTGATCAGCGACATGACAACCACGCGGCGCTGCATCAGTCCTGTGCCACTGTCGCAACAATCGCACCCAGGCCGCGTGCCTTCTGCCTTTCCGCTCATTCGTTGGCCGTGATCACGAATTTCAGCGCTCGGCGTTCGCCACGCTTCAGCTCGGCAAGGCAGGCTGGCAGCGCCGTGAATGATTCGATGCAGGGCGCCGGCTGGTTCAGGGTGCCATCGGCGATCGCTTCGAGCAGACCTTCCCCCGCCTCGACCAGACGTGCCCAGTCCTCGTCGTCGCCCGCCCAGTGCAGCGCACCCAGCGCGACTTCGTGCTGCGAGATGGCGCGACCGAAGGCCGGCGCGGCTGCCTGCTCCAGACGGTCCTGGATACAGACGATATGGCCGTTGGCCCCCAGGTGGCGGGTCATCTTGCGGGCGTGATCCCCATTGACGGTATCGATCACGGCGTAGACCGGGGCGTCCAGCTGCTCGGCGTCCGTCAGGGTCTCGTCGGCGCCCAGCGCCTTGAGGTCCGCGTGGCGCTTCTCGGAGGCGACGGCGATGACGTGGAAGTCGCGCTGTCGGGCCAGCTGGATCAGCCAGCGGCCCACGCTGCCGGAGGCACCGGTGATCAGCAGGCGTCGACCGGCCTTGACGGGCAGCTTCTCGATGGCGAGCCATGCGGTCAGCGCCGGGCAGGGGAAGGCGGCGGCGTCATTGAAGCCCAGGGTAACGGGCAGGCGCATCACGGCCCGCGCCGGAACCCGCAGGCGCTTGCTGAAGGTACCCGGCCCCGCCAGGGTGGTGTGGACCGCGATGCGATCTCCCGGGGAGACGTGGGTGACATTCGCGCCGCAGGCGATCACCTCACCCGAGGCATCGACCCCGGGAATCTGACCGGCTTGCCACAGCTCGCTGTCCATCGCCATGAACTTCCAGTCGACGGGATTGAGGCCGATGGCACGCGTGGCGACCAGTACCTCGTCGTCTCCCGGTGCGCCGATGTCCACCTCTGTCTGCTCGAGCGCCTCAGGCTCTCCCGGCCCCTGCCATACCCAGGCGGGCGCTCGGGTGGTGCCGTGACGGATGTCTTGCGGGGTGGTGGTTTCCGTGGAATCTGACATGGGATCTCCTTCAAGCGTGAATGGTGAATCCTTTCCGCCATGGCGGGGGCAGGTCAGTGCGACCCGTCAGCCCTCATGAAAAATGCGGCAGCACCTCACGGCCCAGTTCCTCGAGGGTTTCCGTGAGCGGGCGGCGATTGCGGCGCAGATGGAAGCCGATGTGATTCACTCCGGCATCCTGCATGGCTGACAGTTCTTCCATGAGGGCAAGGCGGCCACTCGACAACCCGAAGCGATGACGACGCACCGGGGCGTGAGGGTCGTCTTCCAGATTGAGGTGGATGAAACTGACGTAGGGCTTGTCGCCGGCGACCTGACGCCAGAGCGCCACGCGACGGATGTGATCCTGTGGCGTGCCCGGGTAGGCCAGCCAGCCGTCCATCTCGCGACCGATCCACTCTGGCGTCTGCTGAGAGAGCCCAGCGCTCAACAGCGGCGGACGCGTTGCGGCAGGCAGGATGGCCTGACCGTCGCTCAGGGCGTCGTCCGCCTGGCCCTTGATGACGTCCACCGCGTGGCGGAAGGCGGCACCGCGGGTGGTGAACTCCTCACCGAACAGCGGGTATTCCGCCGGTCGGTCGCCACTGGCGACGCCCAGCAGCAGGCGGTCTCCGCTCAGTGCCTGCACGCTGGCGGCCGCCTTTTTCACCAGCCACGGCTGGCGCAGCGGTAGCACCGCGGCGGCAGTGCCCAGCAGCAGGTTGTCGGTGTGACTGGCCAGATAGCCCAGATAGGTGAACAGCTCGAAGACCTGGCCGGCATCGCCGAAGGCGGGGTCGAACAGCGGCACGTCACGCAGCCAGGCGGCGCGGAAGCCGAGTCTGTCGACCTGCCCGATCAGCTCGGCATGGGCGCGCATGTCAGGGACGCCGAAGGGTGTGGAGGGGGCTCTGTCAGTCCGCACCCAGTCATTGTCCAGGGGCAGTTCGACGCCGAGGGTCAGGGGGCCCTGGGTGAGGCGATCCAGCGGGCGGGTCGGGGAGATCATGGTGGACTCCTTCAGCAAGCAGGTGGGTAGACGACGGTGCCCCCGAGCCAGCAGGCTGAGCTGTCGGAATCGGGGGCACGTCGTGATGGCGGTAGGCTTCGCGGCGGATCAGGCGGTCGCGATGGAAGACGCGTGACGCTTGTCGAGGCGACCGGCCAGCAGGGTCAGCAGCAGGGCGGCGGTGACAATCAGCGCGCCGATCCAGGCGGTGTCGGTCAGTGCCATCCCGGAGACCACCTGGCCACCGACGATGGAGCCCAGTGCGATGCCGATGTTGAAGGCGGCGATGTTGAGGCCGGAGGCCACGTCAACGGCCTGCGGCACGAAGCGTTCGGCCTGCTGCACGACGTAGACCTGCAGTCCCGGCACGTTGCCGAAGGCGAAGGCACCCCAGATCAGGATGGTGATCACGGCCGTGATCGGGTTGGCGGCAGTGAAGGTCAGCACGCCGAGGATGACGATCAGGCCACCGAAGATCAGGGTCAGGGCGCGAATCGGGCCCATGCGGTCAGCCAGCTTGCCGCCCTGGATGTTGCCGATGGCCACCGAGACACCGTAGACCAGCATGATCAGACTGATGGCGCCTTCATTGAAGCCACTGACGTCCTGCAGCAGCGGAGCCAGATAGGTGAAGGCCGTGAAGGTGCCGCCGTAGCCGAGAATGGTGATCAGGTAGACCAGCAGCAGGCGCGGATGGGTCAGCACCTTGAGCTGTTGGGCGAAGGTGGCCGGTACGTTCTTCTTGAGGTTGTTGGGCACCAGGATGGCGCTGCCGATCAATGCCAGCACGCCGAGCACCGAGACCACGAGGAAGGTGGCGCGCCAGCCGAAGTGCTGGCCGATCCAGGTGCCCAGCGGCACGCCGGTGACCAGTGCCACGGTCAGGCCGGTGAACATGATGGCGATCGCACTGGCTTCCTTGTCCTTGCTCACCAGGCTTGTCGCGATGGTGGAGCCGATGGAGAAGAACACCCCGTGGGCCAGGCCAGTCAGGATGCGCGCCGTGATCAGCGAGCTGTAGCTGGGTGCCTGCCAGGCCAACAGGTTGCCGGCGATGAACAGCGCCATCAGTCCCAGCAGCACCAGCTTGCGATTGAAGCGGCCGGTCAGGGCGGTCAGCACGGGGGCACCGATGGCGACACCGACGGCATACAGGCTGACCAGCAGGCCAGCGGAAGGCAGAGAGACGCTCAGATCCTGAGCGATGGTGGGCACCAGTCCGACGATCACGAATTCGGTGGTCCCGATGGCAAAGGCGCTCAATGTCAGCGCCAGCAGGGCAAGAGGCATGGCAGTTCTCCATCAGCAATGGGTGGGTCTTGGATGCTGTGCAGTCTGCCGTGGTTGAGTTTTGCGATAAACGGAGTGATTCGCAAAAGACCTTTGTGATTATTGAAAATATCCGCGTGTGGACATGGCCTCCGCCGTTCAGGGGACCAACACGACAACGCCCGCACTCCACTGAAGGAGCACGGGCGTTGTCGTGTCGAGAGGCTGCTGGCTCAGTCGTCCGTCGGCCAGACCTTGTAGATATGGTAGGGCGGCTGGCCCTCGTCCTCTCCGCCTGCGAAGGGCGGCGTGCTGTCCAGCTGATTGACGGTGACATACAGCCAGCCGTCAGCGGCCATGCGCACGCCATCCGGCCAGTCGAGGCGCTCGTCGCGGACCAGCGGCGTCAGTTTGCCGTCGGCCCCCAGCACATCCAGCCCATGCTGATTGAGGTTGGTGAAGTAGTGGATGCCCCCGGCGGTATCCGCACCGTCCGAGATGGGCTTGTCGCCGACGCGCGTGATGGCGGCGGCAATGGTGTCGTGATCGGCATCTTCACGCAGCAGTCTGGCCGGGACGCTGTACCAGCTGTGGCCGGTCATGGCACCGAAGAAGACCGTCTCGCCGTCATCGGACAGGGTGATCGGGTCAACGCCGACCTTGGCAGGCTTGCCATTGAACGGGATGTCACGGCCATCGATCTTCAGGGTGGCGTCTGGCTCGGCTTGCAGTGCGGCGTGTTGGCTGAATCGGGACGCCTCGCCGGAGGCCAGATCGACGGTGATCAGGCCCGGGTTGGCGATATCGGCCAGATACGCCACGCCGCGACTGCGATCCACTGCCAGGTCCTGCACGAAGCTGCCTTCGGGGGCGATATCAGTGGGCAGGGTCAGCTTGGTGATCAGCTTGCCCGAGGCAATGTCGAAGCCCCACAGGCGGGTCTTGCCCAGATGCAGGCCCATGTCGGTGATCCAAAGGCCTCCCTGGCCGTCCTGATAGATGCCCAGCGGGGAGTCGATGGTGGCGTCGCTGTAGCGGCCGGCGTGGGTCTGGAAGGCGGGTGAGGGCCAGGCACGATAGCTGTTCTGGCCGGTGATCTCGACCAGCTGCACGTCGTGATCGCCATCCATCGGGTGGATGGTCGCGAAGACTCGTCCAGCGGGTGTCACGGCGACGTTGCCGGGACGTATCTGCATCACGGCCACCGAGCGCATCTCACCGTAGGCCGGGCCGGGTTTGAGTGACGAGGTGGTGGCGGGCAGGGTGGAATGGCCGGTGGCGCAGCCCGTCAGCAGGCCTGAGAGCAGGGCAAACACGCCCAGATATCGGGTCGAACGGACGGCGTTTTGCATCAATGCTTCCTTGTCTGGTGAGGCGGTTGTGACGGTCGTCTTCAGCGTCTCGTCTCGGGAGACGGCATGTTTCATCGTCTACAATTATCAATGAAATCAGACAGGTAGGGTAACTCAAGTCACAGTGCTGTCCAAAAAAAACGCCCTGCGAGAGGGCGTTTTCGAGGCCGGGCAGACCCGGCGCTGATGTGATCAGGCGTGACGCGCGATCATGGCATCGAAGTTTTCCTTCGGCTGCACGCCGGTCAGGGCTTCGATCTTCTCGCCGGACTTGAACAGGGCGATGGTCGGCAGACCGCGGACGCCGTTCTGCGCAGCGAGATCCGGTGCATCGTCGACATTGATGGCAACGACCTTGAGGGCGTCACCCTGTTCTTCGGCGATGGATTCGACGATCGGGTCGAGCATCTTGCACGGGCCGCACCACGGCGCCCAGAACTTCACCAGCACCGGCTGCTCGCTCTCGATGACTTCCTGGGTGTAGTTGCTGTCTACCACTTGCGCAAAATCAGCCATTTGACTCTCCTGTGCATCCCTGAGGATGCGTGATTCAGATTGGCACCGCACGTGCCGGATGGGCACACACTAACGCCCCGGGACTTTCGTTCGCAAGCGCATTCTCTCATGTCAGCAGAAACATATGCGTGCCGATCAAGCAACAGTGAGGGCTTGCGGCGACCGCTGGCGAGGAGGATTTTCCGCCTGTCTTCTCTTCTCTTTTCTTTTCTTCTCTTCCGTTCTGATACCGAATGAGCCCAGCGAGTGACGCCAGCGAGTGACGCCAGCGAGTGACGCCAGCGAGTGACGCCAGCGAGTGACATCAGTGAGACATGCACGCCGTCACGCGGCTGACATGAGAATGTCACTTGATATATGGAAAATCGTATATATGATTTTTCATATATCGAATCGTCACCGATCTCGCTCCTCTCGCACTCTGCCCAAGGAAGCTGTCATGAAGTCGTCAAGTCGCGATGCGGCGCTGGAGGATGGCGCTGCCGCTTCCCTGACCCCATTGGGGATATTCAAATGTCTGGCCGAAGATACCCGCTTGACCATCATGCAATTGCTGAGCGAGACGGGAGAATTGTGTGTCTGCGAGCTGATCTGGCTGCTGGAGCGGCGTGAGCAGGACATGCCGGCACGCGAGACGCCCCACGCAGGTGGAGAGCGCCCCGGCATCTCGCAGCCCAAGGTCTCCCGCCATCTCGCACAGCTGCGCGACTGCGGACTCCTGAGCAGCGAGCGACGCGGCCAGTGGGTGTATTACCGGCTGAGCCCCGCCATGCAGGGCTGGCGACACGCGATCCTGATGGCGGCCTGCGAGGCACAGCAGGAGGAGGTGGCGCGCTGGCGTCTGTGGCTGGCGGCCATGCCCAATCGTCCCGAGCGCTGCGCCAGTTGACGCGCCTGCCAATATCCATCGCAGGCAGGGAGGCGCCTGCCCAGCCCCCCGCCTGAAACACGTCACACCCCTGATCCCACATTGACCCTCACGAGGAAATTACGATGCCTGCTCATGATGCTCCGTCCTACAGCGCTTCACTGACGCTGCCCGCTGGTCTGCCACCTCTGCGTATCGGCATCAATGGCTTCGGCCGTATCGGCCGGCTTGCGCTGCGCGCGCTGTGGAAGCTGCGCGAGGATGTCGCGCTGGATGTGGTGCGCATCAATGACCCGGGTGGCGATGCTGCGACCTTCGCACACCTGCTGGAATTCGATTCCGTACATGGCCAGTGGTCGCCGGGCGCGGGAATCACCAGTGACGATGAGAGCATCATCATCGATGGTCAGCGCACGGCGTTCTCCAGCCAGCGTGAGATCGGTGACACCGACTGGTCGGGCTGCGATGTGGTGATCGAGGCCTCCGGCAAGAAGAAGAGCACCGAGGTGCTCAATGCCTATCTCGAGCAGGGCGTGGCGCGTGTCGTGGTCTCCGCGCCGGTCAAGGAAGCGGGCGTACTCAATATCGTCATGGGCGTGAACGATCATCTCTATGATGCCCAGACGCACCGCATCGTGACGGCGGCCAGCTGTACCACCAACTGCCTGGCGCCGGTGATCAAGGTGATCCAGTCGCAGTTCGGCATTCGCCATGGCTCCATGACCACCGTGCACGACATCACCAATACTCAGACGATTCTGGATGCGCCGCACAAGGATCTGCGCCGTGCGCGGGCCTGCGGCATGAGCCTGATTCCGACGACTACCGGCTCCGCCAAGGCGATCAGCGCCATCTTCCCGGAGCTGGAAGGCCGCCTGAACGGCCACGCCATTCGCGTGCCGCTGGCCAATGCCTCTCTCACCGACATGGTGTTCGAGCTCGATCGCGAAGTGACGGTGGAGGAGGTCAATCAGGCGCTGCAAACTGCGGCAAAAGGCGAGCTTTCCGGGGTGCTGGGGTATGAGACACGCCCGCTGGTGTCGATCGATTTCCGTACCGATTCCCGCTCCAGCATCATCGATGCGCTCTCGACCATGGTGGTCGCGGGGACCCAGCTCAAGCTGTACGCCTGGTACGACAACGAATGGGGCTACGCCAATCGCACCGCGGAACTGGCACTGAAAGTCGGCCTGGGTGACCTGACCGACCCCAGCACACAGGAGCGCTGACATGCTTGCCCGCCTGCGAGAGCTGCCCCATGAGGTGCGCCAGTACCTGCTGGTGACCGGCAACTATTGGGCCTTCACGCTGACTGATGGCGCGCTGCGCATGCTGGTGGTGCTGCACTTCCACTCGCTGGGCTATTCGGCGCTGGACGTGGCGATGCTGTTCCTGTTCTACGAGGCCTTCGGTGTCGTCACCAATCTGGTCGGCGGCTGGCTCGGGGCACGGCTCGGCCTCAATCGCACCATGAATGCGGGGCTTGCGATGCAGCTGGTGGCGCTCGGCATGCTGCTGGTGCCGGAACCCATGCTGACGGTCATCTGGGTGATGATCGCCCAGGCGTTGTCGGGCATCGCCAAGGACCTCAACAAGATGAGCGCCAAGAGCGCCATCAAGGTGCTGGTGCCCAAGGGGCAGCCGGTAGAGGAATCGCAGAGCGCGCTGTATCGCTGGGTCGCGTTGCTCACCGGCTCCAAGAATGCACTCAAGGGACTGGGCTTCTTCCTGGGCGGGGCGGCGCTCAGTCTCATCGGCTTCCAGGGCACCGTCATGGCCATGTGGCTGATGCTGGCAGGCGTGCTGGTGCTGTCACTGCGCAAGCTGTCGGCATCACTGGGGCAGAGCAAGGCCAGTCGCAAGCCGGCATTCCGTGAGATGTTCTCGACCTCGCGGGCGGTCAATGTACTCTCGGCGGCTCGACTGTGCCTGTTCTCGGCACGTGACGTCTGGTTCGTGGTGGCCTTGCCGGTCTATCTGGCCGAGGTGCATGGCTGGCATTTCTGGACGGTCGGTGTGCTCATGGCCGCCTGGGTGATCGGCTATGGCGGTGTCCAGACCCAGGCGCCACGCATCACCGGTCCGTTCTCACGCCGCTTGAACGGCGCCACCGTCGTCCGCTGGGTCACGGTGTCGCTGGCGGCCGGCCTGGCCCTGCTGCCGGCGCTGATGGCCAGCCTGCCGCTGGATGCGCCACAGGCGGCCGATATCAGTGGTGCCATCCTGTTGGGGTTGGCGCCACTGGAATGGTTGATCATCGGCCTGTTGGTATTCGGGGCCGTCTTTGCGGTCAATTCCAGCTGGCACAGCTATCTGATCGTGCGCTTCGCGCGCAGTGAAGGCGTGTCGATGGATGTCGGTTTCTATTACATGGCCAATGCCATGGGGCGTCTGTTGGGCACCTTGCTGTCCGGTTGGCTCTATCAGGCCTATGGGCTGGAAGCCTGCCTGTGGTGGTCGGCCGGATTGGTGGCGGCGAGTGCCGTGATGGCCCTTGCCTTGCCGCAAGTGTCACACGCAACGTCAGATTCGCCTGCCGGCAGTACCTGAGTACCTGAGTACCTGAGTACCTGAGTACCTGAGTACCTGAGTACCTGAGTACCTGAGTACCTGAGTACCTGAGTACCTGAGTACTTGAGTACCTGAGTACCTTGCAAGGTGTCGCCTGAGGGATCACTTCCTGATCCCTCGACGCCTGTCCATGCACCCAGCGCCACCTTCTACAGAGACGCCACATGTCATCCAGTCACGATCGTGTTTCAACCAGGCAGGCGCCGCACGAGGCCGACGGTGTAACCGCCGTATCCTCTCGCGAGCGATATCGGGACGTGCTGCTCACCTTCCTCACGCTGGGGCTGACCAGCTTCGGCGGGCCGATCGCGCACCTGGGCTACTTCCATGCGGAGCTGGTCCGCCGGCGCGGCTGGCTGAGTGATACGGCCTACGCCGAGCTGGTCGCGCTGTGCCAGTTCCTGCCGGGACCGGCCAGCAGTCAGGTCGGCTTTGCACTGGGCATGGTGCGTGGTGGCGGGGTGATGGGTGGGGTGCTTGCCTGGGTCGGCTTCACCTTGCCGTCTGCGCTGGCACTGCTGGCATTAGCGCTGGTGGCGGCCAGCCTCGAAGGGCCGCTGGCTTCCGGGGTGATCCACGCCTTGAAGCTGGTGGCGGTGGCGGTCGTTGCCCAGGCGATCTGGGGCATGGCGCGCACGCTGTGCCCGGACCGACGGCGCGCCGGGCTGGCGCTGTTGGCCATGCTGGGCCTGGCGCTGGTGCAGGTCGCCTGGGCGCAGGTCGCCTGGACGCAGGTCGGAGTGATCGCGCTGGGCGCGCTGCTCGGCAGCCTGCTGTGTCGTGATGACAGTGCGGCCCTTGTTGGCCAGCAGGCGGGGGCAGCGGGGCTGTCGCTGCCGGTCTCGACGCGCCTGGCTCGCGCCTGTCTGATCGCCTTCTTCGCGCTGTTGATCGCGCTGCCGCTGCTGGCCTCCGGCAGTCTGGTCGAGATCTTCTACCGTGCCGGGGCGCTGGTATTCGGGGGCGGGCATGTGGTGCTGCCGCTGCTGGAGGCCTCCACCGTCGAGACGGGGCGTATCGCGGCCGATACCTTTCTCACCGGCTATGGGGCCGCGCAGGCGGTGCCGGGGCCACTGTTCACCTTCGCCGCCTGGCTGGGAGCGGGCATGGCCCAGGTGGGCGGGGATTCGGCAGTGCTCGGCGCCATCATTGCGCTGTTGAGTCTCTTCCTGCCGGGGATTCTGCTGTTGATCGGCGTGTCACCCCTGTGGGGGCGCCTGCGTGCACGGCCCGCAGCACGCGCTGCGCTCGCGGGGGCCAATGCGGCGGTCGTCGGCGTGCTGGGCATGGCGCTGTATGACCCCTTGTGGACCACCAGTGTGCTGAGTCATCTGGACGTCGTCATCGCGTTGGCGGCCTTCATCGCGCTGACCCGCTTCGCGCTGGCACCCTGGAAGCTGGTGCTGGCGATGGTGATTCTCGGGGCGGTACGTGGGGTGATGTAAGCCTGTCCTCCCGTTCAGAGCACAGCCTGAAAACGAACGCCCCCGTCTGCAAGTTGGCAGGCGGGGGCGTTCTGTTCATACGAGGCGGTCGTCACACCAGTGACAGCAGGGCGGTGACCAGCAGTTCGTTGTCGTAGTAGGGCGCGCTCTGCTCGCTGATCAGGCGAGTGTCGATCACGGTCAGTCCCATGCGCTCCAGCGCGGGGACGGAGACACCGCCGGGGTAGTCGCCACGCTGACTGTCCAGCAGCACGATGTTGAGCAGATGCTCGTTGGGACAGTCGTTGCGCGAGACATCCAGGTCCGCACACAGGGTGTCGATCAGGGTCGCGACCAGTTGCTCGAGTGTCTTGCCGGTCTGCTCCGGGTCCGGACTGCAGTTGGGGATGTAGACCTTGGGACAGGGGTTGGCCAGTATCGCGCGTCCCACCCCGCTGGGCAGCAGGTTGGCGATGACGCTGGAGTAGAAACTGCCCGGCGGAAAGCAGATCAGTTCCGCGGAATCGATCAGCTGACGGTTGTTGAGGTGCAGCGCAGGCCGCACGGGCACGATGGCACCGCCGTCATTGTGCGTGTCTCTCTCTGTGGTGCTGTCCGTCGTATTGTCCTTCGCACTGGCCTTTGGACTGGCCTTCGCGCTGGCCTCGACCAGCTGGATGCGCGCGATCGGGCTCTCCAGTGGCGCGACTTCCTTGCCGGTGATCTTGTGCTGGCCGATGATTCTGCGCCCATCTTCCAGGGTGACGGCCAGATGGCAGTCGGCATTGATGATGGCGCGCACCGTCCCGCGTACATGCACCAGCTTGGAGAACAGGAAGATGATCTGGTCGAGCTGCTCATGATGGTTCAGGTAGCCGCCGGCGATGATCAGATTGCCGATGCTGGCGCCGCGCAGATCGAAGCCTGCCGGCATGGCCTCGATCAGGAAGCCCAGCTGATGACAGATGAGCGTGCGCATGGGCTCCGCCACGGCCATGCTGAGCGGATGACGGCCCGCCGCCAGTTCCCGCAGAGTGGCCTGCAGCATCTCCGGGCGTGCTTCTGCAGGCAGACGGTGCGTGAACAACCGGTAGATCTCCGGGTGCCCCAGCACGCTGTCATCGGCCAGCGCCATCAGGCGTGAGCGAAGGTCGCCGATGGCCGGCATCGAGAAGGCGTCACGCAGCTTGGCGGAGCTGCCACCGGAATCGAAGGGCGTCACCAGATGGATGCTGTGATGGGTATAGCGCGTCAGGGTGCGCGAGATGCCCGTCAGCGCCGTGCCGCCGCTGAAGAACAGCACACGGGGGCCGACCTCCGGTGCCTTGTGATAACGCCTGACGCGTAATGGATCCGGGACCCTTGCGGTCCGACTGACCCTGACCTCTGCCATGTTGCGGCTTCCTTTGCCTTTCGTCTTGGGCATAGAGTGCCTTTTTTTGCGTCAGTCGTCGCCTGTTTCGGGAGTGAAAGCGCTCAGTCCCTCAGTCGTAACCTTGCCAACGCAGGCGCGGCCAGTGGCGCTGCGTGGCGATGGCTTCCAGGGTCGGGTCGGCACAGACGGCATGCGGGTGATCGACGAACTCCAGCAACGCCAGATCATTGCGTGAATCCGAATAGCCCCAGGTGGGGAGGCTGTGCCCATCGGGGCCGAGATGCTCTGCCAGCCAGTGCCTCAAGGCCGCAAGCTTGCCATCGCGGAAGGTACGGATGCCCCGGGCGCGTCCCGTGTAGCAGCCATCCTTGACCTCCAGGCGAGTCGCCAGCGCGGCATCCAATGCCAGTCGCTCTGCCAGCGGTGCCACCAGCTGGGCTGTCGAGGCCGAGATGATCACGACCTGATGGCCCTGATCACGATGCCAGGCGATGCGCTCGCGACCCTCACGGTAGAGGCGCGGCAGCAGTTCGGTATCGAGGAAGGTGCCCACCTCGGCCTCGACTTCACTGACGGTGCGACCGGCCAGCGGGGAGAGCAGATGGCTCAGGTGCGCTTCCATGTCGAGTCGGCCCGCGGCGTAGTCTGCCATCTGTTGCGTCCAGATGGCGCGGTATCGCTCGGGGTCCGTGATCCAGTCCAGCTGGATCAGCCACTCGGTCCACAGTCCCGTGGCGTCGCCATCCAGCAAGGTGTCATCGAGATCGAAGATGGCCAGCCCGCGCACTTCCCCCCCAGGCACTTCACTCATGTGCATTTCACCCATTTGCCACCCGTGACCTGTCGCCAGTGTCGTGCGTACCCAGCGCCTGGACTTCGTCGAGATCGGCATGCACCTGCACGCGCAGATGGTCGGGCAGCAGCTGGCGGGCACTGCGGTTGAGCACATCGACGTTGAGACGCAGTCCCTGACAATCCACCTCGTAGCGCACGATGTTGCCCAGCAATTGATGGCGCAGGATGACGCCGGGCAGCGCTGGCCCCACATTGGCCGGCAATGGCTGGAGCGGGAAGTCGAGGCCAGCCTCCAGGTGCCCGGGGAGGAGGGGGCGTGTCATCTCATCCGGCTGCAGATAGAGCGCCTCCGGCCGCAATGCGACCTGCGGGCTATCGCACAGGTAGCCGAGCAGGGGCCGGGCAAGCTCGCTGCCGATCAGATTGTAATGGCCCATGAAGCCTGCGGCCGTGGCGTCTACCGGTCGGGTGTAGAGCGATGCTGCGTTGCCCTGCTGGAGAATGCTGCCCTGATGCATCAGGAAGATGCGATCCGAGAGCAGCAAGGCCTCTTCCTGATCGTGGGTGACGAACAGGGTGGTGAGCCCGAGACTCTTCTGGATGTCGCGAATCTGATCGCGCAGATGACGGCGGATGCGCGCATCCAGCGCCGAGAGCGGCTCATCGAGCAGCAGGATCTGGGGCTCGACCACCAGCGCGCGCGCCAGTGCCACGCGTTGTCGCTGGCCACCGGACAGCTGATGTGGATAGCGCTGTGCCTGGTCGGTCAGCTCCACCAGTCGCAGCACTTCGGTGACGCGGCGCTCGCGCTCCTCGGGGCGCACCTTCTTCATGCGCAGGCCGAAGGCGACGTTGTCCGCCACGCGCATGTTGGGGAACAGCGCATAGTGCTGGAAGACCATGCCGATGCCGCGCCGCTGGGGCGGCAGACGGGTGATGTCGTGACCATCGACGATGATCTCGCCGCTGTCCACGTCGTTGAGCCCGGCAATGGCGCGCAGCAGGGTGGATTTTCCGCAGCCAGAGGGCCCGAGCAGGGTGATGAACTCGCCACGGGCGATCTCGGCATCGATGTCGGAGAACACGCGCGTCTTGCCGAAACGCTTGGCCAGGCCCTTGAGCGTCAGGTACTGCTGGTCGGCGGCCTGTTCACGCAACGCGCTGGTCAGCAGGCCATCGCTGTCGTGGCGAGAGTGAGTCTGCGGCATATCGGTGGCAAGCATCAGCGGTGCCCTCGTGAATCGGTACGGGAATGGGGGGCGGCAGGGCCAGCTTTCGCGGGCGTGGCGGGCAGACCTTCCGTCATGGCGGTGGCCAGCGCCTCCTCGGGGCCATCTTCCGGCATCGCCTGCTCGGCGGGCTGGCGGTTGCCCAGCCAGGTCAGGATCAGGGTGAACACGAACAGCGTGATGACCAGCGCACTGGTGAAGTGGCCGCTGGCCCCGCGAATGTTGTTCAGGTAGACCTGCAGTGTCTCGAAACGGGTGCCGACCAGCATGTTGGCGAACACGAATTCACCGGCCAGAAACGAGAAGGCCAGGAAGACGGCGATCTGGATGCCGACCCGGATATTGGGCAGGACCACCTGGAAGAAGGCCTGCAGCGGGCTGGCGCCCAGCAACTGGGCGGCTTCCATCAGCGATGCCACATCCAGCGCCCGCAGGCTGTTGGCCAGCGCTCGGTACATGAAGGGCAGCACGATGGTGAAATAGGTGGGAATCAGGATCCAGGGCGTGCCGATGATCGGCAGTGGTCCGCCGGCATACAACTGCAGCAGACCGACCGAGGACACGATGGGCGGCACGGCGAAGGGCAGCAGGATCAGGCCATTCATCCAGCCATCCAGACGCGGATAGCGGGTATGGGCCAGGAAGACCACCGGCACGATCAACAGCAGTGACAGGATCAGGGCGCCGACGGCGACCAGCAGGGAGCGCCCGAATGCGGCGAGAAAGCGGGGGGTCGTCCACAGCTCCAGAAACCACTTCACCGTCAGGCCATCGGGCGTGAGGCTGGCGCCCCAGCGGGTGGCAAGGGCGTAGAACAGCGTGGCCACCAGCGGCAGTGCCAGCAGGGTGAAGATGCTGCCCACCACCACGCTGTAGGGATTGAGCCCGCGTAGACGGGCCATCAGGCTGGGCAGCAGCGGCTTGCCATGGCGATACGGCAGTTCAGCGGGAAGTGACATGGTAGCTCCTGCGCATGAGCCACTGCTGGATCAGCGTGACGATGACGAGAATGACCACCAGTACCATCGCCAGTGCGCTGGCCAGTTCCGGCTGCAGGAAGAGGTCGCCGGAGACCAGATTGGCGATGCGGATGGTCATCAGGTTGTAGCTGGTGTTCACCAGCGCATAGACGGTGGCATAGGCGCCCATGGCATTGGCGAACAGTACGGTGAGCGTGCCAGCCAGCGACGGCCAGAGCACGGGCAGGCCGATGTGCTGCCAGTAGGCCAGACGGTTGGCGCCGAGCAGGCTGGCGGCTTCGCGCCACTCGCCCTTTAGCGTGCTGAAGGCCGGGTAGAGCAGCAGGATGCCCAGCGGGATCTGGAACCAGGTGTAGATGACGATCAGGCCGGTGCGTGAATAGAGATTGAAGTCATCGATGATGCCCAGGCGCTCCAGCATCAAGGTCAGCATGCCGTTGGCCCCCATCAGGATGATGAAGGCGAAGGCCAGCGGCACGCCGGCGAAGTTGCTGGTCATGTTGGTGAAGGCGATCATCGCGCGCGTCAGGCCCGGCCCGCAGCGGTGCATGCTGTGACAGGTCACGGCGGCGATCGCCAGTCCCAGTACGCTGGACATCAGCGAGATCTCGAGACTGCGGCCGATGGCCTGGCGGAAGAAGGGGGAGGTGGCGATTTCCTGAAAATTGGCCAGCCCCCAGCCTGTGGGGGTCTTGAAGGCGCTGATCATTACCCAGATCAGCGGGGCGATCTGGAAGGCGAAGAAGAGGATGGCGAAGGGCAGCAGCCACATCGCGGGACTGGTCAGCACTCGCCTGAAAAATGTCGGCATCACGCGTCCCCTCCAGGGCCTGCCAGCAGGGATGTGTTGCTGGCCTTGTCGTGCTCAAGCCCCAGCACGCTTGCTAGGGTGCCGCAGAGCTCGCGCTGGCGAAGGTTGCGGGCGGGGCTGCGGGCGAAGGCGTTGCCGAAGGTCCAGAGCGGCACACGGCGCTCTTCTTCGAGAAGCCCGGAATGTGAGCGGTCGGCGTTCATGCCGTGATCGGCGGTGACCATCACCTGATAGCCGGCCTCCAGCCAGCAGGGCAGGTAGTCGGCCAAGGCGACATCGGCATGACGCGCCGCATTGCGATATTGCGCGGACTCACCGCCGTGGCGATGGCCGGCGTCATCGATGTTCATGCTGTGCACCAGCAGGAAGTCCGGGTCGTGACGCAGTCTCAGCATCTCGGCATCGCTGAAGACGTGGTCGTCCGGGTAGTGATCCTGCCAGTAGAAGATGCCCGCCTGGATGGCGGATTCGGGATTGTCGAGCAGCCGGTGTCTGGCCGGCACGAAGGGGGCGGCGACGTAGAGTTCGCTGACCCAGTGATAGGCGGCTGCCGCGGTGCGTCGCCCCTGCTGACTGGCGAGATCGAACAGGCTCACGCCACGCGAGCGTCGCACGATGCCATTGTTGACGATGCCGGAGTCGACGGGCAGATCACCGGTCAACAGGCACTCATAGAGCGGTCGCGACATCGCTGGCAGTTCGCACTCCAGCGACTGGTACTGCCCGCGACCGGCCTCGACCAGGGCGCTCAGATAGCCCATGGCATGGTGACCCACGGCATGGTTGAGGCCATCGAGCACGACAAGAATGACACGCTGGGACATGAAGACTCCGTGAAGCTCAAGACGGCACCGTGTGGACGGTGCCGTCTGTCAGGATGGTGCGCGCTCTATCCGCTCTGGACAGAGGCCGGGGGTCACTGCTGGTGGATCAGTACCTGGGACTGCCACTGACGCGGCAGCTGTCGGGCACTGGCTTCCCAGCCGGCGAAGTCCTGTACCGGGCGGGCATTGGCGTACTGCTCGTTGGGCAGCAGCTTGGCGGCGATGTCTTCCGGCAGGGTCAGGTGCTCGGCACGGATCGGGCGGGCGTAACCTGCCGCCAGGTTCAGCTGGCCGGCATCTGACAGGATGTACTCACGTGCCAGCTTGGCGGCGTTCGGGTGAGCGGCATGCTTGTTGATGATGGTGGCGTAGCCCGAGGTGACGGAGGCATCCGAGGGGATGACCACCTCGAAGGTGTCGCGGTTGATCTGATCGCGATAGTTGAGCGCGTTGAAGTCCCACAGCAGGGCGACCTCCACCTCGCCCTTCTCCAGGTTGGCGATGCTCGGCTCGGCCAGTGACAGGCGTCCCTGGCGGGCCAGTTCGGCGAACACTTCCAGACCCGGCGTCAGGTCTGACTCGCTGCCGCCATTGGCGAAGGCTGCGGCCAGGATGGCGTTGTTGGCCTGGGACGCCTTGCCGACCGCGCCGACGGAGACCTTGTAATCGCCATTGGCGAGATCCGCGAAGGAAGCGGGGCGCTGATCTTCACTGACGAGTGTCTTGTTGATCATCAGGGAGATGGTGCCGGTGTAGCCCAGCATCCATTCGCCATCTTCATCCTTGGCCCAGTCGGGGATCTCGTCCCAGGTGGTCGGCTTGTAGGCTTGAGTCACGCCCTGCTTGACCGCGATGGGGCCGAAAGCGAAGCCCACGTCACCGATATCTGCCGTGGCGTTCTCGCCTTCGGCCTTGAACTTGGCGACTTCCTCGGCGGAGCTCATGTCGGTATCGCTGTGCGCGATGGAATACTTCGACTCGAGGTCTGCCCAGGTGTCTTTCCAGTTGGCCCAGCTGTCCGGCATGCCGACGCTGTCGACGCGGCCTTCTGCCTGGGCGGCCTTGAGCAGTGCGTCCGGCACTTCAGCGGCACTGACGGAGGCGCTGCTCAGCAGGGTGGCCATGAGGGCCGAGACCATCAGGCCGGCGGTACGGGGCGAGGTAGCGGTGAACGACTTCAATGACAATCCTCCCAGACGGGGTAATCAACGGATGCGAGAGTGCATTCCTGGCCAGCGAGTCGCCGAGGCGAGCAGGCAGGCGAGATGGGGTCAAAGCTGGTTATTGTCCTGCGCAGTCTTCCTCGAGACCTGCCACCTCAATTTCTGTGGTCTAGTTCAGTCTCGGGGCTGACATGACTTTACGCAGCGGTTGTGACAGTCGCGTGTCGTCACTATGTCAGTGTCGTGATGTCAGTGTCGTGGCAATGAGCCATCAGCCATCAGCGCTACATGTTTTGACGCAACGCTGCGTGATGCCGGCTGATTTCCTGACAATCCCCTGCATGACAGCGTGCTCCTGTGCTAGGCATCCGCCTCGGATTCTCACGCTCATCACATAGGAAGGCCTTGCGCTGTCACCGGATCGTCATGCCTGTGTCATGGTGCTCGGCGAGCGTGGGCTGACTCGCCTGGCGACGTCTACACTAGACCACAGCGATCGCGATTCTCGTGCCTTGTCATGATGGACACCTTGGATGACATGCAAGTGACTCGCCAGAAATCGCTCTCTTTCGTTATCTTTCAGGAACTTCGCATGCCTTCATCATCGATCGAGCCCACAGGTGACGACGCAACTTCCCTGATGCACACGGCGGATTTGCCCGTCACCGGGCTCAAGGGCAGGCTGCTGAACCATCTTGAAGCAGCGCCGCTGCATGCCTCGCAGCGACTGCCGTCCGAGCGTGAGATGATCGAGCGGTTCGGCACCACGCGAGTCACCTTGCGAGATGCCTTGCTGCAGCTGGAAGCGGAAGGGCGAATCTATCGCGAGAACCGCCGCGGCTGGTTCGTCTCGCCGCCGCGCCTCAGGTATGACCTGCTGGCATGTCTGCCTTTTCACGAGATGGTGCAGTCGCAGCAGCGGGTCGCTTCCACCGAGGTGCTGGCCGCTCAGGAAGTTCCCGCTGATGAGGTGATCGCCCAGCGTCTGGGAATTGCACGGGGCGCCGGGGTCTATCGCATCACGCGAGTGCGGCGCATCGATGGCCGGCGGGTGCTGCACGTCTGTCATCACCTGCGACGCGACTGCTTCCCCGGCATTCTCGATTTCGACCTCTCGGCGCATTCGCTGACGACGCTCTACCTTCACCAGTACGCCATTCGCATCCGGCGCGTGAGCTTCGAGCTGGCCTCCAGCGTGTTCGACGCCGAGACGGCCGTCGCCCTGAATGCGGCACCGGGTAGCCCGGCGCAGCGCATCACGCGGATCAACTTCGATCAGAATGGCCGTGCAGTGGACTGCGATGATGAACACTGGCGTCACGATGCCATCGAGTTGACGTTATCCGCCGCACCACAACGCTAGAGGGCAATCTGGCGACATACGCCACCAGTGTCCGGGACTTTCCTTCAACTCGACGAAAACGCCCGCAAGTCCTCCTCTGACGGGAAGGCTTGCGGGCGTTGTGGTAATGGCGTGCGTGACGTTGCCGTGGGGCATCGTGGGGGCAAGCCCTCAGCGCATCAGCAGCGTGTCATCTATCTCGCGGAAGTGATCAGCGCTGCGCATCAGGGCGAGGGCAGTGAGTGCCTCGACGCCGTAGACACGCGTCGTGACGGCATGGCGCGCTGCGACATGCTCCAGCAGCAGGGCGAAGTCACCATCGCCGGAGGCGAGGATGATCTCGTCGACGTCGGGGGCGGCTTCCATCACATCGATCGTGATGCCGACATCCCAGTCACCCTTGGCCGAGCCATCTCCTCGCTGGATGAAGGGTTTGAGCTTGACCTCGAAGCCTATCTCACGCAGGCGTTGCTGGAATTGCTGCTGCTTGGGGTCGCCACGGTCAATCGCATAGGCGTAGGCATGCGTGATGCTGCCCAGGGATTCCAGTTCGGCCCACAGTCGGCGGTAATCGAATTGCCGGCCAAAGGTGTCGCGGGTGGTGTAATAGATATTCTGGACATCGATGAAGACGGCGAGGCGCGTGGGCGAGTCGGATGTCGGCAAGGACGGTTGGATTGCGGGCGTGGGAGAGTTCGACATTGGCTGTCACAGGGACCGGAAGGCTGAATGATGTGCCTGAAACAGAGCAGGCAGGTACTGGAGGCGCGTGCTACGTGGGAGTCGTTCCGGTGTCGCGGGATGACTCAGGCATTGCGCCTGGCTCCGACGATGAGTGCTTGTGCTGCTGACACCATGCGAGGAGAGCGGATCTGTCTTTCTCTGACCTGTCTGGTGCTATCGGTTGAAAGCAGAGCTGTTCTAGGTAGCGCCATCTCGAGAGGAGGGCAGAGACCGGCCGCTGCCAATCATGGCGAGCAGCGGCTGGCGATCTTCTGACAGCTTGCCACGATCAGGCCGAGTCTGGGCCTGATGGAAGCATCAGTTGCCGGCAGCGGGATTGGAGGGCTTGGTCGGCTTGTGGCCGATGATCTGACCGCTGACGCCGGATTCAATCACTTCAACCTTGCCGCCACGATCGAGGAAGGCTTGCATCTGGGCTTCCAGCGAGGCGGATGTTTCAACAGCAGCGGGTGCTTTCTTCTTGGCAGCAGTACGAGTGTTGGCCATGCGGGACTCCGTTCCGAGACGTGAGGGGTGGAAGAGCATGATAACACGACTGCGTTTTTCCTGCTTGATCGCGTCAGAAGTAATTAAGAAGTGGTGATTTCGCTGCGTGATATGTTCGTGATGTCGTGATACACCAGCGGCGCTGTTGCGATGACACCAACACAGAGATGCCAGCAGACAGTGAGTCAGGGCGTTGAAAAGTGATCCAGGCGGCGACATCTTCTTCTTCACGTTGATACTTTTCATGATGCAAGGAGAGCTGGCATGGCGAACACCTTTGACGGCAACACCCGAAGCTACGCCCTCAAGTCCGATTCCGCCGATCTGGCGCCATGGAATTTCGAGCGCCGTCAGCCGCGCCCGGATGATGTGGCCATCGAGATCCTGTATTGCGGTGTCTGTCATTCGGACCTGCACGTCGGTCGCAATGACTGGGGCTTCACCCAGTATCCCATCGTGCCGGGTCACGAGATCGTCGGGCGAGTCACCCAGGTCGGCGATGATGTCAGCCAGTACAAGGTGGGTGACATGGTCGGTGTCGGCTGCATGGTAGATTCCTGCCGTGAGTGCAGCGCTTGTCACGAGGGGCTCGAGCAATACTGCCTCGAGGGCATGACCATGACCTACGGCAGCCCGGATCGCCACGATGGCAGCCTCACGCAAGGCGGCTATTCCGACAGGATCGTCGTCAGCGAGCGCTTCGTGGTGTCCATCCCTGACAAGCTGGACCCAGCGGTGGCCGCGCCGCTGCTGTGTGCCGGTGTCACGACCTATTCTCCGCTGCGCCACTACGGCGTGAAGTCCGGCGACAAGGTCGGCGTGATCGGCATGGGTGGCCTGGGCCACATGGGGATCAAGTTCGCCAAGGCGATGGGCTGTGAAGTCACCCTGTTCACGCGCAGTGAAGCCAAGGTGGCGGAAGCGCGCGAGAATGGCGTCGATCACGTCATCGTGTCCAGCGACGATGAGCAGATGGCCGCCGCGACCGAAACCTTCGATTTCCTGCTCGATACGGTACCGGTGCCGCACGATCTCAACCCCTACCTCAATACCCTGAAGTACGACGGTACCCATATTCTCGTCGGGCTGGTGCAGGAGGTGGACCCCGCACTGCAGGGCGGCAATCTGGTCATGAAGCGTCGCGTGCTGGCGGGCTCGCTGATCGGCGGCATGCCGGAGACCCAGGAAGTGCTCGATTACTGTGCCGAGCATGACATCACCTGCGATATCGAGATGATTGACATCCAGAATATCAACGAGGCGTGGGAGCGCATGCAGCAGGGCAAGGTGAAATACCGCTTTGTCATCGACATGCAGAGCTTGAAGAACGCCTGACACCTGTCGTCATACCATGCCAGGTCTGGTGTGATGCCATGAAAAAAGCCCCCGGTATCCTTCTGGATGCCGGGGGCTTTCGCGTCTGTCATGTCACAAAATTGTGATGGGGTGATTCCCGATCGAGGCGAAAACGCGTATAAGAACGCGATGAAAACGCCAAAGAGAATCCAGCCGCTCATAGATGACGGACTGGTCGATGAAGTGCTTCGCCCCTTGATGAGTGGCAAGGAAGCCTCGGTCTACGTGGTGCGCTGCGGAGAAGAGATTCGCTGCGCCAAGGTCTACAAGGATGCTGCCCAGCGCAGCTTCAAGCAGGCCGTGCTCTACCAGGAAGGCCGCAAGGTACGCAACAGCCGTCGTCAGCGGGCGATGGAGAAGGGCTCCGGTTTCGGACGCGACCAGCAGGAAGCCGCCTGGCAGAACGCCGAGGTGGATGCCCTCTATCGTCTGGCCGATGCCGGTGTGCGCGTGCCTCAGCCATACGGCTGCTTTGACGGTGTGCTGCTGATGGAGCTGGTCACCGACGACGATGGCAATGTGGCACCGCGCCTCAATGATGTCTCGATGTCGGCGGAACAGGCGCGTGAAGACCACGCCTTGATGATGCATTACATCGTTCGCATGTTGCATGCCGGCCTGGTGCACGGGGATCTGTCCGAGTTCAATGTGCTGGTCGATGACTACGGCCCGGTGATCATCGATCTTCCGCAGGCGGTGGACGCAGCGGCCAACAACAATGCCAAGAGCATGCTGGCGCGCGATGTCGCCAACATCACTGCCTACTACGCGATGTTCGCTCCGGAACTTGCCCAGACTCGCTACGCTGATGAGATATGGGCATTGTTCGAGGCCGGTGACATGGACCCGGATGTCGAGCTGACGGGTCTCTTCGAGGATGACCCCGAGGCACCGGACGTGGATGCGCTGCTCGAGAACATCATGGCCGCCATGGAAGAGGAGCAGGAACGCAAGGCGCGTCTGAAGAGTGCCGAAGACGGCGATGATGACTAGATGCTGAACGGGTGGAGCGCCGGGCATCAGGCCCGGTGATGATGCCTTGAGACACGACAACGCCGCTTCACGATGAAGCGGCGTTGTCGTGTCTGGCTGGCGGAGGCTTCAGGCGGGGTCGACGGCGTGCTGCTCGGTCTCCGGGTCGTGGCGACGGTGACGCAGCTCGATGCCCTTGAGCAGATTGCGCAGGATCTGGTCCTTGCATTCGCGGTAGTGGCGATGGTCCGGCTTGCGGAAGAAGGCGGACAGTTCCGACTTGGTGATCATCTCGAAACCGGCCAGCGCCAGAAGATCCAGCATGTCATCGTCCTTGAGCTCGAAGGCGATCTTGAGCTTGCGCAGGATCAGATTGTTGTCGAGACGCTTTTCCGGTGCGGGCTGAGCACCCTCGCGCTTGCCCCGCCGCACGTTGATCAGGCCATTGAGGAAGCTGGCCAGATCGATGTCCTTGATGCGCTGCTGGGCATCGTCGTCATCGCGCTTGAGCCAGTCACTGACCTGGGCGCGGGTGACTTCGTGGTCGGCGGCGGCGAAGGTGTTGATCATGTCGCTGTCGGAGAGATTGAGTGCGTAGCGCAGGCGACGGATGATGTCGTTGTTGGTCACGGGCGTGGGTCCGGTCTTTGAGGATGTCTTGAAGTTGCGTGGCGCGCCATGCATGGCGTCAATGGCGCGCAGCATACCAGATCAGGGTGGGGTGCCGCTCCATCCCGGCGCGCTTCCCGGCCGGGGTGGCAGACAGGGCGTGAGTCAGGGCGGCAGGCAGAGCCGCTAGCCGCCTTCGGTGATCAACGCCCGGGCGTCGGGACATCCTGATGACTGACGTCTTCGTCTTCCGCGGTCTCGCGTGCTTCGGCGTGATCCTCCGCGTCAGGCTCGGGCCTTTCATCGACGTGATTCGTCTTCTGGTTCGGGGTCAGTGCCAGCTCCGTCAGCAGCGGGAAATGATCGGAGCCGAAGGCTTCCATGCGAGCCACGCGCACCACGCTGAAATGCCGGCTATGGAAGAGGTGGTCCAACGGCCAGCGCAGCAAGGGAATGCTGGCATGGAATGTATTGAACATGCCACGGCCGACGCGTGGGTCCAGCAGGCCGGACAGTTTGCGGAACAGGCGTGTGGTGCGAGACCAGGCCACGTCGTTGAGATCTCCCGTCACGATGATGGGCTGCTCGCTCTCGGCCACGCTCTTGGCCACGATGACAAGCTCAGCGTCTCGTTCGCTGGACTCCTCGTTTTCGGTCGGGCTGGGCGGTGCGGGATGCAGGAAATGAGCGCGTATGCGATCGCCGCTCTTGAGCTCCAGATGGGCATGCATCGAGGGCACGTCATCTTCGACCAGGTAGTCGATGCTGGCGTCGTGCAGGGGCAGACGAGAATAGACATGCATACCGTAGAGGTTGTCCAGCGGGCACTTGAGCGTATGCCGGTAGCCATGCTCCGGCTCATCTCCCTCCAGGACATCCAGGCGGCTTTCCCACCAGCCATCGGACTCCAGGGTGACGAGAACGTCGGGTTGCTCGCGCCTGACGATCGCCAGCAGGGCGTCACTGTCGTGGTTGCTGGTCAGCACGTTGGCGGTCAACAGACGCACATGACGTGCGGGATCACTGTGCTGCGCGACGCCCGATTCACAGCGGGCGAGCCGGGTGTAGGGAATGATCCACTGCGCCTGGTAGATGAGCCCTGCCAGTGCGATGAAAGCCAGCGTCAGCCGCAGTCCTGTCGCGAGCTCGCCAACGAGAAGGTCGGCCACCAGCAGGGCCGCCCAGAGTACCGCCAGCTGCAGGCGGGGAAAGTCCATGATGCGGACGGACCAATGCCGCAGGCGCGTGAGTGGCAGCAGGGTGAAGGCTGCCATCAGCAGCGTGAGTACGCCGAGTAGCGTGGGGATCATGGGGGCTCCGGTGACAGGAATGGGGCGGGAAATCAAACGCTCAAGCGTCAGACATGGTGGCGACATGCCTGACACTCAAGTCAGGACGCTTTACTCACGAGGCAACCCGTCGCTGACGCCAGAGACGCGCGATCCATTGCCAGCGATTGATCAGCAGGGCCATGAAGATCAGTCCGCAGCCTGTCATCTGGATCAGGGTCATGCGCTCTCCGAACCAGGCCGCCGACATCAGGGCCGCCCAGACCGCTTCGAGCATCAGGATGACCGAGGCATGGCTGGGCGTAGTCAGGCTCTGTGCGTAAATCTGCAGGAAGAAACGCAGGGTGCTGGCGATCAGAGTGCTGGCCAGAAACCAGCTCAGGATGTCGAGACTGATGCCGGCCGGCCAGCTTTCGCTGATGGCCGACAGCACCAGGCAGGTGACGCCGGTGGTCATCAGCTGGATGGCTGTCAGCGGCAGGGCCGGGATATTGCGCACCAGACGTGAATTGAAGTTGAACACCAGGGCGAACAGGCAGGCAGCCCCGAAGATGAGCCATTGTGCCGGTTCAATATGAAAGCTTTCCGTAGCGCCGGGTTGTCCCATGCCCAACAGAGCGAAACCGAGCAGGGCGGTGGGCAGGGCGATCCAGGTGCTCATCGGCGGCCTGTCCTTGAACAGCAGGCGGGCGAGCACCGGTACCATCAGAATCCCGAAACTGTTGATGAACGCGATCACGCCGAGCTGCTCGGACAGTGCCACCCCCAATGACCAGCAGGCCATGGCGCCGCCAAACAGGACGCCGACTCCGCTGGCGCGCAGCTTGCGAGTAGTGGAGAGCTGTCTCAGCGAGCGAGCGTCGAAGATCGCCAGGATGAGGCCTGCCAGCAGGAAGCGGCTGCCGATGAACAGTAGCGGAGGCATACCGGCCATGGCTTCCTTGGAGAAGATCCAGCCTGCGGCGGCGATGATGGTGACCAGCAGGAGCAACAGATCGGCCTTGAAAGGCGAGCGGGAAGGCGTCGTCTCGGTAGTGGTGCTCATGGGGTGGCGTCGGTTCCTTTGGGCATGGGAATGTCTGATCTCTATCCTAACAAGCTGATACAGGCGGTGCTGTCATATATCGGAACTTGCAAATTCAACAATGGAGCTTGAATTCCGTGGCAGGATAAGTCTAATGCAGAGGGAATCGATAGCGTTGCAGCGATTGATCTCGCGGCTTTACACAAATGCAGGAATGGTGGTCAGGAGGCTGGATGGCGACATCGTCGCAGGACACGACATCGAAAGATCATGGGCATGAATCCGGACACGTGCATGCGCATGGTCATTCACACGGTCATCACCATGGCCATTCACATGGTCATGGACATCATGACCATGCACCTGAGGTGACCGCTGACAGCGAAAGGCGGGTCATGTTGGCGATGTGGCTGACCGGCGGGTTCATGCTGGCGGAAGTCGTCGGCGGGCTGGTGGCGGGCTCTCTGGCCTTGCTGGCGGACGCCGGCCATATGCTCAGTGATACCGTGTCGCTGGCATTGGCGTGGGGAGCGTTTCGCCTCGGACATCGCGCAGCGACCCGCAAGCTGACCTTCGGCTATGCGCGTTTTCAGGTGCTCGCCGCGTTCGTCAATGGCCTGACATTGCTGGTCATCGGGGTCGCGATCGTGATGGCTGCCCTCAAGCGCCTGTGGCTGCCGTCTGAGGTGCTGGCAGGGCCGATGCTGGCGATTGCCGTGCTCGGACTTGTCGTCAACATCGCGGCATTCTGGATATTGCACAAGGGAGATCAGGACAATCTCAATCTCCGCGGCGCCCTGCTGCATGTCATGGGCGACCTGCTGGGTTCCGTGGCGGCCATCATTGCCTCGCTGGTCATCATGACCACCGGCTGGAATCAGGCCGACCCGTTGCTGTCGATGCTCGCAGCGGTACTGATACTGCGCGGTGCCTGGTCGCTGGTGAAACGCTCGGCGCATACCTTGCTGGAAGGGACGCCGGAGCAACTTGACCACGAGGGAATCCAGGCGGGTCTGCTGACACTGGAGGGAGTGGATGGCGTGCATGATCTCCATCTGTGGGGCCTGACGCCTCAATCCCCGGTTGCCAGCCTGCATGTGGTGGTGGCCGATACCGGCATTCCCGGCGAGGTGCTTGAGCGGGTCCAGGCCTATCTGCTCGATACCCATGCGATCTCGCACGTCACGGTGCAGCTGGAAGGCGAAGCCTGTCTGCAGGGGTGCGTGTCTCGTTGAAGGAGACGGCTGGCGGCACGCAGACAGGACAAGTGATGCCGGCGCTCGTGCAGAGCCTGGGAGCCTTCTGACGCAAGACGCCCCGCTGAAAAGCGGGGCGTTGTTGATTGCAGCCCATGGGCTGCCTGACGTCGCGACATCGATGCCTCGAGAGCTCAGTGCTCAAGGACGTCGATGACGTGTCACCTCAATGCTTGGCGACATAGACGGTGCGGATGTTCATGAAGGCACCGAAGCCATATTCGCTCTGCTCACGACCATAGCCGCTGCCTTTGACACCGCCGAAGGGCAGCTGGGCGAAGGGCGTGGTCGGGCGATTGACGAAGCTCATGCCGGCTTCCAGCTGACGCGAGACACGCTCGCCGCGCTCGTCGTCCTTGGCCACCACCGTGCTGCCCAGACCGTAGGGGCAGTCGTTGGCGAGCTCGATGGCATGTGCCTCGTTGTCCGCGACCACCACGGAAGCGACCGGGCCGAACAGCTCTTCATTGAAGGCCGGATTGCCCTGGGTGACGTTGGTCAGCACCGTCGGCGGATACCAGGCACCCTCGCGATCCGGAATTTCGCCACCGCATTCCAGCTTGGCGCCGGCCTTGATGGCACGCTGCACCTGATCATGCAGGTCATCGCGCAGGTCCTTGCGTGACATCGGACCGATGTCGACCCCTTCGCTGAGCGGGTCATCCATGCGCATGTCCTTCACTTTCTCGATCAGACGTCTGGAGAAGTCCTCGGCGATCGACTTGTCGACGATCAAGCGCTTGGAGGCGGCACAGCTCTGGCCGGTATTGTCGAAACGTCCGGCGATGGCGAGATCCACCGCGCGCTCGATGTCGGCGTCATCCAGCACGATCAATGGATCGATACCTCCCAGTTCCAGCACGCTGGGCTTGAGCGCCGCACCGGCCTGCTCGGCGACCTTGCGGCCTGCCTCCTCGCTACCGGTGAGGGTCACGCCCTGCACGACAGGGTCATTGATGATGTCTTCGATCATCTCGGAGCCCACCGGCAGCCAGGTGAAGACGCCATCTTCGAAACCGGCCTCATGGAACAGCTGGGTGATCAGCTCAGCGCAACCCGGGACGTTGGAGGCATGCTTCATCAGGCAGACGTTGCCACCTGCCAGTGCCGGGGTCGCGAAGCGGATGACCTGATAGAGCGGATAGTTCCACGGCATCACGCCCAGCACTGCGCCGATGGGGTCCTTGACGATCTTCGCTCTGACGGCACCCTCGACGTCGCGCTGCTCGGTTTCCATCAACGTGGGCAGGTTGTCGGCGTAGAAACGCGCGATGCTGGAGGAGATCTGCGTCTCGCTGATGCCCTGCTGATACGGCTTGCCCATCTCATGGGCGATCAAGGTGGCAATGTCCTGCTGGCGCTGATCTATCAGGTCTGCCAGTGCGTGCAGACGTTTCGCACGTTCTTCCAGCGAGAGCTGACGATATTGCGGATAGGCAGTGCGCGTCTGTTCTAGTTTCTGCTGAACCTCGTCCTTGCTCAGCGTGGCGTATTCATTGAGAACCTTGTCATTGGCCGGATTGGTCGCGGTCAGTGTCTTGTTGCTCATCTTGCCTCCCTATCTGGGTGCTGGTTCAGCGAGTGGCCGAGCGGCGGATGTCACATGAGCGACATCGACCTTGGATCAGCCACCTCATTGGCTACACGACAAGAACTGGAGATGCCGCCGCTGACCTTCAAGAGCCGAGGTGATCGATCTGGCGTCATCTCAGTGTTGCCATTCGAGCACGCGCGTCCCCCTTGAAACGTCACAGGCCGCGTCCATCGAGCCTCGCAAGCCTGCCGCACGGGCTGCCAGCATGCGACAATGGCCCTCTGGTGTCCGGGCGCGGGAAAGCGTCTCCCCCCGGGCCATCGACATGAGTGCAAGCGTCACAAGGAAGAGGAAGTCAGCGTGTTCAACAATATTCTGGTGGTGTGTACCGGCAATATCTGTCGCAGTCCGGTCGGTGAGGCACTGCTGAAGCAAGCGTTGCCGGGCAAGACGGTTCACTCGGCGGGTGTGGGCGCATTGGTCGATCATCCTGTCGAACCCACGGCGGCTAGATTCGCTCTCGAGTCCGGTCTGGAGGTTGATGGGCATCGTGCGCGGCAGGTATCGGTCGAGATGTTGACGGCGGCGGATCTGATTCTGGTCATGAGCGATGGTCATCGTCGTGCCATCAACCAGATGGCCCCGCAAGTCAGTGGCAAGACGATGATGTTCGGCCGCTGGCTGGCGGGGGGGCAGGGCGAAGAGATTCCGGATCCCTATCGCAAGAGTGAAGAGGCCTTCCGGCACGCGCACCAGAAACTCGTGGACGCTGCGGCGCTGTGGGTGAGTAAACTCGGTTGATGTTTAGATTACGTATGTAAGAGAGTGTTTCGAGAGTTGTTGACAAGTAAGAGGAAGGGGCGCCGTAAGATTGCGGTCCTTCCTTTTTTTGTGCATGAAAATGCCTTTGTTGCACAGGCAATTAGCATTTCATCAATTTTTTTGTATATTCTATATCCCTTAAGCCATATAGATGCCTCAAGGTTCTCAGCCTCGCAGAAGGTCCTTTGTTGCGGGTTTTTGCTACGAACTGTATATTTTTGTTACCAGTCGTCTCATCACAATTACATTGGTGCCTTCTCTCATGCGCGAACTCGACCTCCAGGCTCTTGAGCCTCGTCTACTGTTGGATGCTGCTGCTGCTGTCACTGTCGCCGAGAGCGCCGACGTTTCGGCTGATGGCGACTCTCAGGCAACTCTCTCTGGCACGGAGGATGAGAGCTATTCGCTGTCGAGCTTGAGCGTGACGGATAGCGGGGATACCGATGAAGATGGAAATTCGGATGAGTACAAGCTTGAGCTGACGCTGGATGACGATGCCATCGCCGCCGGCGCTGCGTTCAGTACTGGTGGCACCAGTGTAGAACTTGAGGGTACGGCCGAAGAGATCAGTGCTGCGCTGGCCGACTTGTCCGTGACACCGGGTCAGGACTACACCACTGATATCACGCTGAGCATGACCCTCACCGAAGATGGAGAGGCGCGTGATAGCTTCGACTTCGTGGCTACACTGAGTGCGGTGAATGATAACCCGGTTCTCGTTGACCCGAGTGCCACGGTCACCGAAGAGGGCAGCTATACCTTCTCCATGGAAGCGCTGGGGTTGAGTGACCCGGATGTAACCAGTGGAGAGCAGAGTTATGATCAGCTGATCATCGAGATCGATACTCTGCCGACCAACGGTACGCTGACCTTCAAGGGCTCGCCAGTGGCGGTGGGTTCTACCTTCGATGCCACCCAGCTGGGCCAGTTGGTCTATACCCAGGATGGGAGCGATGTCGCGGCGGGAGATACTGACAGCTTCGCTATTTCCGTCGTCGATGGTGCTGGCGGTACGGCCAGCAGCACGCTGAACATAGCTCTGGAACCGCTCAACTCCGCGCCGAGCATTGAAGGCGAGCCTGTCCAGTTCGAAGGCGAAAGCACCTCACTGGGGCTGACCTATTCCGACGAGGAATCCGCACATGCGGACGCGGCTGAAAACGCCACCGTTACCATTACCGATCTCGGTAATCTTGCCGAGCGTGGAACCTTGTTCCTGGATGTCGATGGTGATGGTGAGGTGGATGCTGACGAGATCATCGATAGCAAGGATTCCGATTACGCTACCTTCAGCGCCGACCAGTTGGAACTGCTGTCCTTCGCCCACGATGGTGATGAGCCCGATGCCGTCTCGCCATATTTCACCATTTCGGTCACCGATGCCGGTGGCGGTGAAGTCTCTGGTGCCGAATCGACGACGGTGCGCACCGTCGATATCACCATTCTCGAGAATGATGATGACCCGACGCTGACGCCCAGCACGGTTGCGTTGGATTCCACTGCGAACGCCGATAGCACCGTCGCCATCACTACGGCTTCCTTGAATGCCGAAGACCCTGACAGCACCGCGGCGCAATTGGCCTATTCCATTGCGACAGAGCCTACCTACGGTCAGATTCAGCTCAACATCGGGACGCAGGCCTCTCCGCAGTGGATTGAGCTGATTGCGGGGACAACCTTTACGCAGGAACAGATCGATGATGGGCTAGTGCGTTATGTCCAGACCGAAACGGCGCCCGAGGGCACGACCAGTGATACTGGCTTTACCTTCACGCTGGTGGACTCCGAGTTCAAGGCATTCGATGAAGCCGGCGATGCCGGTACCTGGGGTGGTGTTGCTACTCCAACTGTTGGCACCTTGACCTTTACCGTTGACGACGGAGACGGCGGCGAGGGAGTAGATCCACTGGCTGAAATCGCTTTCGTGCCTACCAATACTGGCCTGGCGGTGAACGAGGCGATCTCCTCCACCGAAGCCACTACCATCACCAATTCAGACCTGCAGTATTCGGTCACGGCTGGGGCCTATACCTTCCCGACCAACCAGATCGTCTACACCGTGTCTTCGCTGCCGGAGAACGGTACGCTCTATGTCGATGGTGTGGCACTGAATGCCTATGGCAGCTTCACTCAGGCGGACATTGACGCAGGTTTGGTGACCTTCCTACAGGATGGCAGCGAAGACCACGATTCCAGTTTTGCCTTCATCGTTACCAATGGTGGTGACTTCTCTGAATCCGATACCTTCTCCCTCTCTTCGACGCCAGTGAATGATGCCCCTGTCGCGGGTGACTCCACCGTCGGTGTGCTGGAGCAGACCGACGATATTCTCGACTCTGATGGCAATATCGTCTCTGAGGGCAACGATGGCACCGTCTATCTCACCGAAGAGGATGTGGTGTTCTCGGACGTGGATGACAGTGAAGAGGGGCTTGATGGAGAGGGAGAGGTCGATGATCTGTGGTTCCAGATCACCACGACGGAACTCAGCGGCGGCATACTGGAAGTCTGGAATGGCAGCTCATGGGAGTCTGCCTCTTCGGATGTGTGGTATTCCCGGGACCTGCTGACGACGTCCGCTGATGGCGAAGACAGTGGCCTGCGTTATGTTCATGCCGGTGGAGAGCAGGTCGATCAGGATGATGCGACCAACAGCGACATCATCGACAGCTTCGATTTCATCGTGCGTGATGACCTGGATTCCCCGGACAACTTCTACGATACCGTCACTACTGACCCTGCCGATACGACGGCTGAAACCGGCAACGTCTCCAATACCGGTACCGTGACCATCGAGGTTACGCCCTTCAATGATGCACCGCTCATCCCGCTGACTGCAGACGCAGATGATCAGACCGTTGTGGATTCTGATGGTGTCTCGAGCACCTCTGCCAACAATGTGCTGACGCTCGGCGAGGGTGAATCCTCCGTCATCAGCAACAGCCTGCTGCAAGCGGTTGATAGTGATAACACCACCAATCAGTCCACCTACGTTCTCACGTCGGTGCCGGATAACGGCACTTTGACCTTGAATGGCAAGGTGCTGCGTGTCGGCAGTTCCTTTACCCAGACCGATATCGACAATGGCCTGCTCAAATATGAGCACGATGGCGGTGAGACCCGAGCGGATGACTTCACCTTTACCGTCAGTGATGGTCCGCTGACGACCCAGGAAGCCACCTTCAGTATCGAGATAGCTCCGCTGAATGACTCGCCGGAGATCACCTCGGCACAACCTGACGACAGGCTGATTCCATCAGGTGCGCTCGAGACACTTTCACTTGCGGGAGCCTTCACGGTAGGAGACGTCGATATCCTGGACAGCGAGACGGGTCTTGGTGTCGATGAGGGCGAAACCGACAGCATTACCGTCACCTTGACCCTCAAGGACGAGAATGGCGATGTCGTCCCTGTCACGGATGCGTTGCTGACGGCCTTGCCGACAGGCAGTGATTCTACCGTGACCACTGATGGCAATACTCTGGTGATCGAGGGAACGCTGTCTGCCGTGCAGTCGTCGCTTGATTCTCTTGAAGTCCAGATGGTGCTGACTGGTGAGGCCGGAGACTTCGATGAGCGCTGGACCGTCGAGGCTGTCGTCGATGATCGTCTTGATGACGGCTCCTTGAATGGCGGCGACGCCAATCAGGACAATGAGACGATCGGTGACGACTTCAATACCGCGACCGCGAGCATCGAACTGTGGGTGTCAACCGTCAATGACGCGCCGGTGGTGACGCTGCCGGATACTGACGGTCTGACCGTGACTGAAGACGGCGGCTATCAGGATATCGGCACCATCACGGTGACGGATGCCGACAGCTTCGATACCGATATCACCGTCGTGCTGAGCGTCCCGAATGGCACGTTGCAGATCACGGATGCGGGTGATGTGACTGTCAGCAACGATGGCACTGACACCATCACCCTGGTGGGAACTCAGGAAGAGCTCGCGATCGCCTTGGCAAACGTCCAGTACCAGCCGGATGCCAATGACAATGGCACCGTCGCGCTGACCGTCACCGCGACGGATACCGACCTTCATGGTGACAGCACCGCTCTCACCACGGTCGCCACCTCAGATATCACCATCACTGCCGTCAATGATGAGCCGGTACTGACCTCCACTACGCCGGTGCAGACGATGGATGATGGTCAGCCTCTGACCATCACTGGCGTGACAGTCTCTGATCCTGATGACTCCGCTCAGGATGTCTTCAACGACGTCCAGACCATTACCGTTAGTATCGATGAATCCGGTGCGCAGGGTGCGCTGAGCATGACGGATGGTATCGTCAGCGCTGATGGCACCGAGGTGACGCTGACCGGCACTCTGGATGACATCAACGACGCACTGGCAACGCTGGTCTTCACTGCTGATGACACTGATGCCGATGCGACGGCCACGCTCAATTTCAGTTTCAGTGATGATGGTAATGGTGATCAGGCAGTGCTGACAGCCCTGACCGCGACTGCCGCCGTGACCATCAACATCTCCGGCACCAACGATGCACCGACCATCTCTGCCCCGACTGGTACAACCACCGTGGTCGAGGATGGCAGCCTCACGCTGTCAGAGCTCGGAGTCACCCTGGATGATGCCGATGATTTCGGTGCTGACAACCTGACGCTGACGCTGACGGTGGAGCACGGCACCTTCAGCAATGGCACCAACACCATCACCTTCACGGGTACCGTCGCATCGCTTCAGGCCTCACTGGATAGCGAAGTCTATACTCCCGCAGCCGACTTCTATGGTGAAGATACCCTCAGCATCGTGTTCAATGACGCCGGCAATACCGGCCAGGGCGGTGCACAGATAGCGACCCGTGATATCACTCTCACGGTGACGCCGGTCAATGATCGCCCAGTGGCCGATGGCACCGATGAATCCATCATTGCCGTTGATGAAGACACCGCGGCAGTGGATATCGCCGGCACGGATCTCTATACCCTGCTGGTCGATCAGTACGATGACACCACCGATGATCAGACCGTTGAGAATGGCAATACCGCTGCCACCACAGAGACTGATCTGAGCTACGTTGCCATCGTCGGGAATACTTCTACCGACGCGCAAGGGGAGTGGGAGTATAGCACCGACGGTGGTAGCACCTGGGAGCAGATCCCGGGCAATCTGCGTAACAATAATGCCCTCATTCTGCCTGCTGATGCCGATATCCGCTTTGTGCCCGCCGACGACTTTAATGGTGTGCCTGGTACTCTGACAGTGCGCTTGGGTGATGGCAGCGCAGCATTGGTTGCCAGTACCGGTGCCGATGATCTTCGTAATCTAAACCAAACTGCCAATGGTGACCGCGATCTGACGACTGGTGTCTGGTCAAGCAGCACCATTGCCATCAATACCAGCATCACTGCCGTCAATGATGCCCCGACGACACCTGATGACAGTGTGATTCTCGCGGCCATCAATGAAGACGATACCGATCCGGCTGGCGCGACCGTCGCTGATCTGGTCGGCGACAATTTCGATGACGCCTCCGCCGATGATCAGACCCAGGAGGCTGTGTCGGGTGGCAGCTCTGCCAATGCGCTGGCAGGTATCGCCATCACCTCCAACCCCTCTGATGACACAGAGGGGACCTGGCAGTATTCCACCGATGGCGGTGATAGCTGGGTCGATGTTCCCGATGATGTCAGCGCCAGCAATGCGCTGGTGCTGTCGACGACTGATTCAGTGCGCTTCCTGCCGGCTGAAGATTTCAATGGCGACCCGGCAGGCCTGACCTACGTCGTGGCCGACGACAGTGAAGGTGATGTGACATCCGGAGCCAGCGTGAACGTCTCCACCTTCGATGAGACGGGCATCTGGTCCAGCGTCGACGATGCCGACACCATCAACACCACCGTCAATGCCATCAATGATGCACCGGTGCTCACTGGTAGCACGGCGCCGCAAGCCTTTGCCATCTCTGTTGCAGAGAATGATGGCGCAGGCACCGGCAGTGCCGAGGTAGCGTTGGTATCAGGCGCGTCGCTTTCGGATGTCGATACTGCCTTGGTCGGCGACAACTTCGGTGGCGGCACCATCACGGTCAGCATCGATGCGGCGACGGATGCCGATGTGTTCTCGGTCGATGATTCTCTTGATGGCTTCGCCAGCGCGACTCTGGTCAACGGCACCCTGACGGTGACGCTCGACTCCGGTACCACGGCAGCTCAGGTCTCGGCATTGATCGATTCACTGACCTACCAGAACACCAGCGATGATCCCGACACCGACACACGCGCCTACACCGTGGTCGTCAATGACGGCAACAATGATGGACTGGCCGAAATCGACGGCGACTCGCTGGCCAGCAATACGCTGACCGGCTATCTGAAAGTCGTCGACAACAACGACGACCCGGTAGCCGTGGCGGATGCCGACTCAACCGATGAAGGCGTCGCGCTGTCCACCGCTGATACTACCAGTCTGCTCGACAACGACACCGACCTGGACACGCCCACTGCCGACTTCACCATCACACAAGTGAATGGCAACACTGCCGGAGTGGGCACTGCTGTCTCAGGCAGCGATGGTGGCGACTTTACGGTCAATGCGGATGGCACCTGGAGCTTTGACCCAGGCACCGATTTTGATGGCCTTACCGATGGCGAGAGCGCCGTCACCACCATTACCTATCAGGTCAGCGATGGCGAGGGTGGTGTCTCTACCGCCACTGTCAGCGTGACCGTCAATGGTGTGGATGACATTCCCACGCTGACCCCGGACACCGGCAATGTCACCGAAGACACCAATGTGTCAGCGGATGATGAGCTGACCACCAGTGGCACGCTGGATGCTGGTACCGGTGGCGACACCGGCGAAGACAAATTCAGCGCTGAGACCGTGACCGGCACCTACGGCGAACTGACTGTCGATGCCGATGGCAACTGGACCTACAGTGCCGACAATACTCAGTCTGTCATCCAGCAGCTCAACCTGGGTGCCACCCTGACGGATACTTTGACGGTCACCAATGCGGACGGTGTCACCCAGACCACCGTCAGCATCACCATTACCGGCGTCAATGATGCACCGGTCGCTGTGGCGGATACTGGCACGACCGCAGAAAACGCTGATCTGAGCGTCGCGGCTGCCGCTGGCGTGCTGGCCAATGACACCGATATCGATACGGGCTCCACCAGCACTGTCAGCCAGGTCGCGGGGTCTAGCTCTGGCATAGGCACCGCTGTCGCCATGACGGGCGGTGGCACTGTCGCCATCGCCGCGGATGGCAGTTATGTCTTTGCGCCGGGCACCGACTTCGATGATCTCGCCGTGGGTGAGGCTGCGACCACCACCGTTGCCTATACCGTGCGTGACGACAACGGCGCTGAATCCAGCAATACCCTGACCATCACTGTCACCGGCGCTCAGGATGCTCCTGAAATTGCCGTGGAAGGTGCTGACAGCGCAGCGGAATCGTTGACCGAAACGGATGCATCGCTCGCGACTTCCGGCACCCTGTCCGTGAGTGATCTCGATACCACTGATACCGTGACTGCCAGTGTCACCACGGTAACTGCGGACGGTGACGCGGATACTCTCGACAATGCTGATCTGCTGGGCATGTTGAGTGTCGATGAAGGCACCCTCGTGGATGCTGCCAGCAATGACGGCACTCTCAGCTGGAGCTTCGACAGCTCAAGCGTCGAAGGGGAGGCATTCGATCATCTGGCGGCAGGGGAAAGCCTGGTGCTGACCTACACCGTCGAGGTGGAGGACTCTCAGGGAGGGACGGCCCAGCAAGACATCACCATCACCATCAACGGCACCAATGACGCGCCTGTCATCGCCCTTGAGGACGGCGACAGTGATTCCGCTGCATTGACGGAAAGCGATGCGCCGCTGAGCACGTCCGGCACTCTCTCGGTGAGTGATCTCGATACCACGGATGAAGTGACGCCGAGCGTCGAATCGGTTGCCTCCACCGGTGATACCAATGATCTGACCGATGCCGAGCTGCTGAGCATGCTCAGCGTGGATGCGGATGCGATCATCGATGACGCCAGCAACGATGGCACCCTGACATGGGAATTCGACAGCAGCAGTGTCGGGGGTGACGCCTTCGACTACCTCGCCGTCGGCGAGACCCTTGAGCTCGCCTACACCGTGCTGGTGACTGACAGCGAAGGCGCGACGGCTGAGCAGGTCGTCACCATCACCATCACCGGCAGCAATGATGCACCGCAGCTGGTAGCGGGTGAGCAGCCTGAGAATCAGAGCGACAATGATGGTGAAGCCATCACGCCGTTCATCGTTGCCGACGCTTTCACTGACATCGATAACGATGCGGACCTGACTTACTCGGCTGCCAATCTGCCTGACGGTATCGAGATTGATCCGACCACCGGTGAGATCAGCGGTACCTTGTCTCCGGATGCCTCGATTGGTGGTGACAACGATGACGGCATCTACACCGTCACGTTGACTGGCACTGACGAGAATGGCGCCACCGTTACCACGACCTTCACCTGGACTGTGGCCAACGTCGCCCCGCAAGCCTTCGACAACACTGCTGAGCTTGATGAAGGCGTTGCCATCAGTGATACCAGCACCACCACCGGTAATGTGTTGAGCGATGGCGACACCAATGGCGATGTGGATGTCGATGGCGGCAACGACACGGATACGCTGATCGTCAGCGCAGTGGGCGCCGGCGCCAATGCCGGGACTGACACGACAGCGGGGTCTGCAGTCACTGGCACCTACGGCAGCGTCACCATCGCCGAGGATGGCAGCTATACCTACACCCTGGACAACACCAACGCGGATGTTCAGTCGCTGGCCGTCGGCGAAAGCCTCAACGAGACCTTCACCTATCAGATCTCTGACGGCCAGGGTGGCTTCGATACCGCGCTGCTCACCATTACGACCAACGGCACCAATGATGCGCCGGTCATTGCCATCGAAGGGGATGACGCCGCAACCGCCGCGCTGGATGAGTCAGATATTGCGCTGAGTGCGACGGGTACGCTTTCTGTCAGCGACCTGGACACCAGCGATACAGTGACGCCGAGCGTCACGGCCGTCGCCTCCAGCGGTGATACCAATGACCTGACCAATGCTGAGCTGCTTGCCATGCTCAGCGTGGATGCCGATGCGATCATTGACGGTGCCAGCAATGACGGCACTCTCAACTGGGCATTCGACAGCAGCAGCGCTGATGCGGAAGCCTTCGACTATCTGGGAGAAGGTGAGACGCTGGTACTGGATTACACCGTGTTGGTGACAGACAGCGAAGGGGCGACTGCCGAGCAGGTTGTCACCATCACCATCACTGGCAACAATGATGCGCCGGTGCTCTCTGCGGATCCGGATGACCAGCCGGAAGATCAATCCAATGTCGACGGTGAGGCCATCACGCCCTTCACGGTGGCTGACGCCTTCACGGACATCGACACCACCGCGACGTTGACCTACAGCGCTGACGTGCTGCCGGCTGGCTTGTCCATCGACTCCGCTACCGGTGAAATCAGCGGCACCCTGACCAGCGATGCCTCTCAGGGCGGTGTGGAGGGTGTCTACACCATCACGCTGACCGCTACGGATGAATTCGGTGCAGACGTCAGCACCACGCTGACCTGGACCGTTGCCAACGTCGATCCTGTCGCCGAGAACGATGCTGCCTTCATTGATGAAGGTGTCGCCAGCAGCGATGCCAGCGACGTCACCGGCAATGTGCTGGGCGCGACTGGTGCCGGTGCCAATGATGAGGCCGACAGTGATGGCGGTAACGATGATGATGCTCTGATCGTCAGTGGTGTCGCCTTCGGTGCAGTGCCGGCCGCGTTCTCGTCTGCGGGTGACAGTGTGTCCGGCAACTATGGCTCCGTCGTCATTCTGGACGATGGCTCCTATACCTACAGTCTCGACAACACCGATGAGGGCGTTCAAGCGCTCGCGGTCGGTCAGGTGCTCAGTGAGACCTTCACCTATCAGGTATCTGATGGACAGGGTGGCTTCGATACCGCCTTGTTGACCGTCACCATCAATGGCACCAATGATGCCCCGGTCATTGCGCTGGAAGGTGATGACAGCGCGGCGGAATCTCTGACCGAGACAGACGATACCCTCGCCACGTCTGGCACCTTGTCAGTCAGTGATCTGGATACCTCGGACAGCGTCACGCCGAGTGTCGAATCCCTGGCCACGACCGGCAATGTCGATGGCCTGAGCGATGCCGAGCTGCTGGGCATGCTCTCCGTCGATGCCGATGCGATCATCGATGGCGTCAGCAATGATGGCACCCTGAATTGGGACTTCGATAGCTCGAGCGTCGCTGGTGAAGCCTTCGATCACCTCGCCGTCGGCGAAAGCCTGGTGCTGGATTACACCGTCCTCGTGACTGACAGCCAGGGTGCGACTGCCGAGCAGGTCGTCTCGATCACCATCAATGGCACCAACGATGCACCGATCATTGCCATCGAAGGTGATGACTCCGTTTCCGCTGCACTGACCGAGTCTGACATACCGCTGAACGCGACCGGCACGCTTTCCGTCAGTGATCTCGATACCAGCGATGAGGTCACTCCGAGTGTCGCCTCCGTCGTCACCACCGGGGATACCAATGATCTGACCGATGCCGAGTTGCTCGACATGCTCAGCGTGGATGCTGATGCGATCATCGATGATGCCAGCAATGACGGTACTCTCACCTGGACGTTTGACAGCAGCAGTGCTGCGGGCGAAGCCTTCGATCATCTCGCTGTCGGTGAGACGCTCGAGCTCGATTACACCGTGGTGGTCACCGACAGTCAGGGCGTGACCGCCGAACAGGTCGTGACCATCACCATCACCGGTACCAACGATGCGCCGGTGCTGGTGGCGGATGAACAGCCGGCGGATCAGAGCGACAACGATGGCGATACCATCACGCCGTTCTTCGTGGCGGATGCCTTCACTGACGTCGACAACGATGCCGTGCTGAGCTTCTCTGCGGACAATCTGCCGGACGGAATCGCGATTGATCCGACCACCGGTGAGATCAGCGGCACGCTGTCTCCGGATGCCTCCATCGGCGGTGACAATGCTGATGGCACCTACACCGTCACCCTGACCGCGACGGATGAAAATGGCGCCACCGTCACCACGACCTTCACCTGGACCGTGGCCAACGTCGCGCCGGAAGCCTACGACAATGTGGCGGACCTCGAAGAGGGCGTCGCGACCGGCGATACCAGCACCACCACCGGCAATGTCCTGACCGATGCGGAACCGGATACCGACACGGATGGCGGCAATGACAGTGATGCTCTGATCGTCAGTGGTATCGGTGCTGGCGCCAACGCCGGGACTGCGAGTGCCGTTGACACTGATGTGACTGGCACCTACGGCAGCATCACCATTGCAGAAGATGGCAGCTACACCTACACGCTGGACAACACCAACGCGGATGTTCAGGCGCTAGCTGTCGGGGAAAGCCTCAACGAGACCTTCACTTACCAGATCTCCGATGGCCAGGGCGGCTTTGATACCGCGCTGCTCACCATCACCATCAACAGCACCAACGACGCCCCGGTCATCGACATTGATGCGGATGACAGTGCATCCGCTTCCTTGACGGAAACCGATGCGACTCTGAATGCCTCTGGCACCTTGTCGGTCAGTGATGTCGATACCACCGATGAAGTGACCCCCAGCGTCGCCTCCGTCGTTTCTACCGGTGACACCAATGGCCTGAGCAATGCTGAACTGCTGAGCATGCTCTCTGTTGATGCCGATGCCATCATCGGTGACGCCAGCACCGAGGGTACGCTGAACTGGGAGTTCGACAGCAGCAGTGTCGAAGGTGAAGCCTTCGATCATCTCGCTGTCGGCGAGACGCTCGAACTCGATTACACCGTGTTGGTCACCGACAGCCAGGGCGCGACGGCCGAACAGGTCGTGACCATCACCATCACCGGCACCAACGATGCGCCGGTGCTGGTGACTGACGAACAGCCGGCAGGTCAGAGCGACAACGATGGCGATACCATCACGCCGTTCTTCGTCGCGGATGCCTTCACTGACGTCGACAACGATGCCGTGCTGAGCTTCTCTGCGGACAACCTGCCGGACGGTATCGCGATTGATCCGACCAGTGGCGAGATAAGCGGCACGCTGTCTCCGGATGCCTCCATCGGCGGTGACAACGATGACGGCATCTACACCGTCACCCTGACCGCGACGGATGAGCATGGCGCCATTGTCACGACGACCTTTACCTGGGCCGTGGCCAATGTCGCGCCGGAAGCCTACGACAACGTGGCGGACCTCGAAGAGGGCATCGCAACCGGTGATAGCAGCACTACCACCGGCAATGTCCTGACCGATGCGGAACCGGATACCGATACGGATGGTGGCAATGACAGCGATGCTCTGATCGTCAGTGGTATCGGTGCAGGCGCCAACGCCGGCACTGCCAGCGCAGTGGATACTGAGGTGACTGGCACTTATGGCAGCATCACCGTCGCTGAAGACGGCAGCTATACCTACACGCTCGACAACACCAACGCGGATGTTCAGGCGCTGGCTGTCGGAGAAAGCCTCAACGAGACCTTCACTTACCAGATTTCCGATGGTCAAGGCGGCTTTGACACGGCGCTGATCAGCATCACCATCAACGGCAGCAACGATGCGCCGGTCATCGCCCTCGAAGGCGATGACAGCGCGAGCGAGTCGCTGACCGAGACGGATGACACTCTGACCACCAGCGGCACGCTGTCTGTCAGCGATCTGGACACCACCGATGACGTCACGCCAAGCGTCACTGCCGTGACCGCCACCGGTGACACCGATGGCCTGACCAATGCCGAGCTGCTGGGCATGCTCTCCGTCGACGCCGATGCCATCATCGATGGTGTCAGCAACGACGGCACGCTGAACTGGACCTTCGATAGCTCAAGCGTCGCCGGTGAAGCCTTCGATCACCTCGCAGTGGGCGAGAGCCTGGTGCTGGATTACACCGTGGTCGTCACTGACAGTCAGGGTGTGACCGCTGAGCAGGTGGTATCGATCACCATCAATGGCAGCAACGATGCCCCGGTTATCGCCCTCGAAGGCGATGACAGCGCGGCCGAGTCGCTGACTGAAACGGATGACACTCTGACCACCAGCGGCACGCTGTCTGTCAGCGATCTGGACACCACTGACGACGTCACGCCGAGCGTCACCGCGGTGACCGCCACCGGTGACACTGATGGCCTGACCAATGCCGAGCTGCTGGGCATGCTCTCCGTCGACGCCGATGCCATCATCGATGGTGTCAGCAACGACGGCACGCTGAACTGGACCTTCGATAGCTCAAGCGTCGCTGGCGAAGCCTTTGATCACCTCGCCGTGGGCGAGAGCCTGGTGCTGGATTACACCGTGGTCGTCACCGACAGCCAGGGTGTGACCGCTGAGCAGGTTGTCAGCATCACCATCAACGGCAGTAACGATGCGCCGGTCATCGCCCTCGTAGGTGACGACAGCGCGAGCGAGTCGCTGACCGAGACAGACGACACCCTGACCACCGCCGGTACGCTCTCCGTGAGCGATCTGGATACCACCGACGACGTCACGCCGAGCATCACGGCCGTGACTGCCACCGGTGACACCGATGGCCTGACCAATGCCGAGCTGCTGGGCATGCTCTCCGTCGACGCCGATGCCATCATCGATGGCGTCAGTAACGACGGCACGCTGAACTGGACCTTCGATAGTTCCAGCGTCGAAGGCGAGGCGTTCGATCACCTCGCAGTGGGCGAGAGCCTGGTGTTGGATTACACCGTGGTCGTCA
>NZ_JAPNXT010000006.1:0-284889 GCF_030397495.1 Cobetia sp. 14N.309.X.WAT.E.A4
AACCGCTGACCTCAACACTGCCAGTGTTGCGCTCTCCCAGCTGAGCTAAGGCCCCACTGCGCGCTCAAGTTGCGCGCCATACTTCGCAGAGTTGACCCTGCATGCCGGTATGCTGGCATCTCGTGACATGGTGGAGCCTAGCGGGATCGAACCGCTGACCTCAACACTGCCAGTGTTGCGCTCTCCCAGCTGAGCTAAGGCCCCGTGCTCACGATGCAGCGAATACTACAGACCACATGACAAGCCGTCAACCCCTTATTTTTGCAGCGATTTCCCGCGTTCACCGTCACGAAGCACGCTGATGAAGGGTGGTCATCTTGCATGCGACGCACGGGATGACAGTGGCATCGACAAGCCCATGGCCAATGGGTACATTGAAAGCCATACTAACTAACACGCCTGATGACATCTTTACTGGAGCCGCCTTGATCAAGGTTCTTGTCGCTGATGACCACCACCTGGTGCGTACCAGCATCGTCCGTACCATTGAGCTAGAGGATGGGCTCAAGGTGATTGCAGAAGCCTCGGATGGCGAAACCGCGATCAAACTCTGCCGTGAGCACAGTCCGGATATCGTGCTGATGGACATTCGCATGCCCGGCGTCGATGGACTTGAAGCCACGCGCAAGATCGTTCGCAGCCTGCCGGAAGTTCGCGTGATCGTCCTGACCGCCTATCTCGAGGAATCCTTCGCCAAACGCCTGCTGGAAGCAGGGGCCTTCGGTTTCATCTCCAAGGGCACGCCCTTCGATGAAATGATTCGCGCCATTCGCCGAGTCGCCGGTGGCGAACGCTACCTGACCCCGGAGATCGCGCAACGCCTGGTGTTCTCGGGCATGGACACCGGATGCAGCAATCCCTTCGAGCAACTCTCGACCCGCGAGATGCAGGTGGCGCTGATGATCGTCAACTGTCATCGCGTCAACGAGATCTCCGACCGCCTTCACCTGAGCCCCAAGACCGTCAATACCTATCGCTATCGCATCTTCGAGAAGCTGGGCGTGACCAGTGACGTCGAGATGACGCATCTGGCCATGCGCCATCAATTGCTCGACGACTATGCTCTCGAGGCTCGGCCGCTGTCGGATTGAGCCACGCAGGCGACAGCGAAGTGATTCGCTGACGGGAAAGCCCACGGCCCGATGACACCATCCCTCAGGGGAGGCATCATCGGGCCGTGGGCTTTTTTCTTATCGTCTTGCTGGCCTTTCCTTCTCTCCACTGACATCTCTCCACGGGCATCGCTCGCCTGGCATCTCTCGATGGGCATGGCGGCGCCCGACATCGCCGGGCATCCCACCCCGCCGCGTCTCCTGCCCCCTTGCTGCGCGGGACACCCGCCCCAATCTGATCTGTTTGCCTGCCGATGCGCATTGCCCCTGAAGACAGCCACGGCACCTGAAGATGGACATGCAGCTCCCTTGATCGGGCCTTCGGCTTGTTTGATAGACTGGCGACATCTCCGAACGAGGAACCCCATGGCCAAGCAGCATCCCGATTCCACGCCACCGGAATCCGCCAACGAGTCCAACGCGAACCGCGAGCGCAGTGACGCCGCTCGGGTGTCCAGTCGTCTGATCACCAGCGATGCCTCCGTCCCGGCGGCCGAGGCGAATGATTTCGATCCGCGCCACTTCCTCAAGCATGTCAGTGATGCGCCCGGCATCTATCGCATGCTGGATACCGCCGGCGAGGTGCTCTATGTCGGCAAGGCAAAGCGCTTGAAGGCACGCCTCTCCAGCTATTTCCGCAATACCGGCCTGAATGCCAAGACCCAGGCACTGGTCGGGCGCATCGCGGATGTCCAGGTCACCATCACCCGTAGCGAAACGGAAGCGCTGCTGCTTGAGCAGACCCTGATCAAGGAGCTGCGCCCGCCGTACAACATCCTGCTGCGCGACGACAAGTCCTACCCTTACGTCTTCATCAGCCAGCATCACGACTATCCGGCGCTGGAGTTCAAGCGCGTGCGCCACAAGCGCAACGATGGCCGGTATTTCGGCCCCTATCCCAGCAGCGTGGCAGTGCGGGAATCGCTGACGTTGATGCAGAAGATCTTCCGGCTGCGCAATTGCGAGGATTCGGTATTCGCGCATCGTGAGCGTCCGTGCCTGCAATATCAGATCAACCGCTGCACTGCGCCGTGCGTCGATTACATCAGCAAGCAGGATTATCGTCGCGACATGGAACACGCGGTGATGTGCCTGAACGGCCAGAGCGATCAGGTCACCGATGAGCTGAGTCGGGCGATGGAAGATGCGGCCATGCGCCTGGAATTCGAGGAGGCGGCACGCCTGCGCGATCAGGTCGCCCAGCTGCGTCGGATGCAGGAGAAGCAATATGTCGATACCGGCACCGGCAATGCCGACATTCTGGCACTCGCCGAGCGCCCGGGTGGACTGTGCATCAGCGTGCTGTCAGTCCGCCAGGGGCGCATGCTCGGAGCGCGTCATTTCTCGCCGGGCAACGGACTGGACCTCACCAGCAGCGAGCTGTTGACCGGCTTCGTCAGTCAGTACTACCTGGGTCAGGATCGCGAGATGCCCGATGAGGTGCTCACCTCACTGGCACTCGAGGATGCGCCGCTGGTGGAAGGTGCACTGAGCGAGAAAGCCGGTCGCCGCGTTCGCGTGGCACACCAGGTACGTGGCCATCGCGCCCAGTGGCTCACGCTGGCACAGACCAACGCCGAGCAGTATCTGGCCACTCAGCTGGCCAGCCGCCAGCAGCTCTCCAATCGCTTTCTGTCATTGCGCGATGCTCTGGGACTCGCGGAAGTGCCCAAGCGCCTGGAGTGCTTCGACATCTCCCACAGCCACGGCGAGGCGACCGTGGCCAGCTGCGTGGTGTTCGATCACGAGGGCCCCATCAAGTCGGATTATCGACGCTTCAACATCGAGGGGGTGACGGCCGGTGATGACTACGCCGCCATGCAGCAGGCGCTGACGCGACGTTTCAAGCGTCTGCAGGAGGGAGAAGGCAAGCGCCCTGACATCCTGCTGGTCGATGGCGGCAAGGGTCAGCTCAACATGGCGCGTGAGGTCTTCGTGTCGCTCGGCGTGACCGACATCATCCTGCTCGGGGTCGCCAAGGGCACCACGCGCAAGGCCGGCCTGGAGACGCTGTTCATCGAGACGGTGCATGACACCCTGGATCTCGACAGCCATTCACCGGCGCTCCACTTGATCCAGCATATCCGTGATGAATCGCACCGCTTCGCGATTGCCGGCCACCGCGCCAAGCGTGACAAGGCGCGCCGCACCTCGAGTCTCGAGGGCATCGCGGGGGTCGGGCCCAAGCGCCGCCGGGAACTGCTCAAGTTCTTCGGGGGACTCCAGGGGGTCAAGCAGGCCTCCAAGCCGGAACTGGCGCGGGTGCCCGGCATCAGCGAATCCCTTGCCGAGGTGATCCATCAGGCACTGCACGGCTGACCGATCATGCAGCAGGGGATACATCGACACCCCACGCCGACCTCTGTCACCCTCAGCCTGCCGCACAGGCAGGGGTAACGGAAGTCGGCTTGAATATCCTGCGGTTTGGCATGGCTGAATACCTCACCGGCAGGCTAGAATAGACGACTTGTGCGGCGCTAGCGGAGCGATCTGCCCTTTCGGGGCGTCGCCCTTGATTTCGCCCAGCCACCCGACGCTTCATGCAAGGACTCGTGCCGTCACGATGAGCATTCCCAATATCCTGACTCTGATCCGCATCCTGTTCATTCCGCTGCTGGTGGTGTGCTTCTATCTGCCATATGACTGGAGCCTGCCCGTCACCGCCCTGCTGTTCGCCCTGGCGGCAGTGACCGACTGGTTCGATGGCTATCTCGCGCGACGCTGGAATCAGACGACGCCCTTCGGCGCCTTCCTGGACCCGGTGGCTGACAAGCTGATGGTCGCCGTGGCATTGGGACTGTTGATCGAACGCTACGACAGCCTGTGGATGACGATTCCCAGCTTGATCATCATCGGTCGCGAGATCGTCATCTCCGCACTGCGCGAATGGATGGCCGAGATCGGCAAGCGCGGCAGCGTGGCAGTCTCGTGGGTCGGCAAGCTGAAGACCGCTGCCCAGATGCTCGCCCTGTTCATGCTGCTGTACTTCTCCCCAGGCAGTCTCGGGGGCGATGCTGGCCTCGGCCTGCTGTATATCTCCGCTGCCTTGACGTTATGGTCGATGATCAGTTACCTGCGTGCGGCATGGCCGGAACTGATACGTTCCGTCTGACACGCGGCACATGTTCAGCACGACAAATGCTCAGCACGACGAATGTTCAGTACGACGCGGGCCCAGCAAGTTGCCCGACTGGCAGAGGCCAGTTCTCGAGACGCCCACCCGCCCTTTCGGCAGGTGGGCGTCGTCGTTTCCGACCACCAGGTCTGCGAGACATTTTTTCATTAACTGTTTGACAGCATGGGAATTATCCGTATAATTCGACCTCGAGTTCAGCGGGAATAGCTCAGTGGTAGAGCACAACCTTGCCAAGGTTGGGGTCGCGAGTTCGAATCTCGTTTCCCGCTCCAATGAAACAGGTGGCCTTGACGGCACTTCGACATTGACTCAATTCTCTTGCGCAACGCGCAGAGAAACCTCGGATCAGACATCAGTTTCGACTGACATCTCGATCATTGAGGCTGGATGGCAGAGTGGTCATGCAGCGGACTGCAACTCCGTGTACGCCGGTTCGATTCCGACTCCAGCCTCCATTTCAGAACGCCTGACATCCCCTGTCCTGCACTGAAATGGACAAGACACCTTCCCTCCTGGTCGTCTTGCTTTTCTACTTTATCCATCTCGTTTCATCTGTTGAATCACTGACACTCCCTGTCGGTCTTCTCTGATTTTCGCCTTCAGTACCTGCATCATTTCCCGCTGGTCTTTTCATTCCTCATCCTTGCCTGAACCCCTGTCGCACACGTCTTGTGCAGAGGATTCATTGCGCCTGTCCGCCGGATACCCGAACGCGCGTCATGTGCACCACTGCCCTCAGTGATGAGGCAAAGGGATTGCAGAACAATCAGTTAACCCTCGTATGTCACGCATTAAAGTTGACCTTGTTCTGAAATATGCTAAGTTATGCGCCAGTCTGCGCGGCCATGGTGGAATCGGTAGACACCGGAGACTTAAAATCTCCTGCCTTCGGGCGTGCCGGTTCGAGTCCGGCTGGCCGTACCATCGCTTCAGGCAGCACCACGCCAAGCAGGACAGACTCAAGCAGCATTCAAGAGCGTCGCCATGTCATGTTCATCATGTCCGGGCGGCGCTTTTTCATGCCTGTCGTCCAGAAACCTCGCCAGATGCCACCCCCTGCTGAGCTGCCATTACCTGCTCGATACTCACCGCCAGGTGCCCTGTGCGATTGAATTGGCTTCTCTGCTCCCCAAAGTCTATTTCCTCTGAGCCCACGTGAGTGTGCATTATCTCATTGCCGCCCCACCTCATTGCCGCCTCATGAAATGGCCGAAGGAACTCCCCATGTCCGACGATTCGTCCCACCGCCCTGCCGCCCAGTTCATCGCTTCCCGTGATGTGGCACAGGAAATCTGTCGAGAAGCCTGCGAACACATCCATACCCTGTCAGCCCCCCGCATTCTGGTACTGGCCATTCTGGGCGGCGCCTTCATCACCATGGGGGCGCTGTTTTCCATCCTGCTGTCGACCGGGGTCGAGACACATGGCTTGCAGCTGCTGCTTCAGGGGGTCGGGTTCTCGGTTGGCTTCTTCCTCGTCATCCTGACCGGTGCCGCCCTCTTTACCGAGGCCAATGTCATCCTGCCGGTCAGTGCGCTCAACTGCTCCCGCAGTGACATGCTGCGGCGCGGCCTGAAGTTCTGGGTACTGGCCTGGATAGGCAATCTGCTCGGCACGATGCTGACAGGCTGGGTGATCTCGGTGGCACAGGTCTACTCCCCCCAGCACTATCAGCTGCTGGCCGAACTGGTGGCGAAGAAGATGCACTATCAGCAGACAGGAGGTCCCGAAGGCTGGTTCTCGCTGGTGCTGTCGGGAATGCTGGGCAACTGGATGGTCGGGATGGCGGCATTTCTCGCCGTGATGGGCAGGACCATCATCGACAAGTTCGTGCCCATCGTGCTGGCCGTCAGTCTGTTCGTGGCAGGCAACTTCCAGCACAGCCCGGCCAACATGGCCTATTTCTCGATGATCATGCCGACGGGAGAAGGCCCCGGCTGGTGGGACGCCATGCGCTGGAACATCCTGCCGGCAGGCATCGGCAACCTGCTGGGCGGCAGCCTGCTGGTCGCGCTGCCATTGTGGTACGGACTGCGTCCGAAACGGTGTAAGTGACAGGCCGGGGTACGCCGTCATGACGCCCTCCCCGTGATGCTGGCGCGCAGATGCGCCTGCTGCGATGGCTACATGCGACTACACTGAAATGTGTCACATCGCTGTCAGAGTGGCTGTGTGACCCACTCCCCCACCACGCTCACGTGCAGGAGCCCAACATGCTGACATTGCTCAAGAGTCCCGCTGATCACGTCGTCGCCCTGCGGCTGGAAGGCAGCATCGATCAGGCGTCGCTCGCTCCCGTGATCCGCGAATGTGATGAGCGCCTCGCGCGCCATGAGCGCATCTCGTTGCTGGTGGAAATCGAGCGCTTCGGGCTGATCACGCCGGCCGCGCTGCTCAACGATATCGGCTACGCCCTGCGTCATCTTGGCGACTTCGAACGCGAGGCCATCATCAGCAAGGCCGAGTGGTTGCGTCACGTCACCGAATTCAGCAAGCATCTGGTGCGCTCCATCGAAGTCCGCCACTTCTCGCCTGCCGAGCGAGAAGCCGCCTATGCCTGGGTGGCCGAGTCGCCCCGTGGCAGCACTCCGAGCACCGATCCGCACGCCTCGGCAGAAGCCCGCCATCAGCACGACGAGGCCTGACAGCCTCCAGTCCGCACCTTGCTCCCTCGCCCTACGGCTTTCAGGGCAAGGTGCGGGTCAGCACCAGTCCCGCCAGCAGCATCACTCCCATCGCCATGGCCCACAGCGTCATCGCGCGCTCCACGGCGGGACGCTCAGGCACACGCAGCAGCTGGTACACGGTGATCAACGGCAGCATGTAGCGCGTCTCGATCAATTCCCGCGTGCAGATCATCAGCGCGAGCATCACCAGCAGCAGCCCACCATGCCCCAGTCTCAACGGTGCTCTCAGCCACCAGAAGGCCACGCTGGTCGACATCAGCAGGGTGATCCAGCGCGCGACCGGGTGCTCGTTCCACCACATCAGCCAGACATTACGAATCGTCCAGCGCTGGAAGTTGTAGTCATGGGTCAGCTCGAAGCTCATTGCCAGCACCAGCCACAGGCCGACCGCCAGCAGCAGCAACGGCATTCCTCGCCGCCACCCCTCCCGCGAACATGCACGCTTCATCCCCTGCCATTGACGCGGCAGGTCCGAAAGCCACAGCGGCAGGAACACCATGCCGATCACCGCCAGGTAATAGCCGAGATTGCCGGTGTGCCAACCGGCCTGATGGCGCGTGGTATCTCCCATGGCGATGCCGCCATTCCAGAGAAGGAAGCCGAGAAAGGCGACCACCGGTAGCCCGAGCACCCACCACCAGTTGATGAACAGTGCCCACCAGGTGGAGAGCCGAGAGAGCGGCGCGCGCAAGGGAGTCGCCAGTCCTGCCATCCGCGCCTCGCTCACGGCCTTGTGATGGGTCAGACACAGCAGCAGGCCGCCCCACAACCCCAGCAGCACGATGCTGTCCTGACGCAACCCCAATCCCGCCATGATCAATACCAGCAACAGCAGACGCTGTTCTCGCACCAGTGCGACGAGCTGCAACGCGACCAGCGCGATGATCCAGGGGTCGGTATACACCAGCGCCAGATAGGGAAAGATGATCGGCAGCCACAGCCACTGCCAGCACTGACGGCTGGCCTGGTGACGAGCGTCGTGCGCCTCCAGCGAAGGAGCGAGACGCCGGTAGCCCTGCGGCAATGCCCGCCAGAGGAGGAACGCCATGACGCTGAAGCCCACCAGCGAAAGACCGCGCACCCAGTCCACCGACGGCATCTGTGGCCAGCGTCCCGTCATGGTGGCTGTCGCCAGCGGCAGATTCAGCCAGTCCCCGAGCGTCTGGAGCGTCATCAGTACCAGCGCCATGCTGGCGTGATAGAGCGTCAGCGTGGTCAGCTTGGGATGCTGATGCCAGTCGCCCTCCAGAAACTGGCGGATCTGCGCGAAATGGACTCCCTCATCGACGAAGGGAATCGGCAGATGGTGGCTCACCAGCCACAGGGAAAGCCCCAGACATGACATCAGCACCATCAGCACCAGAGCGGTCCGCCACCGCGGGTGTCGTCTGACGGGCGCGCATCCTGCGTGATGATCCTGTGACGCCATGTCCACCTCTCCTTGTGCGACCCTCCCCGTCACCTGACGAGGCAGTCTTCGTCCTGCAGTGCCCTCATGCCTCTGACACAGGACGCCCTGCGCCCTGCACCAGTATCGGCAGGCCGGCGCACTTTTTTCCAGTCTGTCGCAGCACTTTGCCCCACAAAGCCTCGCGGCAGTACAATGCCCCCAGTCTGCTTCGCTGATACGCCCGCCGTTGGCGTGCCGAAGTCCTGCCTGTTCTTGCTTCGCGATTGCGAAGCGTACCGATCAAAGCGACAAGTCGAGGGATCGCTGAGCCCATGCGTGCCAGTCAACTGCTGATTTCCACTCTCAAGGAAACCCCGTCCGATGCTGAAGTCATAAGCCACCAGCTGATGCTGCGTGCCGGCTTCATTCGTCGCCTGACCTCCGGGCTCTACACCTGGATGCCGCTGGGTCTGCGCACCATGCGCAAGGTCGAGCGCATCGTCCGTGAAGAGATGGACCGCGCCGGCGGCCAGGAAGTGCTGATGCCCGCCGTGCAACCTGCCGAGCTCTGGCAGGAATCCGGTCGCTGGGAACAGTACGGCCCGGAGCTGCTGCGTGTCGTTGATCGTCATCAGCGCGACTACTGCGTCGGCCCGACCCACGAGGAAGTCATCACTGACCTCGCGCGTCGCGAGCTGAACAGCTACAAGCAGCTGCCGGCCAACTTCTATCAGATCCAGACCAAGTTCCGTGACGAGATTCGTCCGCGCTTCGGTGTGATGCGCTCCCGTGAGTTCATCATGAAGGATGCCTATTCCTTCCACCTGAGCGAAGACTCGCTCAAGGACACCTATCAGGTGATGTACGACACCTACGTGCGCATCTTCACGCGCCTGGGTCTCGACTTCCGCCCGGTCATTGCCGACAACGGCTCCATCGGTGGTACCGGCTCCCACGAATTCCACGTGCTGGCCGATTCCGGAGAAGACGCCATCGCCTTCTCTACCGGCTCCGACTTCGCTGCCAACATCGAGAAGTGCGAGGCTCTGCCCGCACCGCTGGGCGAGACGCCGCAACGCGCTGCACCGACTCAGGACATGCAGCTGGTCGATACGCCGAATGCCAAGACCATCGCCGCCCTCGTCGAGCAGCATGGCCTGGCCATCGAGAAGACCGTCAAGACGCTGATCGTCAAGGCGGCCGAAGGTGTCGAGGGAGGGCTGGTCGCGCTGATGGTACGCGGTGATCACGAGCTCAACGAGATCAAGGCCGAACACCTGCCACAGGTCGCCGAGCCGCTGACCATGGCCAGCGATGAGGAAGTGCGTGCCGCCGTCGGCGCCGGCTTCGGCTCGCTGGGCCCGGTGGGACTCGAGATGCCGATCATCATCGATCGCAGCGTCGCTCTGATGAGCGACTTCGGTGCCGGTGCCAACATCGAAGGCAAGCACCACTTCGGCCTCAACTGGGAGCGCGACCTGCCGCTGCCGGAAGTCGCCGATATCCGCAATGTCGTCGCGGGTGACCCGTCACCGGACGGTCACGGCGTGATCGACATCGCGCGCGGTATCGAGGTGGGTCATATCTTCCAGCTGGGCACCAAGTACTCCGATGCCATGAACGCCACCGTGCTCGACGAGAACGGCAAGGCCAAGCCGCTGTGGATGGGCTGCTACGGCATCGGCGTGACCCGCGTGGTGGCCGCGGCCATCGAACAGGGCAACGACAAGGGCGGCATCGTGCTGCCGGAAGCCATCGCGCCCTTCCAGATCGCCATCGTGCCGATGAATGCCCACAAGTCCGTGCGCGTCAGCGAGACCTCCGAGCGTGTCTATCAGGCGCTGACCGCCGCAGGCTACGATGTCCTGCTGGATGATCGTGACCTGCGTCCAGGCAACAAGTTCGCCGATGGCGAACTGCTGGGCATTCCGCATCGTCTGGTGATCGGTGATCGCGGTCTCGACAACGGCGAGTATGAGTACAAGGGCCGCACGGACGCGGACGCGACCATGGTCCCCGTCGACAACCTGATGGACTTCCTGGCCGAGCGCAGCGGCAAGTAAGCCTCAGGCGCCGCCCAGGGTGCTTCCTTGACGCGAAGCACGACAGCCCGCCTCCCTCTCGGGGGGCGGGCTGTCGTCGTTTCAGGCGGCTGATTGACTGGGTCATTAACGTCAACGCCGCGAACACGGCATAATGCCGGCATGACCGATACGCAGGGACTGCGCATGACCACACCACGCCCCGAAGGCGCTCGTACTCCACACCAACAACGCCTGCTCCGCCACCTGGCGGGAGCAGCCTGTCTCGTGGTGGGCAGCATGGTAGCCATGCTGCAGAGCGCGCCCCTCCATGCTGCGGCCGCCATCCCCGAGCACGGCCTCTCTCCGGCACTGCGTGAAAGCCTGAGAGAAGCGCTGGCAGAGCCTGAAGCCTTCGACGACCCCATCGATGCCCTGCACTGGGTGCTGAGCATGCAGCAGCGTCTGGAGCGCTACATGCCCGATCGCGCCGCCCGGATCGACCTGCTGCGCAAGATCCGCCGCGAAGCCACCCGCACGGGGCTGGCACCGGAGCTGATTCTGGCCGTGATCCAGGTGGAAAGCGCCTTCAAGCCGACGGCGGTATCCCATGCCGGCGCACGAGGGCTGATGCAGGTGATGCCATTCTGGAAGCGCGAGATCGGCGAGCCGGGCGACAACCTGCTCGACCAGGACACCAGCCTGCGCTACGGCGCCACCATCCTCGCCCACTACCTCAAGCGTGAGAAGGGCGACATCACCGATGCACTGGCCCGCTACAATGGCAGCCTCGGCAAGACCTGGTACCCGGAACGGGTGATGCGCGCCTGGACCACCCGCTGGTGGTATCAGGCTCCCGCTCCCTTCGTCGCCGAGCGCCTGCCGGACAGTGAAATGCCCGGAGAGAACATGCCCGAGCCTCCTGATACGGCCCACGACGAGCGCAGGATGGCACCACAGGACGCCTTGGCGACGGAGGCCATCCTGAGCGCCAACACCACCGGCAACCCGCTATCAGACGAAGAGGCGCTGGATGCGCCTGCCAGTCGCTCTCTGGCCGCCGGTGGCAGCCCCTGAGCCACGCCATGTCGCAGCCGTGATCCGAAGGCGGTGTCATCGCTGTCCGGACATGAAAACGCCTCGCTCGGTCACCCGAGCGAGGCGTTTTCGTCTGGCGTATCACGAGAACGGCGGTCGATCAGACCAGCGTCGGGCCCGCCGCGATGATCGCCTCATCCACTCCGGCGAACTTCTTGAAGTTCTCGACGAACTTGGCGGACAGGTCACGCGCCTTGCTGTCATAGGCAGCGCGGTCTTCCCAGGTCTCGCGCGGGTCGAGCAGACTGGAATCGACGCCCGGCACACGCACCGGCACATCCAGGTTGAGCACGTCGATGTGACGCGTCTCGATATCGGCGAGTGCGCCGTTCTGGATCGCGCTGATGATGCTGCGGGTGGTCGGGATGGAGAAGCGTGAGCCGCCCTCTCCGTAGGCACCACCGGTCCAGCCGGTGTTGACCAGATAGACGCGCGAGCCGAACGCCTCGATGCGCTTGATCAGCAGATCCGCGTACTCACGCGCCGGGCGCGGGAAGAACGGCGCGCCGAAGCAGGTGGAGAAGGTCGCCTCGAGACCGGCGGTGGAGCCCATCTCGGTGGAGCCGACCTTGGCGGTGTAGCCGGACAGGAAGTGATAGGCGGCCGCCTGCTTGCTGAGCACGGACACCGGAGGCAGCACACCGGACATGTCGCAGGTCAGGAAGACGATGGCATTCGGCTCACCGGCACGATTTTCCGGAACGCGCTTCTCGATGTGCTCCAGCGGGTAGGCCGCACGCGAGTTCTGGCTGAGAGTGTCGTCGCCGTAATCCGCACCGCGACGGTCGTCCAGCACCACGTTTTCCAGCACGGCGCCGAACTTGATGGCATTCCAGATGACCGGCTCGTTCTTCTCGGAGAGGTCGATGCACTTGGCGTAGCAGCCCCCTTCGATGTTGAAGACGGTGCCTTCGCCCCAGCCGTGCTCGTCATCGCCGATCAGATGGCGCGCCGGATCGGCGGACAGAGTGGTCTTGCCGGTGCCGGAAAGACCGAAGAACAGCGTGGTCTCGCCGTCATCACCGACATTGGCGGAGCAATGCATCGGCAGCACGTCCTTTTCCGGCAGCAGGAAGTTCTGCACCGAGAACATGGCCTTCTTCATCTCGCCGGCATAGCGCATGCCAGCCAGCAGAACGCGACGACGTGCGAAGTTGATCAGCACCACGCCATCGGAGTTGGTGCCATCGCGCTCGGGCTCACACACGAAGTGCGGCGCGTTGAGGATGGTCCACTCGCTCTTGTCCTTGGCATTGAAGCTGTCCGGACGCACGAACATGGTACGCGCGAACAGGTTGTGCCATGCCGTTTCCGTGGTGACACGAATCGGCAGGTAATGCTCGAGATCGGCGCCGACGTGCAGTTCGGACACGAAGCTTGTCTGCGCACCGAGGTAGTCCTCGACCCGGTCCCACAGCGCGTCGAAACGCTCAGGGCTGAACGGGCGGTTGACGCTTCCCCAGTCAATGGCGTCCGAGGTGGACGGCTCATCGACGATGAAGCGGTCGTTCGGGGAGCGACCACTGCGAGCCCCCGTCTCCACGACCAGCGCGCCGTTGTCGGCCAGACGTCCTTCGCCGCGAGCCACTGCCAGCTCGATCAGCTCTGCGCTGCTGAGATTGGTGTGAGTGGTCACCGCACTGTCTTGATGCTTGCTCATTCGCGTCTCCGCGGCTCAGGGCCGCCCTCTCTCTTGATGGCTCTTGCCAGATGCCGGCGGTACATGCCGCAGGCTTATTTTGGGGTATCGAACGATGCTGCCGGAATCGACCATGGCCTACAGGCCATGTTGCCGCAACGGAGCGTCCAGCCCCGTACTGGCAAGGCATTATGGCAAAAAGGGACTCGGGCGGAAACGCTGATTGCTGCAACGCCCGACAGCGCATTGACTGACACTCGAGACGTGAAATGTCCGACAATTTCACCTCGCTCGCTGCCCACCCCTGCCGCTGGCCTCATGATGGGCGTCCCTCCTGCACTCCTGCCCATCGTCGACAGCACCTGCCCATCGACAGCTGCTGCGCATCGACAGCCTACGCTCGAGACTTCGGCCAACACTGCCCGAGCTGACGCAAGGCAGGCCAACAGGCCGCGCTGGCGCCAGCGCGATTGCTGGACTCAGTGGACGATCGGGCTGCCTGCGGCCGGGTCTTCGATGATGGCTTCGACTTCCGCGGCATTGAAGGAATACCGGGTATGGCAGAAGTGGCATTGCGTGGCCAGCTCACCATGCTCGGCGACGATCTGGCGCAACTCGTCCGCGGCGATGCTGTGCAGTGCCGCGCCGAGACGCTCACGAGAACAGGTACAACCGAACCGCAGCGCCTTGGGTTCGAAGATGCGCACGGTCTCTTCGTGATAGAGACGGTGCAGCACGTCCTGCTGATCAAGCACCAGCAGTTCTTCGGCCTTGAGGGTGTCGGCGAGATGGACGACTCGCTCCCAGGCATCGGGGTCCTTGTTGGCATCGTCGTCAGGCAGCTGCTGGAGCATCACGCCACCGGCACGCTGTGCATCGGCCATCAACCACAGACGCGTCGGCAGCTGCTCGGACTGACTGAAGTAGCTTTCCAGGCAGCCGGCGAGGCTGTCCTGATCGATCGCCACGATCCCCTGGTAACGCTTGCCGTCACGCGGGTCCAGCGTGATAACGATCTGCCCCTGCCCCACCAGAGCCTGGAGCGTGGCTTCATCGGTCGGCAGCACGTCCTCGTCACTGAGACGGGCAATGGCACGCAGCTCACCGCCGGGATTGGACTCGGCCATCAGCTGACGCACGATCCCCGTGCCACGCACTTCCAGTGTCATGGTGCCATCCAGCTTGATGGTCTCGGTCAGCAGCGCCACCGCTGCCAGCATCTCGCCCAGCTGGCGCGAGATGGCCTGGGGATAGGCATGACGATCAAGGACTTCGGCATAGGCCTTGTCCAGGGTGACGATCTCGCCGCGCACATTGGTGGCGTCGAACAGGAATCGCTGGATCTGATCGAAATTCGGCGCCGTCTCTTCGTGGGCGTCGCCGGCTTGCTTGTCAGGGTCTTGCATGTCGTGATCACTCATTGGGGGCTCCTCGAACCGGGCCAGCGCTGCCACCAGCTCGTGGACCACGAGCGACGGACCGCGATGTACCTCGGCGACGACGCAGGCCTGCCTCGGCTTCGGCACCGAAGGCCGGGCCGTGCGTCATGAATTGGGTAAGTATCAACGTGACGTCCACAGGCTTTCCCCCTGCAAGGGTGGCGAGAGCCTGTGTCGTCAGCTTTCGGAATCCTGGCGCTGGAAGCGGTGGATGCTGCGCCGCTGCTTCTTGTCGGGACGTCCCACGGGCGGGCTCATGCCCTGATTGCCAAGGCGACGCACCTCGGCCTCCCGTTCGCGGCGCGCACGCGACTCCTGCGTCTCCTGATAGAGTGCCTGCGCCTGGGGCGCGCCACGGCGCTGGTCGCTGAGTGCCAGCACTTCGACCACCAGCCGATCCCAACCTTGCGGCACTTCGATCAAGGCGCCGACCTCGACGGTCTTGGACGTCTTCACCTTGCTGCCGTTGTACTGGATCTTGCCACCTTCAATGGCTTTCTTGGCCATGCCGCGCGTCTTGAAGAATCGCGCCGCCCACAGCCACTTGTCGATGCGTACCTGGTCACTCATCAAGACTCCTTGCGCTCCTCGTGTTCCAGATGAAGGCCGCCACCCGCCGTCAGCACGGCAAAGCCGTCCAGTCCGTGCACGTGCTCGAAGTCACGCGCTTTGCGCTTCGAGTCTGGCTGACGCACGCCCAGCAGATGCGCGATACCGTAGGTGCGCGCACTCTCCAGCACCTGGGGATTGTCATCGATGAACAGGGTACGTGCCGGCTCGAAGGGCTCGATCTCGTTGAGCCGATGCCAGAAGGCCTGCTCCTCCTTGGCGTGTCCGAGATCCGCCGAGGAGACGACGGCATCGAAGTAATCGCCCATGCCGGTCAGACCGAACTTGAGCTCGATCCCGTGACGGTCCGCGTTGGTCGCCAGTACCACGCGCTGCGGTTGATCCCGTAGCCAGGCGAGAAAGTCCTCTGCCTCGTGGCGATACCCGATCAGATGCTGCACCTCACGCTTGAGCGCGACGACATCCAGCTTCAGCTCGCGGCTCCAGTAATCGAGGCTGTACCAGTTGAGCGTGCCGGATTCGCTGATGATGCGCGCCTTGAGGTCCGCCTGCAGCGCGCTATCGAGACGATGCAGCTCACAGTAGCGGCGTGGCAGGTGCTCCAGCCAGAAGTGGCTGTCGAAATGCAGGTCCAGCAAGGTGCCATCCATGTCGAGCAGCACGGTGTCGATCGTGGTCCAGTCAATCATCGGTAGTCTGTCAGCCGGCGGGGAATTTGGGGTTGTATAGTGTAAAGCATGGTCCTGCGCTGCGCATGTGCCCACATGGGACATCAGCGATGCCGGCAAGCTCACGACAATTGCCCTGCCCGGCACAGCCTGCCACGATGGGCGCGACAGCTCGATGCTCGGGCATGACAGCCTGCCCGGCGCCCGCTTCTTGATCTCTGCCTTGAGGACTTCCGATGGATGATGCGCCACGCCCCGATCACTCGACCATCGGGCACTACGCCGATGGAGACGCGCTGACACCCCCCCGTATCGACTCGCGACGCGAGGTGGCTCGCTCGCGGCTGTTTACCGTCGAGGCACTGGAACTGACCTTCTCGAATGGCGCGACGCGCAGCTTCGAACGTCTCAAGAGTGGTGGCCATGGTGCGGTGATGATCGTCGCCATGCCAGACCCGGATCACGTACTGCTGATCCGTGAATATGCCGCCGGGCCGGAGCAGTACGTGCTGACCCTGCCCAAGGGGCTGATCGACCCCGGCGAAGACCCGGTGACCGCCGCCAACCGTGAACTGATGGAGGAGTGCGGTTTCGGCGCTCACGACATCGAGCCGCTGGCCGAACTGAGCCTGGCGCCCAACTACATGGATCACCGCATGAACGTCATGCTGGCGCGTGACCTGTACGAGAAGCGTCTGCCGGGGGATGAGCCGGAACCTCTGGTCGTCGAGCGCCATCGCCTCGACGAGCTGCCGGCATTGCTGGCACGCGAGGACTTCCACGAGGCGCGGGCCATCGCCGCCCTCTTCATGGCCAGGGAACGCCTGCTGGCCGGCGAGGAGCTCCATAGCCCCGACTGGTGGTAAGGCGTCGGGCGTGCCCTGGCCCTACCCTCTCGCGCTGTTCTTCAGACAACGACAAGCCCCCGCCAATGGCGGGGGCTTGTCGTTTCACCCGTGATGTCAGTGGACGGATCGTGCTGGCGACCTGCCCGGACACACCACGAGATCATGCCGTACCCGAGTCAACCTCGGGATCAGAAGACGTTCACTCGGTCTTCATGCTGCCATCGGCAGTGTTGGCCGAGCCGGACTCCGGGCTCACACCCATGTGGTCCTCGCCTTCGTCCATCACCTTGCCGTGCTTGGCGGATTCAGACTGTGCGGTCCCGCCTTCCACCATCATGGAATCCTTCTTGGTGTTGGCAGAACCACTTTCGGTATTGCGTTCGGCATCGTCTTGCACCATGCCACCTTCATGGCCAGCGGCTGTGCCACCCTCTACCTTGGTGGAGTGAGCACCGGTATTGGCGGAACCGGTATTGCTGGATTCGTGGTGATCGGCATAGGCAGCGGCGGTCGGCAGTGCAAAGGCAGTTGCGATGAGTGCAGCAGTCAGCTTGTTCATGATCCATCCTCCAGTAGCGGTCTGATGCAAAAGGCGAGCAGATGATTCACTCGACCGTTGCCGTTGAGCCGCGGCATGCATCGGGATCGAAGTGATCCTCTGTCATCCGGGCCAGGCAAGACGACGGGCGAGCGATTCACCTGCGTCTTGCGGATAAGGGTTGCCAAGACATCCTGTCGTGACATCGTCAGCGCTCGTGATCACTCGAAAACCGTCACTAGAGTTGTACCGTGAAAGCGTGACGAGCTGGCGAGTGATGACATTGATCTGATTGAGCGTGTTCCATCACACAGCGTCTGATGCCTAAAGATATGGAACTACTTGGGCTGAGTTTCAAGCACAGGAAGGAAAGAAAAATGATCTGCCAGAGAATTACTTGTACAAGAGTGAATTGTCGCGTCGCGTTTAATTAGCGCCCACCCCGCTCCAGGACAGCACGGCAGCAGGCTCCAGCCCGACGATGCAGCCATCCAGTGCGATCGGATGCCCAGGATTCGCTTGCAGTATTTTACTCAACGAAACATTTTGTAACTCTGTTTGAGAAGCAAGGACACTTCCTCGCGGCCACTCGCAGTGCACAGCACCATCCTCTCTACGGGCACCGCCACCGACATGCTGACCACGACAGGAGAATCACATGCCAGATGTGCTGATAGGGGGCCGCGCGGGACAAGGTTCGGCAGGCCACATCGCGCTGGACGCAGCATTGGCCAATCGCCATGGGCTGGTGGCGGGCGCGACGGGCACCGGCAAGACCGTCACCCTGCAGGTACTGGCCGAGGAATTCTCGCGCATGGGGGTGCCGGTGTTCACTGCCGACATCAAGGGCGATCTTTCCGGCATCGCTGCCGCCGGCACTCCCCATCCTCGCATCGATGAGCGCTTGAACAGCCTGGGGATCGATGATTGGCAGCCGCACGCCGCCCCCGTCAGACTATGGGACCTCCATGGCAAGAGCGGCCACGCGGTTCGCGCAAGCGTGGCATCGATGGGGCCCGAGCTGATGGCTAGTCTGCTGGAGCTCAACGAGACCCAAGGCGGCCTGATGCATCTGGCCTTCGATCACGCCGAGCGTGAGGGTCTGGAGCTGGTCGACCTCAAGGACCTGATCAGCCTGCTGAAGCACATCGAGCGCGAGCGTGACAGCTTCGAGGCGCGTTACGGCAGCGTCAGTCCGCAGAGCCTGGGGGCGATGCTGCGTCGGGTCCACGTCCTGGCCACGCAGGGCGGCGAACGCTTCTTTGCCGAACCGGCACTGGATATCCACGACATGCTGGCGACGCGCGGGCATGCAGAGCAGGCCCGTGGCTATATCAATCTGCTCGACGGTCGCGAGCTGATGCAGAGCCCTCGTCTCTACACCACCTTCCTGCTGTGGTTCCTGTCCACCCTGTTCCGCGAGCTTCCCGAGCGCGGGGATGCCGACCGGCCAGTACTGGTGTTCTTCTTCGATGAAGCGCACCTGCTGTTCGATTCAGCCCCCAAGGCACTGCTGACGCGCCTGGAGCAGACGGTCCGCCTGATTCGCTCCAAGGGCGTCGGTGTCTATTTCGTGACCCAGTCACCCGCCGACATCCCCGATGAGGTGCTCGGTCAGCTGGGCAATCGCATCCAGCATGCGCTGCGCGCCTTCACACCGCGTGACCAGAAGGCCGTCAAGACGGCCGCCGACACCTTCCGCCCCAATCCGGAACTCGATACGGCGCAGGTGATCACGGAACTGGGCGTAGGCGAAGCTCTGGTCTCGGTACTCGATGCCAACGGCACACCGACGCAGGTGGAACGCACGCTGATCGCCCCGCCGCGAGGACGCATCGGTCCATTGAGCGACGCGGAGCGTGCCACGCTGCTGGCCGATTCCTCCCTGGCCGGGCGCTACGACGAGCGCGTGGATCGTGAGTCCGCCCATGAGCGACTGGAGGCGCGACTTGCCGCCCAGGCGCAAGCCTCACATGCCACGAATCCCCGTGAGCCTGACAAGACCAGGCCCGGGGAGGCAGACCGCGACCCAAGCCAGCGTCCATCGGAAAACGTTGATTCTGAAGAAGCCCGGTCTGAAGGGGCGCAAGCCACCCGGCCGCCCGCTGCCGCCAGGCCCTCTCGGGACACCGGAGGTGGCCGCAAGCGCCAGGGCGTCATGGAAACCTTGCTGAAATCGGTGATGCGCGCGCTGGGGTCGCAGCTGGGACGCTCCCTGATTCGCAGCCTCCTTCGCTCATTCACACGTCGTTGACGCGCTGACCGGGCAAGACAATGACCGCCTCGCCCTTCCAGCTGCCACGAAGGGCTGCCCACGCTTCGGCATGGGTAGGCATACATGGTCAATGTCCTGCAGGTTTGCCTGTCTTTGACTGACATCAAGGCATCACACGATCTTCACTCGCGTCTTCCCGGAACCAGCCATACTGGAGAGTGCTGCTTACCGGCAGCACACCCATACACTCAATGGCTCGCCAACACTCTCGGGGAGGCTTCACGATGTGCATGAACGAAGAAGTGATCGATCACTGGCTTGACAGCAGCTGGTTCAGTATCGAACTGGCACTGGAAGACCTGGAAGCTCAGCAGCAGCCGGCACTACCGCTGGCCGAGGCGGCCTGACTCCCGCCCACGACTCGTGAGCAGTACCAGCAGACCGCCATCAACGTCCTTGCGAAGACACGCCAACCCATGGCGAAGGCAAGGAGCCCTCATTTCGGAGCCCCTCATCGAGACCCTCGCTGAGGGGCTCTGCCCTTGTCAGCCTGTAAAGACTGCCCGCTGCGTTTGCGAAAGGTTGAGACAATCGATTTCCTCGCCTGTCACGTCTCACGGCAAGTCGTATATTGAGGTGTGGTATGGAAAGCCCTCCCTCTCCTGCAGCATGTCAGATAAGGATATCGCATGATGCCAAGCTCATTCTCTGCCGTGCCCTTGCCTTCGGGCAACGCCGGACACCCCCATGATTCCCTGCTGCCAGAGCACCTGCAGGCACTGCTGGCGCTCAGCCTGACACCTGAGCCCTCCCACGAACGCCACGTGGAAGCCCATCTGGATGCCGGTTGCCGTCTGCTTGGCATGACCACCGCCATCCTCGGACATGCAGAATCCAGTCGCTATGAGATCATGGCGGCGGTCAATCCCCCTGCTGGGCGAGAAGTCGGAGGCGAATGCCCACTGGAAGAGACCTGGTGTTCCAGCGTCATCGCGCAGGCTGCCTGCGTGGCTCATCGCCACATCAGCGCTGAAGAAGACACTCGCGCTCACGCTGCCTATTCCTGCATGCCCTTTGAAAGCTATGTGGCAGCGCCACTCTGGTCTGAAGGTCGCCTGACCGGCACGCTGTGCTTCGGCGATGAAACACCGCGCCAACAGGACTTCACCGCCAGTGAGCGAGCCCTGGTGGAGACGCTTGCCACGGCACTGGGCCAGCTGCTGGATGTCCAGCGCGCGAAAGAGCGCACACGCAGTGAGCTCGACAACCTGCGTCTCGCCTACCAGAAAATGGAAGGACTGTTCTCCCATTGCAGCCTGCCCATGGCCCTGATGGACTTTCATGGCCACTGGACCCGCATGAATCCGGCCTTTTCCCGACTGCTGGGCATGGAGCCAAAGGAACTGACATGCAGTGCCCTGGAAGACATCTCGCACCCACAGGACATGCTGTCGTGCCGCGAGGCATTGAGCGCCATGCGGACGGGCGACATCAGCGAATATCGGCAGCCACACCGTTATCTCGGGCGTCATGGCCAGATGATCGACGTGATGCTGGAGCTGAAGGTGATCGACAGTCGCGCCGGGATCATTCTCTCCCAGCATGAAGACATCAGCGAGCGCCGTGCTCATGAAGCGAGCCTGACCAAGCTGCGCCACCAACTGGAAACTCGCTCGCCTGCCGCTGGCCGACTCCCCGGCTCGACACTCGACAAGCTGATGCCGTTCGAATTGATCGAGCAACAGCTGGACAACGAGATCGCGCGCAGTGCACGCCATGGCCAGCCATTGTGCATCCTGATCCTCAGCGTGGATGACCTTGAGGATTACACGCGCGAATATGGCCACGTGGCGGGAGAACGCCCTCTGCAGCAGGTGGCATCCATCCTGCGCAACGCCAGCCGCAAGAGCGATCTCCTTTGCATGCGTGAGGACAACTCCTTGATGGCGATCCTCACCAGTACCGATGCCAGCGGCGCGATCATCCTTGCCGAACGCGTCCGCCATGCCGCCGCCGAACTGTCAGGGCTGGATCGGCCGATCACCTGCAGTGTCGGCCTGACCGGCTATCATCCGGCCCCCGATACCATGAGACTGGCCAATCGACTCGAGTTGATGGACCGTGCCCAGCAGGCGCTCAAGAAAGCCCAGCGCCAGGGATGCAACCGGGTACGGTTTCTCGACCCAGACCCGGTCATGCCGCTTGACGCCGGTACGCTGACCAACCTGCCGCCAAAGCCTGCCGGTACTGACTGACTCAGGGCCCGAGGCGGCTGAAATGCACGGCAACCACTTCGAATGCCAGACATGCAAACGGCCACCCCTCGGGGTGGCCGTTTGCATGTCATTGGCGTCCTGCCTGGTGAATCAGTGCTGCCGGTCTTCAACAGGCACTGACCGCCAGCACCTTCACGGCGGCACTGGCGGACGGGATCAATCCAGCTTGCTCAGATCACGCACGGCGCCCTTGTCAGCCGAGGTCGCCAGCAAGGCATAGGCCTTGAGCGCGGCGGAGACACGACGATTGCGCTGGATGCTCGGCTTCCAGGCATCCTTGCCGCGCGCATCCATCGCTTCACGACGCGCATGTAGCTCGCTATCGCTCAGCTGGACATTGATGGTGCGATTGGGGATGTCGATCAGGATGGTGTCACCGTGCTCGACCAGGCCGATGGCGCCACCCGCCGCCGCTTCCGGAGACGCATGGCCGATGGACAGGCCAGAGGTACCGCCGGAGAAACGACCGTCGGTGAGCAGCGCGCACGCCTTGCCAAGTCCCTTGGACTTGAGATAGGACGTCGGGTAGAGCATTTCCTGCATGCCCGGACCGCCCTTCGGCCCTTCGTAGCGGATGATCACGACATCGCCTTCCTTGACCTTGTCGGCCAGGATGTCTTCCACCGCCTGATCCTGAGATTCGCAGACATAGGCACGGCCTTCGAAGACGAGGATGGAATCATCGACGCCTGCCGTCTTCACCACGCAACCATCCAGCGCGATGTTGCCGTAGAGCACAGCCAGGCCGCCCTGGGTGGAGAAGCAGTGATCGTAATCGCGGATGCAGCCCTGGGCGCGGTCACCATCCAGGCTCGGCCAGCGCGCGCTCTGGGAGAAGGCGGTCTGGGTCGGGATCCCCCCCGGACCTGCACGATAGAACTCGATCACCTCATCGGTGGGCGAGCGCATGATGTCCCACTCTTCCAGCGCCGCAGACAACGAGTCGCCATAGACGGTCGGCACCGAGGTATCCAGCACGCCGGCGCGGTCCAGCTCGCCCAGAATCCCCATGATGCCACCGGCACGATGAACATCCTCGATGTGATACTTCTGGGTGTTCGGCGCCACCTTGCACATCTGCGGCACGCTGTGGGACAGCTTGTCGATGTCGGACATGGTGAAGTCGACACCGGCCTCCTGAGCGGCGGCCAGCAGGTGCAGGATGGTGTTGGTCGAGCCCCCCATGGCGATATCCAGCGTCATCGCGTTGGCAAACGCCGCCCGTGAACCGATGGCACGCGGCAACAGGTGCTCTTCGTTGCCTTCGTAGTAACGGCGTGCCAGCTCGACGATACGATGCCCGGCGTTCTCGAACAGGCGACGACGATCGGAGTGAGTCGCCAGCACCGTACCGTTGCCCGGCAACGCCAGACCCAGCGCTTCCATCAGGCAGTTCATGGAGTTGGCCGTGAACATGCCCGAGCAGCTGCCACAGGTCGGGCAGGCGCTGCGCTCGATCTCGGCGACCGTCTCGTCGTCGACGCTGTCATCGGCCGCGATGACCATCGCATCGACCAGGTCGAGACCGTGGTCCAGCAGCTTGGTCTTGCCGGCTTCCATCGGGCCGCCGGAGACGAAGATGACCGGGATGTTGAGGCGCATGGCGGCCATCAGCATCCCGGGGGTGATCTTGTCGCAGTTGGAGATGCACACCAGCGCATCCGCACAGTGGGCATTGACCATGTATTCGACGCTGTCGGCGATCAGGTCACGCGACGGCAGCGAATACAGCATGCCGTCGTGCCCCATCGCGATGCCATCGTCCACCGCGATGGTGTTGAATTCCTTGGCGACACCGCCGGCCTTCTCGATTTCGCGCGCTACCAGCTGTCCCATGTCCTTGAGGTGGACGTGGCCGGGCACGAACTGGGTGAAGGAGTTGGCAACGGCGATGATCGGCTTCTGGAAGTCACCATCTTTCATGCCGGTGGCGCGCCACAGGGCGCGGGCGCCGGCCATGTTACGACCTGCGGTGGTCGTACGGGAGCGATACTCTGGCATGGTGTCCTCGTCAATGATGCTTGGCCACTCTCCTGCGCAGAATGATCGACGGAGAACATCCCCTAGCGCGGGGCTTGTCCGGGTGATCCTTCGCACGGGAGTGGCTTCTGTTTTGATCAGGCTGCGCTTCGCTTGTGAAAAGACGCAGACCTGGTGTCCAGTGGAGATGCGGGGCATGTGAGCCACCGCTATCTGCCTGAGCTCAATTCTGTCATGTCCCGCCCCTGCTTGCCTACCAGATAGCATCGCATGTACGCGGCGGCAGCGTGAAAGAAGCCGCGATGGCTCCCGAACGTTGAATGCCGCAACTCCTAGCGTGGGTTTCCCACGAGAGGCGCTGTTTACACTGGAAGACGACATATCAGGCAGTGTCAGACATCCCTCAAGGAACAGGAGTCATCCATGGCCGGAAAATTCGTCATCACCCGCGGCAAGGACAGCAAGTTCTATTTTGCACTCAAGGCCGGCAACGGTGAAAAGATCCTGCAGAGCCAAGGCTATGCCGACAAGCGCGGCTGCCTGAACGGCGTGGAATCCGTGCGCAAGAACGCCGCCGAGGAAAAACGCTTCACGAAGGAAGTCGCCAAGGATGGTCGCTTCTATTTCACGCTGCTGGCCGCCAACAGCCAGCAGATCGGCCGCAGCCAGATGTACAAGTCGGAATCCGGCCGCGACAACGGCATTGCCAGCGTCGGACGCAATGCACCGGAAGCCGCCGTGCTGGAACAGCTCGATACCGCCTGAATGCCCGCGAGCGCGACGTCTGCATGCACACGACGCCCCACGGAAAAGCAGAAGCCCCGCCGATTGGCGGGGCTTCTGCTTTTCGTCGGATGTCGCCATCCATTCTGCGCCGTGCATTGTCAGTGGCGCTGCGCGTTGTCGCTGTCAAAGACCACTCGTGCTACATCCGCGTAGCGGGCCGCGAAGTGGACGATCATGCCCTCCTTCAGATAGTCCGGCAGCTCATCATAATCCCGCTGGTTGGCCTGTGGCAGGATCAGTTCGAAGATGTCACTGCGGCGTGCGGCAATGACCTTCTCACGGATACCGCCCACCGGCAGCACCTGCCCGGTCAATGTCAGCTCACCGGTCATCGCCAGTCCCTTGCGCGGCGCCTGATGCCTGGCCAACGACATCAACGCCGTGGTCATGGTCACGCCAGCGCTCGGGCCATCCTTGGGCGTCGCCCCTTCCGGCACGTGCAGGTGAATGAAGGACTCATTGAAGAAGTCAGCCTCGGCATCGTAGGCCTCAAGATTCGCCAGGGTATAGGAATAGGCGATATTGGCCGATTCCTGCATCACTTCCCCAAGCTTGCCGGTCAGCTTCAAGCCACGCGTCAGGCCGTGCACACGTGTGGCCTCGATGGGCAGGGTCGCGCCGCCCATGCTGGTCCAGGCAAGCCCGGTCACCACGCCTTCGCCGGCCAGGACCTTCTCGCGACGGAAGATCGGCGCCCCCAGGAATTCCTCGAGATTCTTGACCGAGACCTTGACCGTCGGCAGGTCCTCCTCGAGCAACTTGACCGCCGCCTTGCGCACGATGCGGTGCAGCTGCTTCTCCAGCTGACGCACGCCCGCCTCGCGAGCATAGCCCTCGATCACCTGACGCAGCGCGGCGTCACTCAGATTGATGCGCTTCTTGGGAATGTTGTCGCGTGTCAGCAGCTTCGGCCACAGGTGATGCTTGGCGATCGCCATCTTCTCTTCGGCGATGTAACCGGAGAGGCGTATCTGCTCCATGCGGTCCAGCAGCGGCCCCGGGATGCTATCCAGCGTGTTGGCGGTACACACGAACAGCACCTTGGACAGATCGAGGCGCACGTCGAGGTAGTGATCGAGGAAGTCGACGTTCTGCTCCGGGTCCAGCACCTCGAGCAGCGCCGAGGCCGGATCGCCCTGGAAGGACTGCCCCAGCTTGTCGATCTCATCCAGCATGATCACCGGGTTCTCGACCTTGACCTCCTTGAGTGCCTGCACCAGCTTGCCGGGCATGGCGCCCACGTAGGTACGGCGATGCCCCTTGATCTCTGATTCATCGCGCATGCCGCCGACCGAGAAGCGATAGAACTCGCGCCCCAGTGCCTGGGCGATGGAGCGCCCGATCGAGGTCTTGCCCACACCGGGCGGGCCCACCAGCAGCAGGATCGAGCCACCGACATCGCCCTTGAAGGTGCCTTCGGCCAGGAACTCGATGATGCGTGATTTCACGTCATCCAGCCCGTCATGGTCGCGATTGAGCACCTTGCGCGCATGGGCGAGATCCAGCTGGTCGGTGGAGGTGATGCCCCAGGGAAGCGAGGTCAGCCAGTCCAGATAGTTGCGCGTGGTGCCGTACTCCGGCGAGCCGGTCTCCAGCACCGAGAGCTTGTCGAGTTCGTCGTCGATGCGCGATTGCACCCGTTCGGGAACCTTGAGCTCATCGAGGCGACCGCGGAAGGTATCCACATCATTCTCGCGATCATCCTTGGAGATGCCCAGTTCACGCTGGATGACCTTGAGCTGCTCACGCAGGAAGAATTCACGCTGATGCTTTTCCATCTGCGCGTTGACCTGCTGAGAGATCTCGGTCTGCAGCTGGGCGACCTCGATCTCCTTGCGCAGCAGCGGCAGTACCTTCTGCATGCGCTCCATCACCGGCAACGATTCCAGCACCTCCTGCAACTCCGGCCCCTTGGCCGAGGTGATGGCAGCGGCAAAGTCGGTCAGCGGGCCGGGTTCATGCGGGCTGAAGCGATTGAGGTACTGCTTGAGCTCTTCGCCGTACAGCGGATTGATCGGCAGCAGCTCCTTGATGCCATTGATCATCGCCATCGCGTAGGCACGTGCCTCATCGCTCTCGGCATCCACCGGCTCGCGCGGGTAGGTCACCTCGACCAGATAGGGCGGCTTGCGTGACAACCAGCGGGTGATCCGGAAGCGGCGCAACCCTTGAGCGATGAACTGGACCTGATCCTGGCCATCTTCGGGCTTGTGGACACGCACTGCCGAACCGATCTCGGGAAAATGCTCAGCCCCCATCTCGTCGACTTCGACATCACCGACGAAGGCCAGCCCCACTGCATGGTGTGGCGTGTTGCCGACCCGCTCCATGGTCTCTGCCCAGCGCTGCTTGTTGATGACCAGCGGCTGGACCTGAGCCGGAAAGAAGGGACGATTGTGGATCGGCAGCAGGTAAAGGCGCTCAGGTAGCTGATCACCACTGGGTACCAGCCCACCAGCCCCCGGGGAATGCTCAGGCTCTTCCTGACTGGCATCTTCAAAACCGGACAGAACGTTGTCGTGATCGGAGGTATCTTCGTGACGTGACATGCAACCCTCGTGAAACCGGGCCTCGGTTGAGGCGATCATCTTCACCAATGTGGTCTGTCGTGCACTTTATCAAGTACTGTCGGGCACTTGTCTGACGGGATACCTGTCTATCGGCACCGGTTCGCCACCTGCCGACGGATACGACAAGGCCCGCCAGAAGGCGGGCCTTGTCAGCTGTCCAGCACGATGGCAGACAGAAGGGTACGGTCAGATCCGAAGGTGGCTCAGTCACCTGTGAAAGACAGGTCGGCTCAGTCAGGCTGGCTCAATAGATCGGCTTGCCATTGACGAGCAGCGCATCCCCATCGATGGTCAGCACCAGGTTCTTGTCAGCGGAGTCCGGCGGGATGCCCGCCATCATCGCCAGCATCGGCGGCACATTGCGGAATTCGAAACGTCCACTCATGCGATCCAGGAAGGCACGCTGCCCTTCGATGGTCTGCAGTTCGGCGATGCTCAGATCGGTCATGCCGGCCCCATCGAGAATCAGCTGCCCCTCACCCTGCATGTCGACACCGAAGACTTCGCTGCGCGCCTTGAGGGACTCCAGCGTCAGACGAGGAGACGTGCTCAGCATGGTGAACAGCGGCGCCTCGACCTTCTCGAGCATGGCGACCTGCTGATCTTCCGTCAGCTCTTCAAACGGCTTGCCGGCTTCTTCCAGCAGGCCCTGCAGCTGAGTGATGAAATCATAGACCGCCGCGCCCTGAAGACGGTCGATCGACAGCGCCAGACTGCCGCTGGCCATCTGCTGATCACCGGCACTCACGTCCTGCACGGCCAGCTTCATCAGATAGCGAAGCTCGGTCGGGTCGAGCCGCGTCTCGCCGGAATAGCTGATATCGGTCGCCACCACCGGCGGCTGCCCCATGCCATTGTCGATGGTCAGCGTATCCAGCTCGATCTTGTCATCCTGGCGGAAGTCGTTGTCCGCACCACGATAAAGACCGTTCAGGCTCAGGGTACCGACGCTGATCTTCTCGTCACCATTGGTGATCTCGAAGGGAGAGACCTCGCCGTCGACGGTGATCTCGGGAGTATCACCGCCATCATGTGACGCCGTCAGCTCGCCGCCCTTGAAGTTGAAGCGCGTGCCGCTTTCCGGGTCCTGCCATTCAAAGACAGGCAGTGTCACCGTGGTATCACTGGCACCGCTGAAATTGTCGACGCTGCCGTCGAAGGCGATGGCCTTTCCATCCCCGATGACCTCGGAAAGCACATCGCGGGCCGGTGTACCGTACTGCAGCTTGATGTTGCCCTTCATGCTGGTGGAGAGCAGGCCATGACCGGCTTCATAAGGCAGCACGACACGCACGGGCCCTTGCTGCTCCCCCGTGGCAAGCTCCATCTTGAGTCGACCGCTCGAGTCGAACCAGCCGCTCTGCACGTCATCGCGGCTGGCCTTGATGTCGGCGCTGCTGTCGAGCTCCGCCACCATTCGCGCCATCTCGTCTTCGAAACGCTGACTGGAATACGCCACGCCACCGACATAGCCGGCAGCACCGATGACGACGACAGCCGCCGCAGTTACGAGTCCCTTGCCCATCGTTGTTATCCCTTGTTTATCATTGTTGAAGCGTCACACCCACCACGCAGTGCCTCGCTTCCTGTTCAATGCAGCCACAGCCATAGATGCATGGTCGACCAGGCGAAGATGCCGGCGAAGATGTCATCGAGCATGATGCCGAATCCCCCCGCCACACGACGGTCAGCCCAGCGGATCGGCCATGGCTTGAGAATGTCGAAGACCCGGAAGACCACGAACCCCCAGAGGGCAGCCTGCCATGAAAACGGCACGGCGACCATGGTGATCCAGTAGCCGACGAATTCATCCCAGACGATGCCGGAATGATCGTGGACGCCCAGATCCTTCGAGGTGCGATCACAGATCCAGATCCCGAGAACGGAGGCGGCCACCACGATGGCGATGTAGGGCCAGAGCCCCAGTCCCGCCATCATCCAATAGAACGGAATGGCGGCCAGGGTGCCGAAGGTGCCGGGCGCGAAGGGCGCCGTGCCACTGCCGAGCCCGAAGGCCAGGAAATGGACGGGACGACGCCAGACACTGGCAGGTGCACGATTCATGAGCTCACCTCCGTGGCATCCGCCGGTGGGAAGTGCTGCCAGCTGCGTCCCGCGGCGGCCTGCTCGACCCCTTCCTGCTCGAGGATGACACGCGGCTCGCTTCCCTCCACTGCCTGCATGCGCCCGATGACACTCAAGGACAGATTCAGGGGGCGCAGCGCGTTGATGGCGCTCTCGAGATGCTCTTCCGGCATCGTCAACAGCAGCTCGTAATCATCACCGCCATTGAGGACCGCCTCGCACGCGCCCTGCTCGCCCAGCGCCGCCATCAGCTCCGGCGCCAGCGGCAGTTCGCCAAGCTCCAGCGCCGCCGACAGCTGACTGGCACGACAGATGTGTGCCAGGTCACCCATCACGCCATCGGAGACATCCAGGCCCGCACTGGCCAGCTGGCGCAGTGCGAGGCCCGCCTCCACACGCGGCTCCGGACGCAGATAGGCGGCCAGACACGGGTCCAGCACATCCCGCGTGCCGGACTGCCATGCCTTCAGACCGGCATGCGCCATTCCCGGTGCGCCCGTGATGACCACCAGGTCGCCTTCACGGGCACCATCACGTCGCAGGATGGGGCGGGATACGCTATCCGGATGGACTGCATCCTCCAGCACCAGCGGCAGCTCGCCATGCACGGTGATCGTGATGGAGAGCGGGCCGCGTGTGACATCGCCCCCGACCAGGGCGATGCCATGACGTTCGGCCAGCGCATGGAAGCCGGCAGCGAAGCCATGCAGCCAGTCCTCGTCGACCTCCGGCAGCGTCAAGGCCAGCAACGCCCAGCGCGGCGTCGCCCCCATGGCGGCCAGATCGGAAAGATTGACCGCCAGGGCGCGATGCCCGATCGAGGACGCCGGAGCATCCGGCGGGAAGTGAACGCCCGCCACGGAGGTATCGACACTGATCGCCAGCTGCATGCCATCACCGGCGGCGAGGAGCGCACAGTCGTCACCCGGCCCCAGCAGCACGCCCGGAGCCCCGGACAGATCGCGCTGGAAGTAGCGGGCGATCAACTCGAATTCGCCCGGCATGTCAGCGCAGGCGGGCCTGGGTCACCTCGGCGCTGCGCAGCTTGACTGCCAGCTTGTCGAGGATCCCGTTGACGTACTTGTGACCATCGGTGGCACCGAAGGTCTTGGCCAGCTCGACCCCTTCGTTGATGGCGACACGGTACGGCACTTCCATGCGCTTGGAGAGCTCGTAGGCGCCCAGACGCAGGATGGCCAGCTCGATCTCGTCGAGATCCTGAAGACGACGATCCAGCAGCGGGCTGATGCTGGCATCCAGCTCTTTCTGGAAACGCGGCACGTTGTGCAGCAGCTCATGGAACAGCGCCTGGTCAGCGATGCGCATCACCTCGACCCAGTTCTCGTGCAGCTCGACATCGTCATCGACCTGCTGACCGCGAAACTCGGCTTCGATGGTGGTCATGCTCTTGCCGGTCATCTGCCACTGGTAGATGCCCTGGACCGCCAGCTCACGCGCGGCACGGCGTGCCTGCTGCTGCTTGGACGGCTCACGCTCGGAACGTTGCTGACGTTCGCTCATGCATCACCTCCCATGGCCTTGAGCAGCGAGACCATTTCCATGGCGGCCATCGCGGCTTCAGTGCCCTTGTTGCCGGCCTTGGTGCCCGCACGCTCGATGGCCTGCTCGATGGAGTTGACCGTCAGCACGCCATTGGCCACCGGCGTGTCGAACTCGAGCTGCAGACGAGACAGGGCGGAGTTGCATTCACCGGCGACATATTCAAAGTGCGGCGTGCCACCACGAATCACCGCGCCCAGCGTGATGACGGCGTGCGGCTTGACCTTGGCCAGCACGGCCTTGACGGCCAGCGGGATTTCCCAGGCGCCCGGCACGTGGATCAGGTCGATGTTTTCCTCATCGACGCCGTGGCGTACGAGGGAATCGACCGCGCCTTCCACCAGGCTATCGACGACGTGGTGGTTGAAACGCCCGACGACGATGACGTAACGGCCATCGACATTGGTGAAGGTGCCTTCGAGTTGAGCAATCGGTTGCATGGTCAGTCCACAATGCTAGCGCCCCGGCGAACCGGGGCGGAGATATCAATCATACCGGGAGCGACGACCGCGACTGGTCCCCACTCCCGCCATTTGGGTAGTGCCGGGGCCTTATGCACCCACGGTGTCTGTGCCACTGGCCGCGTCATCACTGCCGATCAGCTCGACCACTTCGAGGCCGAAACCGGACAGCGCAGAGAACTTCCACGGCGAGCTGAGCAGACGCATCCGGCCGACGCCGAGATCCCTGAGGATCTGGGCACCGGTACCGGTAGTCAGATAGTTGCCCGCACCATCGGATTCGTTGGTGCGCGGCGTACGACGTCGTCCGAGGAAGACATCGAGACGTTCCTTGTAATCCTGTGAATCACTGCCGGTGTCCAGCAGCACCAGCACGCCCGCATCAGCGGCAGCGACCTGTGACAGTGCATCATGGAGCGCCCAGCTGCTGCTGCCCGGCTGACGCAGGGTCAGGAGGTCACGCATCGGGTCCTCCACATGCACACGCACGGTGGTCAAGGCGTCAGGCGTCGGCGTGCCCTTGACCAGCGCCAGATGGTGACGGCCCTGGATGCGATCGCTGAAGCAGTGCAGCGTCAGCTCGCCGAAGGCCGTCTCGACCTGCTCGCTGTCCAGCACTTCCACGGTCTGTTCGTTGTGGATGCGGTATTCGATCAGGTCCGCGATGGTGCCGACCTTGAGATCATGCTCGGCGGCAAAGCGCTCGAGCTCCTCACGACGCGCCATGCTGCCATCGTCGTTCATGACCTCACAGATCACGCCGGTCGCGCCAAAGCCCGCCATGGAGGCCAGATCACAGGCCGCCTCGGTGTGGCCGGCACGACGCAGCACGCCACCCGGCTCCGCCATCAGCGGGAAGATATGCCCCGGCTGGACGATATCCTGCGGACGGGCGTTGCGGGCGGCAGCCGCCTGCACGGTACGTGCGCGATCAGCGGCGGAGATACCGGTGGTGACGCCTTCGGTGGCTTCGATGGAGAGCGTGAACTTGGTGCCGAAGCCGGAACCGTTGGCCTGCACCATCAAGGGCAGCTGGAGCTGCTCGCAATGCTCACGCGACATCGGCATGCAGATCAAGCCACGCGCATGACGCGCCATGAAGTTGATGTGCTCGGCTGTCACGGCTTCCGCGGCGATGATGATGTCGCCTTCGTTCTCACGATCCTCGTCATCCATGAGGATGACCATCTTGCCCTGCCGGATATCCTCGACGAGTGCTGCGATGCCTGATAGCGCCATGCTTGCTCCACATTTCGGACCGCGCCGACGGTTGCCCGGCCCACGCGTGTTATCAAAAAGTCGGGCGTCAGGGTACCCCGCCACCCGGTTTTGCGCCAGCGCCCCGCGACGCCACTGTCGCCAGACAGCGGCAAGTCCTTGCGCTGGCTGGCAATTTCTCTCAGTCAGTTCAGCCGACAGACTCGCCGTTGTCGGGCACTGCCGTGATGCGCCAGTCGCGCCCCACGGCACGAATCTCGCGGATCTCGACCCGCCGCTGCTGCGCCATGTGCTCGAGTCCGGGCAGGGCCAGCAACGGACGCGCCTCCCCGCCCAGCAGCGTCGGCGCCATGAACAGCTGCATCTCATCCACCAGCCCGGCACTGAGCATGGCACCGGCAAGCACCGCACCGGTCTCCAGCAGGACCTCATTGGCCTGCTCGTGCTCGGCCAGATGGCGCAACAGCGCCTCGAGATCCACACGTCCCTCCGGGCCCGCCGGCAACGCCAGCACCTCGGCGCCGGCCGCTTCCAACAGTCTGCGCCGTTCTGCCTGAGCCGCTGTCTCATCCGCGACACAGACCACCAGGGTTCTGCCGTCCTGCTCAAGGATTCGCGCCGCCAGTGGCAGACGCAGATGCGTATCCACCACCACGCGCAACGGCTGACGCGCCACCAGCGCCTCGAGCCCCAGCGGATGCGCCTCCAGCCCCAGCTGCTCGGCGCGCACGTTGAGGCGCGAATCATCGAAGATGACCGACTCGATACCGCTCATCACCACGCTGGAGCGTGCGCGCAGTCGCTGAACGGCGCTGCGCGCTTCCGGGCCGGTGATCCACTGGGATTCACCGGAGGCCATCGCGGTGCGACCGTCCAGACTCATGGCCTGCTTGAGACGCACGAAGGGGCGCCCGCGCTCCATGCGCGACAGGAAGCCGGGATTGAGCGCACGCGCCTCCTGCTCCAGCACGCCCACCGTCACGGCGATGCCAGCGCCCTGAAGCATGGCGATGCCACGCCCGGCCACCTGCGGATTCGGGTCCCGCATGGCGATCACCACCCGCGAGATGCCCGCCGCGATCAAGGCGCGTGAGCATGGTCCGGTTCGCCCGGTGTGCGAGCAGGGCTCCAGCGTCACGTAGGCCACGCAGCCCAGGGCTTGCTCACCGGCGGCGGCCAAGGCGTTGACCTCGGCATGCCCTTCCCCGGCGCGCACATGAAAGCCGGTGGCGATCACCTTGTCAGTGACGGGGTCGACCAGCACGCACCCGACCCGTGGATTGGGATGGGTGGTGTAGCTTCCCAGGCGCGCAAGGCGCAAGGCATGCGCCATGTGGCGAATATCGTGACCAGGCTCCTGGCCGACTGCGGTGTCATGAGAGGTGAGGGACATGCAATACCTATCGGCGTGTGACGACAACATGGACCGCCCCGACAGTCAGACCGCAGGACGGTCGGGCGATGCGCGGATCAGGAGCGGCTGTCTTCCTCGCCGGGCAGGAAACTGGGCTCCTGGGCGAGGCGGTCGATCTCGGCACGGAATTCGTCCAGATCCTGAAACCGGCGATAGACGGAGGCAAAGCGGATATAGGCGACCTGATCCAGCCGCTTGAGCTGCTGCATCACTTCGTCGCCGATCCGGCGCGCCTCGATCTCACGCTCCCCCGTGGCGCGCAGACGCTGACGGATACGCTCGACAGCCGCCTCGATCAGCTCCGAGGAGACAGGACGCTTCTCCAGCGCGCGCAACATGCCTGCCCGCAGCTTGTGCTCATCGAAGCTCTCACGGGAACCGTCACCCTTGACCACTCGCGGCATGACCAGCTCTGCCGTCTCGTAGGTCGTGAAACGCTCGCCGCAGGCCGCGCACTGGCGACGACGACGCACCTGGTCACCCTCGACCACCAGCCGGGAATCCGTGACCTTGGTTTCATGAGTTCCACAGAAGGGACAGTGCATTGTTGGGAGCCTGCTTGAGTGCGAGGTGGCGGCGTTGCGTACTTCGGCCTCCGGTACTGCCGAGCAGCGTCGGGCCACGGCAGCACAGCCGAAAGACATGGAATGGGCGCCATTGTAACCGTTAAGACTCGTGCACGGGAGCCTATGTCAGTCAGATCCTATCTGCGTTAGCCTTGAGGAGCGGAAGAGGAATCCGCATAGACTCCCGAGAACCGAGGCCGGCGAGAAACTCCCACAAGGATGCTCGCCACATGAGTGAATGATCTTCACGACCAAGTGCTTACTAATGACGCAAGGAGACGCGACATGGGAATCATCGCCTGGATCATCTTCGGACTGATCGCCGGCATCATCGCCAAGGTCATCATGCCCGGCAAGGACCCCGGTGGCATCATCGTCACCAGCATCATCGGCATCCTGGGTGCCGTGGTAGGGGGATGGATCGGCACGCAGCTCGGCTTCGGAGATGTCACCGGCTTCAATCTGGCAAGCTTCGTCATCGCCGTGCTCGGTGCCATCATCCTGCTGATCCTGTATCGAGTCGTTCGCAGGTAGCCCGCGACCCGCTCGCAGGCACTTCGCGAGCACGTCGCAAGCAGTGCGGGTGGTCCTGATCGGCTCCATGGCCTGACAGGAGCTGATCACATGGCTTTCCCCGCCGGTTTCACCCGCCATGACTCGACGACGGCCAGCCTGCACCAGTGGGCTGGCCGTCGTCTTGCATGGTCAAGTCACATGCACTGATGACTTCGAGGACCGCTCATGCCCGACATGCCACCTCCCGATCCTTCCACCTCTTCCTCACACGCCGCTCGACCGGGCCCACGCTCCCTGTCACACCCGCTCTCGAACGATGCCTTCGCCCGCCACGCCGAGACGCTGCTGGCGGTGATCTATCCCGAGCGCAAGGATGAGGTGCTGCGGCGTCTCGAGACACTGATGGAGCTGCATCGTTCGCGTCTTGCCCCCCGGGTTCCCGAGGGCGAACCGCTGTGGAGCGAACGCGATCAGTGGCTGATCACCTACGGCGACAGCGTGCAACAGGAAGGCGAGGCCCCGCTGGCCACCCTGAATGACTTCCTCGCGAGCCGTCTGGGTGACTGCCTCTCCGGGGTGCACGTCCTGCCCTTCTTCCCCTGGAGCAGCGACGACGGCTTCAGCGTCATCCACTACCGTGAGGTCAATCCGGCCCTCGGCGACTGGCAGGACATCCAGCGTCTGAGCGAGCAACGTGACCTGATGGCGGACCTCGTCATCAACCACTGCTCGCGGGAATCGCTGTGGTTCGCCGATTATCTGGCCGGCGTGCAACCCGGCCGCGATTACTTCATCGAGATGGACCCGGAAACGGACGTCTCCAGCGTGGTGCGACCACGCCCCTCGGCCCTGCTCACGCCGGTGCATACCCGTCGTGGCCTGCGTCATCTGTGGGCAACCTTCTCGGATGACCAGATCGACCTCAACTTCGCCAACCCCGACGTCCTGCTGGAGTTCATCGGTATCCTGCTCTATTACCTCGAGCAGGGCGCGCGCATGATCCGCCTCGATGCCGTGGCCTTCCTGTGGAAGCGTCTGGGCACCTCCTGCGTGCATCTGCCGGAGACGCATGCCGTGGTCCGCCTGCTGCGCGCCATCGTGGATCATCTGGCCCCCGGCAGCCTGCTGATCACGGAAACCAACGTGCCCCACGCCGAGAACATGTCGTATTTCGGCCTCGACCGCCTTTCCGAGCAGGACCTGACCTCCCTCGAGGGCAGCGCCCAGGCCGATGAAGCCCACATGATCTATCAGTTCACGCTGCCGCCGCTGACTCTGCATACCCTGACCTCCGGGGATGCCAGTGCACTGACCGAGTGGGCCGCCAGCCTGCCCTCTCTGCCGGCGGGATGCAGCTACTTCAACTTCACGGCCAGCCACGATGGCATCGGCGTGCGTGCGCTGGAAGGCCTGCTGCCGGACCATGAGCGCGATACCCTCGTGCGCCTGGTGCATGACTTCGGTGGCTACGTCAGCATGCGCGCCAACCCGGGACGCGCCGACACCCCCTATGAGCTGAACATCAGCTATTTCGATGCCCTCAAGGGCACGCGGCGTGGACGGGACCCGTGGCAGATCGAGCGCTTCATCGCCAGTCAGACCCTGATGCTGAGCCTGCAGGGCATTCCCGGCCTCTATCTTCATTCACTGACCGCCACCCCCAATCATCAGGAAGGGGTCGAACGCGACGGGCATCTGCGCGCCATCAACCGCCGCAAGTGGCAGCGCGATGAACTGGAAGCCCTGCTGTCCAGTCCCAACACCGCGACCCATGAGGTCTTCCATGCCTTGAAGCGTCGCATGACGCTGCGCCGCGAGGAGCCGTGCTTCCACCCCGATGCCCATCAGCAGGTGTTCGACCTGGGGCCGGACTTCTTCGTCTTCGAGCGCGTCACCCACGAGGGACGCCGCCTGCTGTTCGCTCTCAATGTCACCGACCAGCCGCGTGTGCTGCCCTTGCCGGAAAGCTGGCAGGGCCTCGCGTTGACCGACCACCTGTGTCATGACAAGGCCTTCGACCCCGCCATGGCGCGCCGCCCCTATCAGGCAGCCTGGCTGATGGAGCAGTCGGTGCGCCCACCGGCCATCGAGGTCGTCTGACCTGACGACGTGCCCGCCAACGACAACGGGGCTGCCAGTGGCAGCCCCGTTGTCGTTTTACCTTCCCGTGTCTGCCGCAACATGCGTGACCCACGTGAGCGGTTGGTGAAAGGTGTCGTTACTGGTTGTCCAGCTCCACCGCTTCATGCATGCGCTCGAGCAGGTCCGGCACCGCGGACTGCACCCGGTTCCAGCTCGGAATGAAGGGCTTGTCACGCGGGTTGTCGAGGAAGGCGCTGCCGGCATCCATGATGTTGGCGGCGAACAGCTCCACTGCCGCTTCCTCGCTGTGACGATCCACCGTCAGGCCATTCATGACGGCGTCGTTGTAATAGGTCTCGATCAGATCCAGCGCGATGCGATAGTAGGTCGCCTTGATGGTGCGGAAAGTCTCGCCATGGATCTCGACCCCCAGCGTCGCCAGCTTGCGATACATGGCCTTGGCGATATCCAGACTCATGCGATTGAGGCCGCCCAGCGCATCTTCCTCGGACAGCGGCTGATGCTTGTGATCATAGGCATCGGCGATGTCCACCTGGCACAGACGCTTGGTGGAATAGTTGCGATGCACCTCGGAAAGCACGCCGATCTCCAGCCCCCAGTCGCTGGGGATGCGAATGTCCGCCAGCACGTCGGTGCGCATCGAAAACTCACCGGACAGCGGATAACGATAGCTGTCGAGATAATCCAGATACGGCAGCGGGCCATAGACCTTCTTGAGCGCACGGATCAACGGCGTGACCATCAGACGTGCCACGCGACCATTGAGCTTGCCCTGGGCGATGCGCGAATAGTAGCCCTTGCAGAATTCGTAGTTGAACTGCGGATGGGCGACCGGGTAGATCAGGCGCGCCAGCAGGCCGCGATCATAGGTGACGATATCGCAGTCATGCAGTGCCACCGCCTCGGCGATGCCTGATGACTGCACGTAACCGGAGCAATACCAGACGTTGCGCCCCTTGCCGGCCTCCATCGGTGCCAGACCATGCTCGGTCAGCTCTTCATCCAGTGCACGCAGGCGCGGCCCGTCGTTCCACAGGATACGGTGATGCTGTGGCAGGTGAGAGAAGAACTCCTTGGCATGCTCGAACTGGTCGCGGTCGGCACGATCCAGCCCGATCACGATCTCGCTGAGATACGGCACCTGCGCCAACTCATCGACGATGTGCTTGAGCGCGGGGCCTTCCAGCTCGGAATACAGCGACGGCAGAATCAGGCTCATCGGCCGCTTGCGGGAGAAGCGCATCAGATCCGCTTCAAGGTCCTCCACCGGACGGTCGGTCAGGTTATGGAAGTTGGTGATGATGCCATTCTGGTAAAAATCGCTCATGTCAGCTCCTTGTCATACCGAAGACACGCATCAGGCAGGCGTCAGGCGCGCAGGCCTCTGGATGTCCATTCTTCCGGCTGGCCATTGGCCAGCCAGTGACGCAATCCCTCGACCCATCCCTGCGGCCCGGGGTGATTGGCGCGAAAACAGCGGCGTTCATCCGCCAGTAGCGGATACTCGGCAAGCTCCCGATCGCGCTGTGAGGTATCACCGACGCCGGGGATCAGGACAGCGTTGTCGACCGCGGCCAGCAATGGCAGGTCATTGGCGCCATCACCGAAGCCCAGTGTCCAGGGACGCACCCGCTCACAGAGCCGGTAGCGCGCGATCAGATAGCGCGCCGCCACCCCCTTGTCAGTGTCGCCCGTCACATGATGGAAACGCCCGCCCCGCGTCAGCTTGAGGCCATGGCTGGCCAGGCGCGTGCGGAATTCCTCGAGGCGCTCCGGCGCGTCCTGCCATACCAGCGGTTCACTGGCATCACGCTCCCCCGCCAGCGCCGCATCCGCCTCTCCCAGCCCCGTCAGCTCGCTGATTCTTGCCACCGACATCGCGGCAAAGCCTTCAAAGGCGAATTCCTCGCTCAGTCCCTCCAGCACCTCGAGAATCGCGCGGCGCGGCATGGCCACCGCGATACGGCACAGACCGTGCGCATCCGGGGCACTGGCCTCCTCCAGTGGATAGGCACTGAGCCAGGAGGCCGGCAGCGCCACGACGCCTCCGTTCTCGGCGATCCAGGGCTGACCCGCCAGCCCCAGCGAGCGCATCAAGGGCGTGAGTTCAGCCGCGGTCTTGGAGGTATTGGGCACGACCCAGGCGCCGCGAGCACGCAGGCGGGTCAGCCAGCTGCGCGCCGGACCCGGCGAGTAATCGTGATGGTCCAGCAGCGAGCCATCCAGGTCGGTCAGCAACAACAGCGGTGCTTGAGTCTCTGACATGTGAACTCTCCTCATGAAGTGCTGCAGCGTGCCAGGCATCCCCGCGGTGCGGTCTCGTTGCGCCAGGCAAGCCTGCCAAGAGCATTGCAGGGAATGTGCCAAGATGGTGCAGTCGCAATGACAGTCTGGCCTCTCAACTCTCAACTCTGATTCACCGCCGGCTTGCTTGCACCAACAATGAGCACAAATCCCCTGATGCATGTCGCGTCGCCACATTGCAGCGCAAACCTGTCGTCACGAACGACGACGCCCTCGCATCTGCGAGGGCGTCGAGTCTTCGGCCATCAGCAACATCTGTTGAGACTAGACCAGCCACAGTGACAGTTGCGGCCACAGCAGCAACATCGCCAGCACGCACAGCTGGATGGCGATGAACGGCAGCAGCGAGACGAAGATATCCTTGAGACTGATGCCTTCCGGTGCCACGCCTTTCAGATAGAAGGCGGCAGGCCCGAAGGGAGGCGACAGGAAGGACACCTGCATGTTGACCGCGAACAGCACGCCGAACCATACCGGGTCATAGCCAAGTTGGATGATGATCGGCACGAAGATCGGCAGGGTCAGCATCGCGATGCCGATCCAGTCGAGGAACAGCCCCAGCAGCAGCAGGATCGCCATCATCACCATGATGATCGCCAGCGGCGGGATATCGAGGCCGAGAATCATGCTCGACACGAAGCGGTTGCCGCCCATCAGGTTGTAGACCCCGACCAGCGCCGCCGCCCCGATACCGATCCAGATGATCATGCCGCAGGTGTTCATGGTCTGGGACAGCGCACGCTGCATCAGGGTGATGGAGAATTCACCCCGCAGCATCACCGCCACCAGCACGCCGAAGCTGCCCATCGCCGCTGCCTCCGTCACCGAGGCCACCCCACCATAGATGGAACCCAGCACCAGTCCCGCGATGATCGCCGGCACGCCGACGGCCTTGAGCAGCTCACGCTTGCTCTGGAAGCTGGCACGCCGTTCCTCCTCGGGCATCACCGGCCCCAGCGCGGGATTGCGCAGGCAGCGGATCAGCACATAGAGGATATAGCTTGCCATCAGCACGATGGCCGGGGTGATCGCCGCGGTGAACAGATCGGCAATCGACTGGTTGGCGATCAGGCCATAGATGATCAGCACGATGGAGGGCGGCATCATGGTGCCCAGCGAGCCCCCGGCACACACCACGCCGATGGCGATGTGCTTGTCATAGCCGAGCCGGAGCATCTGCGGCAGCGCCAGAATCCCCAGCAGCACGATCTCGCCGCCGATGATGCCGGACATCGCCGCCAGGAAAAACGCCACCACGATGGTCTGGATCGCCACGCCGCCGGGCAGGCGACCTGCCATCACGCGCATGGCATTGAACAGGTCCTTGGCGATCCCCGAGCGATCCAGCAGCGAGGCCATCAACACGAACATCGGCACCGCCACCAGCGAATACTCGGTGACGAAGCCATAGACACGACTGGTGACCAGCGGCAGCGCCATCGGGCCGAACCAGCCGAAGGTGTAGGCCAGCGCGACCAGGCCGGTGACGAAGGCCAGCGGCAGGCCGGTGACCAGCAGCGCGAAGATGCCGCCGACCAGCAGCATGGTAGCCGTTGCGATATCCATCAGCGCTGCTCCTTGTCTGACGTGGTACGCGTCTCTTGTGCCGGGTGGGCAGCGGCGTCACTTTCCCCTTCGGGCGGACGGGGAGAGAAGAAGGTCTGGTAGAGATGCCACAGCGCCTGCAGGGTCATCACCGCCAGCGCGAACAGGATCACGCCCTTGGTCAGCGCTGGAAACGGCGGGTTCCACGAGGTACCGGAGCGCTCCAGCTGCCATTCGCCCAACGGGCTGTGCGAGGCGCGCCAGAACATCACCCAGCCTGCGTAACTCATCGCCATGCAGAACACGAGCGTCATCACGTCATTGAAGCAGTCCAGCACGTAGCGAAAGCGCGTGCCGACCAGGTCGTAGAGCACACGCACGCGAATATGGCGGTTGTTGGCCAGCGCCGCCGGCCCGCCCAGCGCGAAGCTGGTCGCGACCAGGAAGATCACCGTCTCGTGGACCCAGGAGGTCGGCGAGTCGAGGCCATAGCGCATCACCACCTCGAACACGCTGATCGCCATCGCCAGCAATACCAGCCACGCCGCGGCGCGCGTGCCCTTGCCGACCAGTCGGTCCAGCGGCGTGCGCGTGCCCAGATTCGGGTCGTGGTCATCCGACGCCTCCGGCAGGCCCGGCGACGCCACATCATGTTCTGCCATATCGAATTCCTTGCTAACTGGCTTGCTCAAGGAGGATCGGCGCGCCCAGTGAGCACGCCGATCATCATCTCCCGCGTCTTTCCTGATCGTCTTGATCCTGTCGACGTCTCGCCCCGGCGACTCTTGTCACGCGGCCGATGACAGCGAGTGGACGCTTACATCAGGTTGCGGTCGGTGAGGAAGGTGACCACGGACTCGTAGACCTTGCCGGTCAGCTCGTTCTTCTCGGCCCATACCTTCCATTCCTGCTGGGCGATGCGACGGAACTTGGCGCGCTCTTCCGGTGCCATGTCGATCACCTCGATATCCGGATTGGCTCGCGCCGCGCTCACCGCCTTGAGGTCACGCGCCTTGAGGGTGAAGACCATGTCGTAGGCCATCGAGTCAGTCGCGGTCTCCATGATCGCCTTGAGATCCGCCGGCAGGCCGTCCCAGATGTCCTTGTTCATCGACACCGCCACCATCGGCAGCGAGTGGAAGCCCGGATAGGACGGGTACTTGGCGAAGCTGTGCAGGCCCTGGTCATCATTGGTGGCGAACACGGTGTAATCCGCCGCGTCGATCACGCCCTTCTCGAGACCGGTGTAGACCTCGGAGCCCGGCAGGTTGACGGGGGCTGCACCGGCCTTCTGGAAGATGTTGTAGACCATGCCTTCCGGCGCACGCACTTTGAGGCCCTTGAGATCATCGACGGTACGCACCGGCTTCTTGGAGACGAAGGACTCAAGCCCGGTGGCGCCTGCGCCGATCAGATGCACGCCGTAGGGCTCGACCAGCTCGTTGTAGAGCGCCTCACCGCCGCCGTGCTGCATGTACTCGAGATATTCCAGCGGATCCCCCCAGGCACCCACCAGGTTGCCCAGCATGCCGAAGGCCGGATTCTGGCCCGAGAAGTAGGACGGGTCCGTCAGGTGGCCCTGCAGGATACCGGAGCTGACGGCGTCCAGCGTCTGGTTGGCCTGTACCACGGCATTGACCGGCAGGATCTCGATGGCGATGCGCCCATCCGACATGGTCTTGATGTTCTCGGCCCAGGCCTTCTTGACCTCGAACTGCGGCTCACCGGCCGTTTCCGAGGTCTGGAAGGTCCATTCGTACTCGGCCGCCCAGCTGGGCGCGGCCATCGCACTGGCGGCCAGCGCCGTGGAAAGGGCAAGCGCCTTGAGCGCGAAACGCCCGGAGGCGAGGGACAGACGGTGAGACGTGGTGGAATGCGGCATAGTGGAACTCCTGGCGTGTTGTTATGACGTGTTATGACGTTCTTTGGCGGAGGGAAGACGTGCAGACACTTCCCGGCGTGGCGACGCCCAGGGCGCGGGTCACTCTCTTGACAGGGGGGCGGAGAGACTGGGCAGCTGACCGAAACGACGTAGCAGCTCCAGCGGCTCCTGGGCGCGCCCGACACCGTGCGGCCCATCGGCCACCTCGGGCATGGCGAGCCCGAGATCGCGCCCGGTGCGATCCAGCACATGCAGGGTCGCGGCATGGGCCGCCTCCGGCTGGCGCAGACGAATCGCCTCCATCACTGCGCGATGGCGGCCGAGGCTGTCACCCAGCTCCGAGGCGTTGTGGTTGGAAGTCGCCACCAGCAGGCTGATCGAGGGCTTGAGCACATGGCCGAGCTGCGCCCAGATGACGTTGTGGGTCGCGGCGAAGATGGCGTCATGGAAGGCGATATCGGCGCGATCGAACTCCTCCATGGCGCTGCCGCCATGCACCGCCGCCGCCATGCCGTCGTAGGCCTGCTCGATGGCGGACAGGTCCTGGGCGGTGGCCTCGGTGGCCGCCAGTGCGGCTACGAAGGGTTCGATGGAAATGCGGAAGGCGTAGATATCCCGTGCCAGCTGCGGATGCGGCATCGCGTAGCGCGTCATCCAGCCGGTCACGCGCGGATCGAGCAGATGCCACTCGCTGAGCGGATTGACGCGGGTGCCCTGGCCGGTGGTGCGGGTCAGGATGCCGGCATTGACCAGACTCTGGATCGCGGTGCGTACGGTGGCACGGCTCTGGGCGTGCTGATCGCAGAGATCCAGCTCACGAGGGATCAGACTGCCCGGCGGATAACGATTCTCGAAGATGGCCTGCGCCAGCCATTCCGCCACATCGACACGGGCGGTGGTCGACGATTCACTGGCGGTCGCTGACGCTGGGGATGACGTGCTGGCGCGCGGGTGGCCGCCTGCAGCACTCCTGGGTGGCGTGGGCATGATCGAACGTTCCTTGATGGCGTGGCGCGTCAATTGTGGCTCGCTCACCTTCCTCGCAGGATGGGTCGCGGTGCGCTCTTGTCCGTCAAGGAATAGCCCATGTCAGACATGCCAACAAGACACCTTAGACCAAGGGTGAGACCCGACTTTGGTCACACCTTTACGCAACTCCATGTTGCGCAAGGATTATTCAACTTCACCAGACTTCGCGCCATCTTCGCTCATGTCGCGAACCGGACACGACCGATCATCACCGTTCGCTCGGCGCCGCTGTCGGCCACCACCGTTCTCACCGCGGCCTCGCCTGCCGCGCCGAAGCTTGCCGAGAGCTCGATCTGACTGACCCCCTGAGCGATCAGCTCACTGACCAGTCGCTCGGCCGCCTTGAGCGAGCCCAGTGTCGCGACGGAGAGTCGCATCTCCCCGCTCCCCTGGCTGCTCAGCGAGGTATTGCCACTGTGCTCGACCAGAATCAGGAAGGCATGGTGCATAACGTCGTGCGTCTTCACGGCCATGAAAGTCTCCTCACCACGAGATGGATCACGCATCAAGAAGCCTAGCGTGTCCCCGCGAGCATCAGGACTGATCTTTCTGAGCGCTTGTGGACCACGGATCAACGACATGTCGTCCTATCTGGACGTGAGCCGGGCACAAAAAAACGCCTGCCGCTTTCGCGACAGGCGTTCTCGAGCACCTCATTCCGAACCGGTGGCCAGCTCCCTCATGATGCGAACATCATGTGTCGGCAAGCGCCATCCGTCAGGAACTCAGGCGTAGACCGGCAGACGTGCACAGACCTCGGAGACCTTGGCCTGTACCTCGGCTTCGGCAGCGGCGGAATCGCCGGCGACCATCGCCTCGAGGATGTCGCAGATCCAGCCCGCCAGATCCAGACACTCCTGCTCCTTGAAGCCGCGTGTGGTGACGGCCGGAGTGCCGATACGCAGACCGGAGGTGACGAACGGCGACTGCGGGTCACCCGGCACGGCATTCTTGTTGACGGTGATGTGGGCACGGCCCAGTGCCGCGTCAGCGTCCTTGCCGGTCAGGCCCTGCTTGACCAGTGACAGCAGGAACAGGTGATCCTCGGTGCCGCCGGAGACGACTTCGAAGCCACGCTCCAGGAACACGGATGCCATGGCCTGGGCGTTCTTGACGACCTGCTGCTGGTAGGTCTTGAAGGACGGATCCATCGCTTCCTTGAAGCAGATCGCCTTGGCCGCGATGACGTGCATCAGCGGGCCACCCTGGCCACCCGGGAAGACGGCGGAGTTCAGCTTCTTCTCGATGTCGGCATTGCCTTCGGCAGACAGGATCAGGCCGCCACGCGGACCGCGCAGGGTCTTGTGCGTGGTGGTGGTGACGACATGGGCGTGGGGCAGCGGGCTCGGGTAGACACCGGCGGCGACCAGACCGGCCACGTGGGCCATGTCGACCAGCAGATAGGCACCGACTTCGTCGGCGATCTTGCGGAACTCGGCCCAGTCGATGATCTGGGAATAGGCGGAGAAGCCGGCGATGATCATCTTCGGCTTGTGCTCACGCGCCAGACGCGCGACTTCGGCGTAGTCGATCAGGCCGTTCTCGCCCAGACCGTACTGCACGGCGTTGTAGTGCTTGCCGGAGAAGTTCGGACGTGCACCGTGAGTCAGGTGACCACCCGCGTCCAGGCTCATGCCCAGAATGGTGTCACCCGGCGAGACCAGCGCCTGGAAGACAGCGCTGTTGGCCTGGGAACCGGCGTGCGGCTGAACGTTGGCGTAGGTGGCACCGAACAGTTCGCAGGCACGATCGATGGCCAGCTGCTCGACCTTGTCGACGAACTCGCAACCGCCGTAGTAACGCTTGCCCGGGTAGCCTTCCGCGTACTTGTTGGTCAGCTGGGAGCCTTGCGCCTGCATGACGCGGGGGCTAGCGTAGTTCTCGGAGGCGATCAGCTCGATGTGAGCTTCCTGGCGAACGACTTCGTCGTCCATGGCGCTCAGGAGCGCATCATCAAAACCGGCAATCTGCATGTCACGGGTGAACATCGGGTGTCCTCGCCTGAAGGGTGATGACGACAGCGAATTCCGGCGCGGCCGGATCGCCATCTAGGGGTAAGATCAGGACCAGCATGATACCTCAGCCGGCGGTCCGATTCACATGAATCAGCATCATTGTTAACGCAGGATGGCCTCACGATCGACACGACGATCCCGAGGCCATCCTGCGGCGGCGTCATGCACTGCGCTGATGCTGCCTTTCCATGCTCACTGCAGGGCGCGCAGCCCTGCCATGGGCGGCTGGCGGCGCACTTCCCGCGACAGCCAGAAGCCCAGCCCGCCGACCAGCACAGCGCCGATCAGCGGCAGGCCGAGCCACAGCCACGGATGCAGCACCACCGGCAGGCCCAGCCAGCCGGAATAGAGCCCGACCGCCGCCCCTTCCGCCAGCATCGCGCCCAGCAGACCGCTCAACGCCCCCAGCAGCACGAACTCGGCAGCCTGCAGGCGGGCCAGCAGGCTCTGCCCGGCACCGAATACCTTGTAGAGCGCGCCTTCGTGTTCTCGTGCGGGGCGGCTGGCCACCAGGGCCGCGTAGAGCACGCTGGCACCGGCCAGCAGTACCAGACCGAGAATCAGCTCGACGGCCCGCGAGACCTGGGCGATCAGCTCCTGCACCCGCGTGAGAATCGCGTCGATGTTGATCAGGGACACGCTGGGGTAATCGCGCACCAGCGGTGCCAGCGCTCCCTCCTCCTCGAGATGAAACGCCGTCATGTAGCTGTGGGCGAAGCTCTCGAGCGCCCCGGGCGGGAAGATCACATAGAAGTTGGGCATGAAGCTGTCCCAGTCCACATGGCGCAGATTGACCACCTGCGCCTTGAGGGTCTCGCTGCCGATGGTGAACGACAGGCTATCGCCGATGGACAGTCCCATGCGCTGCGCCAGGTCTTCCTCCATCGAGACCGGCACCCCCTGCGCCTCGGCGATGGCCTGACGGCGCGAGGGTTCGGCATCCGCGAAGTCCTCGAGCGGCGCCCAGTCACCTGCCGTCACGCGGTTGTGATCAGGCAGATCACGATGCCAGGTGAGATTGAGCTCACGCTGGGGCACGCCGCGTGAGGATTCAGCCTCCCCGGTGCCTTCCTGCATGCCACCGGCCGCCTGTTCCGTGTCCGGCTGACGTTCACGGGTAGCGGCATTTTCCAGCGCCCGCTGCTGTGAGCGACCCAACAGGGATTCGCCTTTCAGGGCGGTGATGCGCCCCCGCACCATCGGATAGAGCTCACTCAGGCCGTCTTGGGGCGACTCCGCCCCTTGCGCCTCCACGATGGCCGACAGCTCCTCGCCGAAGGCCTGCTGCTGGCCCGGCTGGATGTTGATGGCGAAGTGGTTGGGGGCATTGGCCGGAATCTGCGCCTGCCAGCGGCTGATCAGATCACCACGCACCAGCGCGATCAGTGCCACGGCCGCGAAGGTGACGGCGAAGGCCACCAGCTGACCGAGACTGGCGCCGCGACGCCGCGCCAGCAGCCCGCCCGCCAGACGGACCGGCCGACTCCAGCCGCCCTGTCCCCGCGTACGCGCCACCACCTTGACCATCAGTGACAGCAGCAGCTGCCCCACCACCAGCAACAGTCCCAGCCCGATGATGCCACCGACCAGCAACCCGGCCGCCAGCATGAGATCGCCCGAGTAGAGCCACATCAAGGCGCCGAACACCAGACTGGCCATCGCCACCACCACCCACGCCGAAGCCGGCAGCGGGGCCAGTTCACGCCGCAGCACCTTGAGCGCACTGACCTGACGCAGGCGCAGCAGCATCGGACCGGCGAAGCCGGCCAGCACCGCCAGTGCCGTCAAGATCCCCAATGCCAGCGGCAAGGGGCCCGGCGCCGGCAGCTCCAGCGGCAGGAAGCGCTCCAGCAGTGCCACCAGCCCCATCTGCCCCAGCAGCCCCAACACGGCCCCCAGGGTGCTGGCCAGCAGCGCCAGCCAGCCAAGCTGAGCGGCAAACAACCGTGACAGCTGACGCTGGGAAGCCCCGAAGCAGCGCCATAGCGCGGCACTGTCCAGATGGCGTTCCACATAGCGGCGCGTCGACATCGCCACCGCGACCCCGGCCAGCAGCACCGCCACCAGCCCGGCCAGACTCAGATACTTGTCGGCACGCTCCAGTGAGCGCCCCAGTCGCGGGCGATCCTCGCGCACGTCCTTGAGGCGCACCTCGGCATTGTCGGCACTCGCCAGCAGCGGCGCGATGGCATCGCGCGCCTGCTGCACCGCCGCCGGATCGCCAGCGGCCAGCAGGCGATATTCCATGCGTGAACCGGGCTGGATCAGACCGGTCGCCTCGAGATCCGCCATGTTGAACATCAGGCGCGGGCTGAATTCGGAGAAACCGCCCTGCTGGTCCGGCTCACGAGTGATCAGGCCGGTCAGGGTCAGGGTCTTGCGTCCCATGGTGAGGGTATCCCCCGGCGACACTCCCAGCGCCGTGGCCAGGCGTGGTACCAGCCAGGCCTCCCCGGGTGGCGGGATGGCGGGGCGTGTGGCGGCTCTCTCACCGTCAGCCGACCCGTCGTCGGCAGGCTTGCCGTCCGCCCCCGCGATTCGGGTCTCGGGCGTATCGGAGGCAAGCTCGATCTGCCCCATCAGCGGATACCCCGGCGAGACTGCCTTGAGGCTCGAGAGTACGAAGCTGTCGCCATGCGAGGCCATCGAGACCATGCCCAGCTGCGGCGACATCTCGAGCCCGGCCTCCTCGAAGGCCTGCCGGAAACGCGGGTCCAGTGGATTGCTGGACTCCAGCACCAGATCTCCCCCCAGCAGCTGTCCCGCCTGGCGCGTGAGGCCACGATCCAGACGATCCAGAAAGAAGCCGATCATGGTGGTCGCGGCCACCGCCAGCATCAACGCCAGAAACAGCGCCCGCACATCACTGGCACGCAGGTCCCGCAGCAGGCCACGCAACGCAAGCGGCAGACGCATGGCGCCCCCGCGCGGCGATCGCGCGTCAGATGTCATGCTGGCATCAGTCATGCTGCCCTCCTTGCGGTGTGGCCACCGCAGGTGCCGAGGCATCGTCCTGCCATTCGACCAGCTTGCCGGCTTCCAGCGTCAGACAGCGATCACAGCGTCTGGCCAGGGTCAGATCATGGGTGACCAGAATCAGCGTGGTGCCGCGCTCACGGTTGAGGGTGAACAGCAGCTCCGCGATGCGATCACCGGTAGCGGTATCCAGATTGCCGGTGGGCTCATCGGCGAACACCAGCCCCGGTCCCGCCACGAAGGCGCGGGCGATCGCCACCCGCTGCTGCTCGCCACCGGACAGATGACGCGGCAGGTGATCAAGACGCTCTCCCAGCCCGACCCGCGCCAGCCAGTCACGTGCCTTGGCCTCGATATCGCCCCGGGGCGCCAGCTCCAGCGGCATCAGCACGTTCTCCAACGCCGTCAGGGTCGGCAGTAGCTGGAAGTTCTGGAACACGAAGCCCACCTGCCCCGCGCGCAGCGCCGCACGCCCGTCTTCATCCAATCCGGCAAGCGAGGTGCCGAACAGGCGAATATCGCCCTGGGTCGGACTGTCCAGCCCCGCCAGCAACCCCAGCAGCGTGGATTTTCCGGAACCGCTGGCCCCGATGATCGCCACGCTCTCGCCGGCTGCCACGGCAAGCTCTAGATCTTCAAGAATGGTCAACTGGCCGTCACCGCTGGTGACACGCTGGGTCAGACCCGTGACATTGAGGACTGCCGTCGGCGCCTGCGGATTCGCTGCTGACGGTGCCGCGACTGACGCTTGATCCGACGCAAAGGGGGCGTCGTTAATGGAGGCGTTATGTGACATCGTGTCTGCTCGCTTATGGTTGTGAACGGGATGGCCATGAACGCCAGTCCCCGAAACGGATGTGAAACGTGTGCAGATGATGGAGATGAGGAATGCAGAGATGGCTGGTGAATCGCCGTGAAACGCAACGTCTGTCCCGAGTCGCCGAACCGCGCGTCACGCGCAAGACTGCCGGACTCACGCGGCTGCGCAATGCGCTTGCCAGTTCGGCACTGACCCTCGTGGCCGTGCTGGCGCCTCAGGTGGCGCTGGCAGATGCGCCGGCTCCCTGGCTGGTGGTCGGCGACTCCCTCTCGGCCGGCTACGGCATCGACAGCAGCCGGGGTTGGGTCGCGTTGCTCGACGAGCGCCTCGAGGACACCCTGGGCAACGATGCGCCGGAGGTCATCAATGCCAGCATCAGCGGCGATACCACCGAAGGCGGCCTGAATCGCCTGCCGGCACTGCTCGACCGACACGACCCTTCGCTGGTGATGATCGAACTGGGCGGCAACGATGGCCTGCGCGGCCTGCCGCCTGCGCGCATGCAATCCAATCTGGCCAGCATGATCGATGCCGTGGAGGATGCCGGCGCCCAGCCCGTGCTGCTGGGGATCGAGATCCCGCCCAACTATGGCCCGGCCTATACCGACGCCTTCCGCCAGGTCTATCGAGACCTGGCCGACGAATACTCCGTGCCGTTGGTGCCCTTCATTCTCGAGGGCATCGCCACGGCACCGGCCGGCCAGAAACTGATGCAACAGGACCGTATCCACCCGACGGCCAAGGCCCAGCCGAGGTTGCTGGACAACATCTGGCCGACGCTCGAGCCGCTCGCGCTACCTTCCACACAGTGACCCTGCACGTGTCTACCTTGCCTGAACATGACATGGGGCATCCCGGTCAGAATCAAAGGTGACGGTGGTTTCCCGAAGGGCGTGTCCTCTCGATACGCCCTCTCGACAAGCCCTCCCGACAAGCCCTCTTGTCATGCCCTGCCGCCACGCTTCTCATCACGCTCGTCCATCGTGCCCCGCCCGGGGCGCTTCGCCCTTCAGAGCACTGAGGATTCCACCATGAGCCAGTCCCGCAAGGCAGTCCCCGGCAAGTCAGCCCCCACAGCGACACCCGCGCATGCGGCAACCGGGCAGCCCCCGTCGGCCCCCGAGACTCCCCACATGACGCTCGGGCCGGTCTCCAGCGACGCCTACCCTTACGACAAGCGGCTCAAGCGCAAGGTCTACGAGGCCGAGAAGCGGGCCCTGCAGATCGAGCTGCTCAAGGTCCAGCATTGGCTGCGTGACAGTGGCGAGCGGCTGGCCATCGTGTTCGAGGGGCGTGACGCCGCCGGCAAGGGCGGCACCATCAAGCGCTTCATGGAATATCTCAACCCGCGTTTCGCGCGCATCGTGGCACTGGACAAGCCCAACGAGACGGAGAAGGGACAGTGGTACTTCCAGCGCTACGTCTCGCGCTTTCCCACCAGTGGTGAAGTCGTGCTGTTCGATCGCAGCTGGTACAACCGTGCAGGAGTCGAGGCGGTGATGGGCTTCGCCAGCCCTGACGAAGTCGAGCGTTTTCTCATCCAGGTGCCACAGCAGGAGCGCCTGTGGGTCGAGGATGGCCTGCATCTGGTCAAGCTCTATTTCTCGGTCTCCCGGGAAGAGCAGTCCAATCGTTTCGCCAAGCGCGCCGCCGACCCGCTGACGCGCTGGAAACTGTCACCGATGGACGCCGTGGCCCAGGAGAAGTGGGACGACTACACCACCGCGGCCGAGGCGATGTTCGCGCGTACCCACAGTCGCCACGCGCCCTGGACGCTGATTCGCTCCGATGACAAGCGTCGTGCTCGCATCGGCGCGCTGCGCCATGTGCTCAGCCAGCTCGACTACCCCGGCAAGGACACACGGCTGATCGGCACGCCGGACCCATTGATCGTGGTGGATGCCGGCCGTCTGATCCTGCCCACGGACTAGTACGCCCCTGAGGATGCAGGCGCGGGCGGAGCGCGCTCATGTCGTGTGTGACAGTGTCTCCGGCGCCTTCTGCAGCTGCTGCAGGCCCAGGCCTGCCAGAATCAGCACCAGCCCCGCGAGTGTCGAGGTCAGGATCGGCTCGCCGACGATGAAGTGCAGCAGCGTCAACGACACGGGGGGAGACAGGAAGATCAGATTGGAGACCTTGGCGGTACGCGACACCTTGTGGACCGCCAGCTGCCAGAGCACGAAGGCGATGCCCATCTCGCACAGGCCGACATAGAGCCCGGCCATCAGCGCCTGAGGATTGGCGTCTTCCCCGATGAAGTTGCCAAACCCCGGCCCGATGGCCACCAGCAAGGTCAGGACCGGCAAGGCGACGCTGAAGTTCTGCCACTGGGCGACCAGCGGGGCGCGGGCATCCCGCGCGTTCAGCAGCCAGTAGAGGGCCCACAGCAGGGTCGAGCCCAGCGCCAGTCCGACGCCGAGGGGATCGGCGAAGGCGACATCGAACACCTGCCCGCGGGTGGCGATGGTCCACACCCCGGCGTAGGCGATCAGCCCTGCCGCGACATCGATGCGCGTCAGGCGCTGCGCGAGGATCGGCACGGCAAGAAAGGCCATCGCCAGTGCCCAGGTATAGTTGAGCGCCATGGCCTCCTGCCCCGGCAGACGTGCATAGGCGCCGAACAGCACCAGATAGTAGCCGACCGGGTTCATCAGTCCGGCCCAGGCCGCTGTCCGCCAGCCGCCTTTCCAGCCGCTGGCGAGCGCCTCGCGCAGCCGACCCTGACGCCACATCAGCACGCCGATCAACAGCCAGGAGACCAGCGCTGCCAGCCACACCAGCTCCAGCGGCGACATCTGCGCCAGCGCCAGCTTGAAGGCCGTTGCCACGGTCGACCACAACCCGACCGCTCCCAGACCATAGAGCATGGCCTCCCTGTCCTGACTCATGGCATGCTTCCTCGCAATTCGGACACCGCCATCCTGGCGGTGTCGACCTGACGCCCATGCCCGCCATGCGCGTCGCAGGCTTGAGCATCGCGCGCGTGGCGTGCAGCTGCAAGCCCGTGTACGCAAAGGACGCTTTACGATGACCACCAGCCCCTCTTCGCAGCTACCGCACGCCAACCCGCAGCCCGATCCCCCCTCCACGGCGCTGGTCAGCGCCTACCGTCTCGACGGCAAGGGCAGCGCGACCCTCTTGAGCGATGATGAGCTGCGCCAGGCCTGGCAGGAGCCGGAGGCCTTGATCTGGATGCACCTCGATTACACGCGAGGCGACGTCAATGATTATCTCGCTGGCATCGCGCAGCTGGATGATCCCAGCATCGAGGCCCTCACCGAGCTGGACACACGCCCACGCGTCGCACGTTTCGGCGGCGGCATCGTCACCACCCTGCGCGGCATCAATCTCAACCCGGGTGCCGCGCCGGAAGACCTGCTGTCACTGCGCCTGTGGATGAGCCCGACTCGCCTGATCACCCTGCGCCGCCGCCCCTTCCAGTCGATCACCCAGGTGCGTGAGCTGCTGGAAGCCGGCCAGGGAGCCGAAAACATCTCCTGGCTGCTGGCGATGATCAGCGATGCGCTGGTCGATCGCGTCGCCGAGCTCAGCCACCGTCTTGACGATCAACTGGCGATCCTCGAGGAGGATCAGCTCAATGACGTGGAGATCGATCCCGACGACATCACGCGGCTGCGCCGCCCGTTGATCACCCTGCGGCGCTTCATGGGGCCTCAGCGCGACTGCCTGGCCCAGCTGGCTCAGGGGCCCTTGTGGATCGATGAGCAGGCGCGACTGGACCTGCGCGAGATCGCCAACCAGCTGTCGCGTTACGTGGAGGACTTTCAGGCCATGCAGGAACGCGCCCTGATCCTTCACGAGCAGCGCATGAGTGAGCACAACGAACAGCTCAACCAGCGCATGTACCTGCTCTCCGTCATCACCGCCGTCTTCCTGCCGCTGGGCTTCCTCACCGGACTGCTGGGCGTCAATGTCGGCGGGATTCCCGGCAGCGAGAGCCCATGGGGCTTCACGCTGTTCGTCGGCATGACGCTTGGGGTGGTCGCGATGCAGATGTGGCTGCTCAAGCGCAAGAAATGGTGGTGACGCGGATCGGGGCACTCGTCACGGTGTCGGAGTGCCCTGTTCGCGGCTGGCGCGGTCGATATGGCCGAGATCGCGCTCCGGGTCGAGCACATCACGCACGCGTTGCTTGAGGTCACGGCTGTCCGGGAAGCCGCCATCCCGCTTGCGCTCCCAGAGCACCTGCCATTCGGCGTCAGGCGCAGGCTGGCAGAGCACCTCGAAGTGCCCGCCGTGACTGGGTGCGAGAGCGACCTCATCCAGCGCTTCCCCGAAGGTGGAGAGCAGTTCCTGGGCATACCAGGCCGCGCGCAGCAGCCAGTTGCAGCCGGTGCAGTAGTGAATGCGAATCTTGAGCGTGGACGGTTGATCCATGAGAGCGAGCGTTCCAATCGTGAGTGAAGAGTTGCCGTTCCCACTTCACTGCAGCGAGGCGTTCGGGTCAATGCCGAAATGCGTGCAGGGATGAGAGCGTCGACAACTGGCACTGGGCATCCCCGCACGGGCACGGAATAATGAGGTTTCAGCCGCCGACCTTCGGAGCCATGCATGTCAGACCCGTCATCGTCCTCGTCCCCATCGTCTCCCTCCTCGCGCTCGGCCTCACGCTCGGCCTCAAGCCCCTCGTCAGATGCCTCGACGGAGGCCACGATGACAGGGACGCCTGCCCCCCAGAAGGAGCACGCCACGGGACAACGCCCGGAGCAGGACCAGGACAAGGACACCACCAGCGGCGCCCAGAGCCGCTTCTTCGAGCGCATGACCGGCGATGAAGACTCGCGCATGTGCAAGGATATCTCCGAGGATGCCTGCCATCAGCAGCCCGGCAATGTCTGGCGCCATCTGCTGGCCTCGCTGGGGACCAAGCTGGCCGACGAGCTGGCAAGTGCACGCCTGGTGCTGCCGTGGCTGCTGGGATTGATCGGCGCCCCGGTGTGGATGGTGGGGCTGCTGGTGCCGATTCGTGAAGCCGGCGCCCTGCTGCCGCAACTGGTGGTGGCGGGCTTCATCCGCCCGCTCCCGCGGCGCAAATGGGTCTGGGTCGCGGGGTCCGTGCTGCAAGCGCTGATGGCCTTCAGCCTGGTGATCATCACGCTGCTCTCTCGAGGCGACGGTGACAGTGGCCTGGGCGGCAGCCTGGCCGGTGGCCTGGTGCTGGGGTGTCTGGTCGTGCTGTCACTGGGGCGTGGCGTGGCCTCCATCGCCACCAAGGACGTGCTGGGCAAGACGATCGCCAAGCAGCGCCGTGGCCGCCTGATGGGATGGAGTGGCAGCCTGGCCGGCGCCATGACGTTGCTCGCGGGGGGTGTTCTGATGCTGCTGGGCGAACAGCCCGGTCAACAGGTGCTTGCCACCCTGATGGCGATCGCGGCACTGGGCTGGAGTTTGAATGCTTTCTGCGCGGCGCTGATCAAGGAAGATCGCGGCGCCACCAGCGGCGGTGCCAATGCCTGGGACACCGTGCGCCAGGGGTTCAGCCAGCTGCGCCATGACGCCGCCTTCCGCAATTTCAATCTGGCGCGTGCGCTGTTGCTCTCAAGTGCCCTGGCCCTCCCCTACATCGCGCTGCTGGGCCAGCAGCAGAGTGGCGAAAGCCTCGGCGGACTCGGGGTACTGGTGGTCGTGTCAGGCCTGGCGGGCATGGTCGCCAGCCCCATCTGGGGCAAGCTTGCCGATACCTCGAGTCGGCGCGTGATGCGCAACGCCGGCGCCGGTGCCGCCGTGTGCTGCGCGCTGGCCGGCAGCATGGTGTGGTGGCCCGGAGCGCTTTCCGACAGCGTCTGGAGTTATGCCGTGGTCTACGGGCTGCTGGTGATCGCACATTCCGGCATCCGCCTGGGACGCAAGACTTACGTGGTGGATCTCGCCAGCGCTGACAATCGCGCGCTCTACGTGGCTCTGTCCAATACCCTCACCGGCGTGCTGATGCTGGTGCTGGGTCTGGCCATCGGCGGTCTGGCCCAATGGCTGGGCAGCGAGTGGCTGCTGCTGATTCTGGCTGGTGTCGCCACGGCGGCCGCCCTGTGTGCGCAACATCTGCCAGAAGTGGAAGACGACTGATACCGGACAGAGCGGTCTGCCAAACCTCGCGACGGGGGCCCGGGACAGGCGCTGGCCCCCGACACATTAGCGGCTGCGATTGCATAAGCCGCGTCTCCCCGCCATAGTGAAACCGATGATGGTGCTGGAATGTCCGGGCACACGGACAGGCACCCGATACCCGTACTCTCGGGCTCGGTCACAAGGGCCGGGTTCTTTAGCCGCAAGGATCAGTGCCAGATGAAAAGACCCCACATGATCAGCCCCGAGCTGCTCGAGAGAGTGGTGAATGCCTCGGACGATGGCATCGTGGTGGCCGAACAGGAAGGTGACGAGAACATCCTGATCTACGTGAATCAGGGCTTCGAGCGCCTTACCGGTTACAGCGCCGACGAGATTCTCTACCGCGATTGCCGTTTTCTGCAGAATGACGACCGTGACCAGCCACAGCTGGACAACATCCGTGCCGCGCTGCGCGACAAGCGCCCGTGCCGCGAGATACTGCGCAACTATCGCAAGGATGGCAGCCTGTTCTGGAACGAACTCTCCATGACACCGGTCTTCGACGAGCACGACAATCTCCAGTACTTCGTCGGTGTCCAGAAGGATGTCACCAGCCTGATGACCGCGCATGAGGAGCTGGAGCGCCTGCGGGAAGCCCGCAAGAGCGATGTCGAGTGACCACTGACACGCTCCCCTCCTTTCGGTCATGAACGACTCGCCAACGCCCACCACCCGGTGGGCGTTGGCGTTCGTGCGCGGACGAAAACTTCCCCGCGACCCACCAGAGCATGCTTCCACGCACACAGGACTTGTCATCGAACTTCACCAGCGCTATATAGCGAAGGAGCCTTCGGCAGGTCGCCGCAGGCGGTGTCTGACGCCTCGCGTCTGGCAGACTGATTCATGATCGGGAGGTCCGCCCATGGCCCGCGAACAATTCCTCGACGATATCGATGCTACCGCCCTGGCGGAGGAAGCCACCAACGACGTGGACTTCGAACTGTCTTCCAGCTCCACCCCCGCCAGGCCCCAGCGCAGCGACTCGCGCCAGCGTCTCGAAGCCCTGCTGGAAGAACGTGCGCTGGCACGCTCCATCCGTGAAGGCTGGGACGATGAAGCGGATGATGATGACCTGCTGGACGCCAGTGACTGGGGAGAGGAGGAGTGAGCGCCTCGCGATGAGGCCGGGGCTGGCCTCGAGATGCCCCTTCAGGGAAGGTTCGCCACACCGCTTCCCGGTGAAGGCCAGGGGGTTCAGCCCCGTCAGCGAACCGGCCATGGAATGGCCGCCGTCACGCCAACGATGGCCTTGACTGGTCAAGCGTGACCACGGGCACTATCATCAGCGCGTCATTCCATTCTCCAACCAAATTGGGATTCCATGGCGCAATACGTCTATACCATGAACCGGGTGGGCAAGGTCGTCCCCCCGAAGCGCGAGATTCTCAAGGACATCTCGCTGTCCTTCTTCCCGGGTGCCAAGATCGGTGTGCTCGGTCTCAACGGCTCGGGCAAGTCCTCGCTGCTGCGCATCATGGCCGGCGTGGATCAGGACTACAACGGCGAAGCGCGTCCCATGCCGGGCCTCAATGTCGGCTACCTTCCCCAGGAGCCGGAGCTGGATGATTCCAAGAACGTGCGCGAGTGCGTCGAGGAATCTCTGGCCCACATCAAGAATGCCCAGGCGGAGCTGGATGAAGTCTATGCCGCCTACGCCGAGCCGGACGCCGATTTCGACGCCCTCGCCGCGCGTCAGGCCAAGCTCGAGGACCTGATCCAGGCCTCCGACGCCCACAACCTCGAGCGCAAGCTGGAAGTGGCCGCCGAAGCGCTGCGCCTGCCGCCGTGGGATGCCAATGTCGGCGTGCTGTCCGGTGGTGAGCGTCGCCGTGTCGCCCTCTGCCGTCTGCTGCTCTCGAGCCCCGACATGCTGCTGCTGGATGAGCCGACCAACCACCTGGACGCCGAGTCCGTCGCCTGGCTGGAGCGCTTCCTGCACGATTACGCCGGCACCGTGGTCGCCATCACCCACGACCGTTACTTCCTCGACAATGTCGCGGGCTGGATTCTCGAGCTCGACCGTGGCCAGGGCATTCCCTTCGAAGGCAACTATTCCTCGTGGCTGGAGCAGAAGGACGCTCGCCTGCAGCAGGAAGCCAAGCAGGAAGCCTCACGCAACAAGGCCATCCAGCAGGAGCTGGAGTGGGTTCGCCAGAATCCCAAGGGCCGTCAGGCCAAGAGCAAGGCGCGTCTCAACCGCTTCGAGGAAATGCAGTCCGGTGATTTCCAGAAGCGCAACGAGACCAACGAGATCTACATTCCGCCGGGACCGCGTCTGGGCGACAAGGTCATCGAGCTGCACAACGTCACCAAGCGTTTCGAGGACAAGCTGCTGTTCGACGACCTGTCCTTCACCATTCCCCAGGGTGCCATCGTCGGTATCGTCGGCGGCAACGGTGCGGGCAAGTCCACGCTGTTCAAGCTGGTGACCGGCAAGGAAACCCCGGACAGCGGCGAAGTGGTGCTGGGCGAGACCGTCAAGATCGCCTACGTCGAGCAGCTGCGTGATGGCCTGGAAGACAATCAGACTGTCTGGGAAGCCGTCTCCGGTGGCCAGGACATGCTCAACATCAATGGCCATGAAGTCTCCTCGCGCGCCTATGTCGGCCGCTTCAACTTCAAGGGCACGGATCAGCAGAAGCGTCTGTCTGATCTGTCCGGTGGTGAGCGTGGTCGTCTGCAGCTGGCGCAGACGCTCAAGCAGGCCGCCAACGTGCTGCTGCTGGATGAGCCGTCCAACGATCTGGACATCGAGACCCTGCGTGCACTGGAAGAGGCGCTGCTCGCCTTCCCGGGCTGTGCACTGGTCATCTCGCACGACCGCTGGTTCCTGGATCGCATCGCGACCCACATCCTCGCCTACGAAGGGGACTCCAACGTGGTGTTCTTCGAGGGCAGCTACAGCGAGTACGAAGAGGATTACCATGCGCGTGTCGGCAACGATGCGCCCAAGCGCATGAAGTACAAGCGTATCGATGCCTGATCCGGTGATCTGAACCGCTGGATTGACCAGGACGCCCTTGCCGCTGACGCCGCAAGGGCGTCCTGCGTTTGAGGCAAGCCTCACAAGGGCGCTCCCGCGTCGCCTCTGGCACTTGCAGTCAGGCCGAACACGGGAGATAACGGGGCGAATGCTTGCCGTCACTCACGGCCGTCCGTCGCACACGCCGTTGCGCCACTCACAGGATCAGGAATTGCCCATGAATCGCTGGCTGCAACAGCCGCTGATGTGGTTACGCACCTTCACCACCAGCATCGCCTATCTGCCAAGCCTGCTGGCGACGCTCTATATCCTGCTTGGCTTGATCTCGGTGCTGCCTTCCGGCCTCCCCGAGCCACATGAACTGCCAGCCAGCGAGATGCTGAATGCCCTGACCTTCAAGGAGCACGACACGCCGCGCACCCTGCTGGCGGCACTGGTCGGCGGGCTCATTTCGCTGATGGTCTTCAGTTTCACCATGGTGATGAGCGTGCTGACCCAGGCGGGCGCACAGTTCTCCCACAAGCTGCTGCTGGGGCTGGTGACCGAGCGTCACCATCAGCTGGTGCTGGGACATTATCTGGGCAGTCTGCTGTTCCTGCTCATCAACCTGATGGTACCCAATACCGGCGATTCGCCAACGCTATGGCGCTCCATCGCGGTCTATCTGGGCGTGTTGATGATGGTCAATTGCCTGGGGATGTTCATCTACTTCATCCACCAGGCATCACAGTCCGTGCAGATCAATGCCGTGGCTCGCCGCCTGTCCGGGCGCACGCGGGTCTCGCTTGAACGACTGCGAGAGCGCAATCGCCACGACGGTTTCGGCGAGCGCCAGATCACTCGCGACACGTCACGCTGCCAGCTGCTGAGAGCAAAGCGACGCGGCTATGTGCAGCAGGTCGATTTCGCGGCCCTTCGCCAGCTGGCCATCGACCACGACATGATCGTGCACCTGGACTTCGCGCTCGGGGCCTTCATCGTCAGTGGCATGCCGCTGATGCGCATCGAATGGCCTGCGGGCCTGCCCGAAGGCGTCTCGGCGGGTGATGAGCTCGATGAGCACCATCAGGCAGGACTGATCAAGAAGCTGCGCGCGGCACTGGGCTATCTGGATGGGGAATCCGTCGATGACCTTCACGAGCACGGCCTAACCCAGCTGATGGAAGTCGCCATCAAGGCGCTGTCTCCCGGCATCAATGATCCGGGCACCGCACGCCTGTGCCTGCATCAACTCACCGAACTGCTCAGTGAGCGCATGCAGCTGCCCCTGTGCAACTGCTGCGTGGATGAGGAAGATCACATACGGGTCAGCTGGGAGATGGAGAGCTTCGACAGTCTGCTCTACCGCAGCATCTCCCCCATCCTGCACTATGGTCGTGATGACCTCTCGATCTGTCTGGCGCTGCTCTCGCTGCTCAAGACACTGTCACTGCTGGGCAGCGATGACGCGCAACTGGCATTGCTGCAACAACATGCCGACAAGGTGGTGGAGGCCATCCTTGCCCAGGCACAGTTCGAGGTGGACAGGCGCTTCATCGAGCAGGGCCTCAAGGCCGGGCATCATCGTCTGACGCTGCCAGGTACCCCGTGGTGACGTGCTGGCCTGATGAACACGCAAACGCCCGCAGCGGTCGCTACCGTCTGCGGGCGTTTGCGTCGTGATGAAAGCCGTCCGTATCAGGGCTTGCGACGCCCCTTGAAGAACGACACCAGGAACAGCACCAGGAAGACGACGAACAGTACCTTGGCGATGGTGGCCGCAGTACCTGCGATACCGCCAAAGCCGAGTACGGCGGCAATCACGGCAACGATCAGAAAGATGATGGCATAGTTGAGCATGGCAATTCCTTATGTCATGGAGAACCGGTAGTGGGCGACGACCGCAGCGGCACGACGACTGCCTCTGCATGTGGCGTCTCATTCGACGCGCTCGCCCTTCGCTCATCAGGTGTGGCAGCTGACGTGATTGCCAGAGGGCGGAGTCACGACAGACCGCTTGATCACCTTGTCCATGTGAAGATGGTAATCAATACAAGTAAAGTCAAGGCCATGTCTCGAATCGGTAAAAGATTTTCCCGCGCGGGTTGAAAGCCTCCCTCATCATCCGCAGGTCTATTTTCAGGCACACGGCAGGCGGCATCCGGTTGGCCGCACGCATGCAGCTCGGACAAGTGGCGCTGCTTGTCGGGTGCCGCCTGATCTCCATCGAAAACGCCCCGCCAGGAAGTTCCTGGCGGGGCGTTTTCGATGATGCCCATGCGTGTCGCGTCACGGCAGATCTCGTCGGCTCACACATGGGCTCAAGTGACGTTTACAGCGCCGCGATCATGGCCTCGGCATAGGCGATGAGCTCCGGCTCGCTCATGACCTCGACCCGATTCAGGCCACTGTCCACGCTGGCAGGCCGCCCTTCCTTCACCAGCAGCGTACGCGGATAGCCCGCCCCACCGATGCGCTCGCTCAGCTGCGCATGTGCCTCACTCAGATAGACTCCGCGAGTCTCCTGCACGCACAGGGTCACCAGCGGCAGACCACCTCGCGCCAGAGCCGCCTCGAAGGCCGGCAGCGCCGGACGCTGACGCACGGTGCAGTCCGGGCACCACTGCGCAATCTGATTGAGGACGAAGGTATCGCCGGCCGCCAGGCGTGCTTCGACATCGGCCAGAGTGGCGAGAGAAGACGTGTCATTGCTCATGGTTCACCTCAATACAGGGACGGATCGGATTTCTCTGGACGAGTCTTGAAACGGCGATGCAACCACAGGTACTGCTCGGGATGCTTGCGGATCGCCCCCTCGATGAAGGCATTGATGCGCGTGGCATCCGCGACATCATCGCCACTCGGGAAGTTGACGAGTGCCGGGAGATACTCCAGCGTATAGGTACGATTGTCCGGATTGCGATGGAACATCAAGGGCATCACCGGCGCCCCTGTCATGCGGGCGATCTTGGCCGTCAGCTTGATGGAGGCGGCATCGATACCGAAGAACGGCGCGAAGACGCTGACGTCCCGACCGAAATCCTGATCCGGCGAATACCACACGCCATGCCCGCTCTTGATGCGGCGCACCACACCCCGCAGGTCATGGCGGTCGATGGCGGTGCCGAAGATGCCATTGCGCGCGCGCGTCATGAAACGCTCGAACAGCGGGTTGTCATGCGGGCGATAGACGACATCGGCCGGGAAGAACAGCGAGTGCAGTGCGCCACCGAGATCCAGTGTCGAGAAATGGATGCCCACGATGAGCGCGCCCTTGCCCTGCGCCATGGCGCGCTCCATGTGCTCCTGACCCTTGAAGGTCACGCGGTCGCGCATGTGCTCCGGGTCTCGACACCACCCCGTGGCGGTCTCGAAGATGCCGATACCGTTGGCATGGAAGGTCTTGCGTACCTGACGCGCACGCTCCGCTTCGCTCCATTCGGGGAAGCACAGCTTGAGATTGGTGTCCGTGATATGGCGACGACGCTTGCCGAAACGCCATGCCAGCTCACCGATGCCGCGCCCCAGCCACAGCTTGGCGCACCAGGGCAGGAAGGCCGAGGCCTTCATGGCCCCGATTCCCAGCCAGGCCGGCCAGTAACGGGGATGCGCAAAACTCTCGGGGTAGGTCTTCTTGGCCATGACTCTCTCGTTCAACGGGCAACGGCGGCCATTGTAGACCGCCCGAGCCCTGCCGTCAGGTCAGGCGCACGTATCCACTGCCTGAGAGGCCATCGGGTCCGCCTCGCGTGCCTGACCACCGTGATAATGCTTGGGAACACGCGGCAGGACCCCTGTCAGCAGGGTATAGCTGATGGTGTCACAACTGGCGGCCACGCGATTGACCTCCAATCCCTCGCCCCACAGCACCACGCGAGAACCGACGCCCGCTTCCGGCAGGTCGGTGATGTCCACCGTCAGCATGTCCATCGACACCTTGCCGGCCAGCACGGTTTCCTGGCCATCGACCAGTACGGGGGTCCCGTCCACCGCATGGCGATCGTAGCCATCCCCATAGCCACAGGCGACGACACCGATACGTGTCGGACGCGTCGCCACGAAACGTCCGGCATAGCCCACCGGCTCGCCGATGGCGATCTCGCGTACGGCAATGATGGCGGAAGACAGGGTCATCACCGGCTTCAGACGGCGGCTGGCATCATTGGCCCCTTCCAGCGGGTCCGCGCCGTACAGCATGATGCCGGGACGATTCCAGGCGGCATGCGATTGCGGCCAGGCAAGCGTCGCCGGGGAATTGGCCAGACAGAGTGGCAGGGCAAGCTCAGCGGCCAGCGCTTCCACTGCCGCCATCTGATGCTGGAAATAATCGGGCGTCAGGCTGTCGGCCGTGGCGAAATGCGTCATCAGGTGAAGGTCCTGCGCCTTTCCACTCGCCACCAGGCGTTCCTTGACCGCCCTGGCCTGCTCGGCATCGAAGCCGAGACGATGCATGCCGGAATCGAACTTGATCCAGCAGGATATCGGCCCGGGGAGCGTTGCCGCCTCCAGGGCGGCCAGCTGCCATTCACTGTGGATGGCACACCAGAAGTCATGCTGCGCCGCCAGCTGGTATTCCGATGCCTCGAAGATACCTTCGAGCAATACCACCGGGTGCGTGATACCGCCTTCGCGCAGCGCGAGCGCTTCTTCGATGGTCGCGACGGCAAATGCCGGTGCCAGATCTGCCAGCGCACGGGCACATGCCACGGCCCCGTGGCCATAGGCGTCTGCCTTGATCACGGCGAGCGAGCGGGAATTCGGCGCCAGCTCACAGGCCAGCTGATAATTGTGGCGCAGGGCATCCAGATCAATATCAGCACGCAACGGGCGGGACATGAGGCAACTCCAGACAATGAGAAAGAGGGACAGACACGACGAATCACGCACGGGTGACGCAGCAAGTTGGGACCTGCCAACGAGCGAGCAAGGCACGCACCATGAAAAGGAGGCGGCCAACCGGAGCAGGCGTTCTCCAGCCATCAATTATTTTCCATCATCGCGCCAAGGTCACGGTGAAAACCACCAAACATCAAGCCAACTTCTTGACGTTATCTCTGGTTTTCATCAAATCAATGGCATATTCCTCCAGACAAGCATCACAGCTGTTGTCCTTCACGCTTCACGGCGAGATTTCTGCCCCCCCGATACGCGAACACCCCCACCGGCAATGGCCGATGGGGGTGTCAGGAGAAGTCGGTCAGGCCAGTATCAGATCACTGGGCCGGGCCATCCAGCTCGGTGTCGTCTTCGTCCTGCAGAACCAGTGATACCTGACGATCGCGCTTGAGGCTCTCGTTCAGATCACGCACGGTGTTGACGTCGATGATGCCCGCCGCCTGGCGCAGGTTGAGCAGATCCAGCACGTAGGTGTAACGCGAGGAGGCATAGTCCGCCAGGGCCTGATAGAGCGCCTGCTCGGCATCCAGCACATCGACGATGTTACGGGTACCGACTTCATACCCCGAGCGCGTGGCTTCCAGCGCGCTGCGGCTGGAGACGATGGCCTGCTTGCGCGCCTTGACCGTCAGGACGTCGCTGCGGACCTGACTGTAGAGCGAACGCACGCTCTGGGTGGTGGAACGCTGCTGGTCCAGCAGGTCGTACTGGCTCTGCTCCAGCAGGTGCGTGCTCTGGCGTACCTGCGCGGAAGTGCGACCACCGGTATAGATCGGCAATGACGCCTGGATACCGATCTGGTTGTATTCCTGATATCCCCCGGAGGATGCGACGTCGGTTTCATCATAGGAGTAGGTCGCGAAGGCACCGACTTCCGGCAGATGACCGGCACGCGAGGTCTTGACGTCACCCTTGGCGACATCGACACCCTTCTGCGCGGCACCGATCAAGGGATTGTTGACCAACGCCATCTCGACCCACTTGCCACGACTGGCGGGCACCGGCGCTTCGATGGCGAGATCCTCTTCCAGCCCATCGATGGAATCGTATTGCTGGCCGGTCAATTGCTGAAGTGCCTCGAAGCTGACCTGCAGGTCGGCTTCCGCGGCAATCCGCTGGGCGCGTGCGTCATCAAAGGACGCTCTGGCCTCCTGGACATCGGTGATCGCGATCAGCCCGACCTCGAACTGCTGATTGGCCTGATCCAGCTGACGGGAAAAGGCCTTCTCCTGCGCGATGCGCGCATCCAGCACATCCCGGTTGTTGAGGATGGTGAAGTACGCGGAGGCCACATCGTACAACAGCTGCTGCTGATCGGAATCCAGCAGCAGTTTCTGCTGCTCGGTACTGTCCTTGCTGGTCGCCAGCTCATACCAGTCGGCAGCGTCGAACAGCTGCTGATTCACGTTGAGCACGATGTTGCTGTCGGTGTAATCCCCTTCCACACCGCTCTGGGAATTGCCCGTGACATCGGTGCGTGACACGGTGCCGGTGGCCGATATCTGTGGCAGCAGATCCGAAAGCTCGATCCGCTCGTTGTCCTCGACGCTCTGATACAGAGAGCGAGAGGACGACAGGCTGGCATTGTGGGTCAGCGCATCACGGGTAATGTCGAGCAGATCGGCAGCCTGGGCCTGGGTCGCGAAACCCATCGCCAGCACCAGAGGCAGTATGCGTATGTTGGCCATGTATGCGTATTCCTGATCGGTAACAGTCAGTCGTGACCTGCATGATGCGCCTAAGGCACCAAGGCAAGGGGAGATAAGGTCGTTTCACGGGCCGGCTGATGACGGCATCAGCCCCTTCGGGGGCGGGTCGTGGAAAAAGGACTCAGTCTAATCGTCGCCTTGCAAGGCGTCCAGTTAGTTGGCTAACTTCATTTGCCTTACAGCGTTTCCACCCCAGCAACAATGCAACACGGCCCCGGTGTCGAATCATATGCACCGTCATCTTTCTGCCAACCCCATAGCCTGCCAAACCAATGCTCAGAAAATATGAAAACGGCCCGCCCGCAAGCGGGGGGCCGTTTTCATGTCGTGTTGCATCCACTATCCAGCAGGATGTCACGGATATCGGGCCAGACGATGACAGCTGCCAGTCCCGTCAATGACATGTCAGCGAATCATTCGAAGATGGATTCCAGCGACAGGCCCTGTTTCTCGAGCATGCGACGCAGTTTCTTGAGCGCCTCGACCTGAATCTGACGCACTCGCTCACGCGTCAGACCGATCTCCTCGCCGACCTCCTCCAGCGTGGCGGCTTCGTGCCCCCGCAGCCCGAAGCGGCGTACCACCACTTCCATCTGCTTGTCGGTCAGCTCCGCCAGCCACTCATCGACATGTGCCTTGACGTCGACATCGACCAGACTGGACTCGGGGCTGGTGTCATTTTCATCGGCGATCGTCTCGATCAACGGCTTGTCACTCTCGCCGCCCATCGGATAGTCCACCGAGGACACTCGCTCATTGAGCCCCAGCATCTTCTTGACCGTCTCCACCGGCTTGTCGAGGAAATCGGCGATTTCCTCAGCCGTCGCCTCGTGGTCAAGCTTCTGCGTCAACTGGCGAGCAGCGCGCAGATAGATGTTGAGTTCCTTCACGACATGAATCGGCAACCGGATGGTGCGCGTCTGATTCATCAACGCGCGCTCGATGGTCTGACGGATCCACCAGGTGGCGTAGGTCGAGAAGCGGAAACCGCGCTCGGGGTCGAATTTCTCCACCGCGCGTATCAGGCCCAGATTGCCCTCCTCGATCAGGTCGAGCAGTGACAATCCGCGATTCAGATAGCGCCGCGCGATCTTGACCACCAGACGCAGGTTGGATTCGATCATGCGCTGCCGACCGGCAGGGTCTCCCGCCTGCGCCAGTCGCCCGAAATAGACTTCCTCTTCCGGTTTGAGCAATGGCGAGAAGCCGATCTCGTTGAGGTAGATCTGCGTTGCATCCAGGCTCTGGTAGTGCTTGCGCTCTTCACGGTTCAGGGCGCGTTCGAATGCCGCCTCTTCCGCTTCAGCCTCAAGCGTATCGTCTTCCTCGACATCATCGAGGGACAGCTCCACCTCGGCCTGATCGATATCCTTTTCCAGCATGCTCATGTCGATACCCCGTTGTCTCTGGTCTGGTGCCAGGAACTTCTTGTTGTGGCAGCGGTGGACGTCAGCGCTTGGGCAGGAACTTCAAGGGATCCTTCGGCTGCCCATCCTCGCGGATCTCGAAATGCAGCTGCGCACGTTCGGCGTCAGTGGCTCCCAGAGTGGCGATTACCTGTCCGGCCTCGACAACATCATTCTCCGAGACGCGGAGGCTGTCGTTGTGGGCGTAGGCACTCAGATAACGGTCATTGTGCTTGAGGATGATGAGGTTGCCGTAACCGCGCACTCCACTCCCCGCGTAGACCACAATCCCCGGCCCTGCTGCCTTGACAGGTTGCCCCTTTTGACCAGCGATATCAATGCCGCCCGTCACACTCTCGGACTCACCGAATTTGCCGATGATCTCGCCTTGCGTAGGCCACTGCCAGTCAACGTTTTTTACCGGCACATAGGTTTTCTTGGCCGGTGCCGCCTCGGGTGTGGCGCCCGCAACGTTGGTCCCCTTTTCAACCTTGTCGGAGGCACTTTTCACGTTTGCCGCCGCCTTGTCACGCTCGGCCTTGGCCGCTGCCAGCTGCTCGGCCTTCTCGCGATCCGCCTTCTCCTGCGCCGCCTTGCGAGCAGCAGCCTCGGCCTCACTCGCCCTGGCCTGGGCATTGCTGCCGGCACTCTCCAGTGCCTCGCCGGCTCGGGAAGCTTCGTCCGCGGCCTGTGCACGCGCAGACTCCGCCAGCGCCTCTTCACTGCCTTCCTGATACACGGGCCCCGGGCCGACGCCCGCAGCAGCGGCCGCGCCCGTGGCAGCCGCCGCAACGCCGCCGCTACCGGTGGTCAGGGACTGCGCCTGGGAAGCACGCTGCTTCTGCTGAGCAATGGCCGACTCATCCGGAGCCAGCCAGTCCGGCACCTCGCCGCCGCTGGCGATGGCGTCGTCGCTGCCGCCAAGCCCGGTCGCCACCACGCCCGTGCCTGATGCCGACCCCGATGCCGTGCCGGCCGTACGGGAGATGCCGGCATTTGCGGGCAACGGTGCCTGAGGGTCGAGGCGCAAAGTCTGCCCGGGCTGCAAGGTGTAGGGCGGGCGCAGGCCATTCATGCGCGCCACGTCACGGAAGTCCTGGCCACTCTGCCAGGCGATGCCATAGAGCGTGTCACCGCGCTGAACCGTATAGCTGTCTGCGGTGATGCGTGTCGTGCCACCACTGAGATCCTGGATCTGCGGACGCGTCGTGGCGGTACTGCACGCCGTCAGAGCGCCCAGCGCCAGACCCGCCAGCGCCAGCTTGAATCCCTTGTCCATCATGTCAGGCATGTTCCTGCTCCTTGCGGGAATCACTGGAAGAATCATCCGGTCCTGAGCGCTCACCCGCGAACCAGACCAGCAGGATACCTGCCAGCATCAGGGCAAGCGCCGCCCACAACTGGGCAGGCTCACCCGTCACGCTGGTATAGGTCTCCGGCATCATGAATTGATAATCTAGCGGTACCTGCTCCCCCTTGGGGCCCAGTCGATAATCGGTGATCGTGCGCCAGGGCCACAGCACCGGCAGCGAGCCGAGGATGAAGCCGACCAGCAGCATCAGTGTCGCGGTGTGATGGTGACGAAACAACCATGACAGTACACGCGAGAAGGTGAACAGTCCGATGGCGCAGCCACTTCCGAACAACAGGATCAGCGTCAGATCGAAGCTCTTGATACCTGTCATCACGGTGCCATAGAGGCCCATGGTCAACAGCAGGAAGCTGCCGGAAACGCCCGGCAGCAACATGGCACTGATGGCGATGGCCCCCCCGGCGACGATGACCCAGGGCGCATCAGTGCCCGCTGGCAGAAGGCTGGGCAGCTGACTGGCCAGTACCAACCCCAGCACCAGCCACACCAGATACCCGACCCTGAAGCCGGTAATGCGCCGCGCCACGACCACACCGGAACACACCACCAGACCGAAGAAGAAGGCATTGAGCAGCAGCGGCTGCGCCTCCATCAGCCAGGTGACGAGGTGCGCCACGCTGATCAGGCTGGCGAGAATGCCGGCGGCAAGCGGTAGCAAGAACGCCAGATTCAAGTGCTGCCACAACGCCTTGACGCCCTGTTGACGCCAGACACCGATGGCGGAAGGTCCGAAGCGCTTGATGGTTTCGATCAATTCTTCATAGATGCCCGTCACGAAGGCTATCGTGCCTCCCGAGACACCGGGCACGGCATCGGCTGCGCCCATGCCCGCCCCCTTGAAGAACACGCTCAATGCTCGTTTCACCTGATCACTCCCTCGAGCAACGGCACGAAGCGCACAGCCTCGAGCCGCTGAATATCCTGAGTGTCGCCGACGTGGCGCACTCGTGTCAGCCATTGACGATCACTGCCGTCTTCCGCCAATGGCACGATCATCACTCCCTCCGGTGCCAGCTGCTGGAGCAATGCCTGCGGCAAGTGCGAGGCACATGCCGTCACCACCACCAGATCAAACCCCGGCAGGGTCACCGACTCCTGTGCGGCCGTCTCACGCGCCGTGGTCTGCCAGCCGTGCCCGCCATCGGCGTGACGCAGCTGGACATTGTCCAGCCCGAACCACTCAAGCCGCTGCCGGGCACGCAGATGCAACAAGGCGATGCGCTCCAGCGAGGCCACCTGACCGAACAGCCGCGCCAGCAGCAGGGTCTGGTAGCCCGAACCGGTGCCGACCTCCAGCACCCGACACTGCTCGCGCGGGCGCGGTGCCGAGGCCAGAGCCAGCTCCGTCATGCGGGCATGCATGTAGGGCTGCGACAATGTCTGCCCCTGCCCCAGCGGCAGGGCGGTATCCTCATAGGCGCGATGCGCCAGCGCCTCATCGAGAAACAGATGGCGCGGTTCCGCCGCCATCAGATCCAGTACCCGCTCGTCCTGGATGCCAGCCTCTTCCAGTCGCGTGACCATGCGATCACGCGTTCGTTGAGAGGTCATGCCGATACCGCTCAACTGCGCGGCATTCGGGCGCTCCAGGCGCATGGGCACCGGTGGCGATGAGGTTCGAGTGGCCGACGAATCCGCCATGGCTTGCCCACTCTCAGACTGCACTGTGGGAAAACCGTTCTGATACACGTCCTTCATGACATCGAATTACATCCTGTCGACCGACGCGCCTGCGCCGGCTTGCTGATCGATCCCCGACACCCCTGACCGCCAGGCGGTGGCGCGCGAGGTCAACTCAGTGCTTCCAGCCACTGCTCCACATCCTGACGCGCCGCATGGGAGGTCAGGTCGGTCATCAACGGCGTGATGGACACATAGCCGGCCGCGATGGCCGCGAAATCGGTGTCCTCACCATCGTCGACTCCGTCCCCGGCCAGCGCGATCCAGTACCGGGTGCGCCCGCGAGGGTCCTGCACGGCGATCGGTGCGCCCGCCGGACCACGATGCCCCTGACGCGTGACGCGAAATCCGCGGATCTCGTGCCAGGGAACATCCGGCACATTGACGTTGAGCAGCGAACGCGGCGGCAAGGCCAGCGTCTCGGCCGCGCCGACCAGACTCGCCGCCACACGCCCTGCCGTCTCGAAATGGGTCTTGCCACACAGCGACATCGCGATCGCCGACATGCCCAGCGAGCGGCCTTCCATCGCCGCTGCCACAGTGCCGGAATACAGCACATCGTCTCCCAGGTTGGCACCGTGGTTGATGCCGGAGATCACGATATCCGGTTTCTCGTCCCAGACACCGTTGACCCCCAGATAGACGCAATCGGCAGGGGTGCCGTCGACACTGTAGAAACCGTTGTCCATCGCGGACAGCATCAGCGGGCGACTCAGGGTCAGGGAGTTGCTGGCACCCGAACGATCACGGTCCGGTGCCACCACGCGAATTCGCGCGTGATCACACAGCGCATCATGCAGGGCCTTGAGCCCGGGGGCATGTACCCCATCATCATTGGAAAGCAGAATCTTGCGCATCGTCTCACCTGTTCATGTTCATCGCGGTGTCATGTCGTGGCGCACGCTGGGCAGGCCGCTACAGCAGCGGGTGGGCAATCAGCTCACGCAACAGGCCGGTGGCGAAGCTGCCGCGCGGAAGATCGAAATGCAGCCACGCACTGGCCGCAGTCGCCTCGGCATCGGCCTGGGTCGGCGTGATGGCCCACTCCAGGCGGGCATTGGCAGGCATCAGGCGCAGTGGCCGACGCTCGGCCTTCACGCCAGCCTTCTCGAGGCCGTCACAGAGCTGGGGCCAGCTGGACGCCAGCACCTGCTCAAGCGCCGCGACCTGCGCATGGGACTCGCCACGGCCGGTGCCCCACAGCGGGCCCGTGGGGTGGATATCCCCGTCGGCAAGGCGCCGGGTCAGCGTCTCGACAGCTTCGCTGCCATCTGTGACGAAGCGCGATCCCGTCCCGCCGAGCGCGAACACCTCACCGCTCAACGCCGTCGCCCAGCAGCCAGCCTTGAGACGCGCGGCCAGCACTTCGTTGAACAGGAAGCTGCGCGCGGTGGACAGCAGCATGCCGCTGCGATCATCACGCTTGCGCCAGCCACGTATCAGTACGGCGCGTGCACGCCCCAGGTTATGCCCCTGGTGCCCGAAACGCTGCGGACCGAAATAGTTGGGCACCCCATCGCGTATCAATGTCTGCCAGCGAGTCTCGAAATCCGGATGGGCCACGGCCTCGCCGCTCACTCGCAGCGCAAAGCGATTGCCGCGATGCACGCCACGCTTGAGCTTGCGCGGGTGCCGCACGCTGGCCAGCACGCGGGCCCCCTTCTCGGCCAAGGCCTCACTCAGATGCTCAGGGGCTTCACGCCCCGGCAACCATACCGAGACCCACTGCTGGGTAATCGCCTGCTTGTCCTTGAGTCCCGCCACGCCGATGTCACGCGGTGCCACGTCACAAAGACCTGCCAGTTCGCGGCACAGCTCGTCAGTGGTCAGACCGCGCTTCTCGATCCAGAGCCACTGGTGCTCCCCGTGACCTTCGGGCACGAAGTCCATCAATTCCGTGACGCGAAAGTCTTCCGGCGTGTGTCGGAAGTCACCTGCGCCCAGCGGGCCCCCATGGGCATGCGGCCAGCGCTGCATCAGCTCGGCTTCCTTGACCCATGGCTCGCTGCCGGCGGCTTCCAGTGCCGTTCGCGCCGCGACAGACAGCGCATCGGACTCGGGCGGCTCAGACATGGCATTCACTTCAGACATGCTCGGCTCCACCCGCGGCGGGCAGCCTGCCAAGCACCGCCACGGCCTCGGCGGCGATGCCTTCCTTGCGACCGGTGAAACCGAGACGCTCGGTAGTGGTGGCCTTGACGTTGACGACCGCCACCGGCACACGCAGGTCCTCGGCGATCACCTCACGCATCGCCTGGATGTGCGGCGCCATCTTGGGGGCCTGCGCCATCACGGTGAGATCGACATTGCCGACCCCGAAACCAGCGGCATTGATCAGCCCGACGACGTGGCGCAGCAGGCCGCGACTGTCCGCCCCGGACCACTCGCTGTCGGTATCCGGGAAATGCTTGCCGATGTCGCCCATCCCGCAGGCCCCGAGCAGCGCATCGCACAACGCATGCAGCAATACATCGCCATCGGAATGCGCCACGAAGCCGTGTTCGTAGGGGATCTTCACGCCGCCGATCATCAGATGATCGCCGTCTCCGAAACGGTGGACATCGAAGCCATGCCCGATGCGCAGTGACATCGGGACATGCCCGGAGGTCGCGGGGGAGGTCGTGGAACTCGAAGTGTCGGGGGTCACGGGATGATCCATCATGTCAGGCAGGTGTCCGGGGTCTGTCGGCGTGATCCTCGCGGGCCGCCAGCAACAGGCGCGCCATGGCGAGGTCTTCCGGATGGGTGATCTTGAGATTGTCGCGCGCCGCGGGCACCAGCACGGGGGATCGTCCACAGGCCTCGAGTGCCGAGGCCTCATCGGTGATGCGCTCGGGCTGCTCCGCGAGGGCGGCACGCAGCGCCGTGCGCAACAGGCCCAGCGGAAATGCCTGGGGCGTGAAGGCATGCCACAGCCCTGTCCGGGATTCGGTATGCGCGATGCGCTGCGCTGAGCCCTCGGTACGTTCCACGGCATGGCTCAGCGCAGCGGCCCGCTTCATGGTGTCACTGGCGGGAGCGGCCAGGATGGCGCCGTCATCACTCTCGCGTGCCGCCTTGACCAGCGCCTGGATGTCGCTCTCGCGGACACAGGGACGCGCCACATCGTGTACCAGCACGAGGTCATCATCACTCGCCACTCGGCTCAGACACTCGAGTCCCGCCAGCACGCTGTCGGCACGCTCGCTGCCACCATCGGCGCGCAGCCACTCCTGCCATGGCACCATCGTCGGCGTGAAATAGGCATCCTCCGCGCCCAGCACCAGACACAATCCGGCCTCGGGCAATGCGCGCCTGAGGGTGGTGAGGGTCGCCTCCAGGACACTGCCGCCGGGCGTCAGTTCCAGATACTGCTTGGGACGATCAGCCTGCATGCGGCTGCCCACGCCTGCGGCGGGCACCAGATACCAGAGACGCGGCGCCGGGGCACCATTCATGCGAGTCATGGGTTGAGCACCTTGGGCAGGCCCTCTTCCAGCCCCTTGCCTTCCAGCGCCCCTTCCGCCACTTCATCCGCGGACGAGACCTGGCGCTTGGGTACCTCGACGTTGGGCACCCACAGGAACTGCTCATCCTTGCGCACCATGCCGAGATCGTTGCGCGCACGCTCCTCGATGGCCGCCAGACCATTCTTGAGGTCGACCACTTCAGCGCCCAGGCGTTGATTGCGGTTGTCCAGCTGCGCCGCTTCCCTGGAGAGCTGCTGCACGCGGGCACGGATGTCGAACAATTCGGTAACGCCATTTTCGCCCCACCACAGCCGGTACTGGAGCAGAGCCAGCAGTAGCAGCAGTGAGATATTGATCCATTTGAGCATGGCAGTGTCCTTGGCCGTTGCAGCGGGCATTATGCCATCATCAGGGGACGCCGCGCAGGCTCTGCCACGCTTGACTGCGTCCTCGCCAGCGCACGTCATTCCCTGGGGCGATTGGCGCCCTGGCGCTCATCGCCCGTCACGTCCCTCAAGGAGGCCCACCATGTACAAACTGGCATTCTTCGTTCCACACGAAGCACTGGAAGGTGTCAAGGAAGCGCTTTTCGCCACGGGTGCCGGACGCATGGGCGAGTACGAGGCCTGCTGCTTCGAGACGCGCGGCACGGGGCAGTTTCGTCCGCTGGCCGGTGCCAATCCGCATATCGGCGAACGCGGCACGCTGGAACGTGTCGAGGAGGTCAAGGTCGAGATGGTGTGTGAGGACGCGCTGATTCGCACGGCAGTGGCCGCACTGCGCGAGGCGCACCCCTACGAGGAAGTGCCGATTGACTGCTGGCGACTGGAAAGCTTCTGAAGGTGTGATGCCCACCCCGGTCACGCCGTCAAGCGACGGCAGGTCCCGGGGTGAAGCCTGACCACGGCCCGCTCAGTGCTTGGGCAGATGTGTCGTCTTGAAGAAGCGCTCGCGCGTCTCGAGATCGATCTGTTCCAGATGCAACGGGAATTCGCCTTCTCCCTGGCGGGCACGACGGTCCTCGAAATAGCGCCTCAGCGTCACTTCCATGGTCGGGAAGGCCAGTGACTGCCAGGGAATCTCCTCTTCGGCGAACAGCGCCACCTCGAGACTCTCGATACCCGCGGAGAAATCACTGGTCAATTCGGCGCGAAACAGCATGTAGACCTGATTGATGTGCGGCAGATCAATCAGGGTGTAGAGGCCCTGGAGATTGACCTCGGCCCCAGCTTCCTCACGCGTCTCGCGGGCAGCGGCCTCACTGGTGGTCTCCGCGTTCTCCATGAAACCGGCCGGCAGTGTCCAGTACCCCAGGCGCGGCTCGATGGCGCGGCGACACAGCAGCACCTTGCCATCGCGTATCGGCAGGGTACCGGCGATGATGCGTGGGTTCTGATAATGGATGGTGCCGCAGCTATCACACAGGTAGCGCAGTCGATCATCTCCTTGTGGCACCGCCAGACGCACCGTCTCACCACAATGGCTGCAGTAGTTCATTCGCTCTCCCGTGAAACTCTTGAACGCCGATGCCCGGGCTCGGCTTCTGGAAATGGTGCCGCTGACTCGGCCGGCTGTCACCTCACATCTTGACCGCCTCACATCCCACGCCACAAGATGAAGGTCAACGAGGACCCGACATGCTAGAAGCTCTGCGCCAGCGCCTGCAATCCCATCACCCCCGTATCGTGAGCAACGACCAGCCACGCGCTGCGGTACTCATCGCGTTGATCGACCGCCCGGAACCGACGCTGCTGCTCACGCAACGCGCCAGTCACCTGAGTCAGCATGCCGGCCAGGTCGCCTTCCCCGGTGGCAAGGCGGAGCCGGAGGATATCAGTCTGCTGGCCACGGCGCTGCGTGAGGCCGAGGAGGAAGTGGCCCTGCCCTCCGGCGAAGTGGAGATATACGGGCAACTGAGCGATGTGATCTCGCTGCACGGCATGACCGTGACGCCTTTCGTGGGACGCATCGCTCCCGACCTGCCGCTGCGCGCCGACCCCGGCGAGATAGCGCATATCTTCGAGATGCCACTGAGCATGCTGCTGCGCGATGAACGCGCCCACACCGACGTCATCCGCGTGGGCGATGACACCTGGTACGTGCCCGGCTATCAGGTGGCCGGGCAGCTGCTGTGGGGGCTTTCCGCGATGATGCTGGTGGAGATGATGGCCATCGGGTTCGGACACACCATCAGCCTGTCCTCCCCGCCACCGCCCGGGGCTCCGTTGCGCCACCTGCCACCTCGCCCCCATGCACCACGGGCATGAGCCTCTGGCGTGATTGACGCATGTCTCGCGGGCTGAGGATTGCCAGGCCTTCACTCAAGGCATTGCGCCCCTGCGCGCGCTGCTCTATAACACTGCGCCTTGATGCCTTCTGCCCTTTTTCCGGAGCGCCCGATGCCCGCTGCACCCGCCCCACTGCTGGACCCCACCGCGCTCAACCTGCTGATCGATGAACTGGTCGAGCATGGCTACAGCGTGCGCCCGGACTTTCTGCCGGCACACCTGATCCGCCATCTCAATGACGAGTTGCGGGCGCTGGAGAGCCATCAGCGACTGACGGCTGCGGGAATCGGACGCGGGCGAGAGCATGACCTTCGCCCGGACATCCGCGGGGATGCGATTCGCTGGCTGGATCGCGATTCGCGTGCCCAGCGTGCCTATCTGGAGGCGATGAATGTCCTCAAGGATGAACTCAACCGTGCCCTCTATCTGGGACTGTTCGAGTACGAGGCGCATTTTGCCCACTATCCGGTCGGCAGCTTCTATCGCAAGCACCTGGACAGCTTCCGCGGGCGTGGCAATCGCTTGATTTCCAGCGTGCTCTATCTCAATGCCGACTGGCCGGCGGACGCCGGTGGCGAGATCGTGCTCTACGACCCCGAAGATGACAGCCGTGAAATCCGGCGTGTCACCCCCGAGGCCGGGACCTTCGTGTGCTTTCTTTCCGAACGGATCCCCCACGAGGTACTGTCGACGAAACAGGCGCGCGCCAGCGTGACCGGCTGGTTCCGCCGCAACGCCTCGCAGGGCAACCTGGTCGACCCCTCCCGCTAGTGCGACCTACTCATCTCTTCTCCCCTCCCCCCCCTTGCGACGCACGTGAGGCATGCCGCTCACACAAGGCCTCAATCTGCGTTGCGCCCGTCGGATGCCTCGCCATGGCGGGGCGCCTGGCGCAGGCTTTCGCCCTCATGAGTCTCGATCTCCTCGAGACTATCCAGGGACGCCTCGGTGATCAGCTCCGGCATGTCGACGGCCAGCTCGCGAGTCACCTCGACCAGCGGGTCATTGACCTCGGCATCCCGCAGGTGCTCCTCGGCGGCCTCGACCAGTTCCGGCCCGACGGCAAGCTCCGTTCCCAGGGGCGTCTGTGGCGCATGGGTCTCGAAGGGGGCCAGCGGCTGCGGCGCCGGACGCATCACGCGTCGCCAGACGAAGAAGGCCAGCATGCCACCGCCCATCACCGCCAGACTCAGCGCCATGCCGGGCATGGCACCCATCTCGGCCATCGGCAGTGATACGGCCGGCGGTGACAGGGTCGAGCCCACGGCATTGATCAGCAACAATCCCTGACTCATGCGCACCAGCGCCCCGGCGGGGGCACGGTCTGCCGCATGGCTGACCGCGACCGGATAGAGCGTGAAGGCCGCGCCGCCGAGCAGGAACAACACCGTCAACTGCGCGATGCCTTCGCGTGCCGGCCCCATCAGCAAGGCGGCGAACCCGATGATGGCCACCGACAGGATGATCAATACCTGCTGACGATCATGACTGTCAGACCAGCGCCCGATGGGGTACTGCAGCAGCATGCCGCCGAGAATCACCAGCGCCATGCGCTGCCCGATCTCCGCGGTGTCCAGCACGCCGCCCTCCCCCAATGCCAAGGGCAGCAGGCTGTAGAGCACTGCCACCACCAGCCCCGAAGCCAGGCAGCCGAACACGCCGGTCGGCGTGATGCGAATCAGACGCCAGGGACTCAACGGCTCGGATTGCTCGATCAGCGGTGATACGCGCGGCAGCAGCACCAGCGGCAATACGGACGCCGCCGCTAGCATCGCCACCAGCATGAAGGCCGCCTCGAGACTCAGCATGGCGGTTACTCCCAGCAGCAGCTGCCCCAGCACGCCCGCGCCATAAAGCACGATCATGTAGAGCGCCAGCAGGCGTCCGCGTACGGCGGGGTCGGCGGCACTCAGCAACCAGCTCTCGATGACCAGATAGACGCCGACCAGCGACCAGCCGATCATCATGCGCAGCAGGAACCACACCACGGGATGATCGCCCAGCCCCATGGCCAGGGCGGCGACTGCCACCAGCGAGGCGAAGCCGGCGTAGGCTCGGATGTGTCCGATGCGCAGCAGCAGGCGGTCGTTGACCAGCGCTCCCAGTCCAAGCCCCAGATAGTAGGCGGAGCTGATCAGGCCGATCGCCTCGCTCGAGACACCGGCGGCAGACAGCCGCAGGGGGACCAGCGAAGTCAGCATGGCATTGCCGATCCCCAGCAAGGCAAGGCCCAGCAAGGGCGCGAGAGACATCAACAACAGATGACGGGGCATGACCAGTTCCTCGGCCAGGCGCAGGACTGCGTTCGGCCAATGCCGCAAGGTGCGGAGAGCTACGGGAGAGGGAAGCGCCCTGCAGGAATCTCGCAAGGCGCGGGCAATATAGTGACAGTCTGCGCCAAATCCAAGTGTTTTTGCGTCAGCTTCACGTCATTTCGCGACATCGTTCATTGTCTCGCCCCGAATCTCGCAGCCAGCCCGGTCAGGCGCACGCGCGTGGGGCGGCTGGATCATGCCTCGGTAGCGGGCATCTCCCCTCCACACCCGCCACGCGAGCCCTTCAGGACATCGGAACGCGGAAGATGACGCTATCGCTCGCAATCTGCTCGAAGGCCAGGCCATGGGTCCGCGCCAGCCAGGCGAAGGTCGTCGGGCTGAACAGGCAGACATGGGTCGGGTCACGCAGATAGTGCCAACGCTTGAGCGCATCCAGATCATCCGCGGCGGGTTGCGTCATGATCCCCAGCAGGCCACCGGGTTTGAGACACCCAAGCCACTGACGGAAGACATCGCCGGGCGCGTAGAGATGCTCGATCACCTCGGTACTGACGATGAAATCATGCTGACGGGCGAGCGCTGCCGGGTTCGGGTGGTAATACAGATCATGCAATGCCATCGGGTGGCCGACTTCCTCGAACATCCGTGCCAGGGCTGGCCCCGGCCCACAACCGAAATCGAGCCCGCTGGCACCGGCCGCCAGCCGCTCGCACATCGGCGTGAACAGCCTGGACAGGAAGGTGCGATAGCGCGGGTCTGCCGGGTCGTTCTCGTGCTGGTCGTAGATGTCTTGCTCTGCGCGGGCATCCAGTCGTTGAGAGGGCGCGAGATACAGCAGATGACATTCGCCACACCGCAGGTAATCACGCTCGTCGGCAGGCGGACGCTGACCGGTCCGCGGACATGGCTTGCGTCGTTGCACCAGATGCAGCACCGGTTGACTGCCATGGGTCGCGCATAACGGGCATTGATGGTCGGATTCAGGCAATGCCTGTGCCGGGGACTCGGGGGCAATGGGGGAAGATGACATCAGGGCTCCGCACAGGGCAAGGGACACGACAGGCACAAGACATGACAGGCACAAGACATGACAGGCACAAGACATGACAGGACGAGCACATCAGGGAAAGCGCATCAGGGAAAGCATCACCGAAAAGCACTACTGGAAAGCACTACTGGAAAGCACTACTGGAAAACACGGCACACGAGAACCGCTCGGGCAGTGCCGTGGTCTGACTGTCTGACAGAGCGCCTCGGGACTACGCCAGCGACGTGATCCCGGATGTGCCGATGCCAGCATGATACTGGCAGAGGAAACGGGCCGCACGCCCCGTGCCACACACGACGAAGGTCACTGCGTGCCCCCCGATGCCTCGAACCTGCATGACGTTCGCCCCTCTGGCACAATGGGGCGCGACGGGCAGCGCAGGACTCGCCCTCTGACCAGTGCGGTATCTCACGCCAGACCACCGGAACTTCATGTGTGACGATGGAAAAGACTCTCAAGCGTTTTGAAAAGGCCATGGAACAACGCCTTTTACCCCTCAAGGCCAATGCCGTCGCCTGGCTATGGCAGCGACTCTCGGGCCTGACCACCCGCCAGCTGTGGTGGATGGCGCGCCCGGTCGCGCGTCTCGTGCAACTGCTCAATCCGCGGGAACGGCGCGTCACGCGCAGAAATCTTGGCCAGGCCTTCCCTCATCAGCCGCGTGAGGCACGCACACGCCTCGTGACCGAGAGCCTCGCGCACTCCACCGCCACCATGCTGGAGCTGGGCAAGGTATGGCTGGGTGATGAAGACGCGGTGCGCGATTCGATTCTCGAGGTGCACGGTCGCAATCTGCTCGACGAAGCCCGTGCCGAGGGACGTGGCGTGATCGTGCTGGCGCCGCACTTCGGCAACTGGGAAGTGCTCAATTTCTGGCTCTCGAGCCATTTCCCCTTCACTGCCATGTACGAGCCGCCCAAGTTCGAGCGGCTCGACCCGATCATTCGCAACGGGCGTGAGCGCATGGGGGCGAGACTGGTGCCTACCAACTCCCGCGGCGTGGCAGCGTTGCTGAAGGCGCTCAAGCGCGCCGAGGCGATCGGCATCCTGCCGGATCAGGAACCGGGACGCGGCAGCGGTGTCTTCGCCGACTTCTACGGCCGCCCCGCCTACACCGCCACTCTGCTCCCCAAGCTGGTGGCGAGAACCGACGCCCGCGTGGTGACCGGTGTCGCTCAACGCCTGGAAGATGGCCATGGCTTCGCCATCCACTTCCTTGCGGCGGATGAGGCGGTCTACGCCGAAGACGAGGTCATCTCGGCGCGGGGAGTGAATGCCTCAGTGGAAGCCGCGATCGCCCTGGCGCCCGCGCAGTATCAATGGGAATACAAGCGCTGGCGCAAGAGCCCGGAAGAACTGGACGAGCAGCCAGGCTGGCGTGAGAAGCGCTTCTATCCCCGGGACGATTCCTGGCTTTCCCTCAAGGGCTGGCGCCGCCACCTCAAGTACCGCCGCCGCAACGCGAAGCGCTCCTGACTCTCCAGGGACAGGGCAGCACTGGCGCAAACCGGCACAAGCTTCCAGACTTTCCTGCACGACAGCGAGCGATGCCAGTCGACTTGCCGAGGCAGCCGCGACAGGCCAGGGAGGCAGTGGAGCACATGAGCAAGCGCCAACAGGAAATCCGCGGATGCGCAAGCATCAGACAGCTGATGGGGACGGCGCTCATCGGCTGTCTCTGCGCGTCGTCTCCTGCCTGGAGCGAGGCAAGCAGCAACGACACCCTCGATGGCGAGACCTCTGCTCATGCCCCGACTCTGGCATTGCAGGCGGCAAGCTCGGTTCCCGAGGACGCCCCCTCCCTGAGGCTGCCACCAGGGGCCGGCATGACTCGGCTGGCATCGCTTCAGGCACCTCGCATGCTGCACCTTACCGCTCACGATGAGGTGTTGATCGGCTCGCGGGCCGGCAAGCTCTACCGAGGCCAGCTGGCCGATGATGGCAGCCTCAAGCGCATGGAAGTGCTGGTCGAGCTGGAAGGCTATCCCCACTCTGTCGTCGTCCGCGATGCGCGCCTGTATGTCGCGACCACGGACGCCCTGCTGGTCGCGGACTACCATCCCGGGATCTCCCTTGCCCCGAGCGACTTCCACCGCGTGATCGCGATTCCCGGCGGCGGCGGCCACAACTCGCGTACGCTGAGCCTGGGCCCTGACAATGGCCTGTATCTGGCGCTGGGGATCCAGGGCAACTGCTCCGATCAGTATCTGGCAGGCACCTCGCCTCGCTATCCACAGCAACAGCGCCGTGGGGGAGTGATGCGCCTTGAGGAAAGTGGCGAGCCTCCCGAGTGGCGTGCGTGGGCGAGTGGTCTGCGCAACCCCGTCGGCCTGGTCTGGCAGGCACTGGCGACAGGAGAGACGCGCCTGCTGGCCACCAACAACGGACCGGACCACTGGGGCTACGAGCATCCCCGCGAGCTGGTGGTCGCAGCTGACCAGGGCAGCTTCCATGGCATGCCCTGGTATCAGTGGATCGATGGCCGCTGGCAGGCAGATGATTGCATCACGAGCGATTCACCGCGCGAGCGTGACGAGATTGCACCGCCACTGGCCGAGATCCCCGCTCGCAGTGCGCCGATGGGAATCGCGGTGGTACCGCCAGGGCATCCATTGGCTGCTGACATGGATGTCGTGGTGGCAGTCCACGGCAGCTGGGGCACGGCACCGTCCGGCAAAGCGTGGGGAGACCCCGCCAGTCGTCGTGAGCCTCGCCTGCTGGGCCTCAAGCTGGCGACGCCAGACACTGAAGCACACCTAGTGCCGGTACTGACCGGCCTGCAGGATGCCGCCAGCGGCGAGCGCTGGATACGCCCACTGGATGTAGCATTCGGCAAGGATGGCAGCCTCTACCTGACCAGCGATACCGGAGCCTCAGGACTCTATCGGATCACCTTCTCTCAGTGACCTCCAGCCGCCTCTGACCCGACACGGCGGCTCACGCGTTGATTCTTCGCCCAAGCGTTGAGCGAACGTCTCGACGCTCTGCATCCATGGGGTGATCACATGCGTATGCTCTCAGGACGACGCCATCGCCGGAGCCTGCGCCATGACAAAGCCCTCCATCTTCTCGCCAGTTGCCAGCCCTTCCCCCGGGGCTGTCCGCCCGGGCAGCGCCCTGACGCGCACCCCGTGGCTGAGCATCATCATGCCAGTCCACAATGAGGCATCCGGTATCGTCTCGGCCTTGATCGCCTTGAGTCCACTGCGCGCGAGCGGGGATTGCGAGGTCATCGTGGTCGATGGCGGCTCCACGGATACTACCCGCGAGCTGGCAACGCCGCTGTGCGATCGCTGCCTGAGCAGTGATCCGGGCCGGGCAACGCAGATGAACGCCGGTGCCTCTCAGGCTCGTGGTCAATGGCTGCTGTTCCTGCATGCCGACACGCGCCTGCCGGCACATGTCCTCTCGGTACTGTCAGAGACCCTCGCCGAGCATCGCGAGTGCGACTGGGGTCGCTTCGATGTCGACATCGAAGGAGATTCTCCGCTGCTGCCCGTGATCGCCATGCTGATGAATCTGCGCTCGCGCCTGACCAGCATCAGCACGGGTGATCAGACCCAGTTCGTACGACGCTCCACCTTCGAGGCCATCGAGGGCTTTCCCGTCGTGCCCCTGATGGAGGACATCCAGCTGAGCGTCAGGCTCAAGCGGCTGACCTCGCCGCTGAACCTCTCCGCCAGAGTCACCACCAGTGGAAGACGCTGGGAAACCCATGGCGTCTGTCGCACCATCCTCAAGATGTGGGGGCTGCGCCTGGCAGCCTGGGGTGGCGTATCTCCTGTCCGTCTGGCGCGTCTCTATGGTTATGGTGCTGCCGCTCAAGCCTGTGAACGTGGCTTGCCTCATGCCTGAAGCCTCGCTTGCTGGCAGGGAAACCGACACGGCCGCGTATGACATGCGCCCGACGCTCATCATCTTCGGCCGCCTGCCACTGGCCGGACAATGCAAGACGCGGCTGATCCCTGCCCTCGGTCCCGAGGGGGCGGCACGCCTCTACTCGCGCATGCTGCGCAGAATCGTTCAGCAGGCCTGCGCCTCACGCCTCGGCAAGGTGGTCGTGATGCTGACTCCCTCCCCCGAGCACGCTCGGCAGCAACCTGAGCTGGCAGCCCTGCTGACGGACCTTGAGGATCAGTTGCGTGCAGAGAGCATGGCGGCATATGGCAAGCGAATCACGCTCGAGGCACAGCCACAGGGTGGGCTTGGGGAGCGCATGCATCAGGCCATGCTGCGCCACCTGCCCGCAGGCCCCGTGCTGCTGATGGGCTCTGACCTGCCCGCATTGGACAGTCAACGTCTGCGCGAGGCGGCGCGGTGCCTGCATGACCATGAGGCGGTGCTGCAGCCCAGCGAAGACGGGGGATACGGATTGATTGGCCTGAAAGCAGCCTGCCCGGCGGCCTTCCAGCTGGATCACTGGAGCCATGCCGACGTGAGCCGGGAGACTCTTGCACTGCTGGCTCAGGCAGGCAGAAGCGTCGGTTGCCTGCCTGTCAGCTGGGATGTCGATGAGCCTCACGATCTGGTGCGCCTGAGGCGACACTTCCCAGCCCTGATGGCGAACCTCTCCTCCTGTCAGCCTGCATGACATCTTTCCTGCAGCGCATGACACGCTTCCCGCATCGCAGGAAGCCCTTTCAGCATCGCAGAAGGCCTCCCAAAGTCGCATGGGTTTTAGGGCGGCAGAGGCTTTTCCTGCACCGCAGGACTGTTACACTCGAGATATCGTGACGTCTGAGTCACAGCTTGACGGGGTGCCGGTAAGACCGGCTGAGATGTCATTCGCACTGTTCGAGGCCTTGCATCGAGGTGCGTGAATGACGATCCCGCCGAACCTGATCCGGTTAGTACCGGCGTAGGGATCAAGCGCGAAGTGTTGCCGCACACCATCTTCACCTCTTCCAGGTGAACGCCGCACCTCCCCCGCTTTTTCCCTGCAGATTGCCGGACCTGACCACGCTCGAGCCAGACCTTTGCCACTCCATCACGGATTGGCAGCACGCTCACCGAGGGATGCGTCGATGCCCAGCTTTTCAGACCTGACCAGTGCCTGCGCCGAGGAATGGCGCGACTATCTCGAGCATGACTTCGTTCGCCAGCTCGGGGAAGGTCGTCTGCCAGAGGAGTCCTTCCGCCATTACCTGCAGCAGGACTACCTGTTCCTGATCCACTTCGCGCGCGCCTGGGCGCTTGCCGCCTACAAGAGCCGCACCCTCGCGGAGCTGCGTCAGGCCACGGCCAGTCTCGACACCATTCTCAATACCGAGCTCGACCTGCATATCGGCTACTGCAGCGAGTGGGGCATCAGCGAGGATGACCTGAGTGAGCTGCCGGAATCCCGCGCCACCCTGGCCTATACCCGTTACGTACTGGATTGCGGCCAGCGCGGCGATCTTCTCGATCTTCACGTGGCGCTCGCGCCCTGCCTGATCGGCTACGGCGAGATCGCCGAGTGGCTGCTGGATCAGGACACCACCGAGATCGAGGACAATCCGTACGCGGACTGGATCGCGATGTACTCCAGCGATGAGTTCAAGGAAGCGGTGGACGCCGAACGTGAATGGCTGGACGCTCGGCTCTCGGAGGTCTCGGAGCGCCGGCTGGGCGAACTGGTGGATGTCTTCCGCGATGCGACACGTCTCGAGATCGACTTCTGGCAGATGGGGCTTGATCGCGACTGATCCGTGGCAGGCCGTCGCCTGACAGGCCGCACCAGCGCGAACGGAAGATTCATCGATTTCCATGGGCTTGGGGACGTGGTCCTCTCGCCAATCATCCAGACACACCACAGGCCATCAGAGCCTGAATGCGAGCACGATGACCTGGGCCAGCACAACGCTCAGCACAGGTCATGCCCGCATTGAACTCTGAGCACGCTTGACGGGGTGCCGGTGGAACCGGCTGAGATCCTGCATGCATCACCTCGCCGCCAAATGGGCGAGGCTGCCAGCAAGGGGTCCCGTGGAACCTGAACCGGTTAGGACCGGCGTAGGAATCAAGCTGATGGTCAGCCGCTGCCCGCGGCCGCCTCGCTCCCGGGCCACCTGTTGGCAAGGAGTCGGCGATGGCCATCCTCTCCCTGCGCACGGTCTTCCCATGATGACGTCTGCCGTGACGTCGCCCTTTGAGGAGACCTGCATGAGCACTACCCCCACGACTCAAGATCCGCAAGCCACCAACGCCGCAGAACCGTCGCTCGCCCCCCAGCCTGAAGCTGCGCCGAAGGCGCGCGCACGTGCCGGTCGCAAGGATGGCAGTCGCCATCTCGCCAGCGAAGCCCGCGTCGACGCCGCCGCCATCGCGCCGCTGAGCGGCTCGCGCAAGATCTATATCGAAGGCTCTCGCCCGGACATCCGCGTGCCCATGCGCGAGATCGGCTGCTCGCCGACCCAGACCTCCAGCGGTCTGGAAGAGAATCCGCCGATCGTCGTCTACGACACCTCCGGCCCCTACACCGACCCGGCGGTCGAGATCGACATTCGTCGCGGGCTGGCGCCACTGCGCGAGAAGTGGATCGAGGAGCGCGGCGATACCGAACAGCTCAATCAGCTGAGCAGCGAATATGGTCGCGTGCGCCAGGCCGACCTGCGCCTGTCGTCCCTGCGTTTCGAGCTGGACCACCGCCCGCGTCGTGCCCTGCCGGGCAAGAATGTCACCCAGCTGCACTATGCGCGCCAGGGCATCATCACGCCGGAGATGGAGTACATCGCGATTCGCGAGAATCAGCGTCGTATCGCGCTGCGTGAGGAATATCAGGGCAGCGACTCCGTCGAGAGCATTCTGGGCCACCAGCACCCGGGCCACAGCTTCGGCGCCAACCTGCCCGACGAGATCACCGCCGAATTCGTGCGTGAGGAAGTCGCGCGTGGCCGCGCCATCATTCCCGCCAACATCAATCACCCGGAAAGCGAGCCGATGATCATCGGCCGCAACTTCCTGGTGAAGGTCAACGGCAACCTGGGCAACTCGGCGGTCACCTCCTCCATCGAGGAAGAGGTCGACAAGATGACCTGGGCGATCCGCTGGGGCTCCGACACCGTGATGGATCTCTCGACCGGCGCCAACATCCACGAGACCCGTGAATGGATTCTGCGCAACTCTCCCGTGCCCATCGGCACGGTGCCGATCTATCAGGCGCTGGAGAAGGTCGATGGCGTGGCCGAGAATCTTGATTGGGAGATCTTCCGCGACACGCTGATCGAGCAGGCCGAGCAAGGCGTCGACTACTTCACCATCCACGCCGGCGTCCTGCTGCGCTATGTGCCGCTGACCGCCAGCCGCGTGACCGGCATTGTCTCGCGCGGTGGCTCCATCATGGCCAAGTGGTGTCTGGCGCATCACGAGGAAAGCTTCCTCTATCGCCACTTCGAGGACATCTGCGAGATCTGCAAGGCCTACGACATCAGCCTGTCACTGGGCGATGGCCTGCGCCCGGGCTCGGTGGCCGATGCCAATGACGCCGCCCAGTTCGGCGAACTCGAGACGCTCGGCGAGCTGACGAAGATCGCCTGGCAGCACGATGTCCAGGTCATGATCGAAGGTCCGGGTCACGTGCCGATGCACCTGATCAAGGAGAACATGGACAAGCAGCTCAGCGAGTGCGACGAGGCGCCCTTCTACACCCTCGGCCCGCTGACCACCGACATCGCCCCGGGCTACGACCACATCACCTCCGGTATCGGTGCCGCGATGATCGGCTGGTTCGGCTGCGCCATGCTCTGCTACGTGACCCCCAAGGAGCACCTGGGCCTGCCCAACAAGGACGACGTCAAGACTGGCATCATCACCTACAAGATCGCCGCGCATGCCGCGGATCTGGCCAAGGGGCATCCGGGCGCGCAACGTCGTGACAATGCACTCTCCAAGGCACGCTTCGAGTTCCGCTGGGAAGACCAGTTCAATCTGGGCCTTGACCCGGACACCGCGCGCAGCTTCCACGATGAGACGCTGCCCAAGGATTCGGCCAAGGTCGCCCACTTCTGCTCCATGTGCGGGCCGAAGTTCTGCTCGATGAAGATCACCCAGGAAGTCCGCGACTACGCCAACGAACACGGCCTGACCGGTGACGCCGACAGCGTGATGGCCGGCATGCAGGAGCAGGCTGACAAGTTCAAGCGCGAAGGCAGCCAGCTCTATCAGGAGGTATAGGAAGAGAGACTGGCGCACGAAAGGCTGACGTGCTGAGCCGCACGAAAAACGCCCCGACCATCACTGGTCGGGGCGTTTTTCAATGGCCTGCTGCCAACCGCTCATGACACGTCATGAGCGTGATCCAGAGATCACGTGCGGCTGGTGACTTCCAGCAGGTGATAACCGAACTGGGTCTTCACCGGGCCCTGCACGGTGTTGATCGGTGCGCTGAACACGACTTCGTCGAATTCCTTGACCATCATGCCCGGGCCGAAGGCGCCCAGGTCACCGCCACTGCGACCGGACGGGCAGGAGGAGTGCTCGCGAGCGGCATCAGCGAAATCGCGGCCGTTCTCGATTTCGGTCTTGAGAGCTGCACACTGTTCTTCGCTGGAAACGAGAATATGACGCGCTGTGGCCTGTGCCATGTCTATCACCTGTCACTGATCGAATAAATGCCGCCGGCAATCACCGGCGGCGTGGCAGCACATTGTGGCCCAAGGCGACGCTCGCCGCTAGCGTCCGCCACAGACCCGGCGCTGATACTGGATGGCATCAAGGTCGCTGCTGCCCAGCAGCGCCGCTGTGGCAGCATTGCATTCCGCCTCTGCCAGTTGATCGGCACCTGATGATTCAGCCCACTGGATATTGCCGATGCTGGGCTGATAGCTGACCGCCGCATGGCAGGCCATGCGCCGCGTACTGTGGTAACGCTGGGAGGGCAGGGTCGGAGGATTGGCGGTCATTTCCTGACAGGTGGAAGCGAACATCTCACTGGCCGCCTGGCTGCAGCGGGTATGTGCCATGGCATTCTGCCGCTGGTTGGCACACACGGAGTCATTGAGAACACGCCACTGCAAGGTATCGAAATCGATCATCTGCCCTTGATAGCGGGTCTCGACATGTTCTCGCTGAAGCCCTGCTGTCGACGTCAGATGAGACGCTACCCCCTCCCCGAATTGCCCACTCATGCCGGATACCGCGTCCATTAATGCTGCCAATGCCGCACTGACAGAATTCATCACACACTCCTTGTGTTGATGCCTCCCGGCATATGCCGCCGGGGAGCCTTGCTCGATCATCCATGACTGTCACTTGCGGTGACATGATCTGGTAACGCTGCCTGGTAACGCTGCCGGATAAGACCGACCGATAGCGTCAGCGCGCTCACTGCGATATTACCCGCTCACCGCCATCATTGCCTTGACGCTCAAGGGGATGGTGCCAACGCTTCCTCCTCCCGCAACGAGCCGTCAGATTCAAGACTCCAGACGCGCGAACGCCCACCCGGAAGACCGGATGGGCGTTGTAGACGCTCGCCTGAGAGCGTCGGCAGCAGTCGCTTACTTGGCGACTTTCTGCATGGCCTCGGAGGCGGACTTGGCATTGCTCTCTGCCAGTTCCTGACCTTTCTTGGCGTATTCCTGGTTCAGCTCGACCACCTTCTGGGTATCGTTCTGAAGCTTCTCGCCCAGAGACTTGACCGTCTCCTGCTGTTCCTTGACGAAGTTCTTCAGGCCTTCGCTGTCCTTGATCTCGAGCATGGAACGCGCCTGCGCCATGGAGGTGTCAACGTAGGACTTGGTCAGATCCATCTGAGCGCTGACCAGCTTCTCGCTGTAATCGAGGCTCAGGGCGCTGAAAGCACGCAGCGGAGCGAAGAACATGTCGTCGAACTGCTGAGTGGTCTTCTCAAGATTGGTGTTGAACATGGGGCACCCTCCAGGGTTTGGCATCACACGGAAAATGAAGCGGAGCTTTGCTCCGTTGGCTACCAGGACTGAACCAAGCTTGTGAGCCATGAGGTCGAGATCTCACTGCAAGCCAGCATTCTCGACAGGTTCCATCCTCGCTGCAGTGCAGCATAAGCCACCTCTTGCTGCACTGCAACATCAGGAGCGCAATATTGATCAACCACCTTGCCCTGCGAGTCTGCTGCCGGGCTGACTGCCCTCTTGCCTAGAGACGCCAAGCCCCTGAATGACATGAAGATTTCAGTCGCTCGCACGGCATCGCTGGCACAACATCCTGTCACCCAGCAATTCGCGCTGACCCTCGCTACGACATAACGCCACACTGGCCTTGGACAACCAGCGACGACACTCATCACAACGTGGCTGCAGGTATTGCATCTCATCATGGCCAGACGCCATGCCACGATGGCCGTGCGACACGTCAGAGGCTTTCGCGCCAGCGGAGGACACGCCCTGCAGCCTCACGTCAGAAACTGAAGGCTGCCAGTCCTGAGCCTGCAAGCCGTGGCACGTGGACGAGGGCATGGTCTGCGTCATGCCGGACATCAGTGTCTGGAAAGAGGATGAGATGGCCTTTGGAGGAGTGGCCCGGCGAGTCTCGGAAGGTGTTGGCCCCTCCTCGCGAGGCGTGACCTGAGGAGCGTCATCCCCGCTTGAAGAAGGGATGGCGTCATCACGCACGGGGGCCACCGAAGGGGAAGCGGATGGGTCCTGGGGTGGCGCCCAGGCGTAGGCCGTCTGTTCATCGGGATGGATGGCCACGGTGGCATGTTCTGACAAGCCGAGTCGCGACGCCCAGTCGACCCGTGATGGGCCATGCTGCGCCAGGATGGCACGACCGAGACGCCTCAGACGACGCGGGTCGATCCGGTGGGTGAAATCACGCATGCGGGCGACGGAGGCCTCCCCGCTCCCAAGATTGAGGCATTCTTCGGACAACCCGCGCAGGTCCACCAGCGCTCGACTGTCCAGAATATCTTCGGGAGGCCGGCTGACCTGTTCCTCGGAGGCAATGACCAACCGATGCGTCAATTGTGGCTGCAGCACCATCCCGAGTCTGGAAGGCAGGAGACCTGAGCTCTCCAGCCAGCGGCGAAAGCACTGCTGCTGTTCCTTGAGTGCCAGCAGCGGTGATGGCGTCAACCGCAACTCATCACCGCTCTGAACGACCTCCTCGATATCTTCCAATGAGCCCTGCCCGACGGAAGCGCCTTGCTCGACAGAGGGGCCCTGGTGCGCGCTCAGCTCGCCAAATGGCGAGATCGTCAGCGGGAGATCAAAGCAGGACGCATCCAGTACCCAGAATTGCATGAGGCGATTGATCAACACGTGATCCAGCTCGATCACGCCATCATCCCCTTCCAGGCGCAGGTCATGCAGCACGACCCAGTCGTCGCGCGACTCGAACAGGGTGTTCAGGAATCGGGCGAGCGAACGACGACGCTCCTGATGCGCTCGAACGCCTCGCAGCATCCTCAGAACCTGCTGGCGCTCCTGGGTGCTCAAGGTGGCATTCTGCGCCAATACCTCAAGTACCAGAACGTCATACTCCCTGGAGTCACAATCCTTGAGCAGCATGGGAGCCTCTAAATTTAGAACATTAAGATGTTTTCAGTGTAGTCATCGCAGTGCCATCTCTGCCACCTGCTACCTGTCAGGGCATCCTGCCAGGGGGAACAAGCAGGGGAGAAACGGGTACCGGGCAGATCTTCAGGATAGCGCTTCAGGACAGACCTTAAGAATAGCGCTTCAGGACAGACCTTCAGGATAGATCAGGCTGATGATGATAGGGCAGCATCGCCTCCACCTGGCGTCGCGCCCCGCTCAACCAGCGCGCTTCCTCCTCAAGCGCGTCAGCCACGGCTGACTGCAGGCCGGGGTGTACCAGCCAGTGCAATGACCAGGTGTCATAGGCCGAGAAGCCGCGGCTGATCTTGTGCTCACCCTGTGTGCCTGGATCAAAGCGCGTCAGTCCCCGCTCAAGGCAGAACTCCAGCCCCTGGTAATAGCAGACCTCGAAATGCAGGCAGTCCGCCTGCACTTCACTGCCCCACCAGCGCCCATAGAGGCAATCGGCACCGACAAGGCACAACGCAGCTGCCACAGGATCGCCGTGTTCATCACGCGCCTGCACCAGCAGCAGCTGTTCGGGCATGCTGCGCCTTAAGCGCTGAAAGAACGCCAGTGTCAGGTAGGGCCGTTGTCCGCGCTCCAGATAGGTCATGCAGTAACAGCGGTGGAATGCTTCGAGATCGCTCTCACCGATGGCTTCACCGCTGAGGCGCGCGAGGGTGATGCCCTGCTCGAGCACCTTGCGCCGCTCGCGGCGGATCTCCTTGCGTCGCTTGGAGCGCAGGCTGCCCAGCCACTCATCGAAGTCTCGCTCACCTCGCGACTGCCAGTGATACTGCATGCCACCACGCAGCATCAGCTGCGGACTGACGGCTTGCCAGTCGCGGCACTCGTCGAGATCCGCGAACAACAGATGAAAGCCACTGTGCTCAAAGCGTCGCAAGGGTCCGCCTGCGTCGACGGCGGGTGCCACGCCGGCCTGAAGCCTGGGCCACAACCAGGCAAGCAGCGCTCGGCGGGAAGGGCCTCCCGCCTCCGATGAGGCCAGGACCAGCCGCGGACCAGCGCTCGGCGTGAAGGGAACTGCCGACAGCTGCTTGGGATAATAACGCCCACCGGCCTGCTCCAGCGCCTCGGCCCATTGCTGATCAAAGACATACTCGCCCCGCGAGTGCAGCTTGAGATAGCGCAGCAAGCCGGCGACAAGCCGTCCTGACTCGTCACGCACCAGCAAGTGCGCCGGGTACCAGCCCGTAGACGCGCAGGCCGCGCCGCTGTCTTCCAGTGCACGAAGATAGGCATGTTGCAGAAAGGGATACTCTTTTCCCGCCAGCGCATCCCATTCTGCGGGCGTGACAGCGCTGATCGACGAGAGCACGTCCAGATGCCAGTTCGCGCCACGTCTGTCAGTGGCCTCAGTCCCGATCTGCCTTCGCGACGCATCACTCTCCTGATGCCCTGCTTCCCGGTGCTCGCTCACCCTGCTCTCCTCTGAAGATGCCCACCCTGCCGCCCGGCCGATATGCCGCCTGCCCCAGGACATGCTAGTGTGTCGCCATGATGCAAGACAATGAGACTGCCATGACTGATACATCGCCTCCCGCCGACAAGCCTGAGCCCACGCGCGATACGGCGACGGCTACCGAGCGTCCCACCACTCCCTCTGCGCAGGAAACCCGCGCCGAGACCAATGCCATGGCACTGGCCTCCTTTGCCCTGAGCGTGCTGGGCTGTCTGCTGGCACCCGCGGCATTGGGTGGCATCGTCTGCGGTCATCTCGCCCGCCGACAGATCCGCCAGCGCGGTGATGCCGGCGATAGCTGGGCGCTGGCCGGCCTCATACTGGGCTACCTGCTCATCGCGTTGTCATTGGCGGGTCTGCTGATGTTCGGCGGCATGATGCTCACCATGTTCGGTATCATGGCGTTCAGCAGCTGACGCAGGACGACCCTCCTTCAGCCTGCCCCCCGATTTTCATGCCAGCGGGACACCCTGCCGCCTTGAGCACCTGGTGTGCTCCCGCCAGCGATTCCGGCTCCTGTGAGCCGCCTCATACCTGAGCGAGCCTCGATGCTGCACTCGATTCTCGATAATGATTTCTACAAGTTCACCATGCAGAACGCGGTGGTGAAACTGTTTCCCTACGCACGCACCCGTTACGCCTTCATCAACCGGGGCCAGCATGCCTTCCCCCCGGGATTCGGCGAAGCACTGCGCGCGGCCGTGGATGACATGGCACGCCTGGCGCTGAGTGCTGAGGAAAAGGAGTTTCTGGAGCAACAGTGCCCCTTCCTCGACCCCACCTATCGTGACTTTCTTGCCGGCTTTCGCTTCGATCCCGCGGAAATCACCATCACCCAGTCGGGTGAGGAGCTTGAGGTCCATATCGAGGGCTACTGGTACCGCACCATCCTGTGGGAAGTCCCGCTGATGGCGATGATCAGTGAGCTCTGGTACCGCCTTGGTGGCGATCAGCGTGACAGCGACAAGAGCGTGCGTGACAGTACGCTGACCAAGATCGAGCACTACAAGCGTCTGGGGGTACGTGTCGCCGAGTTCGGGACGCGTCGTCGCCATTCCTATGCGGTCCATGATCAGGTAGTGGCCGCCCTCAAGGAACAGGGCCGTGGCTGTTTCATCGGCACCAGCAATGTCCACATGGCCCAGCGTCATGGCACCAAGCCCATCGGGACGCATGCTCACGAGTGGTTCATGTTTCATGCAGCGCGCTTCGGGTTCAAGATGGCCAACATCCTGGCGCTGGAAAACTGGGTGAAGGTCTACCGGGGTGATCTGGGGATCGCGCTTTCAGATACCTTTACCAGTCGTGCCTTCTTCAGAAGCTTCGACAAGAAGTTCGCCAAGCTGTTTGATGGGGTACGGCACGACAGCGGTGATCCCATCGAGTTTGCCGAAGCGACCATCCGCCACTATGAGTCGCTGGGCATTGATCCCAAGACCAAGACGATCATCTTCTCGGATGGTCTGGATACCGACAAGGTTGACCGTATCGTGCGCTACTGTGCCGGTCGTATCGGCATGTCGTTCGGGATCGGCACCAATTTCACCAATGACGTCGGCCCCCAGCCGATGAACATGGTCATCAAGATGACGGAAGCCCGGCCCGAGGGTCAGGATTGGGTGCCGGTGATCAAGCTGTCGGATGTGTCCAGCAAGCATACGGGTGATCCGGACATGATCCGTCTCGCGCATCAGGTGCTCTCGCTCAAGGAGCTGGATCAGACGGCAGACTGACGCGCTCGCCCCTGACACCGTCACCCCGCAATGAAGAAGCCCGTTCAGGATGATGCCTGAACGGGCTTCTTCATGTAGGTCACGCATTCGGCGTCACGACAACCTGCTCACGTCTGCGGCTGGGTCTTCGGTGACTTGAACACGCCATTGAACAGATTGAGCATGACCTGCCAGGAGGCAGCATCCGCCGACGCATCATAGCCGAGCGGGAGGTCGTACCTGGCGGCCTTGGCATCCGACTCCGGATTGGTGAACGCATGCTTCGCCCCCGGATACTGGATCAGGGTCGTCCGCGTACCGAGGGATTCAAAGGTAGACAGCAGCGTGTCCAATCCTTGCTGCGATACCAGAGAATCCGCCTCGCCATTCTGGATCACGACGCGTCCGGCGAAGGGCTCGGGATTCTCGACGGCGATTCCAGGGCTGCCGTGGAAGCTGACGACAGCCTTGAGCGGAGCGCCGGAAAGCGCCATGTTCAACACGACACCTCCCCCGAAGCAATAGCCGATGGCCGCAAGGCGGTCACCATCCACCTCGGGGCGAGAACGCAGCACCGCCAGCGCCGAATTGAAGCTGGATTCGGCCTTCGGCCAGTCACTCATCACCGCCGACGAGAAGGCCTTGGCATCCTCGGGATGCTCCGCCGTGCGGCCTTCACCGTACATGTCTACCGCCATCACGACATAGCCGAGCCCCGCCAGCTGCTCCGCGCGCTTGCGAGCATAACTGTTGAGCCCCCACCACTCATGGACCAGCAGTATGCCGGGACGACGTCCCTTGGCCTTGGCATCACGCGCGATCAGCCCGACATGCTCCTCACCATTGGCACGATAGGTCACGACCTCGGTGACGACCTGCGGTCCTTCGAGGCGGTCGACGAGGGTGCCATCATCGGCCGCCAATGCCTGCCCCGCGGACAGCACCGATTGTGCAAACAACAGACTTCCGGCGCACCAGCCACGTAACATACGCATCGCCCACTCCTTGTGCAGATTGACAGAGTACAGAATGATGGAACGTGCCCACTGTCGTGTCGCGGTCACATCCCTTACTCCCGATTGTCCTCGCTCACCGAGCTTGATGCCACTACCACCCGGTTACGACCACTCCGCTTGGCACTGTAAAGCGCCATGTCAGCACGATGCAGGAAGTCGTCACGGCTCTCCCCGGGCAGCGGCGTGGCGACGCCGAGACTCACGGTACACAGCAGCTCCTGCTGCATGAACGCGAAGGTCATGCCGGCAATCTTCTGACGCAGACGCTCTGCCATGCCGACAGCGGTGGCGACCCCGGCATCAGCCAGCAAGATGCCGAATTCCTCGCCCCCCAATCGCCCGAAATAGTCATTGCGCCGCAATTGCTGCTGACAGATGCCGCCCAACCCACTCAACAACTGGTCCCCGGCGGCATGACCGAAGCTGTCATTGACCCGCTTGAAGTGATCCACATCGAACAGGACCAGGGCAATCTGGTCCCGCGAGGCGGATACCAGCAACGTATCCAGCATGGAGAGGAAGCAGCTGCGGGTCATGGCACCGGTCATCGCGTCCGTCATGGCTTCATGCTCGCGCCGCTGTTCGATCAGCTTGCGTTCATTGATATTGCGCGAGACCGACAGAATCCGGAGATAGCGGCCGGTCTTGGGGTCCATCGAGGGCGTGGAGATGGATTCGAACCACAGCGTATGGCCCTGCTTGTGGAGAATTCGGAAGTCGACACGAAAGACCTCTCCAAGACAGGCGGAACGATGGACCTGCCTGGCGACGCGGTCTCTGTCATCCGGATGAATCAGCAGCTTGATCTCGCTGCCCTCGATGTCATTCACGCCAAACCCGCAAAGCCTCTCGACGGATGGACTGATGTACTGACAGATCCCGTCACTGCCTTCAATGCTGACCATGTCGCTGACGGAATCGAGAATGAATCGATAGCGCTCCTCGCTCTGGCGCAGCGCCCGCTCGATGTGATGGCGCGCCGTGATGTCGTCACAGTAACCATTCCATGTCACGCTGCCATCGATGGGGTCCATCGGTTGGGGCAAGGCCACGCAGGCCAGCCGCCGGGTTTCCCCATCTGGATGCTCATAGTAGATATCCGGCTCCCAGGGCGACTGGGTTTCGGCACTGGCGCGTGCCGATTCAAGCAGTCTTTGCCGCTCCTGGTCATTGAGATGCGACAGGAAGCGCGAGGCATCCTCAAGTGTCGCGTCAACTTCCTCTCCCAGCAGTTGATGGGCGACCGGCGATAGATAGGTATAGGTGAACTCATCCTCCCGGCTGAGCCGGCATTGAAACACCATGCCCGGCATCTGCTGTATCAGATACTCCAGCTGGCGTCGGTGAGCCTCGCTTTCACTGATGTCACTCAGTTGCCCCAACACCTCTCTGACGGCGCCTCCGGCCGCATAGTAGAGGTGCATGTCATCCTGCAGATAGCATTGGCGGCCATCCACATGGCGGAAGGAGTAACGCAGGCTGACGCTGGCACTGCGCGAGTCGACGGCCTCCTGAAAGCGTGCCTGACATTCCGCCAGGTCATCCTCGCAGATGCGTGACTGCCAGATTCGCGGGCTGGCCAGCAGCAGGTCCCGCGACAGGCCCGCCAGCATCTCGACGCCGGAGGAGATGGATTGCAGCTCCTCCAGTGGCCAGGGGCCTCGCGCACAATAGCGCACCCCCGGGGTGTCATTGAGCTGAGTCATCAACCGCTGACGTTGATTGACCGCCTGCTCCAACCGGTGATGAGCCGCGCTGATGTCACGCACCATCACGGCGACTCGAGGCGAGTCTCCTTGCTGCGTCCGGCCCAGACCCACCAGCTGGACGGAAAGACGACAATCGCCACGTGGCAAGCTCAGGCTGACGTCACACTGCAAGGTCCCGGCTCCTTCCAGACAATGCATGACGTGGGAGTGATACACCCGCTCCAGGGTCTGTCCCGCATGTGCCATGGCGGCGTCATGGTAGAGGTGCCATGCCGGATTCGCCTCATGCAGGTACAGGGAGGTTCCTCTCACCTCCAGCATGGCCATGGGGTCTCTGCTGCGCATCAGCATCATGCGATATGCCTGAAGCTGCTGTCGCTCGTGGGCAAGTGCCTGTTCTCGTAGGGAGATATCGACGACTCGACCGCAGACCGGGTGATTCGCGCCGGAGCGCCAGAGTGTTTCCTCCACCAGCACGCCGTGTCCACTGCGATCCCTGATGCGATAGGTCATCGACCCGGCAGGAGCACCGGAGGCCCGGAAGTCTCTGACTCGCTGACGATCTGCCGCCACGATCAGGGAGAACCACAGTTCGGGATGCTTGAGGAAGTCGCGCTCGCCATACCCGAGCAGACGCTCCACTGCAGGATTCAGGGTAAGGAAGCGCTGGCCGTCCGCGCTCAACATGAACAGGACATCCCCTGCGACGGCATGGTAATGGTGCAGCAGGCGGGCATCTGAGAACGATTCCAGCAATGTGAGACTCCCCTTTGGGTCAGACGTCGCCCCTCAGAGTGCGTCATCACCCCGCGCAAGACCAGTGCGTCACGCCAACGCTGGAGGGCACGTCACCGTCAAGGGCAGGCAGGCCCATGCCGCCTCCGGACTGACAATCTCGATGGGCAGCACGAAAACGCCCGACCCGGAACAGAGTCCGGGTCGGGCGTGAAGGGGTCAGAGCGGAAGGTGCTAGCCTTGTGCGGTACGTGCACCGACCATGGCATCAGCCTGCAGGGTATCCGGCTCGCTGACCGTGTCATGCGGGGCACCATCGCGGGCGACATCCTTGCGCACTCGGCTCGCCGCAGAGGGCGCCTTGGCTCGCCTCTGAGCCGCGCCGGTAGCGTGACGTCGCGTGGCAGTTTCCTGCCGCTCACCACCACGGGCGCGGGAGTGTTCCAGCAATGAACGAAAGTCATCCGGCGTCATGTCAATGCGTTCTGCGGCGGCACTCTCCTGCCAGAGAACATAGATGGCCGGCTCTTCACGCCCGAGATCCATGCCGACCACGCGTCCCTGACGTTGTGTCCCGGGGTCGCGCAGCGTCGCACCGATCAGTTCGTGGGCTTCGCGAATGGCATCGTGCATCTGAGACAGCCTGCTTTGGAAGTCAAGAGATCTGCCGAGAACAGCGGCAGTGTGGCAATACCTTCCCTGCATTGCCCCAGTACATGAACATTCGCAGGACGAAAGCGTGCCTGCATGATCTGACATGCCACCCGCGCTCACGAGCGACGTACACGGCGCATGTCAAGAGCAAAGTGTAACACATGTTCATAGTTTCGCTAATCACACCGACACCACCCACAAGAAAGCGGCACATTGCCTGCCATTCGACACTTTTCACCGCACGTTATGCCGACCAACTTCAGAGAGTGTCGCCATCTTTGTAATCTCTGTCTCTCATGCCCCACGCGAATGATGCCAAACGAAGACACGAATGCCTGGAGGACGAGCATCGCGAGGCAAGCCCTCATCTCGAGATTCAGGCGAAAAAAAACCTCCCATGACTGGGAGGTTCAAAGAGTGGATGACGCGATGTCATTCCGAGCAGCATCGAAGCCGGTCTTGGCGCCAACCCTGACCGACATACGATTGAGAGGGGACGAGTGACATTGCCTTGTCCGTGGAGCCTGAGCGCGACGCGAGAATCCTCGGGCCACTCGTCCTCACCTGGGGGAGCCTGTCGAGTCTCTGACAGGGCTCCGAATTCTGAGACCTCACCTGTGCCAGCCTGAAGAGATGGCCTCTTCAGGGAACCTCAGGCGAGGCCTTGAGTCATCTTACTTGGCGGCCTGCATGGCCAGTGCGGTGTCGAGCATGCGATTGGAGAAGCCCCATTCGTTGTCGTACCACGCCATGACCTTGACCAGACGCCCTTCGCTGACGCGAGTGTGGTTGCTGTCGAAGGTGGAGGAATGCGCATCGTGGTTGAAGTCGATGGACACCAGCGGCAGCTCGTTGACGGCCAGCACGCTGGAGCCTTCGGCAGCCTTGGTCACGATGGCATTGATCTCTTCGATGGAGGTATCGCGAGAGGCCGTGAAGGTCAGATCGACCAGCGAGACATTGATCACCGGCACGCGAATCGCCAGACCGTCCAGCTTGCCATTGAGTTCCGGCAGCACCAGGCCCACGGCTGCCGCGGCACCGGTCTTGGTCGGAATCATGGAGTGCGTGGCACTGCGGGCACGGTACGGGTCGGAGTGGTAGACATCCGACAGGTTCTGATCGTTGGTGTAGGCATGGATGGTGGTCATCAGACCGTTCTCGATGCCGACTTCGTCGTTCAGCGCCTTGGCGACCGGTGCCAGGCAGTTGGTGGTGCAGGACGCGTTGGACACGACCTGATGCTCTGCCTTCAGCGTGTCTTCGTTGACACCGAACACGATGGTGGCATCGGCATCACCGCTCGGCGCGGAGATCAGCACACGCTTGGCGCCGGCTTCGATATGCTTGGCGGCAGCGGCACGCTTGGTGAACAGACCCGTGCATTCCATCACCAGGTCAACATTCAGGCTAGACCACGGCAGTTTGGCCGGATCGCGTTCCGCCAGGATACGAATCTTGTCTTCACCGACGAACAGGTTCTCTTCGTCATGAGAGACCGTCTCGGCGAAACGACCATGCACGGTGTCGCGGCTCAACAGATGAGCGTTGAGCTTCGGATCTCCCAGATCGTTGATGGCAACGACCTGAATGCGATCATTGTATTGGCCTTCATACAGCGCACGCAGCACGTTGCGACCGATGCGACCAAAACCGTTGATGGCGACGCGTAATGTCATGACTCAACTCCTGTGGCGTATGGCAGGTGCAGGTTGGCACATGGCTTCACTGCTCGGGAAGACTTGGCGCATCCCGGGCAGACCAACGTGGCTCATGAAAGTATCCTACACGCTTTTACGTTAATTTGGCCGAAAGTCGTCCAGTCTTCAAGCAGTTTTTTTGTTAAGTTTACCGAATATTTCGAACAAATGCGTTTCCTGAGCAACGTGACGCGCTACTGTAGCCTGCTCTCGGCAGGATGACCGAGACTCCAGACTTTACAGTGCCGCCGTCACTGGCTAGCGTCGCCCTAGACAGGCACGCCCGATGCACGGGAAGCCCCCATTTCTTCGCCAGCCTCGGCGCCCTGCGCCGCCTGACCCATGAGGTAAGAGCATGTCCGTCAATCCGACCGTCGAGCGCGTGACTCAGCGCATCATTGATCGCTCCAGCGAACGTCGTGCTGCCTATGAGCAACTGATGGAAAGCCAGCAACGCCGTGGCGTCCATCGTTCCGAACTCTCCTGCGGCAACCTGGCGCACGGCTTCGCTGCCTGCGGTGAGACCGACAAGAATCGCCTCAAGCTGATGAACTCGGCCAACCTCGGCATTATTTCGTCATATAACGACATGTTGTCCGCGCACCAGCCATTCGAGGATTACCCGCGCATCATCAAGGAAGCGGTGCAGGCGATGGGGTCCACGGCCCAGTTCGCCGGCGGCGTACCCGCGATGTGTGATGGCGTGACCCAGGGGCAGCCGGGCATGGAACTGTCGTTGTTCTCCCGCGACCTGATCGCCATGGCCGCCGCCATCGGCCTGTCACACAACATGTTCGACGGCGCCCTGTTCCTGGGTGTCTGCGACAAGATCGTGCCGGGCCTGTTCATCGCCGCGGCGCGCTTCGGTCACCTGCCGAGCCTGTTCGTGCCCGCGGGCCCGATGCCCTCCGGCCTGCCCAACAACGAGAAGGCGCGGGTACGTCAGCTGTTCGCCGAAGGCAAGGTGGGCCGCGACGCGCTGCTGGAAGCCGAGTCCGCCTCCTATCACAGCCCGGGCACCTGCACCTTCTATGGCACCGCCAACTCCAACCAGCTGATGATCGAATTGATGGGCCTGCACCTGCCGGGCGCCTCCTTCGTCAATCCGGGCACTCCGCTGCGCGACGCCCTGACCCGTCACGCTGCCGAGCAGACCATCCGCAACAGCGAAGTCGGCGGCGACTATCGTCCCTTCTATCGCCAGATCGACGCTCGCGCCATCGTCAACGCCATGGTCGGCCTGCTGGCCTCCGGCGGCTCCACCAACCACACCCTGCATCTGGTCGCGATGGCGGGTGCGGCAGGCGTGACCATCACCTGGGATGACTTCACCGAGCTTTCCGCCGTGGTCCCCAGCCTGACGCGCATCTATCCCAACGGTCAGGCTGACATCAACCACTTCCAGGCAGCAGGTGGCATGAGCTTCCTGATTCGCGAGCTGCTCAAGGCGGGACTGCTGCACGACATCACCACCCAAGACGGTGGCACTCTGGCCGGCTACGTGCGTGAGCCCTTCCTCGAGAACGGCAAGCTGGTCTGGAAGGATGGCCCCACCGACAGCCTCGATGAGGACGTGCTGCGTCCGGTCGCCAATCCGTTCGCGCCGACAGGCGGCCTGACCGTGCTCGAAGGCAATCTGGGGCGTGGCGTGATCAAGGTCTCCGCCGTCAAGGAAGAGCACCGCCTCGTCGAAGCCCCCGTGAAGCTGTTCAGCGATCAGGACGAGCTCAAGGCCGCCTTCGAGGCCGGCGAGCTGGAACAGGACATGGTCGCCGTGGTCCGCTATCAGGGTCCGCGCGCCAACGGCATGCCGGAACTGCACAAGCTGACGCCCTATCTCGGTATCCTGCAGGACCGCGGTTTCAAGGTCGCGCTGGTGACGGATGGCCGCATGTCCGGCGCCTCCGGCAAGGTGCCGGCCGCCATCCACATGACCCCGGAAGCGCTGGACGGTGGCCCGCTGGCACGACTGCGCGAAGGCGATGTCGTTCGTCTGGATGCCAACGCCGGCACGCTGGAAGCCCTGGTCGAGGAAGGCGAATGGCAGGCTCGTGAGGCCGAAGGCATCTCCCGTGACAGCTACCACCATGGCCTGGGCCGTGAGCTGTTCTCCGGGATGCGCTCCCTGGTCGGTGGCGCCGAAGAAGGGGCCTCCAGCTTCGCAGGCTACGGCGACCAGCCCGGCAGCGGCCACGACCGCAATACCCACTGAGCAGCCACGCAAGTCGACTGAGGACGCCACACGATGACTCGTGAGACACCGAGCCGCTTTGCCTTGGTAGGCGACATTGGTGGCACCAATGCCCGGCTGGCACTTGTCCAGCCGGGCAGCCACACCCTCCATGACATCCACACGCTGGCCTGCGCCGAGCATTCCGGACTCGTGGAGGCCGTCCAGGCCTACTACCAGAGACTGGGGCTTGCCCCTGACGAACAACCCAAGGAGGCCTGCCTCGCCTTTGCCTGCCCGGTCCATGAGGAGCAGGTCAGCATGACCAACAACCATTGGTCATTCGCCAAGAGCGACGTGTGCGAATCCTTGGGCCTGACGCGCTTCAAGTGCCTCAATGACTTCACCGCCATGGCACTGGGCGTGCCGCACATCGAGGCCGATGAGCGACTGGCCATCGGTGAGGAACTCACGGAAGGAGCGGGCAATGATGCCGGCCCCCGCCTGATCATGGGCCCGGGAACAGGACTGGGTGTCGCGGGTCTGGTACATGGCACCCACAACTGGATTCCGCTGGCTACCGAAGGTGGGCATGTCAGCTTTGCCCCCACCGATGCGCTCGAGGATGCGCTGCTGAAGATCTTCCGGCGCTGGCACGGCAGAGTCTCGGTGGAACGCCTGCTCTGTGGCCAGGGAATGCTCGAGATCTACCGGGCGCTGGGCGAACTGCGCGGCCTGCCGACTCCGCTCGAAAGCGCTGCGGACGTCAGCCAGGCCGCCCATGCCCGCGATGCGCTCGGGCAACCCAAGGACACCTTGGCTTGCGATGCCGTGCTGCGCTTCATGAAGATTCTGGGAGACGTGGCCGGGGATCTTGCCCTGGCACTCGGCGCACGTGGCGGCGTGTATCTCTGCGGCGGCGTCCTGCCGCGCAACCTTGACCTGCTCAGGCAAAGCGATTTTCGCCGCGCCTTCGCCGACAAGAACCGCATGAGCCGTTACAATGCCGCGATCCCTACCTGGGTGGTGACCGCGCCGTGGACCGGTCTGCTGGGGGCCGCCGAGGCACTGCACAATGAAGAGGTGGCCTGACGCGATGCCGTCGGCCACGCTCCTGAACCGTCGAGGAAGCTCGAGATGATTCCTGAAAGTCTGCGCGCACTGGTGGATGCCACGAGCGGCCAACGTACCTGCGAATGGCAAGGCCGCATGCTCCTGATCCTCAACCGCGCCTGGGGCGAGCTGGTCGTCTGCCACCAGGGCGCCCAGGTGCTGCATTACCAGCCAGCATCCCAGCGCCCCTGGCTGTGGGTCACCGAGACACCGGCGGCACTTCCGGGCAGCATTCGTGGCGGCATTCCGCTGTGCTGGCCCTGGTTCGCTGACGAGTATCCTGAGGGCGAGACAGAGCTGCATGGCCCGGCGCGCAAGGCCGAGTGGCGTATCGACGCGGTAGAGGAAGACGAGGAGGAAGGCGTCGAGATCCACGCCTCTCCGCAATCTCCCCTGCACGCGGCACTCTCGCCTCGCGTCGTCATCTTCGCGGGTCGCCACTTCCTGAAGGTGGAGCTGATCACGGAAAATCGCGGCGAGAACCCGGTCAAGATGACCGGCGCCCTGCATACCTACTTTGCCGTGGAAGATGCCTTCCAGTGCCGCGTCACTGGCCTCGCCGGCGCCAGCTATCTGGACAAGCGTCAGGACTTCTCGCGTCTTGATCAGCAAGGCGAGCTGGGCATTCGCGGCCCGCTGGATCGCATCTACCAGTCAAGCCAGGTCCAGGTGCTCGAGGATGGCCAGCGCAGGCTGCGCATTGCAAAGCAAGGCTCCGACTCCACGGTCGTCTGGCACCCGGGCGATGCACCGCCGGCCGATACCAGCGTCGAGAACGCCCGTAGCTTCCTGTGTGTCGAGGCTGCCTGTACCCGCCTTGACCCCGTCTGGCTGCCGCCGGGCGCGCAACATCTGCTGGTACAGCACATCTCCCCTCTCGAACAGGAAGGGTGACACTCACGATCCATACACCACCTGTCAGCCTCCCACTGACAGGTGGCTACCGAGCGGCGATCAGCAGGCAATCATCGGCAAGTGCCTTTCCCATGGCACTGAATCGTGTCATGCCACGCCTGCCAGCGTCATTCGTCAGCTCAAGGCGCGCTGGTCAGCGACGGACTGCAGACTGGCGACACAAGCTATCCACAACCCATACGATGGACACTTCCATGCTGCAATTGACCCGTAGTGTTTCCTGGCAGGCGCTGACCCGGCTAGGCGAGGTAACCCGCAACGACCGTATTCGCGACTACTTTGCCGCGGACCCCAAGCGCTTCGAGAAGATGAGTCTCCGGGTCGGCGGCCTGTTCCTCGACTATTCCAAGCACCACATTTCCGACGAGGTGATGAAGGCACTGATCGAGCTGGCAGACCACTCTGCCCTCGTTCAGCGTCGCTCCCAGATGTTCTCGGGTGACATCATCAACGTGACCGAGAATCGCCCCGTCCTTCACACGGCCCTGCGCAGCCAGTCCAATACGCCGGTCATCGTTGACGGCAAGGACGTGATGCCGGAGATCCACAGCACTCGCGAGCAGATCCGCGCCTTCTGCGAAAGCGTGCGCAGCGGCGAATGGAAAGGCTATGACGGACAACGCATCCGCGATGTCGTCAATATCGGCATCGGAGGCTCCGACCTCGGCCCCAACATGGCCTGCCGCGCCCTGCTCAAGCATCGTCATCCGGAGCTGAACTTCCACTTCGTCTCCAACGTGGATGGCAACCACATCCAGAAGGTGCTCAAGCGCCTCGATCCGGCCACGACCCTGTTCATCGTCTCCACCAAGACCTTCTCCACGCAGGAGACCCTGCTCAATGCGAAGTCAGCACGTCGCTGGTTCCTGGAGCAGGCAGGTCAGGATGCCGACGTCGGCGCCCACTTCGTCGCGGCCTCCACCAACCGCAAGGCGGCCAAGGAATTCGGCATCCGCGAAGAGAACGTCTTCGAATTCTGGGCCTGGGTCGGGGGCCGCTATTCCATGTGGTCATCCATCGGTCTGCCGATCGCCCTCTCCATCGGCTATGACGGCTTCATGGAACTGCTGGAAGGCGCCTATGAGATGGACCAGCACTTCATCGAAGCGCCGCTGGGCGAGAACATGCCGGTCCTGATGGCCCTCATCGGTATCTGGTACATCAACTTCATGGGTGCCGAGACCCAGGCCATCGTGCCCTACGATCAAGCCTTGCATCAGCTGCCCGCCTTCCTGCAGCAGCTCGACATGGAATCGAATGGCAAGTCGGTGGACATCTTCGGGCGTCCTGTCGACTACAAGACCGGCCCGATCGTGTGGGGCGAGACCGGTTCCAACGGTCAGCATGCCTTCTTCCAGCTGCTGCACCAGGGGACTCGCTACGTTCCCATCGACTTCATCGCTTCCCTGAAGCCGGAGCCGGGTACCGAAGAGCACCACTTCGCACTGATCACCAACATGCTGGCCCAGGCCAATGCCTTCATGGAAGGCAGCCAGGATGGCAGCAACCTCGACCCGCATTACAATTGCCCGGGCAACCGTCCCTCGAGCACGCTGCTGCTTGATGAGCTGACACCGCGCAACCTGGGGGCGCTGATCGCTCTCTATGAGCACAAGGTCTTCGTGCAGGGCGTGATCTGGAACATCAACTCCTTCGACCAGTGGGGCGTGCAGCTCGGCAAGCGCATCGCAGGCGAGATCAGCGCACGCATCGATACTGACGTCCAGGCCTTCGATCCCTCCACCCAGGGCCTGCTGGCACTGGTGCGCGAGCACTTCCCGGCCGCAGGAGACAGCATGCAGCCAGAGGCAGGCGTGACCAGCACCAAATCAAGCAAGAAGGCCCCGACGGCCACCACCAAGGGAGCAACCTCCTGATGACTCCGGTAATCGCATTCGGCGAAGCGCTCGTCGACATGCTGTCCAACAAGCTCGGCGGCCAGGCCGTCGAGCAGGAAACCTTCACGCCCTACGCTGGTGGTGCGCCCGCCAATGTCGCCGTGGCCTGCGCACGTCTCGGGCTGCCCAGCCACTTCGTGGGCATGCTGGGCCAGGACAGCTTCGGTGACTTCCTGCACGACGAACTGGCCACCCATGGCGTACGCCTGGATCACGTCAAGCGCACCAGCGAGGCACGCACCGCGCTGGCCTTCGTCTCGCGCGACGAGGATGGCGAGCGTCGCTTCGACTTCTATCGTCCGCCGGCAGCTGACCTGCTGTTTCGTCCGGAACATGCAGGCCCGGAACTGTTCGCTCAACCCGCCATCTTCCATCTGTGCAGCAACAGCCTGACCGACGCCGGTATCGCGGACACCAGCTTCGTGCTGGCGTCTCGCGCACGTGCTGCTGGCTCCCTGGTCAGCGTGGATGCCAATCTGCGTCACAACCTGTGGCCGAATCAGCAGGTCGACGTGTCACTGGTCACTCGCCTGCTGGACAACGCCGATATCCTCAAGCTTTCCCAGGAAGAGGTCGAGGCACTCACTGACGGCCAGCAAGAGTCCGATTGGCTGCAGGCACGCCTGCAGGCCGGCGTCCGCCTGATCGTGCTGACCGACGGCCCGGGCACCATCCGCGCACTGGTGCGCAAGCAGAGCGGCGAGACCAGGACCGTCAGCATCACGCCGCCGGTGGTCAAGGCCATCGACACCACGGCCGGCGGTGATGCCTTCATCGGCGGCTTCCTCTCGGCGCTCAGCGAAGCCGGCGTGGATGCAGCCCTGCTGCATGACTGGTGCGAGGAAGAGAGCCATCTTCAGGCTGCGCTTGAGCGTGCAGCAGCCTGCGGCGCCTTTGCCGTGACTCGCCCTGGTGCCTATGCCGCGCTACCGACTCGAGAAGACCTCACTGCCATGCAGTGAGCGGACCGAGTGACGTCACTGGCCACCCCAGAGCCAGCGACAATCTTGAGACGCTCACGTAAAAGCCCCGCTGATCTGATGATCAGCGGGGCTTTTGGTTTTCTGAGTTCAAGTTCTTGCCTCATTTTCTGAGTACATGTCTTGAGTACATGTTCTACGTACACGTGCCAGGTGTCATGACAGCCCTGCGTCTTTTGACCAAGACCAACCAACAACAAATATGCCTGCGAAGCGCGGCAGAAAGCCACGCAATTTCCGTCTCAAGTCGGCACCTATCAGACGTAAAAAAGCCGGCCCCGAGGGACCGGCTTTCGTTAGCTTGCTAGACGTTTGAGAGCGTCTTAGAAGCCGTAGTAGATGCCGACTGCAGCGCCGTCACCGTCATCGCCAGAGCGATCGTACTGGGCGTATTCAATGTAGGTGTACATCGCGGAAGAGATGTTGTAAGTCACACCCAGGTTGAATTCGTTGAAGCTGTCGTCGCCGCCATTTTCGGAAGCCACGGTGGAAGCATCTTCAGCGTCGACGTACTGGTAGCCGCCGTAGACGTCGCCCATGCCGTAGCCGTAACGTGCGCCGATACCGTAGTAATCGACGTCAGTGTCATCTTCTTCACCAGCGAAGCGCTCAGCCTTGACGGCGATGCGCAGGGCGTCAACGGTGTACTGACCGGTGATACCGTACTGGTCGCCGATGTCACTGCCGTTGGTGGCTTCGAACTGGTCCAGGTTGTCATACACACCAGCGATGGAGAAACCGCCGACGGTGTACTTGGCACCTGCGAAGAAGGACGCCTGATTGGAATCAGTGACGTTCTCGTCTTCACCGTCGCCTTCGAAGTTGGAACCGACAGCGAACTGCAGGCCGCCCATGACCGGAGACATGTACTGAAGCTTGTTGCCTTCACGAGTCTGGCTGTCACCGTCGATCTGGGTGCTGGAATCAGTCAGATCGAAGTATTCGTTGTTGGAGATCGGATCCTGGATCCAGTCGTCCATCAGCTGATCCCAGGAACCGATACGCGCGTCACCGAAGGAACCCTTGGCACCGACGTAGGACTGGTCGCCATCGTTCAGGCCGTTACCAGTACCCTTGGATTCGTCAGCGTCGTATTCCCACTCGGCCTTGAAGTAACCGACGATGTCGTCGTTGATCTTGTGCTCACCCTTGGCACCGAAGGTGGAACCGTTGTCGCCCAGTTCACTTTCCGGGTCACCGCCGAGCTGGTCGACATAGGAGTATGCCAGCTGAACGTTGCCGTAGATGTCCAGCTTGGTGCCGTCTTGATTGTAGACGGTTGCAGCGGAAGCGGAGGTAGCAGCCAGGGCAGCAGCGCCGGCGATGGCAGTAGCCAGAAGTGTCTTTTTCATCGCGATAGTTCCTTAACTAGCGTTAACTGTTCGATCGTGTCTGCCGGTGGCAGTGGCCGAGGTTCCGGGCGCTTGATGACGCCTCTAAAACCCTGTGGCCTTGTTATTATCCAATGCTCGCAGGGAAACCATATACCGGGCTTTCAGGATGTGCAACAGAAAAAAACACTGTTTTCGATCACTGGTCCTGAACCAATACGCCGGTCAATTGTCTGGCGTGCCAACACTCTAGAGCGGAAGAATGAAGGATTCATGACAACCATGGGTTTTCTCGAGGGTTTTGACGTTCACTGATTTCCCGGCAATCAGAGCGAAGACACATTTGCCTCGGCCATGACATGCAAGACAAAAGTAGCATGCACTGAGCCGATGAATTCTTTGTCATCTCACGCCATTGGAAGCTCATCATTCCCCTTGCATGCCATCGTGCAAATCTCTGGAATCGAAAGGAAAACGAGTATGGACGCGCCTCGGTGAAAAATGACATGGCAGTCAATTTTCGGTGTCTTCTTCAACGACTCACCGCTTTCCTCCGATGACCTTGACGTGATGAAACCCCGATCACTCGATGGAGTGACCGGGGTAGTCCATGGTGGCCTGACCATGATCAGGCTGAATGCCGCTGGTCAGAGCATCACTGACGGCAGTACCTCACGTCGCGACTCTGGTGAGGGATAGCGCAGGATCGACATGTCGCCTGCACGAAGTTTCCACATTCCTGTCGCCTCAAAACCGCGATGGAGCATGGCGCCATCATTGGCTTAGCCAGTTGGGCAGGAAGAGTGAGATCGACGGGACATAGGTGATCAATACCAGGAACAGCAGCAACAACGACAGCCACGGGAGTGCGGCACGAATGACCCAGGTCATCGGCTTGCCGGTGATACCCGCGGTGACGAACAGGTTGAGCCCCACTGGTGGCGTCAGCATGCCGATCTCCATGTTGACCACCATGATGATGCCGAGATGGATCGGATCGATGCCCAGCTGCGTCGCGATGGGAAACAGGATCGGGGCCATGATCAGCAGGATGGCCGAGGGCTCCATGAAGTTGCCCGCCGCCAGCAGCAGCAGATTCATCACGATCAGGAATCCCCAGGCTGGCAGCCCCCAGCCGATGATGGTCTCGGCGATGGTGTGAGGAATGCGTTCAGTGGTCAGCACATGGGCGAACAGCATCGCATTGGCGATGATGAACAGCAGCATCATCGAGACGCGCGCACCATCCAGCACCACCTTCTTGACCTCCTGGTCCGAGAATGAGCCCACTAGGCCTGCCGGCACCTGCCAGAGAGCACGCAACCCGGCCCTGCCCCATGCTTCGTTGCCTCTGCGCCATGGCACGTCCTTCAAGGGCCCCATGTCGCGATAGCCCACCACTGCGATGAACCAGGCGTAGACCGTCGCGACCGCCGCCGCCTCGGTGGGGCTGGCCACCCCGCCGTAGATCGAGCCCAGCACGATGAAGATCAACATCAGCCCGCCCATCGCGACCAGCCCCGAACGAGCCAGCGTCCTGAGACCCGGGAACGGCTGTGAAGGCAGTTTCTTGATTCGGGCAGCGATATAGATGGCCACCATCAGGATGCCGCCCATCAACAGCCCGGGGATCAGGCCCGCCATGAACATCTTGGCCGCCGAGACCTCCGTGGCCGCGGAGTACACCAGCATCACGATGGAGGGAGGAATCAAGATCCCCAGGGTACCGGCATTGGTGATCACACCGGCCGCGAAGGATTCGCTGTAGCCCTGGCGCACCATCCCCGCGATCACGATGGAGCCAATCGCCGCGACCGTGGCCGGAGAGGACCCCGAGACGGCGGCAAACAGCATGCAGGCCAGTACCGAGGCCATCGCAAGCCCGCCACGGACATGGCCGATGGCATCGGTCGCGAAGGTGATCAGGCGGCGTGCCACGCCTCCCGTCGAAAGGAAGGTGCTGGAAAGAATGAAGAAGGGAATCGCCAGCAAGGTGTAGTGATGCGACAGGGCTTCAAACAGCTTGATGGCGACCGAGCCCAGCGAATCACTTGAAAACAGCAGTATCGTCGTGACACTGGAAAATCCGAGCGCAAAGGCGATCGGCATGCCGAGAAAGATGCCACCGAACAGCAGCGCGAACAGAGTGGCTATGGTCATCGTCTGGGTTCCTGATCACTGTCACGTTTACCACCGGCACCATCGGAGCTGTCACCAATGACCGAGTCAGCCGGCTGCACCAGGTGCATGCTGTCCTCGCCTTCGTCGTGAAAGCCGAAACCGCTGGCATCTCCGCGTATCACCTTCCAGCCCAATACCGCGAAGCGCAGCATCAGCAGCAGCATCGCGATGGGCAGAATCGTCAGGGCATACCACTTGGGTATCGCGATATCCTCGAGTTCGATACCGATCATCTGCATCAAGGACAGATATTCGTAACTGCCGACCAGCAGCATCACGCAGTACGCCATGCAGATGACCAGCGCGGCCAGGGTAGCCACCCGCTGCCAGATCAGTGGCAGCATCTTCACCACGACATCCACACCGATGTGCGCGCCCTGCTTGACGCCCCACGACACGCCGATCAGCACGAACCAGCCCGCCAGATAGAGAGTGGCTTCCTGGGACCAGCTGATACCGGTATTGAAGACGAAACGCAGCACCACCTCGACGAAGACCAGCAATACCATCGCCACCAGCAGCAGCGAGAACAGCGTCTCTTCTGCCTTGTGTAGCCATCCAAGTTTCATGGCAATGTCCTCATGCCCTTCATGGAGACTTGCCTCGCACGAGAGGACGGACATGTCGCGTCTCCCGGCGAGGCAAGTGATTGTCAGCCTGCACGTCTCAGCGATTGGCATCCTGAGCGGCATCGATGATGTCCTGACCGATATCATCGGCGAATTCACCCCACACCGGCTTCATCGCATCCACCCACTGCTGGCGCTGCGCATCGTCCAGCGTGATGATCTCGCTCTGACCGGAGTCGATGATGGCCTGCTTGGCCTCGAGATTCTTGGCCTGGGACAGCTCATTGCCATAGGCGATGGCTTCATCCAGCGCTGACTTGACCTCGCCACGCACCTCCTCCGGAAGCCCATTCCAGAAGCGTGCCGAGGACACCACCATGTAATCCAGCACGCCGTGATTGGATTCGGTGATGTAAGGCTGCACTTCAAAGAACTTCTGGGAATAGATATTGGAGTAGGTATTTTCCTGACCGTCGATGGCCTTGGTCTGCAGCAGGATGAAGACTTCGGAGAACGGCTTCTTCAGCGAGACGGCGTCCAGCGCATCGAACTGCGCCTCGAGCACGTCAGAGGTCATGATGCGGAATTTCTTGCCATCCGCATCATCAGGCACCGTGAGCGGTGAGGACGCGGAGAGCTGCTTCATGCCGTTGTGCAGATACCCGAGTCCGACCAGCCCCTTGGGCTCCAGCGCCGTCAGCAAGGATTGGCCTGTCTCGCTGCTCTGGAAACGCTCCACCGCTTCCATGTCCTTGAACAGGAACGGCAGATCGAAGACCTGCAGCTGATCCGTGTATTTCTGGAACTTGGAGAGTGACGGAGCCGCCAGCTGGACATCGCCCAGCAGCATGGCTTCCAGCACCTTGTCATCCCCATAGAGCTGGGAGCTGGGATAGAGCTCAACGGCCACCTGATCCCCCAGTCGCTCTGCGATCAGCTCCTGGAACTTCTTGCCCATCTGCCCCTTGGGGGTGTTTTCCGCGACGACGTGAGAGAACTTGATGGTGATAGGGTCGGCCATGACAGCGGTCGAGGCCATCAGAATGGCGGCACTCAGGGCTGTCAGGGCAGGCTTGAAAAGGCGCATGGCAGTTCCTCTCGGAATCTTGGTTGTTATTGGGGTTTGGTCATCTGTTGTTCATCCCGCCTGGCGTGTGCTGCATCACGACACTCGGCATGAGCGCGAGTCGCAACGCCAGACATGAGCGCGAGCAGGGACACCTGGGTATAGCGAGTACCGCGCCATGAGCAGCACATTCCCAGTTTTTTCGATTTAATTCAGATACCTGTGGCGAAAACCCTTCTTCGCGACATGAGAGGACTTGCCGACAGCGCCGGCCCGATGTGCGGATTTCCACCCACCAACGACAGAGCCCCTGTGCGGCAATCCGCACAGGGGCTCTGAACACTGACGATCGAGGTGACATGTGCGGGCTGGCCATGGGGCCTGCCTGCACGGCACGTCGCTAGCGGTGCTTGGTCATCAATTCACTCAGCTTGTGGCTGATGCGCTGGCTGGCAGCCTGCTCCTCACGCTCCTTCTGCTGACGAGTCAGCTCCGCGAGCTGCTGACGTGCATGCAATGCCTCGTCTTCCGTGACGGCACCCACGGACTGACCTTCAAGATCGACCCGCTGCGTGCCGGCACGAACGGCCTTCAGGTATCGAGGCAAGTGGACGTAGCCCGCCAGAGCGCGGCGCACGAGCTTCTCGTCCCAGGGCTCGTTCTCCAGCAACTCGACATGGATGCCGATCTTCAAGGGCCGGGTGTGGCCCTTGAAGAAGGTATCCGGATAGCGCTTGTACCATTGCTTGAGCAGCGCCTGGGGCGACGGCGGCGTTGCCTGGTCCGGTGTCTCGTCAGAGCCAGCGGATTCGGCTGGCGCGTCGTTAGGCATTGCTGGCGACGGTGCAGACTCGGCGTCAGCGGTCTCACCCGAGGCAACACCGGGTGACTCGCTCGCGGAGGCCAGCTGCTCCGCGGCAGCTTCCACCTGCGCAGCACTGGGGCGCGCATCCTCCACCGGCTGTGACGCGGGGGACTGTGCGCTGCGTTCGCGCAACTCGCGCAGCTCGGCATCACGCGCCATCAAGGCCTCGCTCAGCCCGGTCAGCTGCGCCTGCTGCTCCTGCATCTGCTGGCGCAGCGCGGCCAGCGTCTCGCGTAGCTGGGCATTTTCCGATTCCAGCGCCAGACGAGCCTGACGCTCTCCGTCACGCTGCTGTCGCTGAGTGTCGGCTTCATGTTCAAGCGCAGAGTACAGCGCTTCGAGGCGATCCATCGTCAAGGCCTGAGCCTCCCTTGCACGCTATGGGCAGTTCCGTTTGGCACCAGTCTGTGTCAGTACCTGCTGACTGTAAAGTTCCCGCTGGCAGGCGCAAGCGCTAGTCGTCCCTGCGCTCATAGCGCACGAAGTCGTAGGCAGGCAGGCCTTCACCACTTTCTCCCGGCACACGCTGAGCTTCTTCCCAGTCAGCACCAAGCTCCGGGAAGTGCGCATCGCCTTCGATCTCGACCGCTACCTCGGTCAGGTACAGACGCGTGGCGACGGGCAGTGCCTGTGCATAGATCAGTCCACCCCCGATCACCATGATCTCGTCCACACCTTCGATCATCGCATGGTGATCCGCCATGTTGAGCGCCGCCGCCAGATCGTGACAGACCCGTACGCCATCGTGGTGGAACTCGCTGTCACGCGTGACGATGATATTGAGTCGATTGGGCAGCGGCTTGCCGATGGAGGCAAAGGTCTTGCGCCCCATGATCACCGGCTTGCCCTGGGTCGCATGCTTGAAGAACTTCAGGTCTTCCGGCAGGTACCAGGGCAGATTGTTGTCGACACCGATCACGCGATTGACCGACATGGCGGCGATCATCGCCACCGGGACCACGGTCTCGGCGGCGGCACTCAGCGGAGAAAATTCCTTGTCACTCATACGGCCACCTGCGCCTTGATATGCGGATGAGATTCATAACCTTCGATGGCGATGTCATCGAAGGTGAAGTCGAACAGATCCGTCACGTCCGGATTCAGCCTGAGCGTCGGCAGGGCCAGCGGCTCGCGCGTCAGCTGCTCACGCGCCTGCTCCAGATGATTGCTGTAGAGGTGGGCATCGCCGAGGGTATGAATGAACTCCCCCGGCTTGAGGCCACAGACCTGAGCGATCATCTGGGTCAACAGCGCATAGCTGGCGATGTTGAACGGCACGCCGAGGAAGATGTCGGCGCTGCGCTGATAGAGCTGGCAGGACAGCCGACCATCGGCGACATAGAACTGGAACAGGGCATGACACGGCGGCAGGGCCATCTCATCCACCAACGCCGGATTCCAGGCCGAGACCATCAGACGGCGCGAGTCCGGGTTGGTCTTGATCTGCTCGATCAGATGCGTGATCTGATCCACGCTGCCGCCTTTCGGATTCGGCCAGCTGCGCCACTGATAACCGTAGACCGGCCCGAGATCGCCATTCTCATCGGCCCACTCATCCCAGATACGCACGCCATTTTCCTTGAGATAGGCGATGTTGGTGTCGCCTTTCAAGAACCACAGCAGCTCGTGGATGATCGAGCGCAGGTGCAGTTTCTTGGTGGTGACCAGCGGAAAGCCTTCGGCCAGATCGAAACGCATCTGGTGACCGAAGACACTCAAGGTACCGGTACCGGTGCGGTCGCCCTTTTGCGTGCCGTTTTCCAGCACGTGGCGCATCAGATCGAGATAGGGTTGCATGGGCAGCGGGTCCGTACGGCGGATCAGAGGCTGACTCGGCGAGCGGATCCGGGGGGATCGGCTCTGCACCAGCCTCTTCATGAATTCGAATCGTTCACTTGACGATATTTTACGCTGCCAGATACGCAAGAACGCGGCCCGATGGCCGCGTTCTTGCGTATCTGGCAGGGGGCCAGTTTACACCGATTGCCCCCTGTAATCACACCTGCATTCCCACCTCAGGATGCGCGAGGCAGCGGCGGCTGCGCCACGTCCTGACCACGCGACCATGCCATCAGCAGCAACCCGAACAGCACCATCGGCAGCGACAGCAGCTGACCCATGGTCAGCCAGTCGAAGGCGATGAAGCCGAGCTGGGAATCCGGTTGGCGGAAGAACTCGGTGATGAAGCGGAAACTGCCGTAGCAGAGCAGGAACAGACCGGAGATCAACCCCTTCTGGCGCGGCTCACGCGAGGCGAACCACAGGATCGCGAACAACGCGACGCCTTCCAGCGCGAATTGATAGAGCTGAGAGGGATGGCGTGGCTCCGGCCCGTAGAGCGGATAGACCATGCCCCATGAGACATCGGTGATACGCCCCGGCAGCTCCTGGTTGATGAAGTTGCCCAGGCGCCCTGCACCGAGGCCGATCGGTACCATCGGCGCGATGAAGTCAGTCAGCTGGAAGAAGGTCAGCTGGTGACGACGCGCGAACACCAGCATGGCGATCAACACACCCAGCAGGCCGCCATGGAAGCTCATGCCGCCATCCCAGACCTTGAAGATCCACACCGGGTCCGCCAGCAACTTGTCGAAGCCGTAGAAGAGCGCATACCCCAGGCGCCCACCCAGCACCACGCCCAACGCACCGAAGAAGATCAGGTCTCCCACGGCATCCTGACTCAGGCCGACCCGTCCGCGCCGGGCACGCGCCAGCCCCCAGGCCGCCGCGAAGCCGATCACGTACATCAATCCATACCAGTGAATCTTGAAAGGCCCCAATGCCAACGCCACGGGGTCGATCTGAGGATATTGCAACATGAGAAAACCTTGAATGAATAAGTCGGCACGACTGACGCCAGTCGCAAGTCTTTCGCCATCAATCCGATGCGCTACCGGTCAGGTGACGAAGGGTAACAGCTCGCGCATGAACGCCACCTAGCAGCCCTTTCCGGCAAAGCGGACATGCCGAGATGACTCACGAGACGAGAAAGCGCAGCCCCACGATCACGAGAATCAACGCGAACAACCGCTTGAGCAACAGCGCCGGCAACGCATGGGCCAGCCGTGCGCCCACTCGCGCGAAAGGCACCGACACCAGCACGATGCCGAGCCAGGCAACCCAATGTACATAGCCGATGGCATGCTCCGGCAAGCCCGGGGCGTGCCAGCCCACCGCGATATTGGTCAGCGCTGCCACCAAGGCGATGGGAAACCCGGCCGCGGCCGCCGTCCCGACCGCCTCGGTCATGCGCGCCTGCCAGCTGGTCAACATCGGCACCATCACCGTCCCCCCTCCGATCCCGAAGAGCGCGGATACCACCCCGACGGTGCCACCGCCAAGAAACTGCCCGGCACGCCCCGGCGCCTGCGCCAGCTGACCCACCTTGAGATCCAGTCCCATCTTGACGGCGACCAGCAGCACGAAGCCACCGAACAGCAGCTTGAGCATCTCGCTGCTCAGTCCGCCCGCCAGCACCACCCCCAGCGCGGTTCCCACCACCAGTCCGGGCAGCAGGCGCTTGAGCCAGTCCAGACGCACGGCGCCACGCTCATGATGCGCACGCGCCGATGACAGCGAGGTCACCACGATGGTCGCCAGTGAGGTACCTATCGCCAGATGCATCAAGACATCAGTGGCGACACCTTGCAGCGCAAAGGCTGCCGCCAGCACCGGCACGATGACCAGCCCGCCACCGATACCGAACAGGCCGGCGATCAGACCCGCCACGGCCCCCAACACGGGATACCACCACCACATGCCCCACTCCTTGCACCTGTCTTCATCGAGAACCTCTGTCAAAGGGCCGGGTTGAGGCCATGAACCGATGGCTCATCGCTCACCCTTGCCAACTCAGACCCCATCACCCGTCACGCCACCTTCTGCTCCCGGTGCCTTCATCGTGGCCCGAGGCAGCCATTTGCGAACCTTGTCGATCAACGCCTGAGGACGATAGGGCTTGCCAAGATAATCATCCAGACCTGCCGCAAAGAAACGCTCGCGGTCCGCCTCGCTGGCATTGGCCGTCAGGGCAATGATCACGCTACGCCTGTCACTGCCGGCCCCGGCCTCCTGTTCGCGCCAATTCCGGGTAACGCTGACGCCATCCATGCCGGGCATGAAGATATCCATGAACACCAGGTCGTAGAAATGGCGCTCGCGCGCGGCCAGCGCATCTTCTCCACTGCTCGCCGTATCCACCACCAACCCCTGGCGGCCGAGCACCGTGCGCGCCAGCATGGCGTTCACCGGACCATCATCGACGACCAGAATGCGAGTTTCGACAGGATTGTCCGGCCAGGACAACGGCACCAGGATCTCCAGCACCTCCTCCCCTTGCGTCTCATGCTGTCGGTAGCGCCCGCCGAGCTCCTCCACCAGACGACGAGCCATCAACAGCGAGGAAGGGGCATTGCGCCCGACATCGAGGCCACAGTGATCGTGAAGCTCAAGCCTCAGCCAGCATTGCCCCCCTGTCTCCGTGTCCCTCAGGCCAGCTCCCGTCGGGCCACCGGCCAGCGACGACGCACCCTCGGCGTCCACCACCTCGACGAACACGCGATGCCGACCCGCGCTGGCGCGTCGACAACCATCTTCCGACAGATGCTCGAAGAGCTGCGCCAGACGCCGTACATCGCCACGCAGCAATGCAGGCAGCGCGCCCAGCTGCCACTCGAAGGGCAGTCCCACGTCGTGGTAGCGCTGCTGCATGTCATTGAGCAGCGCTCCCAGCGCCTCGGCCGGCGTGAACAGATTCTCCTCCAGCGGCGTGCGCACGACATCGTCGCGCTCCGTCAGCACATTCAGCAGCTGTGCCACGCTATCGAGACGCCCCTGCAGCAGGCTCAGCTCGGCATCCTCCAAATGACGCTCGCGACGCAACTGCCCCAGCTTGCGCACCAATCCCTGCAAGGGAGGCGTCAACTCGGCGTGCAGCATGTCCAGATAGTCACTCTTGAGGCGGGCTTCCTCGCGCGCCCTGTCGCGTGCGACCAGCAACTGCTGGCTGGCCTGATCATGTTCTGATTCATCAATCATCACGCCCAGCACCTGGGCGGGGTCGTTGTTGAAACGGCACAGCTCGAGACGCATGCGCCGCATGCGGCCCTCGGCATCATGGACACGCAATTCTCGACTGTTGGGTACGCTCGGGTTGGGCTCCAGCATCAGTAGACTCCCGACCGAGCGCCCCAGCGCTTCATGTAGCACCAGCCCGAACAGCTTCTCGAAGGCAGGATTGGCCATCGCCAGCAGGCCATGACGCATCACGAAGGCAGGCAGTGGCAAGGCATCCAGTTCGTGGCCACGACCACGGCGCAGCAATGCCACGGCAGCACGGTGACGGCGCAGAATCTCGTCGGCCGGATACGCCTGATGGGCCGAGACGGGATACTCCTCCATGACCTGCCCCTGCTCGAGCCGCACGCTCTGGCGTGCCAACCATTCCAGTGGCTGCCCCAGGCGCTGATCAAGGCGACGCAGGCGCCATTGCAGAATCAGCATGCTCACCGCGAAGACCAGCAGCAAGGCACCGGCGCTGCCCAGCAGCAATGACAGCAATGGCATCTCGCCCGGCACGTCAAGATCGCGCCGCGCCACCAGTCGCCAGCCATTGACAGGCAAGGTGTCCCAGACGACGGCACGCGCCGCAGGTCCTGGCAGCAAGGTAGCGCCACGCAGACCGCCGTCCACCGCCTGGGCCACGTCATCGGGCAGGCGTCGCGGCCGAGGGTCACGCGTATTGCTGCTGGCCGCCCACACTTCCAGGTCCTGACCGATCAGCCAATAGGGGGCCGTGCGGCCCTGACCAGGCAGCAGCAAGCGAGATTCCATCTGGGGGACCGCGAGATCCAGCCCGACATGGACCTTCTGTCCCGCGTTGAGTTCCACCTCGACCAGCGCGGTGATCTGAGGCAGGCCCGCCGGACCGGGATGTGGCGGCAGCCAGACGACCCGCGGCGCGCCGTTGTCCGAGCTGCTGGCCAGCTGGCGCTGAGTGGCAGGTGTGACATCGGTGTAGGGAAGGAGCCTGGTGCCCGGTGAGAAGGCATCCAGCACGTTGAACCAGGGGTAGAGCATGATCATGCTGTTGTCGAGACTGACGAACAGTCGCGAGATCAATGGGTCCGTGGAATACAGATCCGACAACAGCCATTGCATCCGGATCAGGCGTCGCGCCACGTCGTGATCCTGCTCATCCAATGCGCGGTGAAACTCTCCGTACAAGGCAGCGCCGCCACGCGTGATCGGCCGGAACAGCTGACCTTCCTCGGTCAACACCAGCTCATTCAATGACGAATCCGCCTCGCCCCCGGCATGGTCGAGATGGCGACGCGTGTAGCGCGCCAGGATCTGCAGACGACGCTGCTGCGCCTCGAAGCGCTCATTCACCAAGGCAGTGGCCAGCGAATGCTGCTGGCGAAGCTCGCCCAGGGCGCTGTCCACGAGCTTGTGCCGCTCGCTGTCCCAGGTGACCCAGGCCCCGACCAGACAGCTGAGCGCCACTGCCAGCTCGGCGAGCAGCAGCGGGCCCACCGTCAGGCGACTCATGCGCCGCCATACCGATTCCAGTCCACTGGGGCTGCTCTCGCTGCGGTTCCCCGCACTGCCGCCATCCTCGAGACGAGTGGCGTCGCCGGTGACGCCGGACGCTCCCGTCGGGGGAGCCTCCGCTTGGGAAGATTCAGCCTCGGGCGAGCGTGACGCTGGCTCGACAGGGGGAGGACGGCGCGAGAACATGGTCTGGGAGCATCCTGTAGATGGACCTGACAGCAAAAACCATCGGGCATGGGTGCAGCGATTCGTGACGTGGCGTGACATTGCCGCAGCAGTACGATCGGGTCGCATCGAGCCATACTGCCCGTAGCCCGACGTCACGGCAGATCGTCGGCCCGTTCGCCACAAGACTGCAGCATACGCAAGCCACTGACGGGCGTCATGTTCCCGGCGCGACACCTGTCACATCCTGATCCCCGGGAACCTCGCCCACCCTCTTTCGGAGTCTCGCCATGTGCCTGATGGCATTCGATTGGCAGCCAGATGCCACGACAGGACACTGCCTCACGCTGCTGGGCAACCGCGACGAGTTTCATGCCCGTGCGACCACTGGTCTGTGCCGCTGGCCGGATACCGCTCTGTGCGGTGGTCGTGATCTGGTGGCAGGAGGGGGATGGCTGGTCATGCATCGGGCCGGCGCCCTGGCGACGCTGACCAATGTCCGCCAGCTGGACCGCCCCTCCCATGCAGCCACCATCAGTCGCGGTCAGCTGGTCACGGCCGCCGTGCGACAGGCGGTGGCCAATGCCTCCACCCTGTCGCTTGGGGACTGGCTGGAGGCCCTGAGCGCTGGCGAGACCGTCATGGCAAGGCTCGCGGCGGACTCTCCCGAGCACTGCGAACCCCTGAGCTTGAGCGCACTTGACTGGTGCAATTTGCTGGTCTGCGATGGCCGGACTCTCTGGCGACTCCATCATGGGCCCGACGGCAGCCAGCTAATCCGACTCCCCCCTGGGCTGCATAGCCTGTCCAATGGTCACCCGGACAATGAATGGCCAAAGCAGCGGCGACTCAGACAGCGCCTTGCCGCGCTGAAGGCGTCTGCGGTCATGCACGATGACGATGCCTGTCTGGGTATCCTGCAGGATGGCTGGCGGCCGCCGACGGCACAGTTGCCGGCCACCGGCCTGGCACTTGAGCGGGAAGCCCTGCTGTCCAGCCCCTTCATCACCAGCCCCGAGTACGGCACCCGCGCGGCCACCCTGGTGCGCTGGCAGCGAGATGACAAGCGGACCTCACTGACACTGCATGAACGCCGCTTTTCACCACAAGGCCAGTGTGTCGCTCATCGCAAGGCCGTGTCGCACCTCCAGGAGGAAGCGACACGGGGATGGCATCTGAGCTGACGATTGCCTGCAGGGGACGTCTTGAGGGAAGGCCAGCGAGAGGACGCCACCCAAGGCAGGAGCGCAGGTCTGCGATCCTGCCTGCAAGTCGCTAACGAGAGACTGCCGCCTGGACCGCACTGGCATCCGGCGTGTGGTCACGCGGTGGCAACAGATGCGCCAGCTCCCATGCCTGCATGCGCTCCAGCAGCAGGCCATGCACCTGATTGGCCGTCGGCTGACACAGGACCTCGCTGACCAGCCCCTGGGCTGCCGCCAACGACACGCGGCGAATGGCGGCACGGACACGTGGCAGGCTGGGCGCATTCATCGACAGACCATCAAAGCCCATTCCCAGCAGCAGCAAGGCGCCGGCAGGGTCACCGGCCAGCTCACCGCAGACGCTCACCGGCATGCCCAGCGCTTTCGATTCTTCCGCCAAGCGCGCCAGCGCGCGCAATACCGCCGGGTGACACGCATCATAGAGACTCGCCACTCGCGGGTTGTTGCGGTCCACCGCCAGCAGGTACTGGGTGAGGTCGTTGGACCCCACCGAGAAGAAGTCGACCCGGGTCGCGAGCGCTTCCAGTTGATAGAGGGCCGCCGGCACCTCGATCATCACGCCGACGCTGGGCCGTGAGACGTTGACACCGTCTTCCGCCAGCTCGATCAAGGCACGATTGACCAGCGCCAGCGCGGCATCCACCTCCTCGATCCCCGAGACCATCGGCAACATGATACGCAGATTGTCCAGGCCCTCGGCGGCGCGCAGCATGGCACGCAGCTGCACCATCAGGACTTCCGGGTGATCCAGTGTCACGCGTATGCCGCGCCAGCCAAGGAAGGGGTTGGCCTCCTTGATGGGGAAATAGGGAAGATCCTTGTCGCCCCCGATATCCAGCGTACGCATGGTGACAGGCAGAGGGGCAAAACCGGCCAGCTGCTCACGGTAGAGTCGTGCCTGCTCTTGCTCGCTGGGGAAGCGATCATTCATCATGAAGGGCACTTCCGTGCGGTAGAGCCCCACGCCGCCAACCCGGGTCTTGAGCGAGGCCACGGCATCCAGCGCCAGGCCGGTATTGACCATCAATGGCATCACATGGCCATCAGGCGTCACGCTCGGCAGATCCTGCTCCTGCTCCAGCAGCACGCTCAGCGCCTGCTCCTCGGCGATCAGCCGCGAATAATGCACGCTGAGCTCATGCTCCGGACGCACCACCAAACGACCGCGATGGCCATCGAGGATCACCGGCGCGCCACCCAGGCGTGACAGCGGCAGGTCCACCATCCCGAGCACGGTCGGAATTCCCATGGCCCGCGCCAGGATGGCGACGTGGGAGGTGCTGGATCCGCTGACCGCCACCAGCCCCTTGAGCCGCTCCCGCGGTACCTCGCCCAGTGTCGCCGGGCTGATCTCATGGCCGATCAGGATGGTGTTCTCGGGGTACTCGATCGGGCCGCTGTCGCCCTCCTCCTGCAGATGCGCGAGCACCCGCCGGCCAAGATCGCGGATATCCGCGGCGCGCTCACGCAGATAGTCATCATCCACGCGCTCGAGATACTGAACATGCCGGCGCACGATATCGGCCAGTGCCGCAGGCGCCCACTGCCCTTCCCGGATACGCTTCTCGACCTCCTGACCCAGCGCCGCGTCGCCCAGCATCTGCTGGTAGACCTCGAACAGCGCATGCTCCTGAGTGGAGATACGACTGGCCAGCCGCTCTGCCGCGACACGGATTTCCTCGCGCACGGCGTTGATCGCCTCCTTCAGGCGAGCGATCTCGAAGTCGATGTCGGTGGGAATGAGGTCCGGCACCGAGTCCAGATCCGCCGGCGGAGAGAGCACGAAGGCCTTGCCGATGACGACACCGGGAGACCCGGCGACTCCCTTGAAGGTCGCCTGGCCGCTGGTCCCGGCCAGCTTGCCCAGTGCCCCGGTCGCCAACGCATGCGCCAGCACACCTGCCAGCTGCGCGCCCAGCGTGACAAGAAAGGCTTCTTCGCCCTCATCGAAACGACGCTTCTCGTGCTGCTGGATGACCAGTACGCCGAGCACGCGGCGCTGATGGATGATGGGGACGCCCAGGAAGCTGGAGAAGCGCTCCTCGCCGGTTTCCTCGAAATACCGGAACTGGGGATGCGCCGGGGCATCCTCGAGGTTGAGCGGCTCCTCTCTGAGCGCCACCATGCCCACCAGCCCTTCACCGCGCGCCATGCTGACCTGTCCCACGGAAGACGAGCGCAGGCCAATGGTGTCCTTGAGCACGAATCGGTCCGTCTCGGGCGCCAGAAGGTAGACGGAACAGACATCCGTCTTCATGGCCTTGCGAATGCGCAACACCATCGTCGCCAGCGCCGCGTCGAGTGAACGCGCGCCATTGACCTCCTGAACGATACGCCGCAATACCTCAAGCATGGTGTACCTCGAGCATGACGCGCCTCACGAGGAAACAGGGTTCCTGGCCCGGACGCGCACGTTGCAGATGATGAGCCCGACCTCAATCGGGGATGTGGCGATCATTTCCCGTCGGCCTGATGGCGGCCTTGTCCTCGTTGCAGGGCATGTTGCCTTGCACCGCAGAGAGCGGCAGATTGCCCTGCGAATCCACCAGTCGTTGCAGACGCGGTGCCAGTTCGCGCAACGCGCGCCGGTAGACCTCGCGCTTGAAGGCCACGACCTGACCCAGCGGATACCAGTAACTGACCCACCGCCAACCATCGAACTCCGGCTTGGGCGTGGAATCCACACTCACGCGGTTGTCCTGACAGCGGATCTGCAACAGGAACCACTTCTGTTTCTGACCGATGCAGATCGGTCGGGAGTGCGTTCTCACCATGCGTCTGGGCAACCGGTAGCGCAGCCATCCTCGGGTACAGGCCAGTATCTCGACGTCCTCGGCCTTGAGGCCGATCTCTTCCTCGAGTTCACGATACAACGCCTGTTGCGGTGTCTCGTTTGGCTTGATGCCCCCTTGCGGAAACTGCCACGCATTCTGTCCTACCCGGCGCGCCCAGAGCAGCTGGCCCTCACAGTTGGCAATGATGATGCCAACGTTGGGGCGAAAGCCGTCAGCGTCGATCACGGATGTCACCTTTGATTCGTTAATTGAAACCATTCTTCCACAAAGGCTGAAAGCGCTTCAATACGCGGTTTGGCGGTGTGAAAGGCCAGGCACGTCTGCAATAATCGACCCCTTCACCGTATTGCACTGCAACACCGCCTTCGGAAATCCTCCGTTGGCCCCCGTACACCCGCGCAAACACTGGGCCGGCGACCTTGCCGCGCCCCTCTGTCTGCGTCCGTCGCCCACGCCAACGGCTGGGCTGAGCAAGGAGTTCTCCGTGAGTCTGGCCATCTTTGATCTCGACAATACCCTGATCGCCGGGGACAGCGATCACGCCTGGGGCGAGTTCCTGGTTGAACAAGGCGCTGTCGACGCTGACACCTACCGTGAAGCCAACGAGCGCTATTTCCAGCTCTATCAGAGTGGCGAACTGGACATTCACGAGTACCTGGCCTTCTCACTCAAGCCGCTGGCCGAGAACAGTCCGGAACAACTCGCCGCCTGGCACCAGCAGTTCATGGCCGCCAAGATCGAGCCCATCATTCTGGCACGGGCAGAAGAGCTGCTGGCGCGTCACCGTGCACGCGGCGATACGCTGCTGATCATCACCGCCACCAACCGCTTCATCACTGCCCCCATCGCCGAGCGTCTTGGCGTGGATGACCTGATCGCCATCGAGCCCGAGATCATCGACGGGCGCTACACCGGCCGCGTCGACGGAGTTCCCAGCTTCCAGGGCGGCAAGGTCACTCGCCTCGAAGCCTGGCTTGCCGAGCGTGATCACACCCTGGATGGCAGCACCTTCTATAGTGACTCCATCAATGATCTTCCGCTGCTCGAGCGTGTCGATACTGCCATTGCAGTGGACCCGGATGAGCAACTGTTGGCGACCGCCCAGCAGCGCGGATGGCGCATCATCTCACTGCGCGACTGACAAGCCATTGATTTTAAAACAAATAATCGACCTATAAGGGAATGCAGCTTCATCTATAAGGTTTTCATGTGGCTACAGGCATTCACCATAAAGTCGACCTTATTTGCTGAATCATTTCGCGTCCGATGTGTCTATAATGTGTGTCCATCGAACCGTCGAGCCTGACGAGGCATGCCCCGTCACGGCAGGACGGCCCCCGGTAGCCCGGTCGGGTGCCGGGGGATGTCCCTCACCAACTCTGAGCGTGAGCAGCCATGTCCTCAACGACATACGATGTCCTGATTGTGGGTGGCGGCGTGTCCGGCACCGCCCTTCTCTATGAACTCGCCCGCTACACCGACCTCTCGTCGGTCGGCCTGGTGGAAAAATACGACCATGTCGCGATCGTCAACTCGCACGGTCGCAACAACTCCCAGACCATCCACTGCGGCGACATCGAGACCAACTACACGGTCGAGAAGGCGCGCGTGACCAAGCGCACCGCAGGCATGGTGGTCAACTTCGCCACCAAGCTCAGCGAGAGTGAGCGCGATCACATCGTCTACAAGTACCCGAAGATGGTACTGGCGGTCGGTGCCAAGGAATGCCAGTTCCTACGCAAGCGCTTCGAGACCTTCAAGCCACTGTTCCCGAATCTGAAGCTGCTCGAGCGTGATGACATCGCCGAGCTTGAGCCGAAGGTCGTGGAAGGTCGCCGTCCGGACGAGGAAATCGTCGCGCTGGGTTCCACCGACGAATACACCGCCGTCAACTACACCACCCTGTCGGAGGCCTTCGTCAGCGAAGGCGAGAAGGCAGCGGCCGAGAAAGGCATGAACTTCGACGTTCGCCTCTCGACCGCCGTGGAAGACATCCGCAAGGAAGGTGACGTCTACAAGGTCAAGACGGACAAGGGCGAGCTCAGCGCACGCTATGTCGTGGTCAGCGCCGGTGGTCACTCCCTGCTGTTCGCCCACAAGATGGGCTACGGACTGGACAAGTCCTGCCTGCCGATGGCTGGCTCCTTCTACTTCACGCCGAAGGTGCTCAACGGCAAGGTCTACACCATCCAGAACGAGAACCTGCCGTTCGCCGCCGTCCACGGCGACCCGGACGTGCTGGTGGAAGGCAAGACCCGCTTCGGGCCGACCGCTCTGATGCTGCCGCTGCTGGAGCGCTACAACGGCAAGACCTTCTGGGAGTTCCTCAAGGTACTGCGCATGGACCGCAACGTCGTCAAGGCCCTGTGGGACCTGATGAAGGTGCGCGACATCCGCAACTACATCTTCAAGAACTTCATGTTCGAGGTGCCGGTACTGCGTGAGCGCCTGTTCCACGGCGACATCAAGAAGATCGTCCCGAGCCTGGACGTCAAGGATGTCAGCTTCGCCAAGGGCTTCGGCGGCGTGCGCCCGCAGCTGATCGACAAGAGCAAGCAGAAGCTCGTGATGGGCGAAGCCAAGATCAATCCGGGCACCGGCATCGTCTTCAACATGACGCCGTCACCGGGTGGCACCAGCTGTCTGGGCAACGCCGAGAAGGACATGTATCTCGCTCAGGAATTCCTTGGTTTCAACATCGACAAGGATGCCTTCGAGCGTGACCTGCTCACCGGCGAGATCGAGCTGACCGAACTCGAACGCCCGGAAGCCTCTTCCCTGATGTGATACGCCGCGCGGCGCCAACCGCCGCGCAGGTGAGCTGAAGGAAGTCGAGCCGAACGAAAAGCCCCCGCCAGCATCTGCTGACGGGGGCTTTTTCGTGTTGCCACTGACGGCGGCTGGCACTCAGCACTCAGTACTCAGCACTCAGCACTCAGTACTCAGGCGGACAGCATGTCTGCCTGAGTCATTCGCTCATGCCACGGGTTGCCGCGAGTGAGCCAGTGGCTCGTGTACCGCATGCAGGCGCTGAATCAGTTGATCTTCCAGCGCGAAGCGCTCCGTCAGCCCCTCCTGAAGACGGGCCAGCCACTCGGGCAGGCGTGTGCGGTAGTGCTGGCAGCGGGTCGGACTCGAGAAGTCTTCATCGAAGGACAGTACCAGCTCCGTCGAGGGCTCCAGACGCAGCATCAACTTCTCCGCAGCGGCCAGAGCCTGGGTGTCCTCGAAGACACGCCCCTCTTCCTTGAGCTGAGGATAGACTTCGAAATGGCCCGCCGAGATGTAATCCATCAACAGCTCGATGAAGCGATTGACGCGTGTCATGTCGAGCTGCTCGAGATCATTGACGCAGGCCTCGTGCAGATCCATGAAGCAGACCAGCATCTCGCGTCGCTGATCCAGCCAGCGATCAACCAACTGATGAACGCCACGAAAGCGTTCCGCCGCAGTGGTGCATTCCTCCAGCATGGGCGCCTCCTCTGGCATGACCCGAACGGTGGGGCTGACATCAGGTGCTCACCCCGCTGCCAACCCACTATCCTCCATGCGACGGACGCTGCCAACCCCCCACCATGGTGGCAGGCGTCATGCCCTCAACGCCGGAAGCTGCTCCACAGCATGGCCAGCGGTACCAGTGCCAGAGCACAGAAGCCGATCAGCGACCACTGAGGGATCGAGAGACCCAGCCACTGGGCACTGATCTGCGCGCATTCACCGGAGGCATTGAGCACTTGGGTGATCACGTCCCATACCGGCAGCACTTCCAGCATGTAGTTGAGGCCCGGGCCACAGGCCGGCACCTGATCCGGCGGAAGGGATTGCAGCCAGACATGACGACCGGCCAGCACGATGGCACCCACACTGCCCGCCAGCGCACCCAGCGCGTAGACGCGGGTACCGATACGCCCCGGTCCATGCACGGCACCCAGTAGGAAGAAGACGCCTGCCACGGCCACCGCCACGCGCTGGAAGATGCACAGCGAACATGGTGCCAGACCGAAGGCAAACTGCAGCACGAAGGCGACACCGAGCAGCAACGCGCACCCCAGCGCCCCCAGCAGGCACCACTGACGCCCGCTCCAGCGCGCCAGACAGGCGAGACCCCCACCCTGGCGTGTCGGCTGTTGTCCTGATTGATTGTCCGCGTGTGTCATTTGCTGTCCTTGCCGTCCGACTCCACTGGAGTCATTGGTGAGAAATGGCGCGATCACGAAGACATCTCTCCATGACCACCTCAGAGCATGCGTGGCGTCATTGCCTGGCCAGAACGCACGCATGGGCCAGAGACATCATCGGCGCCTCAAGTCTGAGGCGCCGATGATGTCGCGATGGCCGGTGTCGCCGCGATCAGCGATGGATGCCTATCATGCCGCGCAGGGATGACCTGAACATGAATCGGCGTTGCATCGACGAGTCAGGCCGGTTGCGTGGCATGCGCCGAGGCAAAGTATTCGGCCATGAAGGTATCGAAGTCCTGATGGTCGCCGGCCTCGATATCGCCCTGTTGCTGCAGGGAAGTCTCGACCAGTTGATCCAGCAGGTAGCCACGTGCACGCTCCATCGGCTCCGTCTTGAACTGCTCGGCCTGCCCCTTGGCCAGCGCCAGCACCTCATCGACGAAGTTGCTGCCGTTGTCGAGCATGCTGGTCAGCAGACGGCCCGAGGGCGTGGTCTGGGCATCGTCGAAGCGCGGCGCGAGTGCCGCCAGCGCATCGCGATGCTCGCTGCCTGACTTGTGATTCTCGTCCAGCAGGCTTGCCACTTCGCCAAGCTCATCCATCACGTTGGCGGCCAGTTCACGCAGACGCCGCTCCTCACCCTTGACGTTCAGGGTCAGCTCGGGGTCACGCCCCGCCTCCACGACGCGTCGCTTGCTGTCGTCAAGGTTGGCGCATTCCTCATCATCGATCCATGGGCTATCGGTCAGCAGACACCAGATCAGGAAGGTATCGAGGAAGCGGATCTGCGTCTCGTCGATCCCCACCGGCAGGAAGGGATTGAGATCCAGACAGCGCACCTCGATGTATTCGACGCCCCGGCCTTCCAGCGCCTGGCTGGGCGTCTCGTTGTGCCGGGTGACACGCTTGGGACGGATGTCGGAGTAGTACTCGTTCTCGATCTGCAGGATGTTGCTGGAGAGCTGCGACCAGCTGCCATCGGCCTGCTTCACCCCCAGCTTCTCGTAGTCCTTCCACGGCGTGACGATGGCGTGACGCAGCGTCCCGACGAAGTTGTCCAGCGAGTTGAAGCAGATCTTGAGCTGTGCCTGGACCTTGTTCTGATAGCCCAGGTCCGACATGCGCAGGCTGGTGGCATAGGCCGAGACCAGACTGCGGTCGGCCTGACGCTTGAGGCGGTCATCATTGCCGCCATCCAGGAAGCTTTCGTCGATCCCCGGCGAGGCGCCGAACAGATAGAGCAGAATCCAGCTATGGCGCCGGAAGTTGCGGATCAGCTCGAAGTAGCGGCGCGAGCGGAAGTCACGCGCATCCTCGCCTTCGGCATTCTCCATCTTCTGAAGCAGCGTCCAGAAATCATCCGGCAGCGAGAAGTTGTAATGGATACCGGCAATGGACTGCATGATGCGCCCGTAGCGCACATCCAGCCCCTTGCGGTAGACATGCTTCATGGTGCCGGTGTTGGAGGTGCCATAATCCGCGATCGGCACGCTGTCATTGCCGTTCAGCCTCGGCGGCATGCTGGCCGGCCAGATCAGCTCATCCCCCAGATTGCGATAGCTGAAACGATGCAGGTCCGCCAGAAACTCCAGGGAATCCTTGGGACGCGAGAAGACCGGCGTGATGTACTCGAGCAGCGACTCGGAATAATCCGTGGTGATGTACGGGTGAGTCAGCTTGGACCCCAGAGCACGCGGGTGCGGGGTCTGGCTGATGCGGCCGTCGGCGTCGACCCTGAGGCCTTCTTTCTCGATGCCACGGCGCAGACGCCCGAAGAGTCCCTGACGGGCGGGGGCCTTGAGTCGCGCAATGGCGGACGCGAGTTGCTCGGACAAGGTATTGACCCTTTCGCATGGGGAGAAGCCCAGCCTCTCCGGTCGAGTTGGATGACCATGGCCCGCGGACTGCACCGGATGCCATGCAAGACGCGAACGGCATCCACCGTTCGCGTCAGTCAGTATGCCCACATTATGGGCGCGTAAAAAATGCTTTCAAGGCTTATGATTTCGACTTGCGTGCATTGAGCAGGGCCGCTGCCATGGCATTGTTGGCGGGTGCCGCGCCGCCTCCTGCACTGGAGCCGCTGCCGCGACCGCCTCGTTCCTGACGGCCACCGCCGGTCTGGGAGCGCCCTCCACGATTGCCCTCGCTCCCGCGTCGCGCCTCGCCTCCCGCGCCTTTTTCACCGGGAGTATCGCTCATGCGCATGCTCAGCGCGATGCGTCCACGCGGTATGTCGACCTCCATCACCTTGACGCTGACGATGTCACCGGCCTTCACCACTTCACGCGGGTCGGCAACATACTTTTGCGACAGAGCAGAGATGTGTACCAGGCCATCCTGATGCACACCGATGTCCACGAAGGCCCCGAAATGGGTGACGTTGGTCACGACACCTTCAAGTTTCATGCCCGGTTCGAGATCCTTGAGCGTCTCGACCCCTTCCTTGAACTCGGCGAAGCGGAATTCAGGACGCGGGTCGCGCCCCGGCTTGTCCAGCTCCCGCAGGATGTCCGTGACTGTCGGCAACCCGAAGTGATCATCCGTGAACTCGGCAGGCTTCACGCTGCGCAGGAAACTGCTGTCGCCCAGCAGGCTGGGCAGCTCACGACCATGCGCTCTGGCGATACGCTCGACCAGCGGGTAGGCCTCAGGGTGAACGGCGCTGGCATCCAGCGGGTTCTCACCCTCGGCGATACGCAGGAAGCCGGCGCACTGCTCGAAGGTACGTGGCCCGAGCCGACTGACCTTCAGAAGCTCCTTGCGCGAGGCGAAGCGGCCATTGGCATCACGATGCGCGACGATGTTCTCGGCAAGCGTGGTATTCAGACCCGCGACGCGTGACAGCAGCGCACTGGACGCCATGTTGAGATCGACACCGACGCCATTGACGCAGTCCTCGACCACCGCCTCCAGACTGCGCCCCAGCTGCACCTGACTGACATCATGCTGATACTGGCCGACCCCGATGGACTTGGGCTCGATCTTGACCAGCTCGCCGAGCGGGTCCTGCAGGCGACGGGCAATGGAGACCGCACCACGAATGGTCACGTCCAGATCCGGGAACTCACGCGCGGCATATTCCGAAGCGGAGTAGATGGACGCCCCTGCCTCGTTGACCATCACCTTCTGCAGGCGACGACCGGACAGGCGGGTCAGCACGTCGGCGGCCAGCTTGTCGGTCTCGCGTGATGCGGTCCCGTTGCCGATGGCGATCAGCTCGACATCATGACGCTCGACCAGCCTGACCAGCTCCGCCACCGAGGCATCCCAACGATTGTGAGGCGCATGCGGGTAGAGGGTGGCCTGATCGACATACTTGCCGGTGGCGTCCACCACCGCGACCTTGACGCCGGTACGCAGGCCCGGATCCAGCCCCAGGGTGGCCTTGGGCCCCGCCGGGGCTGCCAGCAGCAGATCCTTCAGGTTGTCGGCGAAGACCTGGATGGCCTCCTGCTCGGCACGCTCACGCAGGCGGCCGATCAGCTCGCTTTCCAGATGGGTATAGAGCTTGACCCGCCAGGTCCAGCGCACCACCTCCTTCAACCAGCGATCCGCGGCGCGCCCCTGGTCCTCGAGGGAGAAATGCGCCGCGATGGCACCCTCCATCGGGTGCCGCGGCAACTCGTCCTCGCCTTCCAGCTTGAGCGCGAGGCTCAGCACGCCTTCATTGCGACCCCGCAGCATGGCCAGCGCGCGATGCGACGGTGCCTTGTGCAGCGGCTCGTCGTGTTCGAAGTAATCGGAGAACTTGGCGCCTTCCTGTTCCTTGCCCTTCATCACCCGGGCACTGAGGATACCGTCATCCCACAGACGCTGACGCAGACGACCGACAAGCGCGGCGTCTTCCGCGAAGCGCTCCATCAGAATCTGCTTGGCCCCATCCAGTGCCGCCTTGGGGTCGGCCACGTCCTTGTCGGCATCGACGAAGCCAGCTGCCTCGTCTTCCGGCACGAGCGTCGGGTCGCCAAGCAAGGCATCCGCCAACGGCTCAAGACCCGCCTCACGGGCAATCTGGGCCTTGGTACGACGCTTCTTGCGATACGGCAGGTAGAGGTCTTCCAGACGCTGCTTGCTGTCGGCAGCCAGCACATCGCGCTCGAGACTCGCGGTCAGCTTGCTCTGCTCGGCAATGGATTCGAGTACCACCTGACGGCGCTCTTCCAGCTCACGCAGGTAGCGCAGGCGCTCTTCCAGAAGACGCATCTGGGTGTCATCCAGCCCGCCGGTCGCCTCCTTGCGGTAACGCGAGATGAAGGGCACGGTGGCGCCGCCATCCAGCAGCTCCACCGTCGCGGTGATCTGTTCTTCACGCACGTCCAGCTCCGCCGCCAGCGCCTGCTGGATACGGCGAGCGGTAGCAGCAGGCGACAGCGTCGGTGCAGGGCGAGCGGTAGTGGCGTCAGTTGCGGTAGCGTCCATGAAACATCGATCCCTTCACGACTATGATTCTGGTGACAAGACGCAGGCGGCCCGGTCGCTGAGTCGACCGGGCCGCCTGCATCACGATGCCGTCACGTTACCACAAAGCCCGTGGATTGCTTTAGCTTCACAGGCCCCCTCAGGCCGGCACGAAACGCAGCGCCACCCCATTGTTGCACCAGCGCAGTCCCGTGGGCCTGGGGCCGTCCTCGAACACGTGTCCCTGATGCCCTCCGCAGCGTGCGCAGTGATATTCGGTACGCGGCCACACCAGCCCGTAGTCCGTCTTGGTCAACAGATGCCCTTCGATATGATCGAAGAAACTCGGCCAGCCAGTGCCGGACTCGAACTTGGTACGCGAGGTGAACAGCGTAAGGTCACAGCCGGCACAACGGTACTCACCGTCACGCGATTCCTTGTTGAGCGCGCTGGAGCCTGAGCGCTCGGTGCCTTCCTCGCGCAGCACGCGATACTGCTCTGCACTCAGGCGTGCGCGCCACTCGTCGTCATCCAGCACGAGCTCGGCAATGTCCGGCGAGCGCTCCAGCTCAAGCTCCGGGCGAGCGGCAGCCAGTCCCGGCAGTGCCAACATCGCACCGCCACCCAATACAAGCCCCATGAATTGGCGACGTTGCATGACGAATCTCCTTTATCCGATATGAACCGCGATACCGGGATTACGCACGGCACGCCTCGTTGGATGCATGTCACCTTGGCCCTCGCACGCAAGTCGACTCTCTCGCATGCACGAAAAAGCCCCCATATCGGCAGATCCGGCATGGGGGCTTGCGCATTCACAGAGGGAGGCATGACGTCAGGCAGGAGACATCGGCTCAGATACGCAGACCGCCATCACATTCGATCACGCGCCCCGTGAAGTAATCATTGTCGAAGATGAAGGCCACGCTGCCCGCGATGTCTTCCGGACGTCCCAGATCACGCATCGGGATGCCACTCTTGATCTTGTCGAGCATCTCCGGCTTCATGCCGGCGGTCATTTCAGTGGCGATGAAGCCCGGTGCCACGGCACCGACACGAATCTTGTAGCGCGCCAGCTCCTTGGCCCAGGTGACGCTCATCGCGGCGACACCCGCCTTGGCTGCGGTGTAATTGCTCTGCCCCATGTTGCCGGCGCGCGAGATGCTGGAGATGTTGACGATCACGCCCGGCTGACCGGCCTCGATCATCTGACTGGCGGCTTCACGCGTGCACAGGAAGACACCGGTCAGATTGACATCGATGACCTGCTGCCAGCTGGACAGCGACATGGTCTTCTCCACGACTCCATCACGCGCCTTGATCAGCAGACCATCTCGGGTAATGCCGGCATTGTTGACCAGACCACTCACCGGACCCAGCGCCGCCTTGATGGCAGAGAAGGCTTGCGTGACGGAGGCCTCGTCCGCGACGTCGGTCACGAACCCCTGCGCCTTGATGCCCGCCGCTTCCAGGCTCGAGACAGCGTCATCCAGACCGCCCTGTTCGATATCCAGCAGCGCCAGCACGGCGCCCTTCTCACCCAGATGTCGCGCCATGGCCAGCCCCAGCCCACGAGCGCCGCCCGTAATCGCGATGACCTTGTCGTCAAGCTTCATGTCCCGTCTCCCAGGTTGTCTGCCGACAGCGAGAAATGCCTGCCGGGTGCGAGGCCCGCATGCCGTACGAGCGTCACGATCAATGTGTCGAGTGTCCCGCACCGCGTCCATCCGCGTGTGCCTCCGTGACTGGAGCTGTCACGGATGACGAACGCTGCAGGCTCACGGTGAATCTGCATGACGCAGTGCAACAGATTGCGACGTGTCCTGCCTCAACGCTGGCCCAACCGGCCAACGCAACCGGTCTCGTCATCAACGTAGCGGCCTGCAGGCGGGTGCTGATGCGGCGTGCCCATGTCCCTTCCGGCCGCCATGGGGCCCGCCTGGTCAGGCGTATCGTTGCCACCTTCGGACACTTGAGACATCCGTCGCGCCTGACACGGTATCACTCGCCGTCATTGTGCACTGCAACATCCAGCATGGCACCGCTCTACCACCAGCGCCAGCCATCCACGTCGGCCGGCATGAGCCTTTCATGACATCGATTCGACTGTTCCCCATCCTGCTGCTGGTTTACCCTTGACGCATTGGTGCAAGCTGCCATTTACCGGATTCGGGAGAGACGATGCCCATACTGCTAGTGATTACCCTGTTCGGGTTATTGGATTTCGTGGTGCTGTTCAGTCTTGGCAGCCAGATAGGGCTGTTGCCGACGCTGGCACTGGTACTGATCACCGGCGCCGTGGGCCTGCATCTGATTCGACGCGAAGGTCGCGCGACATTGATGCGTGCTCAGGAGCGCCTGCAACGTGGCGAGATGCCCTCCGGTGAACTGATGGAAGGCGCGGCGCTGATCTTCGGTGGCGCGCTGCTCATGGCACCGGGATTTCTCTCGGATGGCCTGGGGCTGCTCTGCCTGCTGCCGGCCTCGCGTGGACTGCTGACCCGAGGCCTGAGCGGCAACAACGTCATCGCACGCTTCTTCAAGGGTCGCTTCTCCGCACAGAGTCAGTCACGTCAGACGCACTCCGGCAACTGGCAGTCCAAGGATCACGGCACTGCCCAGCAGGAGGAGCCACAGCGCGAATCAGGCCGCGCCAATAGCGGTGACAAGGGTGGGCAGCCGCTGGAAGGCGATTACATCAGCCGCGATGAGCCACGTCTGTAGGCCGGCATCGCGCCTCGACAGGCAAAGAGCCCGACGAGCCCCCACTGCATGATGATGATCTAAGCCCGGTACGGGAGCCCATCTCCCCTGCCGGGCTTTTCGTTGCCATGCATGGCCGCGCTGTGCAACGCGCCTCATCGCTGACACCTAGTACCAATGGACGTCATTCACCGTCGGGCGTCCACATGCCAGAGGCGTATGGCTCAGATACACTCAACTGCTTGATTCAACTCACAGTAGTGCATCGGGATAGTCGGCACCTCAAGTGCGTGCCTTTCAGGCGACGCAGTTGATGACGAGATTTGAAATTTTTTTATGTTCGCCTACTTGAAAGCTGTCCTCTCGCCACCATAAAAGCGGTGCAATGGATAACGGCCTCGCCTCTGCGAGGCCCAACACTCGGTAGGCAACCCCATTGAACGCCAGACGTGCCGGCAAAGACCGGCAGATGGCGGGATTTACCATCAGGAGAACGTGAGCAATGAACATCCGTCCCTTGCACGATCGCGTCGTGGTCCGTCGCGTGGAAGAAGAACAGAAAACTGCAGGTGGCATCGTTCTGCCCGGCAGCGCTCAGGAAAAGCCGACGCGCGGTGAAATTCTTGCCGCCGGCAACGGCCGCATCCTCGAGAACGGTGAAGTTCGCCCGCTTGACGTGAAAGTCGGCGACACCGTCATCTTCAAGGATGGCTACGGCGTCGAGAAGCAGAAGATCGACGGCGAAGAAGTGCTGATCATGAGCGAGAGCGACATCCTCGCCGTGGTGGAAGGCTGATTTCCAGCGTTTCCGGTTTAAATGCTACGACTTACTGATTAAAGGTAGAGATAACAATGGCTGCAAAAGACGTTCGTTTCTCCGATGATGCTCGCAAGCGCATGGCGCGTGGTGTCAATGTCCTGGCGGATGCCGTCAAGACTACCCTCGGCCCGAAAGGCCGCAACGTGGTGCTGGAAAAATCCTTCGGCGCACCGACCGTGACCAAGGACGGTGTGTCCGTCGCCAAGGAAATCGAGCTGAAGGATCGCTTCGAGAACATGGGCGCCCAGATGGTCAAGGAAGTCGCTTCCAAGACTTCCGACGTCGCGGGTGACGGCACCACCACCGCCACCGTGCTGGCTCAGTCCATCGTCAATGAAGGCCTGAAGGGCGTGACCGCCGGCATGAACCCGATGGACCTGAAGCGCGGCATCGACAAGGCCGTCATCGAAGCCGTCAAGGCCGTGCGTGAGCTGTCCGTGCCGTGCACCGACACCAAGGCCATCGCCCAGGTCGGTACCATCTCCGCCAATGGCGACTCTCGCATCGGCGAGATCATCGCGGAAGCGATGGAGAAGGTCGGCAAGGAAGGCGTCATCACCGTCGATGAAGGCCGTGGCTTCGAAGACGAGCTGGAAGTCGTCGAAGGCATGCAGTTCGACCGTGGCTACCTGTCTCCGTACTTCGTCACCAACCAGGACACCATGGCGGTCGAGCTCGAAGACCCGTACATCCTGCTGGTCGACAAGAAGATCTCCAACATCCGCGAACTGCTGCCGGTGCTGGAAGGCGTCGCCAAGTCCGGCAAGCCGCTGGCGATCGTCGCCGAAGACATCGAAGGTGAAGCGCTGGCGACTCTGGTCGTCAACACCATGCGCGGTATCGTCAAGGTCGCGGCCGTCAAGGCGCCGGGCTTCGGTGATCGTCGCAAGGCCATGCTGCAGGACATCGCTGTCCTGACCGGCGGCACCGTGATTTCCGAAGAAGTCGGCCTCAACCTCGAGCAGGCCAACCTGGACCACCTGGGCACCGCCAAGCGCGTGACCATGTCCAAGGAAAACACCACCATCATCGATGGCGCCGGCAACGAAGGCGATATCGAAGCTCGTGTCTCCCAGATCCGCGCGCAGATCGAGGAAACCTCCTCTGACTACGACCGCGAGAAGCTGCAGGAGCGTGTCGCCAAGCTGGCCGGCGGTGTTGCCGTCATCCGCGTCGGTGCTGCTACCGAAGTCGAGATGAAAGAGAAGAAGGCTCGCGTCGAAGACGCCCTGCACTCCACTCGTGCAGCCGTCGAGGAAGGTGTCGTGCCTGGCGGTGGTACCGCCCTGGTTCGCGTCCTCAACCAGCTGACCGAGCTGAAAGGCGACAACGAAGACCAGACTCACGGTATCGCCATCGCGCTGCGCGCCATGGAAGCGCCGCTGCGTCAGATCGTCACCAACGCTGGCGAAGAAGCCTCCGTCGTGCTGAACAACGTCAAGGCAGGTGAAGGCAACTACGGTTACAACGCCTCCACCGGTGTCTACGGCGACATGTTCGAGATGGGCGTGCTGGACCCGGCCAAGGTGACGCGTTCTGCCCTGCAGTCCGCAGCCTCCATCGGCGGCCTGATGATCACCACCGAATGCATGATCGCCGAAGACCCGGAAGACAAGGCAGCTGCCGGCGGCGGCGACATGGGTGGCATGGGCGGAATGGGTGGCATGGGCGGCATGATGTAAGCCAGCCTCACCCCACGACTCACCCGTCGTGACCCGAACCGCTCCTGCGCAAGCAGGGGCGGTTTTTTCATGCCTGACATTCACGCTTCCCGCCGTGACATGCCTCGCTTGCACGGCGCAGGCCGCTACCTGACTCCTCTCGCCCGTCACGCTACACTAGGCGCCACTTTTTTGCGGCGACCTGAGACATTGCCTCTTCGTGATGACAGTGCATGACGCTGGCAGTACACGAGGCTGGCAGCGCATTGACGCCCACGATCAATGACGACAACCGCTCAGGCCGCGCGCCTCGCTTGCCCAGGATCTTCTTCTCATGACTGATACCTCCAGCTCTGCCTCGAGCCCTGCCACCCTCGACAATGTGCGTGTCGTGCTGGTGCAGACCTTCCATCCCGGCAATATCGGCGCTACCGCTCGCGCCATCCTGACCATGGGCATCAAGGACCTGGTGCTGGTCAACCCGCGCTGCTTCCCCGATGAGGAAGCCACACGCATGGCCAGCGGCGCCGCGGAGCTTCTGGAAAACGCCCGCGTGGTCGAGCATCTCGAAGACGCCGTCAATGACTGCCAGCTGGTCATCGGTGCCAGTGCCCGCCTGCGCAGTCTGCCGCTGCCTCACTTCGATGAGCCGAGCGAGATGGCCGCGCGCGTCATCGATACCGCCCAGGATGGCAAGGTGGCGCTGGTGTTCGGCCGTGAACGCTTCGGGCTGACCAACGAGGAGATCGGCTGCTGCACGCACCAGGTGTCCATCCCCACCAACCCCGACTACGGCATCCTCAATGTCTCCCAGGCCGTACAGGTACTCGCCCACGAGTGTCGCAGCGCCTGGCGTCGCACCCTGGAGCCAACCAGCGAGGCTCCGGTCGCGCGTCGTGAGGATGACCAGCTGCCGACCCGCGAGCAGCTCGGCCACTTCCACGAGCACCTCGGCCGTGCCCTGCGCGGTTCCGGCTTCCTCAATCAACCGCACTCACAGACCGAAGAGCGTCTGCGTGCACTGTTTGCCCGCGCCGAACCGACACGCCGTGAGCTGTCCATCCTGCGCGGCATGCTGGCCAACCTGGAACGCCAGACCGCGGCCGCTGAAGCCACCAAGCCCGATCAGAACGAGAACGACTAGACCACGCAGGGCTGGGCGGGGATGAGCCAATCAAGAGACGATGGGGCCGGCAACGACTGGTGCTTGGTCTGCTGGCCCGACCCGCCAATCCCACAGGCAGACTGTCAGCTCGACGTCATCGTCCTGACATGGATCAAGGCGCACGCTTGAACATCGTCCAGACTGTAGTGGTCACGACGATGACTCGCGACGGAAGGTGGCAGGGTCACGCAGACCCCGCCGCCCCTGTCGCCACCTCAGGCAAAGACTCCCGATGAGCGCGCGACAGCTCGCCACGAGAGGCGTCACGCCTGACCCTTGCAATGATGTTCATTGAACTCAAGGAGCGCCCACCATGACTCAGACAGCCTCTCTCAGCCCTCAGCAACTGGCCCGCGACATCCAGCAACTGGAAAAGCGCCTGCATCAGATCGACCCGACGGAGCAGCCGGCACAGTACCGCAGCCTCTACTGCACCATCTCCCTGCGCCAGATGCAGCTTCTCGCCCAGAACAGTCAGCGTGTGGACTCCGGGCATTCTCTCGCCAGCGGAATCAACCGGTAACGTCCGCACAGCGAGGACAGGGTGCACAGGCACGATCTCTGCACTTTCCAGACACGATCTCCGCACTTCCCGGACACGATCTCTGGACACAAAAAAACCGCCACCCCGAAGGGTGGCGGTTTTTTTCGTTCCTGCGCATGACATGCGTCGTGTGCAGGATACCGATTCGGAGACGCTGAGGTGGCAACCAGAGGCATGTCACCTCAGCGTGGATCCGGACATCCCGCCTCACGAGGAGGCGGAATGTCTCGGGATCACTCCTGACCCAGCTGCTGCTTGATCAGGTCACCGATGGTCGTCGGGCCGTTGCTCTCGACTTCCTGGGTACGCGGCTTGGCAGCATCGCGACGCGGTGCTTCCACCTGGTCCTTGGACTTGACGGACAGGTTGATCAGGCGGCTCTTGCGATCCACACCGACGATCTTGGCTTCGACAGCATCGCCGACGCTCAGGACGTTGCGTGCGTCTTCGACACGATCAGCGCTGATTTCAGACGCCTTCAGGATGGCGATGACGTCAGTGGCCAGCTCGACCTGAACTTCCTTGGCGTCGATGTCGACAACACGACCGGACACGATGGCGCCCTTGTCGTTGACGGCCAGGTATTCAGAGACCGGATCGCTCTCGAGCTGCTTGATGCCCAGAGAGATGCGCTCACGTTCCGGATCGATGGACAGGATGACCGCTTCAGCTTCTTCACCCTTCTTGTAACGACGCACGGCTTCTTCGCCAGCTTCGTTCCAGGAGATGTCAGACAGGTGAACCAGGCCGTCGATGCCGCCTTCCAGACCGATGAAGATACCGAAGTCAGTGATTGACTTGATGGTACCGGAGACACGGTCGCCCTTGTTGTGCTTGCCGCTGAAGTCTTCCCACGGGTTGGTGGTGCACTGCTTGATACCCAGGGAGATACGACGACGCTCTTCGTCGATGTCCAGAATCATCACTTCCACGTCATCGCCGACATTGACGACCTTGGACGGGTGGATGTTCTTGTTGGTCCAATCCATTTCGGACACGTGGACCAGACCTTCGACGCCCTCTTCCAGCTCGGCGAAGCAGCCGTAGTCGGTGAGGTTGGTGACGCGTGCGTTGATCTTGGCGCCTTCCGGGTAGCGAGCCTTGATGTTGACCCACGGATCTTCACCCAGCTGCTTGAGACCCAGAGACACACGGTTGCGCTCGCGGTCGAACTTCAGCACCTTGACGTTGATCTCGTCGCCGACAGCAACGATCTCGGACGGATGCTTGATGCGCTTCCAGGCCATGTCGGTGATGTGCAGCAGGCCGTCAACGCCGCCGAGGTCGACGAAGGCGCCGTAGTCGGTCAGGTTCTTGACGATACCCTGAATCTGCTGACCTTCCTGCAGAGTGGCCAGGAGGGCTTCACGCTCAGCGCTGTTCTCGGCTTCGAGGACGGCACGACGAGACACGACAACGTTGTTGCGCTTGGCGTCGAGCTTGATGACCTTGAAGTCCAGTTCCTTGTTCTCGAGGTGGGCGGTGTCGCGCACAGGGCGGACATCGACCAGAGAACCCGGCAGGAAGGCACGGATGGTGTTGATGTCGACGGTAAAGCCACCTTTGACCTTGCCGTTGATCACGCCCTTGACGATCTCGTCCTTCTCGAAGGCGGCTTCCAGCTCTTTCCACGCTTCGGCACGCTTGGCCTTCTCGCGGGACAGGCGGGTCTCACCGAAGCCATCTTCGACGGCTTCCAGCGCGACCATGACTTCGTCGCCGATGCTGATGGACAGCTGGCCACTTTCGTCACGGAACTGTTCAGACGGAATCTGACCTTCAGATTTCAGACCGGCATTGACAGTGATCCAGTCGCCATCGATATCGACGATGGTGGCGGACACGATTGCGCCCGGCTCCATGTTGATGTCCTGGAGTGACTGTTCAAATAAATCAGCAAAGCTCTCGCTCATGGTATTCCTACATGATCAACGTTTGGGGCGGCTTGCACCGCAGTCTCCGTACCACCAGCAAGCACGGGCCATATCTACATATCCCCGGGGGCGTTGACGCTGGTTCGAGATACACCGGCTTTCCGCTTGCCGCCGATGCACCCCATGACACCTGGCCGGGGGGTTGATGACACCGCAGTGTCATCTGGGTCGTGCCTTGTCCTGCGTCTCCGCTCGCAGAGCGAGCGAAGCCTGCCACTGCCCGGCCCGAAGGCCTTGATGCAGCAGCAGGCTATCAATCGATTGTCCTGACACAACAGGTACGCTTGCCGATGAAGGCCACGGACATGCCGTTTCAGCGTTCCGCCACCAGGCCATACTCGACCAGCAGCTGCTGGATGCGCTCGACCACCTGCTCGATGTCGAGATCCGTCGTATCGAGGATCACGCCATCATCTGCCGGCTTGAGCGGGGCGACTGCCCGGCCCATGTCGCGTGCATCGCGCGCCTGTATTTCTGTCAAAAGGCTCGAAATATTAGCATCCACACCCGCTTCCTGCAACTGGGCATGACGTCTGCGCGCACGTTCCTCGGCCGAGGCGGTGAGGAAGATCTTGAGCGGCGCCTCGGTGAAGACCACCGTGCCCATGTCGCGACCGTCGGCCACCAGGCCCGGCGCACGCGCGAAGGCACGCTGACGTGCCAGCAGTGCGGTGCGCACGCGCGGCTGGGCCGCGATGATGGAGGCGTTGTTGCCGACCGTCTCGAGACGGATGTCACGCGTGACGTCTTCACCCTCGAGAATCACGCGAGTGACATCCCCCTCGGCATCGAACTGGACATCGAGGTGCTCGGCGATGGTGGCCACCGCGGACTCGTCCTCCAAGGCCACACCGTGACGCTCGGCGGCCAGAGCCGTCAGGCGATACAGCGCACCGGAGTCCAGCAGGTGCCAGCCCAGGCTCGCCGCTACCAGACGGCTGATGGTACCCTTGCCGGCCCCGCCGGGGCCATCGAGGGTCAGCACCGGCTCATCGCTCACCTGGCTGTGATGCGGAGTCGCTTCACCACTCATGACGCCTCCTTTCCGGGTGCCACGGCACCGAGGTTCTCGACCTGCATGCCAACTTCACTGGCCAGCGCCACGAAGTTCGGGAAGGAGGTCGCGACATTGGCACAATCATCGATCAGGATCTCGCCCTGCGCACGCAGCGCCGCCACGCTGAAGGCCATCGCGATACGGTGGTCACCGTGACTGTCGACCAGACCGCCACCGTAGGCACCGCCACGGATGTCGATACCGTCGGCGACGACTTCGTGCTCGACACCGATCTGCGCCAGACCGTCCGCCATCACCTGGATGCGGTCGGATTCCTTGACGCGCAGCTCCTCGGCGCCACGCAGGCGGGTCATGCCCTCGGCATTGGCCGCCGCGATGAACAGCGCCGGGAATTCGTCGATGGCCAGCGGGACCTGATCTTCCGGGATGTCGATCCCCTTGAGCGGCGCATAGCGGATGTGCAGGTCCGCCACCGGCTCACCGCCGACTTCACGCTCGTTGGAGATGCTCAGATCGGCACCCATCGCCTTGAGGATGTTGATCACGCCGATGCGCGTCGGGTTGATGCCGACGTGCTCCAGCACCAGATCGGCACCCGGCGTGATGGCCGCGGCGACCAGGAAGAAGGTCGCGGAGGAGATGTCGGCCGGCACGTCGATCGGGCAGGCCTCGAGGCTGCCACCACCGGTCAGCCATGCCTCGGCGCCCTGACGCTCGACCTTGTAGCCGAAGCCGTTGAGCATGCGCTCGGTGTGATCACGCGTCGGTGCCGGCTCGATGGCGCGGGTCTCGCCTTCGGCGTAGAGACCGGCCAGCAGCAGGCAGGACTTGACCTGAGCGGACGCCATCGGCATCTCGTAGCGGATCCCCTTGAGCGGCTGACCACCGTGGATACGCAGCGGCGGACGGCCATTCTCGGCGGTATCGATCACCGCGCCCATCTCGCGCAGCGGGTTGGCGACGCGGTCCATCGGGCGCTTGGTCAGCGAGGCATCACCGGTCAGCTCGGTATCGAAGGCCTGACCGGCCAGCAGGCCGGCGAACAGACGCATCGCGGTGCCGGAGTTGCCGACATACAGCGGGCCCGGCGGCTGCTTCAGGCCGTTGAGGCCCACGCCATGAATGGTCACACGACCCTGATGCGGGCCTTCGATGACCACGCCCATGTCGCGGAAGGCCTGCAGCGTGGCCAGGCTGTCTTCACCCTCGAGGAAGCCCTCGACCTCGGTCACGCCGTTCGCCAGCGCGCCCAGCATGATGGAGCGATGTGACATGGACTTGTCACCCGGCACACGAATGCGCCCCTGAACCTGCCCACCCGGCAGTGCACGGTACCGCACGTTCTGCTGTTCCATTGTCTGATAACTCGTCTGTTTCAATAGGGTATTGAAGTAGTGTCGAGCGTGGCTGGCGCGGGTGAATATCCCCAGCATCGCCTCGCCATCGCCCGCGGTCACGGCAGCACGCACTCGCGCTACCCCGGCCTCGAATTCATCCAGCGCCTCCAGCACCGCATCGCGGTTGGCCAGATAGACGTCACGCCACATCACCGGGTCACTGCCCGCGATACGCGTGAAGTCGCGGAAACCGCCCGCCGCGTAGCGGAAGATTTCCAGGCGCTCATCCTGACGCGCCAGGCTGTCCACCAGCGAGAACGCCAGCAGATGCGGCAGATGGCTGGTGCGTGCCAGGACCTCGTCGTGGCGTGCCACGCTCATGTCCAGCAGCTGAGCACCACACACCGACCACATGGCGGCCACGCGTGCCACGGCCTCGGGGTCACTGTCCGGTTCCGGTGTCAGAATCACCTTGTGATCGCGATAGAGCTCGGGATTGGACGCCGCCACCCCGCTCTTCTCGGAACCGGCGATCGGATGCCCGAGCACCAGATTCGGCGGCATGTGACCGAACACGTCGATCGCCGCGTCGCGGATCGCCCCCTTGGTGCTGCCGACATCGGTGACCACCGCATCATCGTCCAGCAGCGGTGCGATCTCCGCCATCACGCCCTGCATCGCCATCACCGGCACGCACAGCACCACCAGCGAGGCGCCGGGCACCAGCCCAGCCAGCTGAGTACTGCCGCCATCGATCAGCTTCATGCGCTGACCGAGGCAGATCTCGTTGGAATCCCGATCACAGGCGAGAATCTCGCCGCGATGACCCGCCGCACGCAATGCGGCGGCAAGCGAGCCACCGATCAACCCCAGCCCGACCAGCAGGATACGCCGCTCGCCGGCCAGCCGCTCCGAGGACAGCATGTCCGCCGCCGCGCCAGTCACTGCCTGTTCCGACTCGCTCACAGCACACCGACCGGGTAGGACCCGAGCACCTTGACGTCCGCCGCGCACTGACGCAGCTCTTCCAGCGTCTCCGTGATGAGCGGATCATCACGGTGGCCACGGAAGTCGATGAAGAAGACATAGTTCCAGGCACCCGAGCGCGACGGCCGCGTCTCGACACGGGTCAGATCGATCTGGTGGCGGTGGAACGGTGCCAGCAGGTCATGCAGCGCCCCCGGCTGGTTGCGCATCGCCACCACGATGGAGGTCTTGTCATCACCGGACGCCGGCACCGAGCTGTCGCCGATGATCAGGAAACGCGTGGAGTTGTCGGGGCTGTCCTCGATCTTCTCCTCGACCTTCTCCAGCTCATAGAGCTTGGCCGCCATGTCACCGGCAATCGCCGCACTGTGCCACTCGGTGCGCACCTGACGCGCGGCCTCGGCATTCGAGGACACCGCGATGCGCTCGGCGTGCGGGAAGTGGGCATCCAGCCACTTGCGGCACTGGGCCAGCGACTGGGCGTGGGAATAGATGCGCGAGATCTTCTCGCGACGCGTATTCGGGCCCACCAGCAGGTGATGGTGAATGCGCAGCACCACCTCGCCGGAGATCTTGAGCTGCGAGCCCATGAACGAATCCAGCGTGTGATTGATGACGCCCTCGGTGGAGTTTTCCACCGGCACCACACCGTACTGCACCGCGCCGGCTTCCACTTCGCGGAATACCTCGTCGATGGCGGCCATCGGCTTGGTCACGGCGCTGTCACCGAAGTGCTTGAGCGCGGCCTGCTGGGTAAAGGTCCCTTCCGGGCCGAGATAGGCCAGACGAATCGGCTGCTCCAGCGCCAGACAGGCGGACATGATCTCGCGGAACAGACGCGCCATCTCCTCGCCCTTCAGCGGGCCGGGGTTGTCGGCCATGATACGGCGCAACACCTGGGCTTCACGCTCAGGACGATAGAACTGCACCTGGCCATCCTCGCCCACGTCGCCGGCCGCCATCTTGACCTCGGCCACCTGCTGCGCACAGCCCGCCCGCTCGCTGATCAGGCGCAGCAGCTCGCTGTCGATGGTATCGATGCGCTGACGCAGCTCGTCCAGCGTGACCGCCTTGGCAGCCACCTGCGGCGCAGGATTCTGCTTGGAATCCGTCATCTCACCTCTCCCTTAGCCGTGACGACGCGCGAAGTCGCCCATGAAGTCCACCAGCGCAGTGACGGCAGTTTCCGGCACGGCGTTGTAGAGACTGGCACGCATGCCACCGACACTGCGGTGACCGGCCAGATTGAGCAGACCCGCCGCCTCGGACTCGGCAAGGAAGGTCTTGTCGAGACGATCATCGGCCAGCACGAACGGCACGTTCATGCGTGAACGGTTCTCGGTGACGATCGGATTGGAGTAGAAGTCGTTGCCGTCGATGGCCGCATAAAGTGCCTGCGCCTTGCGATCATTGATCGCATTCATGGCATCGAGACCCCCGACCTCATCCTTCAGCCACTCGAACACCAGGCCTGAGAGATACCAGGCATAGGTCGGCGGGGTGTTGAACATGGAGCCCGCCTCGGCGGCCGTCTTCCAGTTCAGCATGGTCGGGCAGTCCTTGCGCGCACGCTCGAGCAGATCTTCACGCACGATGACCAGCGTCAGACCCGCCGGACCGATGTTCTTCTGGGCACCGGCATAGATGACACCGAAACGGCTGACATCCAGCGGCCCCGACAGGATGGAAGACGACATGTCACACACCAGCGGCACGCCATCCGCTGCCACCTCGGGAATGTAGTCGAACTCGAGGCCGCCGATGGTCTCGTTGGCGGTGTAGTGCAGATAGCCCACATCACCCGAGAGCTGGATCGCATTCTGACGCGGCACGGCAATCAGGCCATTGCTCTCGCTGGAGGCGGCCACATGGCTGCCCACGGCCAGATGCTCGGCTTCCTTGATCGCCTTCTTGCCCCAGATACCGGTATACAGATAGTTGGCGCTGCCGCCCTCGCCCAGCAGGTTCAGAGGCACCCCCGCGAACTGGGTGGAAGCGCCGCCCTGCATGAACAGCACGCGATAGTGGGACGGAATGTCGAGCAGTTCGCGCAGATCCGCCTCGGCCTTCTCGGCGATGGCCACGAAGTCGTCGGAGCGATGACTCATCTCCATGACGGACAGTCCGCGGCCCTGATAATCCAGCATCTCGGCGCGTGCGCGTTCCAGGACAGCGGTCGGCAGTGCAGCAGGACCGGCGCAGAAATTGAACTTGCGTGTCATGTCGTCTTAATTCCCGAAAGTGAAGCGACCGCCCCGAAGGCGGTCGCAATCCAGCGTCTTATTCCACGTCTGTCGGCGGGGTATCCGTCGACTCGGCAGCGTCTCCCGCCTGCACCTGTTCATCGGTGCTCAGCGCGTCCTTCTTGCCTTCTTCCTGACCCTCGACGTCGTGAGCGACCGTACCGTCTTCGTCGATCACCACGACATCTTCCGGCTCGTCGACACGCACCGTGGTCACCAGTCGCTCCTCTTCCGCCGTGCGGATCAGGGTCACGCCCTGAGTGTTGCGCGAGGTGATGGACACCTCGGCCACACGGGTCCGCACCAGGGTGCCGCGGTCGGTGATCAGCATCAGTTCATCGTTGTCGCTGACCTGAACCGCGCTGACCAGATCGCCGTTGCGCTCGCTGGTCTGCATCGCGATCACGCCCTGGCCACCGCGGCCACGCAGCGGGAACTCTTCCAGGCGCGTACGCTTGCCGTAGCCATTGGCCGAGGCCGTCAGGATGTAGCACTGCGGCACCTCACCGGTCGCGACGCCTTCATCCGTCGCGACATCAGTGGCTGCCACATCAGCGCTCTCGACGCCATCCGCCGTCACATCCAGCGAATCATCGAGGTCAGCCTCGTTGTCATCGATGGCCGTGGTGCGCGGGATGATCAGACTGATGACCTGAGCATCGCCGATCAGACGCATGCCGCGCACACCGCGAGCGGTACGGCCCATGACACGCACGTTCTGCTCCTCGAAGCGGATCGCCTTGCCGTTGGACGACAGCAGCATGACGTGGTCGGAGCCGGAAGTGATATCGGCGCCGATCAGACGGTCGCCTTCCTCGATGTCCAGCGCGATCAGACCGACGCTGCGCGGACGCGAGAACTGGCTCAGCGCCGTGCGCTTGACCGTGCCGTTGGCCGTGGCGAAGAAGATGTAGCTGTCGGCGGCGTAATCACGCACCGGCAGGATGGTGGTCACCCACTCGCCTTCCGCCAGCGGAATCAGGTTGACCAGCGGCTTGCCGCGCGAACCACGCGAGGCCTGCGGCATCTCGTAGACCTTGAGCCAGTACACCTTGCCCTTGTTGGAGAACAGCAGCACGGTGTCATGGGTCGAGGCGACCAGCAGGTGCTCGATGACATCCTCGTCCTTCATCGCGGTCGCCGACTTGCCACGGCCACCGCGCTTCTGGGCCTGGTAGTCAGACAGCGGCTGGGTCTTGGCATAACCGCTGCGCGAGACCGTCACCACCATGTCTTCCTCGTTGATGAGGTCTTCGATGGTCAGGTCGCGACGGCTGGTCATGATCTCGGTGCGGCGCTCATCGGCGTACTGGGCACGCACTTCACGCAGCTCTTCGCGGATGACCTCCATCAGGCGATCGGCAGAGGACAGAATCTCCATCAGCTCGGCGATGCGCTCGAGGATGGAGGAGTACTCGGCCAGCAGCTTCTCGGTCTCGAGACCGGTCAGGCGATGCAGGCGCAGCTCGAGGATGGCCTGGGCCTGGGCCGGCGACAGACGATAATGCCTGGCATCTTCAGACAGCCCCAGACCTTCCGGCAGGTCTTCCGGACGGCAGGAAGTGGCACCGGCGCGCTCGAGCATCTCGACCACCTGACCCGGCTGCCATTCACGATCGATCAGCTTTTCCTTGGCTTCCGCCGCGCTCGGCGAGCCCTTGATCAGCTCGATCACCTCATCGATGTTCGAGATCGCCACCGCCAGACCTTCAAGAATGTGGCCGCGTTCGCGCGCCTTCTTGAGTTCGAACAGCGTACGACGGGTGACGACTTCACGACGGTGACGCACGAAGGATTCCAGAATCTGCTTGAGATTCAGGATCTTCGGTTGACCTTCGTGCAGCGCGACCATGTTGATGCCGAACACGGTCTCGAGCTGGGTCTGGGAGAAGAGGTTGTTGACGACCACTTCACCGGACTCACCACGCTTGGTCTCGATGACCACGCGCAGACCGTCCTTGTCGGACTCGTCACGCAGCTCGGCGATGCCCTCGATCTTCTTGTCCTTGACCAGTTCGGCGATCTTCTCGATCAGACGCGCCTTGTTCACCTGGTAGGGAAGCTCGGTGATGATGATGTGGTCACGACCGCTCTTGTCGTGGTGCTCGATGGTGTGCACGGCACGCACATAGATGCGACCACGGCCGGTGCGATAGGCATCGAGGATGCCGGCACGGCCGTTGATGATACCCGCGGTCGGGAAGTCCGGCCCCGGGATGTATTCCATCAGCTCATCGATGGTCAGGTCGCCGTTGTCGATCAGCGCCAGACAGCCATCGATGACCTCGCCCATGTTGTGCGGCGGGATGTTGGTGGCCATGCCCACGGCGATACCGGAGGAGCCGTTGACCAGCAGGTTCGGGGTCTTGGTCGGCAACACGGCAGGAATGCGCTCGGTGCCGTCATAGTTGTCGACCCAGTCGACGGTGTCCTTCTCGAGGTCGGCCAGCAGCTCGTGCGCCAGGCGCGCCATGCGCACCTCGGTGTAACGCATCGCCGCGGCGCTGTCGCCATCGATGGAACCGAAGTTGCCCTGCCCATCCACCAGCACATAACGCATGGAGAAGTGCTGGGCCATGCGGACGATGGTGTCATAGACCGCACTGTCACCGTGCGGGTGGTATTTACCGATCACATCGCCGACGACACGGGCGGATTTCTTGTAGGCCTTGTTCCAGTCATTGTTCAGTTCGTGCATCGCGAACAGCACGCGACGGTGAACCGGTTTGAGGCCATCGCGGACATCCGGCAAGGCACGCCCGATGATGACGCTCATCGCGTAATCGAGATACGACTGTTTGAGCTCGTCCTCGATGTTGACTGGCAGTATCTCTCTGGCGATCTCACCCATGATTCGTCAAATCCTTGAACTCAACTGTTGGCGCCACTGCGGCAGCGACAATGTTTCGGGGCAGCAACCGTATTTCGGGCAGCATCAGGTTTCGGTCGCTACTGCAGCGCGGCAGTGGCGTGAAGCGGACACGGGGTGCCAGCTCCGCGGCACCGAAGTGGCGGGATTATATCACTTGCGCGCTCACCTAGCAGCTCACACGAGCCCGCAAACGGATGTCAGTACGGTAGTACGGCCTCAAGGGCACGCGGCCCACTGCCGCGCCCCTGTCGCTGACAGCGCTCATTGCGGCTCGGGCGACAGCAATGATACCAGCAGCGTGCCGATTTCTCCCTCCAGCGGCATGGCCCGTCCGGTCTGGGTATTCATCAGCACGAAGGTGAAATCCGCGCGGGAGACCAGTGCGCCGGAGCGCGGATGCACCTCGCCCATTCGAGTCTCGCCCAGATGGATCTCCTGATGCATGATCATCTTGCGCCGCCCGACCCGAGCGAGTCGCGTGGTGATCACCAGCTCATCATGCACGGTGGCCGGATAATGCCAGTCCAGATTGACATTGACCGCCACCATCGCGATGCCCTCGCGCTTGAGGTCCGCCAGGTCCAGATGCGCGAGCATGAACTCCCAGCGCCCTTCTTCGTAGAACTCCAGATACCGGGCGTTGTTGACGTGCCCATAGCCATCCAGGTGATAACCTCGCACCGTCAGTGTCGTGCGACTGAAAGTGCCGGCGGTCTCATCGGCGGCGTCCTGTTGACGGCTGTCCTGTTGCATCCTTGCCTCCTGTGCGGGAAACGGATGAGCCTGCTCGGCCCTCGTCATCAGATCTTAGGCCGGGCACGAGCAGAAAAACAAACGCTTGGTTGAATGATCGCGCCTGCCCTGCACGCCATCCTGACAAGGCGGCGGGATCTGCCACGGACGATGCCCTTCACGTCCAGACCTGCAGGACGGCTACTCGCCGGGCGGGCCCTGCGGCGGCCTCTCGCCTCCCTCCTCGTCGAGGAAGTGCCCCTTCTCGCCCATGAAACAGCCGAATATCTGGTTAACCCCCGGCGCGGAGGCGTGGTAGTGATAGCCACGCACCGGGTCCGTCTCGCCGCCACAGTCATCCAGGTCAGCGGGAACATTGCCGTCCTTGTCCTCTCTGGCATAGATGGCATAGCCATCCAGCGCATAGCCGATCATCGGCGAATGGCCATCCTCCTGAATGCCGATCTCGGAGCAGCCGGTGGCGGTGTGATAGTGATAGCCCTCATGCGGATTGGCATGCGCGCCACAATCATCGAGCACCCCCAGGGTGTGAGAGCTCAGGATCAGCTCCAGCGGTGCCGGCGGGCCGAACAGCACGCCATTGAGCGCCACGCCGGTGTTGGCGCGGCCGGCCAGCGAGGTCGGCTCGGCGGCCGGTACCGGCACCCTGGGGATCACGACAGTCTTCTCGATGCCGCCGTCCAGTTCCTCAAGCGGACACTCGAGACAGAAGTTGTCGAAGCCTTCGATGGGGTTCGGGTCCCCCGCCACCTCACAACCACGCGCGCCATCGATCACGGTGATCTCGCCCGTGTTGACGTCGTACATCTGCCACTCCTTGTCCTGATAGAGAGTGGCAAGATTCTTGATGAACTCGCCGTCCACCTGATAGAGGGTGCCCTCGCCATCCATCCAGGTGCCGCCTTCCTCCTCACCGGAATGGATATTGGGCGGGCAGAAAGGCCCCTCCGGCGAGGTTTCCGGGTCCGCGGGCGCACCGGCCACGCGGAACTGATAGCAGGTCGTCTGCGTGCCGCCGCTCAGGGTGCAGTCGACGGTCTCGACCTCACCGACGATCGCGCCCGCGGCAAATATCTGAGGATCCAGTCCAACCGCCGCCGGGGCAGGTTCGCCGTCCGTGGCTTCCTCTGCAGCGACTGTCTCTTTCGTGACCGTTGCACTGGCCGCCGCCGTGCTGGCCGCCCTGTCGTGCGCGTCATCCTCCCCGCTGCAGCCGAACAGCAGCAGGGTCAGCGCCGCCAGCGTCAGCGGCCGTGCCCGTCTTGCCGCGCTCGCGCCCGACGCTCTGCTCTTCACAAAAGCCGCCACAACCGTCTCCTCAGCAGTCCCCACAGCAGTCTTCATAACACCGTCGTCGATCACTCTGCCGCCCTCCGCGTCTCAAATCTGATGGTCGATGCCTGCGGGTCGATATCTATCGGGCGATACCGCAAACCGCCAGACCGCGAACCGTCAGGTCGATCTCAGACTAGCGCCACAGCGTGCACACAGTATGTCTTTGCGCTCGCGCGCGATGGCCGGCAACCGCAGTGTGACGCAGGGTCACGTCCACGGCGGATGACCCGCCGCATGAGTTTCGCCATAATATGCGCCATTCAGACGGGCAGCCCCCGTTCACCGGACTCAAGGACTGGTCGCATGTGGTTCAAGAACCTGCAACTGTATCGCCTGCACGATAGCGCACCGCTGGAAGAGGGCCGTCTCGCCGACGCCCTGCCGGAGCATGTCTTCCGCCCGGTCACCGGCGTCGAAGCCAAGCGTATCGGCTGGGTCGCTCCGGGCGGTCGCAACAGCGACATGCTGGTCCACGAGATCCAGGGCCATTATCTGATCAGCGCACTGCGTCAGGAACGTGTCCTGCCCACTGCCGTGGTCAAGGAAGAACTCGAGGAGCGAGTCGCCGAGCGCGAGACGGCGGAAGGTCGTCCGCTGCGTCGCCGCGAGAAGCTGACCCTCAAGGAGCAGATCTACGAGGAGCTGCTGCCACGCGCCTTCACGCGCTCCTCGCGCACTGACCTGTGGTGGGACAGCCGTCGCGGGCTGATCGCCGTCAACGCCTCGAACGCCAAGCGCGCCGAAGAAGTCCTCGACCTGCTGCGCCAGACGCTGGGCTCGCTCAAGGTCACGCCGCTGGCCGTCGCCCAGCCGCCCTCCCAGGTGATGACCACCTGGCTGAAGGACGTGGCCTCGCGTCCGGATGACCTCATCGTCGGTGATCAGGTCGAGCTCAAGGCGCCGGGCGGCGAGGATGGCGTGCTGCGTGCCCGTCAGTTCGACCTCGACGGCGAGGAAATCCAGACGGCGCTCACTCTGGGCCGCGTGGTCAGCAAGCTGGCACTGGAAGTCGAGGGCCGCGTCGCGTTGATCCTCGGCGAGGACATGGCGCTCAAGAGCCTCAAGTTCGCCGATGCCGTCATCGATGAAGCCAATGCCCAGGAGGATGGTGAAGACCCCATCCTGCGACTGGAGACCGACTTCGCGCTGATGGCCCAGGTGCTCTCCGGCGTGATTGAGCAGATGACCGCCTGGCTGGGCGGCGAAGCTCAGCCGGGAAGCTGAGCGCCACCCCCTTTCTTCTCTTCTCAAGAATGACAATCCGGATGACGTGCGTCGATGACTGACACAGCAACGCCCAAGCCTGCCACGCCTGACGAACAGGACCCGTTCGCCAGGATTCGCCCCTACCACGATCACGAGGTAAGTGAGGTACTGGTGCGCCTCGAGCAGGACCGCGAACTGCTCGACACCCTGACTCGCTTCCGCCTGCCGGGACTGACCCAGCGCTTCCCGTGGCTGGCGCGCCAGATCGCTCGCCTGGCCATCAAGCGCGAGATGATGGGCGTGAAGGACGTGGCCAGTTTCCAGACCCGCATCGCCAGCTACATGGCGCGCATGATCCATACCACCACCACCAGTTTCGAGACGGTGGGACTCGAGCGTCTGTCGGAAGACACGCCGTATCTGTTCCTGTCCAATCACCGCGACATCTCGCTGGACCCGGCCTTCGTCAACTACGCGCTCTATCGCCACGGCCGCGACACGGTGCGCATCGCCATCGGCGACAACCTGCTGCAGAAGCCCTTCGTCACCGACCTGATGCGCCTCAACAAGAGCTTCATCGTGCCGCGCTCCGCTAAGGGCAAGCGCGCGATGCTGGCGGCCTACCAGTCACTGTCGGGCTATATTCGTCACTCCTTGATCCACGATCGGCACTCCATCTGGCTGGCCCAGCGGGAAGGACGTGCCAAGGATGGCCGTGACGGCACCGAAAGCGCCATCATCAAGATGCTGACCATGGCGGCCCGCACCGCCGACAAGACACGCCCCTTCAGCGAGAGCGTCAGCGAGCTCAACATCGTGCCGGTGTCCATCAGCTACGAATTCGACCCCTGCGATCTGCAGAAGGCGCGCGAGCTGGCGGCCATCGCCAATGAAGGGCGCTACGAGAAGGTGCAGTACGAGGACATCCAGTCGATCGCCGCCGGCATCAGCGGTCACAAGGGGCGCGTCAAGCTGGTGTTCGGCGAGCCGCTCAAGGGCGATTTCGCCACTCCGGACGACGTGGTCGCCGAAGTCGACCGCCAGGTACTCCAGCACTACACCCTCTACCCGAGCCACCAGCTGGCCCTCGAGAAGCTGGCCGCCAGCCGTCCGCAGCTGCGCGACGAGCCACGCCTGGCCGCCGCGCTGGATGTCTCCGCCATCAGTGGTGCCGAGCGCGCCGTGTTCGAGAACCGTCTCGCCGGCGTGCCGAGTGAGCTCAGGGACTGGTGGCTGGTGCAGTACGCCAACCCGATCCTCAATCGTGAAGGCCTGTCCATCGATCTCGACGAGAAGCTGGACGCCGCCGAGGCCACCGCCACCGACTGATCACGCTCACGGGATATCTCCCTGGACACGACAACGCCACCGTCCTGCGACGGTGGCGTTGTCGTGTCTGGCCGCTTCATGCAGCCTGCTGCCGGCGAGCGCCTACTTGCGCCAGAAGCTGGGCGAGAACAGCACCAGCACGGTCAGGATCTCGAGGCGCCCCATCAGCATGCCGATGCACAGCAGCCATTTGGCGCTGTCAGGCAGCGGTGCGAAGTTGCCGGCCGGGCCGATGATATCCCCAAGCCCGGGGCCGACGTTGGTGACGGCGGTCACGGCACCGGTCACGGCGGTCACCAGATCCAGCCCGATCAATGACAGCGCCAGTGCCAGCCCGCCGATGGTGATGAAGAAGAAGAACGAGAAGGCGATGACCGCGCGCACCACTTCATCCGGCAGGGCGCGCCCGTTGTAGCGCTGGGAGAAGACCCCGTTGGCATGGATCAGCGAGCGCAGGTGATTGCCGAGCATGATCAGGCCGATCTGCAGGCGGAAGATCTTCATGCCCCCGCTGGTGGAGCCGCTGCAGCCCCCGACGAAGGTCAGATAGAAGAAGGCCACCACCGCGAAGGGCCCCCAGGCACTGTAGTCATCGCTGGCATAGCCCGTGGTGGTCACCACCGACATGACGTTGAAGGTCACCTGGGTCAGCGCCGTGAAGAGATCCTCCCCCAGCACGACGCGATAGAGCGTCAGCGCCGCGATCACCCAGCCCAGCAAACGCAGGAAGCCGCGCACCTGGGCGTCGCACCACATCACCCCGGCACTGTCCTGCCAGGCGCGGATGAACAGCACGAAGGGCAGCGCCCCCAGCAGCATGAAGGCGGAAGCCATCCACAGCAGATGCGGGCGATCGGAATAGATGCCCATCGAGCTGTCGTAGTTGGCGAACCCGCCCGTGGCCAGCGAGGTCATGCCATGCACCACGGCATCCAGCGGCAGCATGCCCCCCAGCCAGTAGCTCAGGATCGCCAGCAGCGTCAGCCCCACATAGACCAGCCCGATCGCCTTGGCGACACCCCCGGCACGTGGCAGCACCTTGTCGGACCAGTCCGAGGATTCGGTCTGGAACAGGCGCATGCCGCCCACCTTCAGGAACGGCAGGATCGCGATGGCCATCACGATGATGCCGATCCCCCCCACCCACTGCATCAGGCCCCGCCACAGCTTCAGGCCATCCGACAGTCCTTCGATGTGGGTCAGCACGGTCGAGCCGGTAGTGGTGATCGCCGAGACCGACTCGAAGACGGCATCGGTGACGCCCAGGTGGGTCGCGCCGAAGATCAAGGGCAGGCTCGAGTAGGCTGACACCAGCACCCAGCTCAGGGTCGTCAGCACGAACATCGCGCGGGGCTTGAGCTGCAGCTCCACCTGGTGCGAGACCAGCAGCATCACCAGAGCCGACCCCAGCGTGATGCCCAGCGATATCGCGAAGGCCCATGCATCCGCATCGCCCTCTTCCAGCAACAGCAGCAGCGGCACCAGCATCATCACCGCCACCACGCACAGCAGCAGGCCGAGCACCCGGACCACCGGCAGCCACTCCGTCACCTGCAGACGGCGCATCAAGGCGGCACCGTGCCCCCCCGCTCTCGCCTCCCTCGGCGTGCTCATGACGTTGCCTCACGCATGATCGGCTTCATTCCCCATCCTCACCCTTCGTTATGACCACCAGAAGGCATGACAGGACCGCCCGGCAGGCGCACACGCCCCCGCTGCCGGCGCTCCCATCGCCCTCAGGCCCTCGGCCTCTGGCTAGCTGAAGCGACACCTTACACCGTCATCGCGGGCAGTCCAGTGCTCATGCCCGCAAGGCGCCCAGCGCGCGGTGGCGCGAGGCGCCGGGTCCGCGACGTCTCACTCGGCCGGCATCGGGCATTTGTCCACCAGAGCGCCAACGGTCGGCCTGATGGGCCGCTGGCTTGGGCTGGCCGTTTCCCCTGCGGTACACTGAGGCTCCAATATGGCAACGATGCGTTCACGGACAGGAACCTCATGCGTCTGACTGATTGGCGAGCCTGGCAGGCGAGTGCGACACGCACAACCCACGACGGTCGCACCGACATCACCTCCTCCCCGCGTGCCGAACAGGTACCGGCGATGCTGCGCCGCCGACTGAGTCCGGTCGGGCAGGCATGCTGCAAGCTGCTGTTCACCCTCGACCCTGAGGGCGATCTGCCGATCATCCACGCCTCCCGACATGGCGACACCAGCAAGATACTTGCCCTGCTCGACTCGGCCACCCAGCCGCAGGAAGCCTTGTCACCCGCACGCTTCTCGCTCTCGGTGCACAACGCCATCCTTGGCATGTACTCGATCACGCGTCAGTCCCATCAGCCGCTCGAGGCGCTCGCCGCCTGCGGTGACGAGTTCGATGCACTGATGAGCGAAGCGCTCGGCTATCTGGGGGAGCGGGAGGAAGTCATCGTGCTGTTCTCCGATATCGCCGCGCCAGAGGCCTTCCAGCACCACGGCGACTATCCCGAGCATGCCAGTGCCGTCGCCATGCGCTTGAGCCGTACCTCGCCTGAGGCCCCGCGGCTCGCCGCCTTGCCAGTCGACGCCGAGGAGCCGGCCCACCACGCCCCGACCCCCATCGAGGTGATCGAGTGGCTGGAAGCCGCCGGACAGACACCGCTCGTCTGTCGCCGGCAGGCCTGGCAACTGAACCCTCCTCCCGCCACTGACGCCGCGCCGCAGTGATGACGCCTCGTCGTGCCTTCTGGCTATCCTCCCCCCTCGGGCGCCTGTGGCGTGGCATCGCCACCGCCATCAGCTTCAGCGTCTTCGGACTGGGTGGCCTGCTGCTGGGGGGGCTGCTGCCCCTGCTGACAGTGAGCATGCGCGATGGCGAACGCCGCCAGCGCCTGGCGCGCCGCATCATCCATCACGCCATGCGCGGCTTCCTCCAGCTGATGCGCGGCCTGGGTGTGCTCGACTACCGTCTGCACGACTGTCAGCGTCTGCAGCGCCCGGGGCTGCTGGTGCTGGCCAATCACCCCACACTGATCGACGTGGTCTTCCTGATCGCGCTGATCCCCCACGCCGACTGCGTGGTCAAGGGGCGTCTGGCCCGCAACCCGTTCACTCGCGGCCCGATCCGCGCCGCCGGCTATATCACCAACAACGAGCCACAAGGCGTGATGGATGCCGCCCGCGAGAGCCTGGCCAAGGGCAACGCCCTGATCCTGTTCCCCGAGGGGACACGCAGCGTGCCGGGCCGCGCCCTGAAGTTCCGTCGCGGCGCCGCCAACATCGCCCTGCGCACGCCCTGTGACATCACCCCGGTGCTCATCGACTGCCAGCCCAGCACGCTGACCAAGGGCGAGCCCTGGTACCACATCCCCGCGCAGCGCGTGATGCTCAACCTCAAGGTACTGCCGGACATGGCCCCCGAGGTCTCCCGTACACAGGAGCAGGATGAGCCGGAGGCGCCGCTGTCCCGGGATGCCCGCGAACTGACCCGCCAGCTGGCGGGCACCTTCGCCACGCAGCTCGAGCGTTTCCAGCAGGCCATCGCGGAGCCTGACAGCCCCCATCAGGCATGAAAGTCTGTGCAGGAAGGCCAGGCATGAGTGGCAGACATGTCACGAAGGCATGCCGCAGATTCATCCAGATGGCATATCTGCCGTTATTGAATGACTGACCCCCGACATCATCGCTGATCCATGGATCAACGACCCTGACGCGCTAGAGAGAGGATTTCCCATGAGTGATACCACCTCGCTGGAACTGGAACTCAAGCAGCTGATCATCGATACGCTGGAGCTTGAAGACATCACCCCGGACGACATCGTCGCCGATGAGCCGCTGTTCGTGGACGGCCTGGGGCTGGATTCGATTGACGCCTTGGAGCTGGGCCTCGCGCTGCAGAAGCGCTACGGCATCACCCTGGATGCCGAATCCGAGGACACCCGGGCCCACTTCGCCAGCCTCAACGCGCTGCGCGAGATGGTGGAGGCCCGTCGTGAGCGCTGATCAACCGACCCCCTCCCGCGAGGAGATCTACGCCCATGTCCGCAGCACCCTGATCGAGCTGTTCGAGATCGAGGCCGCTGACATCCACCCCGAGGCGCGCCTCTACGAGGATCTCGACATCGACAGCATCGATGCCGTGGACCTGGTGGTCGAGCTCAAGAAGTTCACCGGCCGACGCATCGACGCCAACGACTTCAAGAGCGTGCGCACGCTCAACGATGTGGTCACCGCCGTCGAACAGCTGACACAGCGCCAGGCATGACGCCGTCGTCCCCTGACAGCCGCACGCGCCCCGCACTGAGCAGGGTGCTGCTCGGCGTGCTGGGCATCGTGGCCGCTCTTGGCTGGCCACTGCTGGTCTACGCCCTGCTGTCGCGCCTCACCGCAGACAGCGGCGCGGTCAGTGGACACTCGTCGCCCTGGGTGTGGGCCTTGATCCTGTTCGGCGCCCTGCTGATCCAGCGCCTGCCGCTGCATCCGGCACTGCGCCTGGGTCTGGCCGCCCTGCTGGTGGGCATCAGCGTGGCGAGCGAGGCCGAACTCGGGCTGCGGGCCTATCCGGTACTGGTCAATCTGGCCATGCTCAGCGTCTTCGCCACCAGCCTGTGGCGCGGCATGCCGGTGATCGAGCGCCTCGCACGCCTCAAGGAACCCGACCTGCCCCCTGCCGGCGTGCGCTACACCCGCCAGGTCACCCGGGTGTGGTGTGCCTTCTTCCTCTTCAATGCCAGCATCGCCGGCTGGACGGCCCTGCATGCCGACCTGGCGACCTGGACGCTCTACAACGGCCTGATCAGCTATGTGCTGATGGGCCTCCTGTTCGGCGGTGAATGGCTGGTTCGCCGTCGCCTGCGGAGTTCACACACCTGATGCCTGACTCATCTCCCGTCAGCCCGGATACGCCGGTCACGTCGCTGTTGACGCAGCATGTCTGGCGTCAACTCGCCGAACAGTCACCCGAGGCGCCGGCCTGCTGGCTGGCCATCCCCGGTCACCCACTGCGCGCATTGACGCGTGCCGAACTGATGGCGCGCGTGGACGCCTGGCATCACTGGCTGGACTGCCTGCCCGGTGATCACGACGCCCGCCAGCCCGGCGCACGCTGGGTGCTGTTCCAGCCCACCACGCTGGGCGCCTGCGTACAGCTGCTGGCGCTGTGGGAACGCGGCATGCGGGCGATCCTGCCGGGAGATGACCGCCCCGAGACCCTGGCACGTCTGGCGGGCGACAGCGCCGGCCAGCTCCCCGAGACCACCGCCGATGGCTGGCCACCGGGACAGCCCGACCCTGCAGGTACTGCCGCGACGGCTTCTGCCCCTGCCCCTGTACGACCGGACACCACGCCCGATGCCGCACGCATCGCACTGGAGCTTTGCACCTCCGGCTCCACCGGCGAGCCACTGCGCATCGCCAAGCGCTTCGACCAGCTCGAGGCCGAACTGGCCGTGCATCGCGCGCTATGGCCGCTGGCGACAGGCCCTGATACAGCCCTGGCGTCCACGCCGGACACCGTCAGCCTCAGTCAGGTCAGCCATCAGCACATCTACGGCCTGCTGGTCTCGCTGCTGCGTCCGCTCAGCGAAGGCGTGCCGTTCCTGAGCGAAGCCTGCCACTACCCGGAGCAGCTGGCCGCCGCCATCGCTCAGCTTTCCGGGCTTGGTCATCGCTGCCAGCTGGTCAGCTCTCCGGCCCAGCTGGCGCGTCTGCCACAGACCGATGAACAGACGCCATCCGCCGTCCCTCTGGCGGAACTCGGTCAGGTATTGCGGGTCTTTTCTTCGGGCGCTCCGCTGCCGGCCGAGGCTGCCCGTCATGCCGAGGCCAGCCTGAAGGCGCCGGTGATCGAACTCTATGGCAGCACCGAGACGGGCGGCATCGCCCGGCGCCGCCAGCAAGAGACAGCCCACTGGACGCCGCTGCCGGCAGTGGAGATCACCTTCTCGCCGGACTTCGCGGTGCGCTCGCCATTTCTGGCAGCGCCTGATCAATGGTGGCAGCAGGCCGACAAGGCGGCGCTGGTGGAGGACGCGGCAGAGGGTGACGACGCACGGAACGCGGCGCCACGCTTTCAGCTGCTGGGGCGCAGTGATCGGCTGGTCAAGCTGGCCGGCAAGCGGGTCTCGTTGAGCGCGGTGGAGCGCTGCCTGAGCGAGCAAGCGGAGGTGCTTGAAGTGCGTTGCCTGCCGATGCCCACGCGTGAGCATCGCCTGGGCGCAGTGGTGGTGATGGATGAGTGCGCGCTGCCGCAGGATCACTCCAGCCGCCGCGATCTGATCGCCCGCCTGCGCCGCGCGCTGATGCCGGGCTTCGAGCGCATCGCCCTGCCGCGCTACTGGCGCTTCGTCACGCGCCTGCCGCTCAATGCCCAGGGCAAGTTCACCGCGGACTCCATCGCGCGGCTGTTCGCCGATCTCGATGATCCGCGCCTGCCACGCTGGCTGGGAGACACCTCCAGCGGGCCACAGCAGAACACCCTGGAAGCCGAGGTGCCTGATGGTCTGGTCTATCTCGACGGCCACTTCGCCGCCCAACCGCTGGTGCCGGGCGTGGTGATGCTCAAGTGGGCACGCGAGCAAGGCAGGACACTGCGGGTGAACGGCGTAGGCATGGACGATGCGCCCTTCCTGCGCCTGGAACGCCTCAAATTCTCCAACCTGCTGCTGCCCGGCATGCGCTTCACGCTGAGCACTCACCTGTTGGAAGACGCCCAGGGCCTGCGCCTCGACTTCCGGCTGGAATCCCGCGCAGGCCTGCATGCCAGTGGACGGCTGCGTCATGGTCAGCCGCATGCTCCGGACGTCACCCGCGATGACGGGCCCGCGGCCACCCCATCCCCCCATTCCACCTCGGAGGCGTCATGAGCCAATCCCCTGCGCCTGTGAGCGACTCGCAGCACGATTCTGAGCAGCATCTCTCTCGCCAGAGCGCTCCTGAACAGAGCAACGCCCTGCGCGCCTGCGTGGTGATCCCGGTCTACGATCACCCCGCCACCATCGCCGGCGTGTGTGCGGGCCTGGCACCGCTCGGCCTGCCCATCGTGCTGGTGGATGATGGCTGCAGTGCCCCCTGCGCCGAGGTACTCGATCAGCTGGCGGCCGAGGGCCATCACCTGGTGCGTCGCACGCACAACGGCGGCAAGGGAGCGGCGGTGCGCAGTGGCCTGCAGGCTGCCGAGCAGCTCGGCTTCACCCATGCCCTGCAGGTGGACGCCGATGGCCAGCACGATGTCAGTGACCTGCCCGCCTTCCTGAAGGGCATGCAGGACAATCCCGACTGCCTGCAGATCGGCTATCCCGAATACGATGCCAGCGTGCCGCGCATCCGCTTCTACGGTCGCTACGCCTCACATGTCTGGGTATGGATCAACACCCTGTCACTGGCCATCCGCGACACCATGTGCGGCGTGCGCCTCTACCCGCTGGCCGCCACCAATCGCCTGTTGGCGCGCAATGACTGTGGCGATCGCATGTCCTTCGACACCGAGGTACTGGTGCGCTGGTACTGGGCCGGGGGGGAGGTGGCCAACCTGCCGGTGCGTGTCAGCTATCCCACCGGAGGCGTCAGCCACTTCCGCCCCGGCCACGACAACCTGTTGATCAGCGCCATGCATACCCGCCTGTTCTGCGGCATGCTGCTGCGCTCGCCGACACTGGCCTGGCGCACGCTGAGCCGCCGAGGCGGCAAGCGGCAAACCGCCCACGCTCAAGATGACGCGCTGACAGATGGCGAAGACCGTGCAGCACAGACCGCCGACGACAGCGTCGCGCCCAATCACTGGGCCCGCCTATCCGAAACCGGCTCATTGAGCGGCATGCGGCTGATGGTGACGATCCGCCGTCGGCTCGGGGCCTGGCCGTTTCGCATCGCGCTGTTCCCGGTGCTGATGTGGTATTTCCTGCTGCGCGGCGTGGCGCGACGTGCCTCCTTCGATTACCTCAGACGCCTGGAGCCCGGACTTGGCGGCGTGCGCCTGTGGGCCAGAAGCTTCGCCCACTTCATGCAGTTCGGTGAGGCGATCATGGACAAGGTCTCGGCCTGGAGCGGCGAGATTCCGCTCTCCTCGCTGACCGGCACCGGCCCGGAAGACCTGCGCGATGCCGCGCTGCGTGGCGAGGGCGGCATCATCCTCGTCGCCCACCACGGCAATCTGGATGTGATCAATGCCATCGGCGAGCGCCACGACATCGACCTGTGCGCGCTGGTGCACACGCGTCACGCCGAGAAGTTCAACCAGTTGCTGGAACAGGCCACCGGGCGCAAGCCGCCGCAGATGATCGAGGTCAGCGAGATCACCCCCGCCACCGCCATGGCGCTGGGTGACCGCGTCAATCGCGGTGGCTTCGTGGTCATCGCCGCGGACCGCGTGCCGATTCCCCCCGAAAGCGTGGCGGCAGAACGGGAAAACGCGGGGGGAAGCGAGCGGGAGAGCGTGGAACAGAGCGCCGTCACCCGCGCCCGTGTCCAGCACTGCGACTTCATCGATCAACCTGCGCCCTTCCCCGTGGGCCCCTTCATGCTGGCGGCGCTGCTGCGCTGTCACGTCTACACCCTGAGCTGCGTGCGAGAGCAGGGCGGTGCCAATCCCCGCTTCCGGGTCGATTTCGCGCCCTTCGATGACAGCCGCGCCGTCAAGCGCAGCACCCGCGAGGCATGGATTGAGCAGGCCATGCAGCGCCATGCTGGCCATCTGGAAGCCCGCGTGAAACGCCACCCGCTGCAATGGTTCAACTTCTTCGACTTCTGGCACCAGGCGCCCGACGTCCCGACCTCTAGCGAAGGTGCCTCGGGGTCCGAGCGAGTGACCTGACGGCTGGCGCGTCACCCCGTCTTTCTCTGTTTCAGTTTCAGTTTCAGGTTCAGATTCAGGATCAAGCTCAGGCTCAGATTCAGGTTCAGGTTCAGGTTCCGGTTCAGATTCAGTTGTCCGTCTTTCAGGCTCTCGGCTTTCAGGTACCTCGTCATGTCATATCCCGTCTCAACCACTGCCCCGGCGCTGACGCTCGACGGCAGTGATATCACCCTCGAGCAGCTGATCGACGTCGCCGAGGGCCGGTGTGGCGTACGTCTGAGTGATGCGCCTGCCTTTCGAGCGCGCATCGAGGCAGGCCCCGCCCTGCTGGAACGCCTGCTGGAGGAGGAAGGCGTGGTCTACGGCGTCACCACCGGCTACGGCGATTCCGTGACCCGCGCCGTGCAAGGCGCGGAAGACCTCGAGGCCCTGCCACGCCACCTCTACACCTTCCACGGCTGTGGCATGGGCGCGGACCTTGACGTGGTCAGCAGCCGCGCGGTGGTGATGGTGCGCCTCGTCTCGCTGTGCCGTGGTGTCTCCGGGGTCAGCCTGGCGCTGCTGGAACGCCTTGTCTGGCTGCTCGACCACGACATCCTGCCGCGCATCCCCGAGGAAGGCTCGGTGGGCGCTAGTGGCGATCTCACTCCGCTGTCCTATCTCGCCGCCGTGCTGTGTGGCGAGCGCGAGGTGTGGGTGCGCCCCGGCGTAGGCCAGCCACATGCGCTGCGCCCGACCGCTGACGTCTTCGCCCAGCACGGCCTGACACCCTATGTGCTGCGCCCAAAGGAAGGCCTGGCGCTGATGAACGGCACCGCCGTGATGACGGCCCTCGCTGCACTGGCCTTCGGTCGCACCTGCTACCTCAGCCGTCTGAGTGCGCGCATCACCGCGCTCAGCGTGCAGGCGCTGGAAGGCAATCCCTACCACTTCGATGCCGACCTGTTCACCGCCAAGCCGCATCCCGGTCAGGCCCGCGTGGCACAGTGGCTGCGTGATGATCTGGCCCACCCGGCGGCACCGGAGGTCGATGCCACACCGATCAACTCACCGCGCCTGCAGGACCGCTACTCGACGCGCTGCGCGCCCCACGTCATCGGCGTGGTCGAGGACAGTCTCGACTGGTGGCGCCGCTTCCTGGAGACCGAGCTCAACAGCGCCAACGACAACCCGCTGATCGATGTCGAGGCGGGCAAGATCCTCCACGGCGGCCACTTCTACGGCGGCCATGTGGCGATGGTGATGGATAGCCTCAAGACGGCGGTCGCCAACCTGGCCGACCTGCTCGACCGCCAGCTGGCCCTGCTGGTCGACAGCCGCTACAACCGTGGCCTGCCCAGCAACCTCAGCGGTGCCACGCCTGAGCGCGCGCCGCTCAACCATGGCTACAAGGCGGTGCAGATCGGCGCCTCGGCCTGGACGGCGGAAGCCCTCAAGCTGACCATGCCGGCCAGCGTCTTCTCGCGCTCCACCGAATGCCACAATCAGGATAAGGTCAGCATGGGCACCATCGCCGCGCGGGATGCCCTGCGCGTGCTGGCGCTGGTCGAGCAGGTCGCCGCCGCCACCCTGCACGCCGCCGCGCAGGGCTGTGAGCAACGCGCCGCCATCGCCGGCCACAGCGCCACGCCGCCGAGCCTGGCGGCCTTCGTCAGCGAGCTGCGCGAGGACATCGCCCCGCTCGAGGAAGATCGCGGTCTGGAGGCCGATCTGCGCCTGCTGTGTGCGCGCATCCGTGAGCGCCACTGGGCCCTGAGCACAGACGAGGCCCACGCATGAGCGAGCGGACAGCCTTGAGCGAGAAAACAGCCCTGAGCGAGCAGACAGCCTTGAGCGAGAAAAACGCCATGAACCAGCCCGCCGAAACGCCGATGCCCAGCGCCACGGTGGAAATGGAAGTGCCCTTCCACGACGTCGACATGATGGAAGTCGCCTGGCACGGCCATTACGTGCGCTATCTCGAGATCGCCCGCTGCAAGCTGCTCGACATGCTCGACTACAACTACTCGCAGATGCGCGAGTCAGGCTATGCCTGGCCGGTGATCGACCTGCGCCTGCGCTACGCGGGCCCGGCGCGCTTCGGCCAGCGCATCGCCGTCACCGCGCGCCTGCGCGAGTGGGAAAACCGCCTCAAGCTCGATTACGTGATCCGCGATGTCGAGAGCGGCAAGCGCCTGACCCGTGGCCATAGCGTGCAGGTCGCCGTCGGACTCGCGGATGGTGAGATGCTGCTGGCCTCGCCGCCTGCGCTCAGCGAGCGGCTGGCCGCCTGGCAGGCCAGCCAGTCACAGACCAGCCCGTCGCAGGCAGACCCGTCACAGACAGCCGACGAGGACGCGCCTGCCACCCCGCCCCCGACACGAGGAACGCCGTGATGACGTCACGCCTTGCCATTGCCGCCACTACCCTGCTGCTGACTGCCAGTGCCTTCGGGGCCAGCGCCGCCGAATTCGACGCCCGCGCCCTGACCCAACAGCTGGCGCGCACCGCCCCTGTCTGCGGTGATTTCCAGCAGACCCGCTGGCTCGAGGATGTCGGCGCACAGCTCAAGAGTCGTGGCCAGTTCCATCTGATCGGGGATCCGAACGCGCCCGAAGGCCTGGTGTGGGAAACCACCTCCCCCATCGAGGACCGTCTCGAGATGCGCCCGAATGCCAGCGAAGGCCCGGATGGCGAGCCGCTGCCCGCCGACCAGCAGGCGATGGCGGAGCTGTTGGTCAACTTCTTCCACGGCGACTGGCAGGCGCTCGAGGAGCACTTCACCCTGACGCTCACCGGCAGCGCGGATGACTGGCAGGCCAGCCTGACACCGCGTGATGCCCGTCTGGCCGAGGCCATCGAGCACCTCGAGATCGAGGGTGGCAGCTGGCTTGACCACCTGACCCTCACCAGCGGCGACGGTGACCGTCTCGCCCTGACCCTGACACCGCGCGATCAGTGCCCCGAATGACAGGGCGCGGCGACTCGCATGACACGGGGCTGGATCGCGCCGCCTGGCGCTGGCTGTGGGCCGGCGTGCTGCTGCTGTGCGCGGTGCTGCTGGCCGGGAAACTCGCCCCGCAGAGCCCATGGCGAGGCGCGATCGACACCCGCATCACCGCCATGCTGCCAGCGCAGGAACGCAGCCCGTTGGCCGCGCGCGCCGAATCGCTGGAGGACACCGCCAATCGGCTGGTGATTCTGGTCGGCACACGCGATGCCAGCGCCACGTCACTCAAGCAGCGTGACGCCGCCGCCCAGGCGCTGCGTCAGGCGCTCGCGCCCATCGCGAGGCTGGATGACGGCAAGAGCCTCGAAAGCCTGCGCCTGCCGGCAGAGGTCCAACCGGCCCTGATCGCCCCGTCGCTTGCAGGCCTGAGTGACGATGACTGGCAGGCGCGCGCCCTCAGGCAACTGTTCCAGCCCGGCGGCCAGCGCGACCTGATCCGTGACCCCTTCGGCCTCGCCGGCGCCTGGCAGAGCTGGCTGACGCCCGCCAACCTGTCGCTGTCCGGCGGCCAGCTGTTGCTGCGTGCGCCGGCTTCCGCTGGCTCAGTCAGTAACGAACAGGACAGTGACGAGCAGAACAGCGAAGAAGGCGGTAGCGGCTATCGCCTGATCAGCGCCACCCTCACCGGCAGCGCCTACGCGATGGGGGATCAGCAGGCGCTGGAACAGGCCGTGGATGGCGTGAAGGCCGACTACCCCGACGTCAGGCTGCTGCGCTCCGGACTGGTCTTCCATGCCAGTGCCGGAGCGCAGCAGGCCAGACAGGAGATGTCGACCATCGGGCTCGGCTCGCTGATCGGCGTGCTGCTGTTGCTGTGGGCGGTGTTCCGCACTCCGCGACGGCTGCCGTTGCTGCTGGTACCGGTGGCCACGGGCGTGCTGTTCGCGCTGCCGCTGACCTGGTGGGCCTTCGGCAGCCTGCACGTTCTGACGCTGGCCTTCGGCGCCAGCCTGATCGGCATCTCCATCGATTACGTGCTGCATCTGGAATGCATGCGCCGCCTGGCGACGACAGACGGTCGCGGCGGACTCGCCGCGCTGTGGCCGGGCCTGACATTGGGCCTTTGCTCCAGCCTCGCCGCCTATCTGGCCATCACCCTGACGCCGATGCCCGGCCTGCGCCAGATGGGCATGTTCGCCGCCCTCGGCTTGCTCGGCGCCTGGCTGAGCGTGCGCCTGTGGCTGCCGCGTCTCTCGCTACCGGCGGATGCCACCCGCGAGGATTCCCCCGCCGCCCGCACTGCAGGATGGCTGGCACGCGTACTTCCCGGCAGGCGCAGCTGGCAGGCGCTGAGTCTGCTGCTGGTGGCCGCGCTGGCGAGCCTCTACGGACTGCGCAGCGATGACCGTCTCACTCAGCTCAACCCCTCGCCTGCGTCGCTGATCGATGAGCAACGCGAGGTACAGCGCCTGCTCGCCGAACCGGACGGCCTGCGCTACCTGATCGTGCAGGCCGAGGATGACGCCGCGCTGCTCACGCGCCTGCAGGCACTGGAAGGCACCTTCCAGCAGCTGAATGCCCAGCAGCAACTGGGGCACTGGGCGAGCCTCGCCCAGCAACTGCCGACGTTTGCCCAGCAGCAGGCCAATCTCGGCGCCATGCGTGAGCGCACCCGCACCCTGCTGCCCCAGGTGCTGAGCACCGCAGGCCTGCCCGCCGCGCTGCTCACGCGGGCCGAGCAGGCCATCGAAAGCGCCCATCCGCTGCGCCCTGCCGACTGGGTCACGCTGCCTGCCGGCGAGATGGGCCAGCGACTGTGGCTCGACTCACGCACTGCCGCCATCGGCATCGTGCGCTTTGGTGACGTCACGGCCGAGGGTAGCGCCGCCCTGGTACGCCTCGCGGCAGGCGATGACCGCCTCGAGTACGTCGATCAGGTCGCCAGGCTTTCGACGACGCTCGGCAGCATTCGCAGCGAAATGGCCTGGCTGGTCAGTGCTGCGGTGGTGGTGATCAGCCTGCTGCTGGCGCTGCGCTATCGCCGCAGCACCTGGCGCGCCCTGCTGCCGCCGCTGGGCGGACTGGTACTGACGCTGTCGGCCCTGACGCTGGCGGGCGTCGGCCTCAACCTGTTCCACCTGCTGGGCCTGCTGCTGGTACTGGGGATTGGCCTGGATGCGGGTATCTTCTGTGCCGAGCATCCCGCGCGCAGCGCAGAGAAAGGTAATCCTGCGCGCAGCGCAGAAAAAGACAGGAGCGGAGACACCGCCAGCCGCGCCTCGCAAGCCAGTCTGCTGGCGATCTCGCTGTCATGTGCCTCCAGCCTGCTAGCCTTCGGATTGTTGAGTTTCAGTCAGACACCGGCATTGGCCGCACTGGGGCTGGCCTGCCTGCTGGGGCTGACGGCCACCTGGTGCCTGGTGCCCTTCGCCCGCAGTTGAGGCGATCTCGTCACACGGGCCAGACGGAGGCGGGAACACGAATGCCGTCATGAACACATAACGACAACGACAGGGGACGATGCCATGGAATCGGCAGATCGCAGCAACAACCCACCACGCAAGGAAGTCATCATCATCGGCGCCGGACCTGCCGGTGCGGCGGCGGCAGCCTGGCTGGCGCGCGCCGGCCACGCCGTGCGCGTGCTGGAGCGCAGCCACTTCCCGCGCTTCTCCATCGGCGAGAGCCTGCTGCCGCGCTGCATGCAGCATCTGGAGGCCTGTGGCCTGATGGAGGCCGCCGCCGCCGGAGGCTATCAGCGCAAGACCGGTGCGGCCTTCACCCGCCGCGGCGAGCATCGCGTGATCGACTTCCGCGACAAGTTCAGCGACGGCCCCGGCACCACCTGGCAGGTGGAGCGCGCCGACTTTGACCAGCGTCTGATCGAAGGCGCACGGGCGGCGGGGGCCGAGGTCGAATTCGGCGTCACCGTCACGGGTTTCACTCCCGCTCGCCCCACGCAGAGTGACACCGCTGGCCATGCCCAGGGGCCGCGTCTCACGCTGGCCGATGGCCGCGAGCTTCAGGCCGCCTTCGTGCTGGATGCCAGCGGCTATGGGCGCGTGCTGGCACGGCTCGAATCGCTTGAGCGTGATCCGCGTCTGGAGCCGCGCATGGCGCTGTTCGGCCACGTCCACGATGGCATCGCCGACCTCGCGCCGCCCGCCGAGGGCTATCGTCGCGACACTATCCTGATCGCCTCGCACCCGAAGCATCCGGATGTCTGGTACTGGCTGATTCCCTTCGCCAATGGCCGCGCCTCGCTGGGCGTGGTCGGCCCGCGTGAGCTGATCGAGCCTGCCGCCGAGGACGATGCGCAGACACGCCTGTGGCAGTGGGTGATGGAAGAACCGCGCCTGGCGGAGCTGCTGCGCGATGCCACGCCCGCCAATGCCGTGCAGTCGCTGGGCGGTTACAGCGCCGATGTCAGCCGCCTGCATGGCCCGGGCTATGCACTGCTCGGCAATGCCGGCGAGTTTCTGGACCCGGTGTTCTCCTCCGGCGTGACCATCGCGCTGGAATCCGCCCTGCGCGCCGCGCCGCTGGTCGCGCGCGAACTGACCGCGACCCGTGATGAGCAGCGCCCGGACTGGGCTCGCGAATACGAGCAGCCGTTGCGGCGTGGCATCGAGGTGTTCCGCGAGTTCGTCACCGCCTGGTACGACAGCCGCCTGACCAACATCATCTATCACCCTCGCTCGCCGGACCGCATTCGCCAGATGATCAGCTCGGTCCTCGCCGGCTACGCCTGGGACGAGGCCAATCCCTTCGTCAGCGCCAGTCGTCGTCGCCTGACCGCACTGGCCACGCTCTCGGCAGCGCAGGCGACGCAAGCGGAGACCTGCGAGCACGCCGCAAGCGCTCTCTCAACGGCCGGCACGCGGCAGAATGACGCCAGAAAAGGTAAAGTATCGTCATGATATCCATGCGTCTCTCGCCTCATGCCATCTCAGTCGGACTGCGCTCTTTCAGAAAGTGTTCTGTCGGGCGGCGATCCGTCGGACTGCTGCTGGCGACCAGCCTGCTGTTGAGCGGCTGCAGCCTGCTCGTGCCCGGTCCGCTCAGCGCCGAGAGCCCGATGCCGGCCCTGACGAGCCTGCAGGAGAGCAGCACCCAACGTCTGATTCTGCGCGTTGAGCGTAACAAGAGTGAGGCCAGCGAGAATCGCGCGGCAGCAGACGCCGCTGAGGACGAGGCTCGCGACCTGCCGCCCCTCATCGGCGTGCTGCGCCAATCGCCCGAGGCCATGCGGCTGGTGCTGCTCAGCGTGCAGGGCCAGCGACTGCTGACACTGGTGCATGACGCCGATGGCAGCCGCTTCGAGAAGGCCCGCCCCGAGGTGCTCGACAAGCTGCCCTTCACCGCCGACTGGCTGGCCCGTCGCATCGCCTGGGTCCACTGGCCACAGGCCGCGATCGATGACGCCTTTGCCGGCAGCGCCTGGCAACTGGTGCAGCACGGCGAGTGGGACACGCCTCACCAGGCCTCGCAGCGCCTCATCCTGCGCGATGGCGAGCGCATGGCCGAGCTGACCCGCGACGCCAAAGGCCGCGTGATCCTGCGGGACCCGGCCACCGAGATGCAGATGACGCTAGATCCCCTGTCTTCCCCCAGCCCCTGACGACTCACCGGAAGCTTCCCCGCATGACTGAACCCGTCACACCCGAGGCACCTGATACCCGCCATGGCCTCACCCCTCGCAGCCCATGCCGTCTGTCTCGGCCCGGTATCGTCTGTCCGCTGGGCGCCGACCACGGGCTGATCAGCAGTGCGCTGTTCAGCGCCAGTCGCGGCCTGCGCGTCAGTGATGACTTCAGTCCCGGCACGCCGCTGTCTCTGGGCCGTGTCACCGCGCGGCTGGTGGATGACAGCGACTGGCCGGCCCCGCTGCGCTCACGCAACAACCGCTTGCTGGCCACCGCGCTTGAGCAGCTGACACCGGAGCTTGAGGCCCTCAAGCGCCAGGGCATCGCGCCGGAGCGCATCGGCGTGGTGCTGGGCACCAGTACCTCCGGTATCGGTGAGACGGAAGCTGCGATGGACGCCCAGCGCGCCGCCGTTGCCCGGGGCACGCCGAGCGCCGACAGCTGGCCGGAGAGCTTTGAATACCGCCGTCAGGAACTGGGCGCGCCCGCCGAGTGCGTGGCCTGGTTGAGCGGCGCGCGCGGGCCGGTCTACACCCTCTCCACCGCCTGCACCTCCAGCGCCAAGGCCCTGGCCAGCGCACGGCGTCTACTGGCCTCCGGGCAGTGTGATGCGGTGATCGCCGGTGGGGCCGACAGCCTGTGCCACATGACGGTGAAGGGCTTCATGAGTCTGGAGGCCGTCAGCCGCCAGCAAAGCCAGCCGCTGGGCGCCGCGCGCGACGGCATCAATCTGGGCGAGGCCGCGGTGCTGTTCGTGGTCACGCCGGAGCACGGCGGCGTGCAGCTGACCGGCGTCGGCGAATCCAGCGATGCCCATCACATCTCCGCGCCCTGCCCGGATGGCAGCGGTGCCGAGGCCGCGATGCGTGGCGCGCTCGCCAGCGCCGGCCGCGCCCCCGGCGAGATCGACTACATCAACCTGCACGGCACGGCCACGCCGCTCAATGACGCCATGGAAAGCCTCGCCATCAGCCGCCTGTTCGGTCCCGATGGCGACAAGGCCGCAAGCCGCCCGCCCGCCGTCAGTTCCACAAAGGCCCTCACCGGCCATACGCTGGGGGCCTGCGGGGCACTGGAAGCCGCCTTCTGCTGGCTGACGCTGGAACATGGTCGCCTGCCGCCGCACGCCACCCCGCGTGAGGCGCTGGACCCGTCATTGCCCGCGCTCAACATCGTCTATCGTGACCGCCCCGAGACCCCGCCGCTCAGAGTGATGAGCAATGCCTTCGCCTTCGGCGGCAACAACATCTCGCTGATACTGGAGCGTCACGCCACCGACCCGGAGTCCTCTGCATGCTGACCCCGACCGCTACCCCCGCCACGCCGCTACCCGACGGCACGTCTTCCCGTGACGAGGGCTATCCCGTCATGCCCTGCGCCATCGGCCCCTATGTGCCACACGAGGCGGGCATGTGCCTGCTGGATGAGGTACTGGCCTGTGACGAGCACTCGCTGAGCGCGAGCGTGCGCCCCTCGCCCGAGGATCTGTTCGCGGAGCTGGACGGCGCTGGCCAGGCCGTGATTCCCGCCTGGGTCGGGCTCGAGTGGATGGCCCAGGCCATCGCCGCCTGGTCCGGCCTGCAGGCCGCGCGCACAGGCCAGTCACCCCGTGTCGGGTTTCTGCTCGGCAGCCGCCGCTATGAGAGCGATCTGCCCGCCTTCGCCTGCGGGCAACGCTGGCAGATAGACGTGCAGCTCGACTATCGCGCCGACAACGGCCTGGGCGCCTTCAAGGCCACCCTCAGCGACGAGCACGGCACGCAGGTCGCCCGTGCCGGCGTGAATGTCTTCGAGCCGCCCGCCCAGGCCATGGCGTCTGCCGTGTCGAAGGAAGGAAGCCCCGAAGCAGGCCCACAGGGGCACTCACCAGAACACTCACAAGAACACTCACCCGGTCAGCAGGATGCTGCCGGTGCCGCACCGCAAGGTAATGTCTGATGTCCGTCACACTCCCCGCTACTCGAACTTCCCCTGCCGACAACCAGGGTGCCGCCGCTGCCAATGAGACGCGCGAGTGGATTCTGGTCACCGGCTCCAGCCGTGGCATCGGCCGCGCCATCGCGCTGCGTCTGGCCCGCGAAGGCTACAATCTGGTGCTGCACTGCCGCTCCCGACGTGACGCCGCCGAGGAGGTCGCCCGCGAGATCAGCGCCCTGGGCGGTGAATCGCGCATCCTGAGCTTCGATGTCGCCGACCGCGAGGCCGCACGCAGCGCACTGGAGGCCGATGTCGAGGCCCACGGCTGCTACTACGGCGTCATCTGCAATGCCGGCATCCACGCCGACAACGCCTTCCCGGCGCTCACCGATGAGGACTGGGACAGCGTGATCCGCACCAACCTCGATGGCTTCTATAACGTGGTCAAGCCGCTGGCGATGCCGATGGTGCGTCGCCGCAAGCCGGGGCGCATCATCGTGATGTCCTCGGTGTCCGGCATGATGGGCAATCGCGGTCAGGTCAACTATTCCGCCGCCAAGGCGGGGCTGATCGGCGCGGTCAAGGCGCTGGCGGTGGAGCTGGCCAAGCGCCGCATCACCGTGAATGCCGTCGCGCCGGGGGTCATCGCCACCGAGATGACCGAAGGGGTCGAGATGGACGAGGCGCTGAAGATGATTCCCATGCGCCGCGCGGGCGAGGCCGAGGAAGTCGCCGCCACCGTGGCCTTCCTGTGCTCGAAGGATGCCGGCTACATCACCCGCCAGACCATCGCGGTGAACGGAGGGATGTTCTGATGACAGCTCCCTCTTCCCCGCTGCGCGGCCATCGCGTCGTCGTCACCGGCATGCATGGCTTCTCGCCCATCGGCAATGACTGGCCGACCCTGCGCGCCAATCTGGCCGCGGGCCGCACCGGCATCCGCTATATCGAGGATTGGGACAAGTACGACGGCCTCAACACGCGTCTCGGCGCGCCGGTCAGCGATTTCGAACTGCCCAAGCACTACAACCGCCGGGCGCTGCGCAGCATGGGGCGCGTGGCCCAGCTGGCGACCCGCTCCAGCGAGCTGGCGCTGGAAGCCGCGGGACTGAGTGACAGCCCGCTCAAGGAGAGCGGCCAGATGGGCATCGCCTACGGCGCGTCCGCCGGTGAGCCGGACGCGGTGGCGGACTTCGGCAACATGCTGATCAACCACTCTACCGATGGCCTCAACGCCAACTCCTACATCCGCATGATGGCGCATACCGCGCCGGTGAACATCGGGGTCTTTCTCGGCATCAAGGGGCGGATCCACACCACCTCCAGCGCCTGCACCTCCGGCAGCCAGGGCATCGGCTATGCCTATGAGGCGATTCGCTTCGGCCGCCAGATAGCGATGGTCGCCGGGGGCTGCGAGGAGCTGTCCGCCGCCGATGCCGCGGTGTTCGACACCCTGTTCGCCACCAGCACCTGCAATGACCGCCCGGACCGCTCGCCGCGACCCTTCGATGCCGAGCGCGATGGCCTGGTGATCGGCGAAGGCGCCGGCACGCTGATCCTCGAGGAGCTGGACCACGCCCTGGCGCGTGGCGCGACCATCCACGCCGAGATTCTCGGCTTCGGCACCAACTCCGATGGCCGCCACGTCACCCAGCCGGACGCCGACATGATGGAGGCCGCGATGCGCATGGCCCTTGACGATGCCGGCCTCTCGGCCAGCGAGATCGGCTATGTCAGCGCGCATGGCACCGCCACCGAGCGCGGCGACATCGCCGAGAGTCACGCCACCCATGCCGTGTTCGGGGAACGCACGCCCATCAGTGCCTTCAAGAGCTACACCGGCCATACCCTGGGGGCCTGCGGTGCGCTGGAAGCCTGGATCGCCATCGAGATGATGCGCGAAGGCTGGTTCCACGGCACCGCCAACCTCAAGGACATCGACCCGCGCTGCGCGACGTTGGACTACCTGCGTGACGGCGGCCGCGAGATCGAGACGGATACGGTGATGAGCAACAACTTCGCCTTCGGCGGCATCAACACCTCGCTGATCCTGCGGCGCTGGCAGGGCTGACGACGCCCGCACGGCCCTCGGTGTCATCGGGCGTGTGACTGTCGCCACCAGACGACTTTGCAGCGGGTCACAACTGGCGCAAGATACGCGCCCGCTGCATGGTCTATGGTGTGATTGGCTCACGCCGTTGGCTGGATGAAGGCGATATTCCCTGGCGTCGAGCCAGTCAAACCCTGTCAGGAGAGGTGTCAGATGGCGTCATCCGTTGCTCAGTCGTTCGTTTCCTCGTCACACCCCATGGCCCACGCCAGCACGGCGCCGGCCGGCCGCCTGTCGCGGGGACGCGTGCTGGTGTCCGCCCTGGTGCTCGGCGCGGCCGGGCTGCTGGCCTCCGCACCGGCACAGGCGCGGGATACGCAGCACTTCCTGCCCATCATGCCGGTGATGGCCAGCACCGCGGCCAGTCAGCGACTGGGCAAGGATGTGGCCTTCTTCTTCGGTGACAAGCAGCCCTACGAGCGCATCGAGAAGCGTGGCTGGGCACGTGTGAACCCGAAGACCAACGCGACCAACAAGAGCGATGCCGCGGCCTGCCGCTGGGTGTTCCTGTCGGCGCTGCGTGAGTTGCAGGAAAAGGCGCGTGAATACGGGGCCAACGCGGTCATCAATATCCGCAGCGACTATGACAACGTGCCCTACTCCAGCAGCGAGAAGTACGAGTGCCACGCGGGCAATGTCGTCGCGGGCGTCGCGTTGCGCGGGGATCTGGTGATCCTGCATCCGAAGAACTGATTCGCCATCATGACGGCCAGGGAAGGCAAGGATGTGAGTGAGGCAGGCGAGCCGGTCGAGGGCAGCTCGGCGCGCGCAGCGGATACTCCTGCGGCGCGCCCGACCGATCACCCCGCCTACCGCTGCGTGGTGCTGGGGCATGCGGTATCGCATGGCTCCGCTTCACTGAGCACTGGTTCACTGAGCACTGGTTCACTGAGCACTGATTCGCTGAGCGCCGACTTGTCTAACGGCGAGCCGCTGATCTCGCATGATCCCCATGCCCTAGCCGCCGCCCTGGCGTCCGCGACTGGCAGCGCTGTGCGCGACTTGCCGAATGACAGCTCTGACGCCACCTCTCGGCCAGCCCGCCTGTGGCTGGCCGAGGCCTGTGTGCTGCCTACGTCTTGTGCTGATTCGGCTGCTCCCTCTGCCAGCTCCTCGACGGATGCCTCCAGCCGTCGCTCGATGCGCAATTTACAGGCGGCTGTGGATAACGCGGACACTCCCGTGTCATCTGCCAAGGCCCGCCGTCGCCAGCAACGTGAAGCCGAATCCCACCTCGCCCGCGTGCTGCTCGGTGAACTCGCCGCTGCTCAAGGCATTGTGCTGCCACTGGCTGACTGGTCACCACGTGGCCAGGCGCCCCATCACCCTGCACTGCCATCAGGCTTTCACGTCTCCATCGCCCACCGCCACGGCCATGTCCTTGTCGGCCTCGCCACCGCTCCGCTCGGTCTGGACCTCGAGTACCGCAATCCCCGCCACGCCCACGACCTCGACGCCCGCATCGCCATGCTGCCTACAGACGCACGCGAACGCCTCGCTGAAGCATCACACCTCAGCGAGACAGAACAACTGGACGGATTTTATCGGGAATGGGTGAGGTATGAGGCGGCATTAAAGAGCACGAATAACCACTCCCAAACATAACAAAATATCAATCATAAATAGCTGTAATTTTATCCAACATGCTATCTGAAATCTGAAAATCTTCTCGATTTATATGACTCAATGCCACATATGGCTTTGAACTAGTACCTTGAGGTAGTCCTAACTCTTCCTCAATATCATTAACAAGAAACAGCCCATGACCTATATTATAATTAATCACATTCAATATGTTTTGAGTTGATCTATCTGCCGCATTTCTAGCATCTATGTTCTTATGATGTTGATGATCTTGATCGTATACTGCAACATAAGGAATGAGAAAACAATTTAAGAGCTTGATATACTGAGGGATGCTATTCTTTGAGCCACAATCTATAGCAGTATATTCATATTTATAAAGTTCATATTTTTTAGCCAATGCCGGTATTACCGCTTTCTCGGTCGCCCCTTCCAAGAGTATAACTTTTTTAGCAAAAAATAGTTCGCTTCTATCCGGATTTATCCAATATGTGAGATTGAAATCCTTTTTTTCGTCACCTTCAAATATATCACCCGCGCATTTTCTTACAACTGTACCTGCTTCATCATCACTTTTGTCAGCTATATATATTGAGCGATATCTTTCTAGATCAATGAGGCCGCTTGAATGAGTACATATAATCACTTGACTACCTAAGTCCGAAAGCTTTACAAAAGAATCAAAAAGCTGCCTTTGTGCTTGCGGATGTAAATACAACTCTGGTTCTTCAAATATAAAGTATTTTGAATTTGATATTCTGACATCGTTATCGACATGTAACCTTCCCGGAGTCTCTTTAGCCAATACTTGCACCAAAGCAAGTGTCAATGCTCTTTGAAGGCCATGACCTTTTCTCACTATATCCGTTCTTACACCATCGTCGATCCAGATCTGAGTATTCGACTTAATAACATTATCAATGTCAGGTTCCTTTATTTCAATATCTATCTTTGTACCCCAGACACTAAGCTCACGTGAAAGAGACAGTTCAAGTTCAGTTATTTCCTGAGGCCTTCTTGCATGATGCTCACCATCATCATTTATATTGAAAATTGAAAACAACTCAGCCAACCCTTCTTTAGCCGACCTCCAATCATTATTGCTTTCAGACATGGAGGATATTACACCTGAATAAATCCTACCAAAGACACTAGACTCTTTTGAGCTAAAATCAGACACAGCATCTTTACAGCGGGTATAAAGTACAATTCTCCAAAGCTACTTGCAGCAACAGACTTCAAACCTAAAAATTCAGTTTCTTCTTTTTGATAAATAAATTCTAGCTCCACTCTGTGCTCCTCAATATACGAGGCTTGAGCATTCATTACATCTTGCTTATTAATCCTTCCTTGAGCAGGCAAGAAATCTATTAAAGGCGTATTCTCAACAACTTCTCTTTTTGTATAATTAGAAGCCTCCTCTTCTTTAAGCCACTCTATAGTACACTTTTCAACAAAACCTCTATATTCAAAACTTCCTCCTTTGTAAGCAGTCTTACGCACAGTTATTTTGTTATCAGAAGTCAAATACTTGGTGAACCTAGCTTTTTCCACATCCGACAAATCGTTAAAAACTATTTCAACAAACAAAATTCCAGAATCACAATTAAAATCTAAATCCTGGTGCTTTAATTGACTAAAGAAGAACAGTATTGCAGATAGGATATTTGACTTGCCGTGATTATTCCTTCCGATAATCACCATTAAATCTTGCGCTTCGATATCTATCTCTTTGATAGACCTCCAATTCGATATCTTCAGAGAATCAAATCTCATAAAAAACTCCTTTAGAATAGAAAATTCATAATCTACTTAAAGAAGTTAACAAGAATTAAAAAACCCGCCAGAGAAAAATCTGGCGGGCTTAGAAAAACCATACTGCGAGTTATTTAACGGCGGCGACCACGGTAATTTCACACAGCAGTTCCGGGCTGGCCATGGCGGCTTGGACGCAGGCGCGGGCGGGGGCGTGACCTTCCGGTACCCAGGCGTCCCAGATGTCGTTGAAGGTCTTGAAGTCATCCATTGTCTTGAGATAGACGGTGGCGGAGAGCAGGTGCTCGCGGTCGCTGCCGACTTCTTCCAGCAGCGCATCGACACGCGCGAGCATGCTGTTGGCCTGGTCCGTGATATCACTGAAGCGTTGTTCCGGCCCGGCGACCTGGCCACACAGATAGATGGTGTTGTTGTGGATGACGGCGCGGCTCATGCGTGCCTTGGTGTCGTGACGTTGGATATCGCTCATGGAGAGTGTCCTTGTGCCGTTCTTCTTGGAGTGGTGAAAGACGCACCAGCGTAAGGGAAAGCCCCTCAGCGGCATGGCGCGCAATGAGGATAAGCGGCCATCAGCGTTCCAGATTCCGGCGGGCGGCGCAACGCGACCTGCGGGGTATTTTCCAGTCGTCGTGAGGGTTTCTGCCTTGCGTACCTGTAGCCACTGCCCAAGGGGCGGAAATAAAGACGCCGCGCCATCCCGACATGACACGGGAAGGCGCGGCGTTCTCATTGCCCGGCAGGGCGTGTGCTGAACGTGCTAGCGCAGGATCAGCAGCGGCACCGTGGCATTGCGGATCATCTCGGTGGTGGTACTGCCGACCAGCAACTGACGGATGCGCGAGTGGCCGTAGGCGCCCATCACCAGCATGTCGATGGCGTGCTCCTTGGCGTATTCGCGCAGACAGGCTTCCACTTCACCGGCCTTGAGGCTGGCCTGCACGTTGAAGCCCGCTGACTGGAGAGTGTCACGCGCGGTCTCAAGCGGAGCCTGATGCTCCACCGAGTCCGCGCCGACCATCACCAGATGCAGCTCGGCGCCCTGCAGCAAGGGGCTGGCCGCCAGCACCTCGATGGCACGCTTGATGGTTGCGCTGCCATCGAAGGCGATCAACACGCGTGTCGGCGTCTGAAACTCGCCCGGCACTACCAGCACGGGACGATGCAGGCTGCGAATCACGCGCTCCAGATTGGAGCCGAGATGCTCACTGGCCTGCTCCGCCCCTTCCCCGCGCTTGCCGATCACCAGCAGGCGAATCTCGTCCTCAAGCTCGGCCAGTGTCTCGACCAGCTCACCATTGCGCTGGCGCGGGCGTGGTTCGGTGATACCGGCCTGGGTGGCGCGCTCACAGGCGGCTTCCAGCATCAGGCGGCCCTGCTCCTGGGCGATGCGCCCGCGCTGCTCATCGAGGGTGGCGAGCTCCTCCAGCAGGTGCTCCCGGGCACCGAGACCGATGCTGCCGGAGAGATCGCCATTGGCGGGTTCGGCGCTTTCATTGCGGTCGATCACATGCAGGATGCTGAGAGGTGCCGACAGGCGCTGGCTGGCCCAGACGGCGGCGTCACACACGGGGGCGGCGAAGGCGGAGCCGTCAATGCAGGCGGTGACCTTGTCATGGCCTGTCGCGGCACTGGCAGAGGATTGGCTCATGGCGGGCTTCCTTGTGCTGACAACAAAAAATACTGACAACGGAGATGGCGTGCCGACCGGGGCGACGCAGAAGGAGGACTGACATTCCCCCCGCGATGCCGGCGCGACCTGTTTCGAGATTACCACTTTCCGACCCCATGAACGCAAACGGCGGGCAGCCCGTGAAGGACTGCCCGCCGTCTGACCTTGTCACGCGGCGCGATCAAGCGAAGTGACTCGATCGCGCAGGGTCATGCGTGCATGATCAGTGACCCATCAGTTTCTCGACCGCGTCCGGCTTGTCATGCACCGCGAAGCGATCCACCAGCGTGGCGCTGGCCTCGTTGAGGCCACGTACCTCGACCTCGGTCCCCTCACGACGGAACTTGACCACCACGGTATCCAGCGCGCCGATGGCGGTAATGTCCCAGAAGTGCGCACGACTGACGTCGATCACGACACGCTCGACGGTTTCCTTGAGGTCGAAACCGGCCTGGAACTGCTCGCTGGAGGCGAAGAACACCTGACCGACCACGCGGTATTCGCGGGTACGACCATCGGCATTCATGTCGCTGCCGATATGCAGCACCTGGCCGATCTTGTTGGCGAAGAACAGCGCCGAGAGCAGCACGCCGACCAGCACGCCGATCGCCAGGTTGTGGGTCGCGACCACCACGGCCACGGTACCCAGCATGACGATGTTGGTGGACATCGGGTGGCTCTTGAGGTCACGGATCGACTGCCAGGAGAAGGTGCCGATGGAGACCATGATCATCACCGCGACCAGTGCGGCCATGGGAATCTGCGAGACCCACGGGCCGAGGAACACGACCAGGATCAGCAGCACGACACCCGCCACCATGGTGGAGAGACGAGTACGTCCACCGGATTTCACGTTGATCATCGTCTGACCGATCATCGCGCAACCCGCCATGCCACCGAGGAAGCCAGTGACGACGTTGGCCGCGCCCTGGCCCTTGCACTCACGGTTCTTGTCGGACGGCGTATCGGTCAGATCATCGACCAGCGTGGCCGTCATCAGGGATTCCAGCAGACCCACGACCGCCAGCGGCAGCGAGTACGGCAGGATGATCCACAGGGTGTCCAGATTGAAGGGGATGTCCGGAATCAGGAACACCGGCAGGCTGTCCGGCAGCTCACCCATGTCACCGACGGTGCGGATATCCAGACCGACGGCCATCGCGAAGAGGGTCAGCACGATGATGCAGACCAGCGGCGACGGCAGCAGCTTGCCGATCTTCGGCACCAGCGGCAGCAGATAGATGATGCCCAGGCCCGCGGCCGTCATGGCATAGACGTGCCAGGTGACGTTGGTCAGCTCCGGCAGCTGGGCCATGAAGATCAGGATCGCCAGTGCATTGACGAAGCCGGTGACCACCGAGCGCGAGACGAAGCGCATCAGGGAGCCGAGCTTGAAGTAGCCGAAGATGACCTGGATCACGCCGGTCATCACGGTGGCGGCCAGCAGGTACTCCAGGCCGTGGTCCTTGACCAGGTCGACCATCAGCAGTGCCATGGCACCGGTGGCGGCGGAAATCATGCCCGGACGGCCACCGGCGATGGCGGTCACCACGGCGATGGAGAAGGAGGCATACAGGCCGACCTTGGGGTCGACACCGGCAATGATGGAGAAGGCGATGGCTTCGGGGATCAGGGCCAATGCCACCACCAGGCCGGACAGGATGTCGGGCCGGAGGTTGGAAAGCCACTGCTGTTTGAGGCTGCTTGTCATCGAGTCGTCCGCAACAGGTTGGGGAAGGTGGTGTGCGTGCTGAATCCTGGCGCTGTCGAGTCAGTCTGGCGTCCGGTTGTGGCAATCTTCATCGCTGCCGTCAGGGGCAGTGCCGCTCGCGCCTGGCTTGCGTCGTGATGCCGCTGTCGTTTCCGGTCGCCCTGTGGCTTTCTTCGCGCCATGAGCTATTCGCTCCGGTCGCCGTGAGGCGTCCAGAGGGCTGTCATTTGACAGTGAATAAACTCGGGGATGGGCGGGATTGTATCAGCTGCGACCGGTGGACGCATCCGCAGAACGCGCGCTCGCCGTCACCGATTGACGGTGACGACGGTCGATCAGACTCTTGATGAGCATCGCGCCCAGCACCAGTGCACCGCCCGCCCAGCCACGCGGGGTGAGCGATTCTTCCAGCACCCACCACACCCACAGGATGCCGAACACGCTTTCCAGCAACATCAGCAGCGCCACTTCCGCAGAGGGCAGATAGATCGGGCCACGCTGGATCAGCGTGAAGCCCAGCGGCGAAAGCACCAGGCACAGCAGCACCAGCCAGCCGGCGCGCTGGGCGAAATCGGCACCGTGAGAGGGCCACAGCTGCGTCAGCACGTCACCGCCGCCCTGCGTCATGCTCCACAGGCACGCCAGCAGGCCGCACAGCGCGGTGACCAGCCCGGACAGTGTCAGCATCGGACTCATGTCATGCCCCGGGCGCGTGCGACACAGCGTGAAGTTGCCGGCCAGCGACAGGCTGCAGCCCAGCGCCAGCAGGTTGCCGGTGAGCGTGCCGCTGCCGGCCTCATCGAGCACCAGCAGCGTGATGCCCGCCAGCGAGGCCAGAATCGCGCCCCACACATGGCGTGGCTGACGCTCGCCCAGCCACAGGCGCGACATCAGCGCCGCGAACAGCGGACTGGCGGCGAGGATGATCAGCACGTTGCCGGCGCGGGTGTATTGGTTGGCGAGCACGAAACCCAAGGTGGAGCCGGTGAACAGCAGCGCGACCCATACGCCGGTACGCCCGCAGCCACGCATGCGCGCCAGGGCGCTGGCGATGCGCTGTGCGGGAGTGCCGCGCTGGAGGGCCAGCAGGAGCAGTGCAAAGCCGATGGCCGTCAGCAGACCGCGCCAGAACACCAGCGGGCCATCGGCGACATCGGCGAGTCGCAGCAGCAGCGCGTCCGGCGAGATCAGCAGTACGCCCAGCGCCGTCATCGCCACGCCCCGCGCCTGCCGCGAGGCGCGGGCGGCGGCTTCTCGCCCGGCCAGCGGGTTCATGACGTCAGTCCGACAGGCGCGACAGGCGCCAGTCGACCACTGGCCAGCCGCGCGCTTCGGCCAGCTGCCGCAGCGGTGCGTCCGGTTGGGTGGCGTGGGGGAAATCGACCCGCTCCAGCAGGGGCAGGTCATTGTGGGAATCGGAATAGCCCCACAGGGATTGCGGCGTGCGATGGATGCGCTCGGCACCCTCAAGCCAGTCATCCAGCGCCGCCAGCTTGCCTTCGCGGAAGGTGACGATACCGCTGGTGGCTCCGGTGAAGCAGCCCTGCTCATCAAAGGCCGGATGGGTAGCCAGCGCCCCATCGGCGGTCAGACGACTGGCGATGGGCCCGACCAGATGATGCATGGAGGCGGAGATGATCAGGGTGCGATGGCCGGCCTCGCCGTGCTCGGCCAGCCGCGCGATACCACCTTCCAGCAGTCGCGGCATGACCATTTCTTCCACGAAATCATCGACTTCGCGACGCACCTCATCACGATGCCGCCCGACGAGCGGGCTGAGCAGATGGCCGGTGTGCTCGTGGATGTCCAGAGTGCCGGCATGGTATTGCACCTGATGACGCTCACCGATGGCCATGAAGGCATCGACATCCTTGATCCAGCCACAGGCGACCATCCAGCGCATCCACATGCCGGTGCAGTCGCCGTCGAGCAGCGTATCGTCGAGATCGAATACCGCCAGCGGGGCATCCAGCGCACAGTGGTGGCGCACATGGCCCTCCTCCGGCGGCGAGAGCGGCGGCAGCAGGGTCACGGCGTCACAGTCGGCGCAGAGATCCGCCAGCGGTGTGCGGCAGATCTCGACATCGGGCGCAGCGCTCAGGGCACGCGGCCGGGCGGCAGATGAGGACGAGGTACGAGTCACGACAGGCTCCGAGTGGCAAGGGGCGTCAACGGCTTCCTGCCGTCACCTGCGTGACCCTCGCATGCGGCGACGCTGCGGGCAAGTCCGCCGCACCATTGGCGCTCCAGCGCTGACGCTGCCAGTACCGACGTTTTCCGTACCGACACTTCCCGTACTAACGCCGGACGAGCCGCGAGAGCGCCAGGCTGGCGATGGCCGTATCCTGCACGCCGGTACCGGTGAGATCCGCCACCGTGATGCAGGTATCCGGGGCCGACCCGCCTGAACGCAGATCACGCCCCTCGGCCAGCAGACGGCCCAGCTCATGCACGTCACGCGATCTGGCCTGCTCGGCCTCCAGCCCTTTCAGCTCACCGTTGGTCTCGGACTGGGTGCGGGTATCACACACGAAATGATCGCACTCGAGGAGCACATCGGCTTCCAGCTCAAGCTTCTCGGGGCTGTCGGAGCCCATCGCGGTGACATGCACGCCCTCCGGCAGCATCGAGTAGTCCAGCAGCGGCGTTCGCGAGGGGGTGGCGGTGACGATGATATCGGCGTTCTGGCAGACCGCATGCAGGCTGTCATGACTGCGCACCGTCAGCCCCAGGCGCTCCTCCGTCTCCCGCGCGAAGGTCTCGGCACGCTGCTTGTCCCGTGCCCAGACATCGACACTCTCGATGTCGCGCACCAGCCGCAAGGCCTCCAGCTGCAGGCCGGCCTGCTCACCGGCCCCGATCAGCGCGACCCGCTTGCTGTCCGGGCGAGACAGGGCATCGGCGGCCACGGCGCCGGCCAGCGCGGTTCTCACCGCCGTCAGGTAGCCGCCATCATTGAGCAGCGCCTCGGCAAGGCCCGTCTCGGCGGAGAACACCACCATCAGGCCATTGAGACTCGGCAGGCCGCGGGCGGGATTGTTGAAGAAGCCGGGACTGATCTTGATCGCGAAGTGCTTGAGCCCCTGGATGTGGGCCGTCTTGACGTCCACTTCGCCGTTGGCCTCCTCGATGGCCATCGACAGGATCGGCGGCTGCACCACCTTGCCCTGCCCCAACGCGATGAAGGCATCACGAATGGCCTTGAGTGCCGTGGTATCCAGCCCCACGACCTCGGCGATCTGTTCGCGTGAATAACTCTGCATGCTGTCCTGAGTCGGTTCCGTCATGCGTCCTCCTCCGGGGTTCGGGTGTCATCGAGCGCGCTGATGTCTTCAGGCACTCTGTTGTCTTCAGGCGTTCTGGTGTCTTCAGGCGTTCTGGTGTCTTCAGGCGTTCTGGTGCTTCAGGCGTTCTGGTGTCTTCAGGCGTTCTGGCCTTGCCCCTGAGCGTCTGCCAGCAGCGCTCTGGCCTGATCGAGCGTTTCCAGGCTGACGCCGTTGCCGCTGATGATCAGCGCGACGCGCTGGCCACGGATCGACTCGGCCAGCGCGGGGTCGGTCTCGCCTCGCCACGAGGCCTCGAGTGCGGCAAGCCCGACCACCGCAGCGCCCTCCACCAGAAGCTTCTCTTCCTCCAGCAGCATCAGCATGGCGCGGGCGATGGCGCGCTCGCTGACCTGATGGTGGTGATCCATCACGCGATGCACCAGCGGCAGCGTGGTGTGGTTGTCCAGGCCAATGCCGCCACCCAGTGAATCGGCGAGGCTTGCGACCTCCTCCACCTCCACCGGGGCGCCCGCCTGCAGGCTGTGCCACATGGCGGCGCCCTCGGTGAGGCTGACGCCATGCACCTGGGTCTCGGGGCGAATCGCCTTGAGCGCCGCCCCGATACCGCCGAGCAGTCCACCGCCGGAGAGCCCGATCAGCACGTGGTCGAGCTTTGGGCAATCCTCCAGCAGCTCCAGCCCGATGGTGCCCTGACCGGCCGCGATCAGCGGGTCATCGAAGGGCGGCACCGCCAGCATGCCCTCCTCCTCGACCAGCCGATTGACCTCGTGGAAGGCCTCGTCCTGGCTGCGCCCGACTCGGCGCACCTCGACACTGCCGCCAGACGCGCCGCCCAGCTCGCCCAGCGCCTCGATGGCCCGTACCTTGTTGGCGGGTACCTGCTCGGAGAGACAGATGATGGCCTTCAGGCCACGGCGCATCGCGGCATAGGCCAGCGCCCGACCGTGATTGCCGGTGGAGGCAGTGGTCACGCCGCGCGCCAGGCGCGTCACGGCATCCCCCGACGTCTGCTCGGCCACGGCCGCCAGCAGGTTGCTGGCACCACGCAGCTTGAAGGCGCCGGTGGGCTGACGGGTTTCCAGCTTGAGCAGGATCTCGGCATCGAAGCGTCGTGACAGCGCCGGGGATGGCACCAGCGCCGTACGCTCGACACCCGTGTCAGTCGATGAATGAAACAGCCGCTGGCGCGCGGCATGGATATCAGCCAGCGCCAGCGGCGTTTCCCGTGGATGCTTGAGCGGGGGCAGGGTCAATGCCATGGCTTACTTGTCACCAGAAGCGGGGTCACCAGAAGCGGGGTCACCAGAGGCCAGATCGCCGTTGTCGAGAAGCTCCTGATGCACCTTGTCCACGGCGCGACGCGCGCGGGCGATGATGTCATCGATCTCCTCGGGGGTGATCACCAGCGGCGGTGCGAAGCCGAGAATGTCGCCCTGGGGCATGCCACGGGCGATCAGCCCTTCCTCGAGTGCCGCCGCCGAGATGCGCGGGCCGACCTTGAGTGCGGAATCGAACGCCTTGCGCTCTGACGGCTGCGGTGAGAACTCCAGCGCCGCCAGCAGGCCGATGCCACGCACGTCGCCGACGATGGGGTGATCGGCGAAGGCTTCCTTCATGGCCTTCTGCAGATAGGCGCCGGTATCGCGGGCGTTGTCCACCAGGCCCTCACGACGAATGATCTCCAGGTTGGCGACACCTGCCGCTGCGCCCAGCGCGTGGCCGGAGTAGGTCCAGCCGTGGCCGATGGGGCCGAATTCCCCGGTGCCCTGCTCCAGCACCTTCCACACGCGGTCGCCGACGATGACCCCGGACAGCGGCTGATAGGCGCTGGTCAGGCCCTTGGCGATGGTGACCAGGTCCGGCTTGATGCCGAAGTGCTGGTAGCCGAACTGGCTGCCGATGCGCCCGAAGCCGCACACCACCTCGTCACAGATCAACAGGATGTCGTGGCGCTTGAGCACGGCCTGGATGGCGTCCCAGTAGCCCTCCGGCGGTGGCACGATGCCGCCGGTGCCCAGCACCGGCTCGCCGATGAAGGCGCCGACGGTCTCCGGCCCTTCGGCCTGGATCATCGCCTCGAGCTTGTCGGCACACCAGGCGGAGAATTCACGCTCGCTCATCTCGGCGCATTCCGCGGGACGACGGTAGTAGTCCGGCGCTTCGGTATGCAGGATGCCGGCGATCGGCAGATCGAAGTGATCATGGAAGGCCGCCAGGCCGGTCAGAGAGCCTGAGGCGATGCCGGAGCCGTGATAGCCGCGCCAGCGCGAGATGACCTTCTTCTTCTCCGGCTTGCCGATCACGTTGTGGTAGTAACGCACCAGCTTGAGCTGGGTCTCGTTGGCATCGCTGCCGGACATGCCGTAGTAGACCTTGGACATGTCAGGCCCGGCCAGTTCGAGAATCTTCTCGGACAGCGCGATCTGCGGCTCGTTCGAGTGGCCGACATAGGTGTGGTAATAGCTGAGCTTGAGGGCCTGCTCGTGAATGGCATCGGCGACTTCCGTGCGCCCGTAACCGATGTTGACGCAGTAGAGGCCGGCGAAGCCGTCGATCAGCTCACGCCCGTCGCGCTCACGGATGCGGATGCCTTCGCCGCCGGTGATCACGCGGCCCGGCAGATCGCCCTGGGCGAAATCACGCAGGTGGGTGGAGGCATGGAAGGTGACCTTGCGGTCACGGCGAATCAGCTCGTCGGTGCTGATGCTGTCATCGAAGCCGACAGACTGGCGTTGGGTGTTATCGGTGCTCATGTGACTCTCCGAATGGTCCACAAGGGGCGATCGCGCCGTGGCCCTGACCGCCCGTGACAATGAATGATGTCCGTCTCAACTCCCGGAGGCGCTTTCCATCCCACCCAGGCAGTAGTACTTGATATCCAGATATTCCTCCAGCCCCTGACGGCCGCCTTCGCGGCCCAGGCCGGATTGCTTGACGCCGCCGAAGGGAATCGGCGCACCGGTCATCTTCACCGAGTTGACCGAGACCATGCCGAAGCGCAGGCCGCGCATCAGCTGCCAGACGCGGCGAATGTCGTGGGTGTAGACATAGGCGGCCAGGCCGTATTCGGTGTCGTTGGCCATCGCGATCACCTCTTCCTCATCGTGCCAGGCCGTCACGCCGGCCACCGGCGAGAAGGTCTCCTCGCGCCAGGCGCGCATGCTCGGCGTGACATCCGCCAGCAGCACCGGCATGAAGAAGTTGGGGCCGGGGGCCATGCTCTGATCGCCGTGGATCAGCCGCGCGCCCTGCTCGACGGCGTCATCGACGATGGTCTGCGCCTTGGCCACGGCGTCACGGTGGATCAGCGGCCCCATGTCGATACCCGAGACCAGCCCATTGCCGACCTTGAGCTGCTTCATGAGGCGCACGAAGTGGCTCAGGAAATCCTCATACAGGCTGTCGTGCACCAGGATGCGATTGGCGGCGAGACAGTCCTGACCGGAGGTCTGGAACTTGGCATCGACGGCGGCACGCGCCGCCTCCTCGGGGTCCATGTCCGGCCCGACGATGAAGGGCGCATTGCCGCCCAGCTCCAGCGAGACGCGCTTGACGCTGTCGGCGCACTGGGAAAGCAGCAGGCGCCCCACCCGGGTGGAACCGGTGAACGAGAGCCCGGCGACACGTGGGTCATCACACAGCTGCTTCGAGACTTCCGCGGCCTCGCCGGTGATGACACTGAAGACACCGGCGGGAATCCCGGCACGCTCGGCAAGCTCCGCCAGCGCCAGCGCCGAGAACGGGGTCTCGCCGGCGGGCTTGACCAGCACGGTGCAGCCAGCGGCCAATGCAGCCGCGGCCTTGCGGGTGATCATCGCCAGCGGGAAGTTCCACGGCGTGATCAGCGCGGCCACGCCGATGGGTTCACGCACGGTGCCCAGCGCGGCATTCGGGATATGACTGGGAATGGTCTCGCCGAAGGCACGGCTGCCCTCCTCGGCGAACCAGTGAACGAAGCTTGCGCCGTATTCCACCTCGCCACGGGCATCGTCCAGTGACTTGCCCTGCTCACGGGTCATCAGCATGGCGAGATCCTGCTTGTGGGCGCGGATGAGGTCATACCAGGCATCCAGCAGCTCGCCGCGCTGGTCCGCCCGCAGCTTGCGCCATTCCCGCTGGGCCTCATCGGCCGCGGCAATGGCAGCATCGATCTGCGTGGACTCGAGCCACGGCACCTGACCGAGGCGCTCGCCGGTGGCGGGGTCGAAGACCGCTTCCTCACGGCCTGCCTCACCATGCACCCAGCAGCCGTTCACGTAGGCAAGCTGACGAAACAGTCGCGGGTCTTCCAGTGCCATGCCATCGCTGGCGCTGGCCCACTGACGGGTAAGGGTCTGGACACTCATGGCGCTCTCCCCGGCCGAAGGGCCGTCATCTGGACACTCAGACGATCTGCCCCTTGTGGATATCGGCAAGGATGCACATCACTGAGCACTGCATGGGCAGTGTCCTTCGCGCAGCCCGAGGCCTGCGAAGGACGCGTTTCAGTGACTTCAGTGTGGGGGATGTGACGGGAGGAGACTTTCGGGAATGCCCGCCAGAGGCTTGGCGTTCTTTCTGTTGTGGCGGGCGAAATGTCGGTTTTTTTCTGTCAGACGGGGGCGCGCTCCGGCGCAGTGCTCTGGAGCGCGACCTCACCTTCACGAGACGACAGGGCCTTCATGTGCAGGGGATCAGGCGGTCACGACCTCACTTTCGGTCAGCTCGGCGTAGAGTTCCGGATAGGCTTCCTGCAGACGCTCAAGCTCTGCACGGGCATGCGGGATGGCGTCGGTCAGCTGCTGCCATTCCTCATCACTGAGATTGTCCCGCATCAGCGGAAACAGCTCGGTACGCTCGGCACGCAGGTAGTCACGATGCGCTTCGACATAGTCGCGCAGATCATGGATGAACTGATCCATCGGTATGATCTGATCCATCAGGATGCTGTCGAGATTGTCGGACAGCTTGGAGAGACGGCCGTGCAGAGTGTGATACTGCTGGATGAGCCGCTGACACAGGGGTGAGGCGTCCTCGGAGCGCTCGCACAACATCTGCGTGCATTGACGCTCCAGCGGAATGATGAAGCCCTGCATGTAATCGAGAATGTAATCCACCACTTCCCGCATCATGCGAAAGTCCGGGCGTTCGCCACTGACCAGTGTCCTGTGGCGATGCGAGAGCACGTGCAATAGACGCGCCATGTTGGCGTGGTCCTGGCGCAGCTGAGTCACATTGGGCATGACTTCCTCCTCCTGACGGAACAGGTGGCCGATGCTGGCAGACAGCGCTGCCGCCTCGGGCATTGCTACCGAATGTAGCAATGTCGTCATCCTGAAGTGTAGGACACATCCCATGAGCGCCCGTTAGACGTTGGGCGGGATTGCCTGAATGCGCGAGGCATGCTGTCAGGAAAACATGACAGTCCGTGAAGAAGTCACGGATGGCCTGATGCCGTTGGCAGGCCGCGCCAGCCCTGCTGATTTGTACAGGCTTGCGTGATCGGCCATGATGAGCGCATTCCCCGCCCACGCCTGCCGGAGCCTGACTCGCCGATGGATCTCTTTGCCGATACCGCCTCGAATTCCCATGCGCCATTGGCCTACCGCATGCGACCGCGCTCGCTGGAAGATTACATCGGCCAGGCGGCGCTGGTCGGGCCTGACATGCCGCTGCGCCAGATGGTGGAATCCGGCGTGGTGCGCTCGATGATCCTGTGGGGGCCGCCGGGCGTCGGCAAGACGACGCTGGCCGAGATACTGGCCCACGGCTGTGATGCACACCTTGAACAGCTGTCGGCGGTGATGGCGGGCGTGAAGGACATCCGCGAGGTGGTGGAGCGAGCGCGCCACCATCAGGCCAGCGAGCGCCAGACGGTGATGTTTCTCGATGAGATCCACCGCCTCAACAAGAGTCAGCAGGACGCCCTGCTGCCGCATGTGGAGTCGGGTCTGCTGACGCTGATCGGCGCGACCACCGAGAACCCGTCCTTCGAGGTCAACTCGGCACTGCTGTCGCGGGCGCGGGTCTATGTGCTCAAGGCACTGGACGAGGAGGATCTGATCGAGGTGCTGACCCGTGCCTTGCGCGATGAGGTCAATGGCCTCGGCACGCGTCAGATCGACGCCAGCCGCGAGACGCTGACCCGGATTGCGCGAGCAGCCTCGGGAGATGCGCGTCGTGCCCTGGGCCTTCTGGAAACCGCCTGCGACTTCGTGCGCCGTGAGCCAGATGCCCAGGGGGGAACGCGCGAGATACTCGAGGACAGCTCGCTGGAGGCCGTGCTGGGCCATCAGGCCTCAAGCTTCGACAAGCAGGGCGATGACTATTACGACCTGCTGTCGGCGATCCACAAGTCGGTACGCTCCTCGCGCCCCGACGCGGCGCTTCTGTACATGGCACGCTTCATGGATGGCGGCGGGGATCCGCTGGATGTGGTGCGTCGGCTGGCGGCGATTGCCTCCGAGGATGTGGGCAACGCCGACCCGCGCGCCCTGCCGCTGACCATCGCGGCCTGGGACGCCTATCTGCGCCTGGGCGACTACGAGGGCCAGCGTGCCATCGCGCATGCGGCGATCCACCTGGCCATCGCCCCCAAGAGCAACGCCATCGACACGGCGTGGAAGGAGGCCAGAGCCTTCGTGCGCCAGCAGCCGCATTTCGGGGTGCCGGTCTATCTGCGCAATGCGCCGACGACCCTGATGAAGGAGCTGGGCATGGGCGAAGGCTATCGTTATGCCCACAACGAGCCCAACGGCTATCCCGCCGGCACGGCGCACAACGCCTGGCCCGAGGAACTGCCGGTACAGCAGTTCTACCGCCCGACCCAGTATGGCGGCGAGAAGCGCTTTGCCGAGATAGAGCGCTGGCGCCGCGAGCTGGATGACCACGCCGACCGGAACACGCCTGACGCCCAGTCGTGAGCGCCAGAAACGACAACGCCCGGGCCATCTGGCCCGGGCGTTGTCGTCTGATCATCATGTCACTGCTCGCGGATCACTGCTCGCGAATGACATCCGCACCTTCAGGAATCTGGAACACGAAGCGACTGGCCTCCAGACTCGGGTTGTACTGGACATCATGGAAATCGATGGCCGTACGCTGGCCGGTGGAATCGGCCATCTGCAGCATGTCGAGCTGCTCGCCGTCGAAGGTCAGCTTGAGGCTTTCAAACAGGGTGTCGGCCTGCTTGGGCGTCAGCGTGAAGGTCTCGCGGGCCCCCTGCTGCTGGCGCTCGACATCGTAGTTGGCGGTCAATTCGCTGGAACGCCCGGACAGCAGCAGTGCCGGCGTGTGGGTCACGCGCTCATCCAGCGGCTGCACGGTGACCTGCTCCAGATCCGGGTCATGCAGATAGACTTCCTTGCCGTCGGAGACCACCTCCTGGCGGTATGGCGCGTCGACGCTCCAGCGGAACTTGCCCGGACGTGACAGCCACATCTTGCCGTGGGCTTCCTGCAGACGCTGGCCCGAGGCATCGAGAATCTGCTGATCGAAGTCGGCGGTATAGGTCTTGAGGGGCTCCAGCAGGCGAGAAAGACGCTCTCCGGCGGCGTCATCGGCGTGGGCCGGCAGGCTGGCCATGCCCAGCATCAAGGCGGCGCCCAGCCCCTTGGCCAGACGGGTGGTCAATGAGGAAACGAAAGAACGTGACGGTGTATTCATGACACTCCTTGCAATGAGACGGACATGGCTGCGGCCTGAGGCCTCGACGCGCGATATCCACCTCATGTCAGCGATTCGGGTTGTGGCCTGCCAGTCTCGCCGCGAGTCTGACAGGTGATCTGACGTCTTTGACACGAAGGGGAGCCAAAAGCTCCCCTTCGTGTCTTTCATGTTTCAACTCAAACGCTTGGCTGCACTAGCCGCTATGGTTGGGGGCGAGCACTTCCCGCGAGCCGTTGGTGCCCATCGCGGAGACGACACCGGCCATTTCCATCGCCTCGACCAGCCGTGCGGCACGGTTGTAGCCGATCTTGAAGCGCCGCTGCACGGCGGAGATGGAAGCACGACGCGACTCGACCACATAGGCGACCGCTTCATCGTAGAGCGCATCCTGCTCGGCATCGCCGTCCTCGCCTTCGGCCTCAAGCCCGGCCAGCGCATCCGCCTGCACGCCGCCGGTGAGGATCTCCTCGATATACTCCGGCGTGCCGCGACGCTTCCAGTCATCCACCACGCGGTGCACCTCGTCATCATCGACGAAGGCGCCGTGGACACGCGTCGGCATGCCGGCACCGGCCGGCAGATAGAGCATGTCACCATGGCCCAGCAGATCTTCCGCACCGCCCTGGTCGAGAATGGTGCGCGAGTCGATCTTGGAAGAGACCTGGAAGGCCATGCGCGTCGGGATGTTGGCCTTGATCAAGCCGGTCACCACGTCCACTGACGGGCGCTGAGTGGCCAGAATCAGGTGAATCCCCGCGGCACGCGCCTTCTGGGCCAGACGTGCGATCAGCTCCTCGACCTTCTTGCCGACGATCATGAACATGTCGGCAAACTCGTCGATCACCACCACGATATAGGGCAGCTTGGCGAGCACCGGCGGATGCTGGTGCATCTCCCAGGGCTGTGGCTCCCACAGCGGGTCAGCGATCTGGGCGCCATGCGCCTCGGCTTCATCGATCTTGGCATTGAAGCCGGCCAGGTTACGCACCCCCATGGCGGCCATCAGCTTGTAGCGACGCTCCATCTCGGCGACACACCAGCGCAGGGCATTGGCGGCCTCCTTCATGTCCGTCACCACCGGTGCCAGCAGGTGCGGGATGCCGTCATAGACCGACAGCTCCAGCATCTTGGGGTCGACCATGATCATGCGCACTTCATCTGGCGTGGCCTTGAGCAGCATCGAGATCAGCATCGAGTTGATGCCGACCGACTTGCCCGAACCGGTGGTACCGGCCACCAGCAGGTGAGGCATCTTGCCCAGATTGGCCACCACCGGTGCGCCCCCGATGTCCTGACCCAGCGCCAGCGTGACCGGCGAATCCGCCAGCTGATAGGCATCCGAGTCGAAGACTTCGCGCAGGCGGATCATGGCGCGGTTGGGGTTGGGAATCTCGATGCCGACCGTGGGACGCCCCGGAATCACCTCGACCACCCGCACGCTCTTGACCAGCAGTGAACGCGCCAGGTCGGTCGACAGGTTGGAGATCTTGGAGGCCTTGACCCCCGGCGCCGGCTGGATCTCGAAGCGCGTGATGACCGGCCCCGGCCACACATCCGCCACCTCGGCCTTCACCCCGTACTCGCGCAGACGCACCACCAGCAGCTCGGCCATCTGGTCGAGTTCTTCTTCGCTGTAGTTGGGCTTCTGCTCATCCGGGGGCGTCAGCAGGCTGAGCTGTGGCAGATCGCCCTCCGGCGCCTCTTCGTGATCCGAGCCCTCGTGACGCTGACTCTGCAGGTGCTCCACGGTCCAGAGTGTCGGCCCGGAGGGATCCCGTACCGCTTCCTGCGCATCTTCCGCCGTCGCCAGTCGCCCGGCACCCGGCACCATGCCGGACTCATCGCCGTCATAGGCCCAGCTCGGACGCTCAGGCGTCGCGTTGGCGGGGGCCTGCTGCGGCTCGATCTCGTCTTCCGGCACCTGCGGCTCTGCCGGCTGCAACGGGGCGGCCGACTCACGAGCGGCCAGCTCTCGAGAAGCTGGCTCTCGGGAAACCTGCTCAGGCTCTGACGCACGTGGCGCCGGCTCCGTCGGTTCTGCCGGTGTCGGTGTCGGAGCCGAAGTTGACGTCGAGACGCCACCAGCACCGCTCGCACCAGCAGTTGCCGAACCCGATGCGGTGGGTGTGGCATCGGTGGATTTGCCGGTGGGGGCCTCGAAGGCATCATCCCAGGAGACGACGGCCTTGCGCGAGGCCGCTGCTGCCACACCGGCAGCCATCACGCCGGCACCGACCGCAGCGCCTGCCAGGGAGGACTCTCTCGGTAGCGGTGCATCCTCTTCATCACGCGGCTCAGGCGGCTGAAGCGCCGGATTGGCTGCCTTGTGAGCGCGTTCGGCTTCCTGCGCGGCGGCCTGACGGGAGGTCTCGGCCTCATGCTGGGCCTGACGTGCCGCTTCTGCTTCACGGACTGCCTTGGCTTCTCGGGCCGCTTCCGCTTCACGGGCTGCTTCCGCTTCACGCGCTGCCTCGGCCTCAGGTGCCGCTTCTGCTTCGCGGGCCGCCTCAGTCTCACGGTCTGCCTGGCTCTGCGGCGCCTTGCCAGCTTCGCGGGAGGTCGACTCTGCCTGGCGGGTGTCCTGACGCGCTGCAGGTGCGAAGGCGGACGCAGCGTCCCACTCCTTCGCTGGCCGAGACTCTGTCACCGGTGCGGTTTCGCTCACCGAGCTATCGACTGGCGGCGTGCTGCCGGACGTCGACGCCTCGGTGTCACGAGTCGCCGAGGCGTGACGCTGACGCTCGGCTTCGATGGCAGAGGCATCCGGCAGGCGCGAGCGGGTCACATCGGCGCGTGAGTCTGCGGCGCTCTCGGGCGAGGCTGCCGTTCTGGGGGCCGCGGCAGCCTGGGACGCCACGGCCGCCTGCACGGCGCTGGCAAGCTCGACGCCCTCGATGTTGACCGTGGCACTCTGCACCGTCATGCGTTCGGTGTAGGCAGCCCCCGGTACCTTGGCGGAAGGCGTGGTCTCGGCTGTCTGCCAGGGGATATCCGTGCTGCGATCATTGGCGAAATCGTCGTCACCGCCAAGCGAGGGTTCCACCCGACGCTTGCCACGTGGCTCAGCCGCCAGAGTGTCGTCAGCCTGCGCTGCGCCAAGCAGTATCTCGTCGCTGTCTTCTTCCCACTCGACACGCTCCTCTCGACGGCGCGGCAACAGACGCTGCCACCAGCTCAGTCGCTCGTCATCACGCTCCGGCTCGTTGTCGGCATCGTTCTCGTCGTGAGTCAGCGCCTCCTCGGCATAGGTCGCCTCGTCATCGTATTCATCATCACGACGACTGTTGAGTCGCTCCTTCAGCCAGATGCCAAGGCGCATGCAGCCATTGCCCAGCTCGTCCATGACCGTCAGCCACGACATGCCGGTAAACAGCGTGAAACCACACAGGAAGCTGGCAAGCGACGCCAGCACGGTGCCGCCCATGCCGATCAAGGGCGTGAGCGCTCCTGCGATGCCCTTGCCCAGAATACCGCCGGCACCGTTGGTCAGCTGGCTGTCAGGGCTGTAGAACTGGATATCGCCGATCACGCAAGTCGCCATGATCAACAGGAAGAGCCCGCCGGCACGCACCGCGATGGTGGTCGGGTCCCACACCAGCTCGGTGCTGGGTTGACGCATCAGACGCCAGGCACCGAAACCGAGCATGGCAGGCCACCACAGGGCGCTGCCACCGAACAGGGAATACAGGACGTCGGACAACCAGGCACCGATGCTGCCCATCCAGTTGCTCGTCGTCGACTCAGGACCGCTGTAGGACCAGCCGGGGTCCGTCGGCGCGTAGCTGAACAACGCCAGCAGCATGAAGACGCACAGGCTGAGCATGAGGATGACCACGCCTTCACGGCTGACACCCTGCAAGGTGGTCGTCAGTCGTGAAGGCGGGCGAGCCTGGGCTTCCGCGCGTCGTTCGGCACGGATGGCCTTGCGCTCCTCGCGTTCAGCCTGGCGCTCTTCACGGCGCAGGGCCGCCGCGCTCATCTCGCGCGGTTCATTCCTGCTCGTGTCCTTCTTCGCGGGCTTGCCCGAGACTCTGGGCGTCTTGCGGGGCGCGGGCTTGCTGGCCGCTGAAGCGCCCCGCAGGCGAGCGAAGAAGCCTGGCGCATCCGCCTTCTGGCGGGCACGCTTTCTCGGTGTTGCTGCCGCGCGGCGGCTGCGGGTCTCCGGCTTCGCCTGATCCCGACTTGTCTTTCTGGCACTCTTGGCAGTCAAGTCGCCATCCCCCTTGCACCTTGTGGGCGATTTTCCATGTACCTTCAGCCGGTTATCATAACCATCCGATGGCAGTGACGTCACAATTGCCGATTCACGTCTGCCCATGACATCCAGGTGTCACGAGCGCATTGCACTGAGCTGTTCACGATCCAACAAGAGACTGCCCATGCTGCCCTGGCTTCCTCCTGCCCCCGTACGCTTCCCGCATGCCAGCGAAGCGCTGAGCGACCCCGATGGCCTGCTGTGCGCGGGCGGCGACCTCAGCCCCGAGTGGTTGCTGGCGGCCTACCCTCGCGGGATCTTTCCCTGGTTCAGCCCGGGTGACCCGATACTGTGGTGGTCGCCAGACCCGCGCATGGTGCTGAGACCCGAGGAGGTGCGCGTACGTCGCAGTCTGGCCAAACGCCTGCGCAATGGCGGGTTCCACTTCAGCATCGACCGCGACTTTACCGGCGTCATCGATGCCTGTGCCAGCATTTCCCGTGAGGGGCAGGCCGGCACATGGATATTGCCAGAAATGCAGCAGGCCTACATCGCTCTGAATGCCATGGGTCACGCCCACAGCGTCGAGGTCTGGCAGGGTGACAGCCTGGTAGGCGGCCTGTATGGCGTGGCCTGTGGCCGGGTCTTCTTCGGTGAGTCCATGTTCTCTCGCACCACGGATGCCTCGAAGATGGCACTGGTCGTGTTGTGCCGTGAACTTGAAGCACGCGGCTTTCCGCTGATCGATTGCCAGATGCACACCCCGCACCTGGAGAGCCTTGGGGCTTGCAGCATCGCTCGCAGCGAATTCATCAGCTATCTTGACCAGTATGCCACTGGCGAAGGGCATGAGGGCAAGTGGTCACTGACAACCGAGCCCTTGAAACACGGCAATCAAGACCTGTGAGCCATATCGCAAGGTGAAGGTCATCAGGTCCTTGGAACGATACCGCCATCCTGGCGCAGGTCATCACCGACGATGGGCTGCCGGCGTCCACACTGATGCAGTGAGGGAGATGAAGCGAAGGTGAGCAGCAATACCCCCAAACAACCGCAACGCGATCTGCGCTTCTTCCTGACCGTGCCCCATGCCTGCAGCTACCTGGAAGGACGCCAGGCGACCACGCTGTTCCTCGACCCACAGGAAGCGCCCAACTCCGGCGTCTATGATGCTCTGGCTCTGCTCGGCTTTCGTCGCAGCGGCTCACACCTCTATCGACCGCACTGCGGCGATTGCCGCGCCTGCATCTCGGTACGAGTCCCCATCGCCGACTTCACGCCCAACCGTACCCAGAAGAAATTGCTCAAGCGCAATGCCGATCTCACCATCGAGGAAGGCCCGGCACTGTTCGATCCCGAACACTATCGTCTGTATGCGCACTATATCCGTAGCCGTCACGCCGATGGCGACATGTTCCCGCCAAGCCACGAGCAATACCGTACCTTTCTGACGTCACGCGATGAATATGCACGCCTGATCAGCTTCCGGCTCGATGGCAGGCTGGTGGCGGTCGCGGCCATGGATCGCATGAGCCATGGGCTGTCCGCCATCTACACCTTCTACGACCCCGATGAAGCCTTCCAGTCGCGCTCCCTCGGCACCTACGCCGTACTGTGGCAGATAGAGCAGGCGCGCCGGGAGGCTCTGGCGCATCTTTATCTGGGCTACTGGATACGGGATTGCCGCAAGATGAACTACAAGCAGCATTTCCAACCGCTGGAATACCTGGATGGCAGCCATTGGCGTCGCCGAATCCCCTTCAGCTTCCATGATACTCACCTCCCCCTGAGCCTCATCAAGACTGGTGACAGCCTGCAGCGCGACGCCTAGGGCCCGCCTTCGCCTTCCCGCTCCTGAAAGGATGGGGAACCTCATGGCAGTGCCGCTGCCCAACCTCGGTGCAGCGGGTTCTCGAGAGGGGGTTCGAAAGGGAAGCTCGAGAGTGGACAAGGGCAGCCTCTGCCGCCGGCGGAACCTGTCGGTGGCACTGGATACGATTTTATCGCTCCTGCGGCCTGCCCACGAGCGCTCAAGGAGCGTACAATCTCGCTTCGACTTTGCCTTGCTGCCGCCCTTGCGGCACAATATCGCCTATCGAAGTCCCGAATCCGGCACTTTTCTGTGCGCGGATGGCTCGGAACCCACCGCATTACTCCCTGTATCAGATGAGGATCAGCCTATATGGCGCGTGAAGATCATATTGAAATGGAAGGCGTCATCGTCGACACCCTTCCGAACACCACTTTCCGTGTAGAACTGGAAAACGGCCACATCGTGACCGCACACATCTCTGGCAAGATGCGCAAGAACTACATCCGCATCCTGACCGGTGACAAGGTCAAGGTTGAGCTGACTCCCTACGACCTGTCCAAGGGCCGTATCGTCTACCGTTCGCGCTGAGCACGGTCTGACTGCCTTGCCGGTCACTCGACATCGAGCATCAGGCTGCGGGGGCATGGCAAATCAAGATCTGCCCTCACCCCACTTGCCAATGCTCCCTGTGACACCGGCTGGCTGAACCGGCCGTCCTGGCATTTCAGACATGGAAGCCTTTCCTGCCTGATCCCCCCGCTCGGACCCGGAACAGCGCACCACCAGCCCTTCGTGACACGACTCCTCGTGACATTGAAGGCGCGTCTCGATGGTGCGCGCCAGAGTATTCCGATGATGCCGCTTTGCCCCGTGGATGCGTCCTGAGCCCGAACGCCCGTATGGCCTTCGCTCCCATCCCATGAGGACAAGCGGCTCATCCATGCCCCCTGCCATGACACGCTGCCCTTGCGGCAGAGGCCTTGGCGTGGGCGCCTTTCGCCTTTCCCCTTCTGCGTAATCCGTCCCCACTCCCTCTTCTTCCCTGCCCTCTTGCTTCTCTCGACTGCACCATCGGCCGTCCTTTCCGCCATGGACCCTGCTGTCGGCATTTGACCCTCGGCGGAGCGGAATCACTGCGCTGGCTCGCTTTTCAGGCAAAAGAAAACGGCCAGTGCCTGAGCACTGACCGTTCATTGTGATGATACTGCGGGGCATCAATACATCACGAGCCGGGGCGACCCTCAGGCCATTTCAGCTTCGGTCTCCAGGTGCAGTTCGCCGTTATCGACCGTGACATGCACGATACCACCGGACTCCGACAGATCACCGAACAGGATCATCTCGGCCAACGGCTTCTTGAGCTTCTCCTGAATGACGCGCGCCATCGGACGAGCCCCCATTGCCGGGTCATAGCCCAGAGTCGCCAGCAGGTCTCGCGCTTCATCCGCCACGTCCAGCTGCACGCGCTTCTCATCAAGCTGTGCCTGCAGTTCGACCAGGAACTTGTCGACCACATTGCGCACCACGGCGAGATCCAGCGCGCCGAACTGGATGATGCCATCCAGACGGTTGCGGAATTCCGGCGAGAAGGTCTTGCGGATGACTTCCATCGCATCGGTGGAGTGATCCTGATGCTTGAAGCCGATGGAGCGACGCGCCACCTGCTCGGCCCCTGCATTGGAGGTCATCACCAGGATGACGTTGCGGAAGTCCGCTTCGCGACCGTTGTTGTCGGTCAGGCGGCCGTGGTCCATCACCTGCAGCAGCAGGTTGAAGACTTCCGGGTGTGCCTTCTCGATCTCATCCAGCAACAGCACACAATGCGGCTGCTTGGTGATGGCTTCGGTCAGAAGCCCGCCCTGGTCATAACCGACATAGCCCGGCGGTGCCCCGATCAGGCGCGAGACAGTGTGACGCTCCATGTACTCGGACATGTCGAAGCGCACCAGCTCGATCCCCATCAATGCTGCCAGCTGACGCGCGACCTCGGTCTTGCCGACACCTGTCGGCCCAGCGAACAAGAAGCTGCCCACCGGCTTGTCCGGCGCCTTGAGTCCGGCACGCGACAGCTTGATGGCTGCCGAAAGGCCGGTGATGGCATCGTCCTGACCGAACACCAACATCTTGAGATCACGCTCGAGATTGGACAGCAGCTTCTTGTCGGAGCTGGAGACCGTCTTCGGCGGAATGCGCGCGATGGACGCCACGATCGCCTCGACCTGCTCGGTATCGATGGTATCGACACGGATGCTCTCGGGCAGCAGACGCTGGTGAGCACCGGCTTCATCGATCACGTCGATGGCCTTGTCAGGCAGCTGACGATCGTTGATGTAGCGATCCGCCAGTCGCACTGCCGTCTCGAGCGCCGCATCGGTGTACTTGAGGGCATGGTGCTCCTCGAAGCGACCTCGCAGCCCCTTGAGGATGCGAATGGTGTCGTCCACCGACGGCTCCATGACATCGACCTTCTGGAAGCGACGTGCCAGCGCACGGTCCTTCTCGAAGATGCCGCGGAATTCCTGGAAGGTGGTGGAACCGATGCAGCGCAGCTCACCGGAAGACAGCAGCGGCTTGAGCAGATTGGAGGCATCCATCACGCCACCGGACGCCGCTCCCGCCCCGATGACGGTGTGGATCTCGTCGATGAACAGGATCGAGTTCGGTTCCTTGCGCAGCTCCGCCAGCAGGGCCTTGAGGCGCTTCTCGAAATCACCGCGGTACTTGGTACCCGCCAGCAGCGCGCCGAGATCCAGCGAGTAGACGACGGCTTCCTTGATGACTTCCGGGACGTCTTCCTCGACGATTCGCTTGGCGAGACCTTCCGCGATGGCGGTCTTGCCGACACCGGCCTCGCCGACCAGCAGCGGGTTGTTCTTGCGACGGCGCACCAGAATCTGCACCACGCGTTCGAGTTCTTCATCACGGCCGATCAGCGGATCGATCTTGCCCAGACGCGCCTGGTCGTTGAGGTTGGTGGCGTAGTTGGTCAGCGGGCTGTTGCCGCTCTCGCTGCTGCTCTCCTCGCCTTCCTCGCTCTCGACCGACGCCTGAGGCGCCTGGGTGTGACCCGCCACCTTGGAAATGCCGTGGGCGATGTAGTTGACCGCATCGACCCGCGCGACATTCTGCTGCTTGAGGAAGTAGACCGCCTGGCTTTCCTGCTCGGAGAAGATGGCCACCAGCACGTTGGCGCCGGTCACTTCACTCTTGCCGGAGGATTGGACATGGAAGACAGCACGCTGAAGCACGCGCTGGAAGCCCAGCGTCGGCTGCGTCTCGCGGTCTTCCTGCTCTTCCGGGATCAGCGGGGTGGTGGAGTTGATGAAGTCCTGAAGGTCGACTCGCAACTTGTCCAGATTGGCGCCGCAGGCGCGCAAGACGTCCGAAGCGGAGGCATTGTCGAGCAGTGCCAGCAGGAGGTGTTCCACGGTCATGAATTCGTGGCGCTTGGAACGTGCCACGGTGAAGGCCGTGTTCAGGGTCAGTTCAAGTTCTTTGCTCAACATGGCAAGTCCCCTCTAGGCCGCGTCTTGGACGGATCACTCCGCCCGGTCGATGTCGCACAGCAGCGGATGCTGGCACTCTCGAGCATATTGATTCACTTGGTGGCATTTCGTTTCCGCGATGTCGCGGCTGAAGATGCCACAGGTTCCTTTTCCCTGATGATGGACAGCGAGCATGATCTGTACTGCCTGCTCCTGATCCTTGTTGAAGAAGGTGGTCAGCACCTCCACGACGAAATCCATCGGCGTGAAGTCATCATTGTGCAGAACGACCTTGTACATGGGCGGTGGCGCCAGTTCGGGCTCAGCGGTAGCGAACGCCAGATCGCCATCCTGATCCTCCTGGTGCGACGGCTCCTGTGCCGAGGGAGCCTGATTCCTGATCCGCAACAGCTGCGAGAAAGAGAAGCTGCTGCACGATGTGTCTGTCTTGAACATAAGGGGCTGATCCGGTGAACACAAGCAGTGGCGAAGCTGATTGCCTCAACGCGCCACGACGGAAGGCCACTTCCATCGCCGGGCATTGACGTTGATGGGATAAGGAAAAGATGAGGGCATGTCGCGCATGATGCAAGCGCCCTGCGCTCAAGTGTGCTCACGAGCGGGCGCAAAGCGCGCCGGAATGTCGTCTCCTGGAAGACGAAACGACATCTCAAGACGCAAGAAGGCCCCCGGACACGTCCGGGGGCCTTCTTCTGAAAACCCTGCACTGCCTGAAACGGAACGTCAGTCCCGGTCAGACAAGTGTCGGATCTCAGGCATCCATGTTGTCAGCGACAGCCTGACCGAACTCGGAGCACTTGAGCAGCTTGGCATCGTCCATCAGGCGATGGAAGTCATAGGTGACTTCGCCCTTGGCGATGGCCTTCTCGACGCCTTTCAGCACGAGATCCGCGGCTTCGACCCAACCCATGTGACGCAGCATCATCTCGGCGGAGAGGATGACGGAGCCCGGGTTGACCTTGTCCTGACCGGCGTACTTCGGTGCAGTACCGTGAGTCGCTTCGAACATGGCGACGGTGTCGGACAGGTTGGCACCCGGCGCGATACCGATACCACCCACTTCCGCCGCCAGAGCGTCGGACAGGTAGTCACCGTTCAGGTTCAGGGTAGCGATGACATCGTATTCCGCCGGACGCAGCAGGATCTGCTGGAGCATGGCGTCAGCGATGACGTCCTTGACCACGATGTCCTTGCCGTTGTTCGGGTTCTTGAAGGTCATCCACGGGCCGCCATCCAGCAGCTCGCCGCCGAACTCGTCCTTGACGATTTCGTAGCCCCAGTCCTTGAAGGCACCTTCGGTGAACTTCATGATGTTGCCCTTGTGCACCAGGGTCAGCGACTCACGGTCGTTGTCGATGGTGTACTGGACAGCCTGACGGACCAGACGCTTGGTACCTTCTTCGGACACCGGCTTGACGCCGATACCGCAGTTCTGCGGGAAGCGGATGTTGGTGACACCCATCTCTTCGCGCAGGAACTTGATGACCTTGTCGGCTTCCGGCGTTCCCGCTTTCCATTCGACACCTGCGTAGATGTCTTCGGAGTTTTCGCGGAAGATGACCATGTCGACGTCGGCCGGCTTCTTGACCGGACTCGGCACACCCGTGAACCAGCGCACCGGGCGCAGGCAGGTGTACAGGTCAAGCTTCTGACGCAGTGCGACGTTCAGGGAGCGAATACCACCGCCCACCGGAGTGGTCAGCGGACCCTTGATGGAAACGACGTAATCCTTGACAGCCTCGAGAGTCTCTTCCGGCAGCCAGGTGTCAGCGTCATAGACGTGAGTGGCTTTTTCACCGGCGTAGACTTCCATCCAGTGAATCTTGCGCTCACCGCCATAGGCCTTTTCGACAGCAGCGTCGATGGCAATCTTCATGGCCGGAGTCACGTCCACGCCGATACCATCGCCTTCGATGAACGGGATGATCGGATTATTCGGAACGTTGAGGGTATTGTCGGAATTTGCGGTGATCTTGGCACCGCCTTCCGGGACGACAATCTTCTGGAACCCCATTGATAACTCCCCTGTCATGGATTCAGTGGAGGCGCGAGTATAGCACCCGTGCCGCTTCTCACAGTAGGCTTATACGGCAGCCGCGACAAAAGTCTAAACCATGTCTCTCATATATCTGCTACACAAGCCCTACCGCGTTCTGACGCAGTTCACCGACCGCGATCAGGGCCGTCAGACCCTCGCGGACTTCATCGACGTGCCGGATGTCTATGCCGCCGGACGCCTCGATTACGATTCGGAAGGATTGCTGCTGCTCACCAGTGATGGCGCGCTCTCCCACCAGATCGCACATCCGAAGAAGAAGCAACCCAAGACTTACTGGGTGCAGGTGGAAGGCGCCCCTGATGAGCAGGCCATCGCCGCGCTGAGAGCCGGCGTGGAGCTCAAGGATGGCATGACCCGACCGGCCCAGGTCAGGCTCATCGACCCACCGGCGTTGCCAGAAAGGCAACCTCCCGTGCGCTTTCGTGCCAGCATTCCCACCCACTGGCTCGAGATCATCATCAGCGAGGGTCGCAATCGACAGGTACGCCGGATGACCGCACATGTCGGTCTGCCGACACTGCGCCTTGTCCGAGCCGCCATCGGCCCCTGGAAGCTCGATGGCCTGGCACCCGGCGAGTGGCGCAGCGAGGAGGTCGAGATGCCCGTGCCGCCACATAAGGCGCGCCCGCCCGCTCGCGGCAGGAACGCTGGCGGCGGCTCCGGGGAGCGCAAGAACGGCTCGGGGCCGAAGCAGCGCACCAGGGGTGCCGACAAGCGCAAGCCTCGACAGTCCGACAGGCAGGCCGGCCACCATGCCGACGGCAAGCCAGCGTCAGGCAAGGCAGCCGCAGGCAAACGCAGCGGCGGATCTTCGCGCCCCTCCTCCTCACGCCCCCCCTCCCACAAGAAAGGAAGAAAATCCTGATGGCTGCACGCTGGACCCCGAATGCCACCGTTGCCTGTGTCGTGGAACGCGCCGGGCGCTATCTGATCGTCGAAGAGGACAAGGGCGGCCCCGCGACGCTGTTCAACCAGCCGGCCGGCCACCTCGAGCCCCACGAGCGCATCATTGATGGCGTGCAGCGCGAGGTACGTGAGGAAACGGCCTGGCGTATCCTGCTGACGGGCTATCTTGGCCTGTACGTGCACGTCGCCGAGGATGGCACCCATTTCCACTCGCATGGCTTCGAGGCAGCGGCGCTGGAGCACCTGAACACGCCACTCGACCCAGACATCGTCAGGACCCACTGGCTGACTCTCGAGGAAATCGAGCAGCTGGAGGCCATGGGGCGCCTGCGCAGCCCGCTGGTGACCCGCCGTATCCGCGACAGCCTGCGTGGCAAGCGCTTCCCGCTCGACGTCATCCACGATTGACGCGCGCCCTCGTGACCGCTCAGGCGCCTGCCGTGCGTCAGAGGCTGCAGGCGGGGTGAATCCCACCCACGCCTTCAGGTATAATCGCGGTCAATCAAGCGGTGCCAGAATGACGTATCCGCCGCCTCCCCTGTTTGTGACGACTCGCGGCCACGCGGGTGACGAGAGAACTGATGACCGCTGAAACCGGTACCGGAACCAAGGTCATCGTCGGCATGTCCGGCGGTGTCGACTCCTCTGTCTCTGCCCTGTTGTTGATGGAGCAGGGCTACCAGGTCGAAGGCCTGTTCATGAAGAACTGGGACGAAGATGACGGCAGCGAATACTGCACCGCCATCGAAGACCTGGCCGATGCCCAGGCCGTGTGCGACAAGCTCGGCATCAAGCTGCATACCGCCAACTTCGCCGCGGAGTACTGGGACAATGTCTTCGAGCACTTCCTGGCCGAGTACAAGGCCGGTCGCACGCCGAATCCCGACATCCTTTGCAATCGGGAGATCAAGTTCAAGGTCTTCCTCGAGTATGCCGAGATGCTGGGTGCCGAGCTGATCGCCACCGGCCACTACGTGCGTGGCGGCGTGCGTGACGGTCGTGCGCGCCTGCTCAAGGGCCTGGACACCAACAAGGACCAGAGCTACTTCCTGCACGCCGTGCCGGAGTCCGCCATCGCGCGCACCCTGTTCCCGGTGGGAGAACTGGAGAAGCACGAAGTGCGGGCCATCGCCGAGAGGCATGAGCTTGTCACCGCGCGCAAGAAGGACTCCACCGGTATCTGCTTCATCGGTGAGCGACGCTTCGCCGACTTCCTCAAGCAGTACCTGCCGGCCCAGCCGGGCAAGATCGAGACGCCTGACGGCGAGGTCATCGGCGAGCACATGGGCCTGATGTACTACACCCTCGGCCAGCGCCAGGGCCTGGGCATCGGCGGACTGCGCAACCATCCGGACGCTCCCTGGTTCGTCTGTGCCAAGGATCTGGAGCGCAATGTGCTGATCGCCGTGCAGGGCAAGCACCACGAGCTGCTCTACACCCAGGTCCTGAGCACCGAGTCCGTCGACTGGGTGGCGGGCGAGCCGCCCGCGGCCGATGCCAACGGCGAACTGCGTATCCGCTGCAAGAATCGCTACCGTCAGGAAGATCAGGCCGCGACCTTGATCGTCAATGACGGCCAGCGTGTCGAGGTACGCTTCGATGAGCCACAACGTGCCGTCACGCCCGGTCAGTCAGCCGTCTTCTATCTCGGCGACATCTGTCTGGGTGGCGGCGTGATCGATGCCGCCTGGAAACTTCCGGCAGCGGCCAGCAGCATGGCCGCCGCCCCGCTCTCTGGCCCCGAGGAGTCTGCCGCGCAATGACCAGCGTGCCGATCCGTCCCGTCACTGATACCACCACCCGCCAGGCGCTTTCGCTGGCGGGCGTCTTCCAGGCGGCCGCGCTGGTCGATGAGCTCGCCCGTCATGGCCAGTGCGATGAGCGCGCCTGGGAAACCCTGGTCAACGCCACTCTGGACACCAACCCGGAAAGCTTCGAGGCCATCTACGGCGGGCATCACAACCGCCTGCGCCTGGGCATCGACACCGTGAGTGCGGTGATGGATCGGCGTCAGGTCTCCCCTGTGGTGATGCGCTATGGCTTCTCGCTGGTGATGCTGATGAGCAAGCTCAAGCAGGACCCGGACATGCTGGACAAGCTGGGGGCAGGCCTGACGCGTATCCAGGGCCAGGCCGAGCACTTCGGGCCGACCCACGAGAACGTGATCGCAAGCCTCGGCGAGCTCTACCAGCAGACCCTCTCCACTTTCCGTTACCGGATCGTGGTGCAGGGCGATCCCGGTCTGCTGCAGCAACGCATGATGCCAGAGCGCATCCGTTGCGCCCTGCTGGCCGGCGTACGCTTCGCGCTGCTGTGGGACCAGCAGGGCGGCCGTCGCTGGAAGCTGATCTTCCAGCGCTCCGCGCTCAAGAAATCCCTGCGCCAGCTGGACTGATGCCGGCTCGCCTGGCCGGCAGCACGCCCGCCAGGCAACACCGCGCACACCCCGAATTCGCTTCAACAACGCTGGAACCCGTCAAGCGGGTTCCGAGACACTTGAACTGGCAGCACGTCCTGTCCTGCCACCATCGGAAGATTCTCATCATGCAGCTGTCCGCCCTCACCGCTCTGTCTCCTGTCGATGGCCGTTATGGCGCCAAGACCGAGGCCCTGCGCGAGCACTTCAGTGAATTCGGCCTGATCCGTGCCCGTGTCACCGTCGAGGTGCGCTGGCTGCAGCGCCTGGCCGCCCACGCCGAGATCGCTGAAGTGCCGGCTTTCTCGAAGGAAGCCAACGCCGTGCTGGACGCCATCGTCAGCGACTTCAGTGTCGAGGATGCCCAGCGCATCAAGGACATCGAACGCACCACCAATCACGACGTGAAGGCGGTCGAGTACTTCCTGAAGGAGAAGGTCGAGGGCAACGCTGAGCTCAACGCCGTCACCGAATTCATCCACTTCGCCTGCACCAGTGAAGACATCAACAACCTGTCTCACGCCCTGATGCTGCGTGGCGGTCTGGACAACGTGCTGCTGCCGCAGATGCGTGAAGTGACCGAGGCCATCGTCGCACTGGCTCACCAGCACGCCGAACAGCCGATGCTGTCGCGTACCCACGGCCAGACAGCCAGCCCGACCACCCTGGGCAAGGAAATGGCCAACGTCGCCGCGCGTCTGCGTCGTCAGCTGGCCCAGATCGAACGCATCGAGATGCTCGGCAAGATCAACGGTGCCGTGGGCAACTACAACGCCCACCTGACCACCTACCCGGCCATCGACTGGGCGGCCAATGCCGAAACCTTCGTCGAGAGCCTCGGACTGACCTTCAACCCGTACACCACCCAGATCGAGCCGCACGACTACATCGCCGAGCTGTTCGATGCCGTCTGCCGCTTCAACACCATCCTGATCGACTTCGATCGTGATGTCTGGGGCTACATCTCGCTGGGTTACTTCAAGCAGCGCACCGTGGCCGGCGAGATCGGCTCCTCCACCATGCCGCACAAGGTCAACCCGATCGACTTCGAGAACTCCGAAGGCAATCTGGGCATCGCCAACGCCGTGCTGGGCCATCTGGCGCAGAAGCTGCCGATCTCCCGCTGGCAGCGTGACCTGACCGACTCCACCGTGCTGCGCAATCTCGGTACCGGTCTGGCACAGGGCCTGATCGCCTACCAGGCGACCCTGAAGGGCATCAGCAAGCTGGAAGCCAACCCGGAACGCCTGAACGCGGATCTGGACAACAGCTGGGAAGTGCTGGCCGAGCCGATCCAGACCGTCATGCGTCGTTACGGCATCGAGAAGCCCTACGAAAAGCTCAAGGAGCTGACCCGTGGCAAGCGCATCGACCAGGCCGGTTTCGCCGCCTTCATCGAGACGCTGGAACTGCCGGAAGACGTCAAGACCGAGCTGAAGGCTCTGAGCCCGGCCAGCTACATCGGCAACGCCATTGCACAGGCCAAGGCGCTCTAAGCGGCGCAGGTCACTGCAAGTCTTAAGACGCCGGGGCCTCTGCTCCGGCGTCATGCATTGCGTATTAGACAGCATGCAGCACGCTGCACATTGAACGACACACTGGATTCACGACCACTGACGTATCCACGTCAGTGCGCACGACATGTCACGCCCCACGCGGGTCGGCATGGATCGCATTGCCGCCAGCCAACCGGAAGCGGCTTCACCGACGTCATCGCGAGACACGCAGGCCCACCAAGGGCCGCGGCTCACGTTCGAGAGGTTCTGCATGAGCACATCCCCCGCCCCCCACGACACCGACACGCCACTGGCACTGTTGGGCGGCCTGAGCATCCGCGAATTCCTGCGCGACTACTGGCAGCAGAAGCCGCTGCTGATTCGCGGCGCCTTCGCGGATTTCGAGACGCCGCTGGAAGCCGATGAACTGGCGGGACTGGCCTGCGAGGACGGCATCGAGGCACGCCTGGTGGAAGAGCATGGTCCCGACAAGGCCTGGCAGGTCAGCCACGGGCCTTTCGATGACGCCACCTTTGCGCGTCTCGATGCCAAGGACGACAGCCAGTGGAGCCTGCTGGTGCAGGCAGTGGACCACTATGTCCCGGACGTCGCTGCCCTCTTCGAGCCCTTCACCTTCCTGCCGCGCTGGCGCCTCGATGACATCATGATCAGCTACGCGCCCACCGGCGGCAGCGTCGGTCCGCACCTGGACAACTACGATGTCTTCCTGCTCCAGGCGCAAGGCCAGCGTCACTGGCAGCTGGGCGGCATGCACGGTGATGACGCCGAGATCATCGATGGCATCGACCTGCGCATCCTCAAGCACTTCGAGGTCACGCCGGGCGAGGATTGGGTGCTGGAGCCGGGCGACATGCTCTACGTGCCGCCGCGTCTGGCCCACCACGGCGTCAGCCAGTCCGATGACTGCATGACCATCTCGGTCGGCTTCCGTGCCCCTTCCGCCGATGAAGTCGTCACCTCCTACGCCGACTATCTGGGTGCCAGCCTGCCGGAATCGCTGCGCTACCGTGACCAGGGCATGGCACCGGTCGCCAATGCCGGCGAGCTGGACGACGCCTCGCTCGAGCGCGTACGCGAACTGTTGCTCAGCACGTTGGACAACCCGGCCCAGCTGGCCCAGTGGTTCGGTCGCTACATGACCCAGCCCAAGTATCTGGAGCAGCTCGCCGCCCGTGAGCCGGCGCTCAAGACGCATGAACTGGTCGAGTATCTGGAAGATGAAGGCGTACTGGTGCGCTCGCTGGGCTCGCGCTTCGCCTTCCGTCACGGTGAGAATGACACCAGCACCCTGTTCGTCGATGGCGATGGCGTCCCCGCGCCCCCGGCGCTCGCGGAAGCGCTGGCCTCCAGCGAACGCCTGACGGCGGTGTTGCTTGACTACACGACGGCCGACCTTGATCGCAAGGCAGTGGTCAGCCTGCTCACGGCGCTGGTCAATCGCGGCAGTCTGATTCTGGAATGCGACCTGCAGGACGAAGAGGACGAGGAGGAAGATGACGCATGAGTGACGCCATGATCAGTCTGGAACGCGGTGACTGGCAGACCCTCGCCGATGAGGCCAGCGAGATCCGTCGCGTGGTCTTCATCGAAGAGCAGCAGGTCCCGCAGGACGAGGAATGGGACGGCCGCGACGAGCAGTGCGTCCATTTCCTGGCACGCCTTGAAGGGCGTGCCGTCGGGACCGCTCGCCTGTTGCCGGATGGCCATGTCGGTCGCGTCGCCGTGCTCTCCCAGGCACGGGGGCTGGGGCTTGGTCTGCGCCTGATGGAGGCGGCCATTCATGCCGCTCGCCAGGCGGGTCACGCAGAGGTACTGCTCGATGCCCAGATCCACGCTCTGGAATTCTATCAACGCCTGGGCTTCACGGCCTTCGGTGAGGAATTCATCGATGCCGGGATACCGCACCGCAGCATGCGCTTGATTCTCAACTGAAAAGCGACGTTTTGTCACCAGAAACCGGCTCCCTGTGGGGGCCGGTTTTTTTTATGCCTTCAAATATCTTGTAGTCTGACTACAACGTGAAACGTGACCAAGTCATCATTCCCCAAGGCCCATGAAACCTGACATGATGATGATATTGAAAATATTAAAACACTCGTTTGTCATGCGAATTATCCTCAGCGTTGAAACGGTATGAAACGGTCGTTTTAATACGACCAAGGAATGAAAGACAACGCGATGATTCACAGCGATGCTAGGAGTCATCCCCATCACGCTGCATTGCGGCATCGCCAATCAGGAGGCCTCCCCATGCATGGCATACCCTCTGCAACGCTTGCCACATCCAGCGGGAGCGCCATGGCCAGCGTCAGCAGCCATGTGCCGAGACGCAGCGCCACCAGTGGCATCACGGGGAAGCCACTGGAGGAAGCCCAGAGTGAGCTGTGGCACTCCCGAGAGATGCAGGCACGCCTCGCCAGACTGGCTCGCCCGATGATCGACCTCCTGCCCAGCGTTCCACCAGAACCGACCGCTGCACAGGCACAGACGATCTGTCATCTGAGCCGTGACAAGCGCTGGCACCTGGCAGGCAACGACTGGCAATGGCAACGATTCGATGGGACCTCGCAGCCGGCGTCGACGGGACCGGAGCCGGGATTGCGCGACGACACCTGGCAGGTGGCACGTCAGGGTGACGGACTGGCGGCTGATTCACGTCTCGCGCTACCCGGGCTTGAGCAAGCCGTGAAGGGGCTCATGATCGCCGGACGCCCCCTCCCGCTGGCCTTCTGGACGCTGGCCGCCGCGCGGCATCGCGGCGAACGCCATGCCGGGCTCGATATCGCTCACATCGGCAGTGTGCGAGAGGCGCTCTGCTGGGGGGAGCTCATCGCGCGCCTCAGAGCGCCGGATGGCCGCCCTCCCCGCGTCACGGCAAGACTTGCGAACTGCACGGTGCCAGTCCTGGAGGCCAGCCTCTACTTCCTGCAGCCCTGGCTCGAGCGTCTGACTCTGCAGCCTCATCCTGAGATGCGCGAGGGCTGCCATCAGGTACTGCTCGAGAGAACTCGCCTGACCGACACGACTTCAAGACCCACAACAACAAACGATGATCTCGCTATCCCACGATGACAATGACAAATGATGGATAGCGCTTGGCGGCGATGAGCGGCAGGCAGCCCGGAGGGTCTCACGACATTTCCGCACGCCAGTTTCTGACCAGGTCCCGCCCTGATTCACCAGATGACACGGCAACAGACACAAGACACCACGACATGCCAGGCGCCCTCGAGGCCCTGCGACGAAGCCATCAGGAGATGCACCATGACTCAATCACGTGCCGAACAGATTGCAGCGCTGGAAAAGGACTGGGCCGAAAATGCACGTTGGGAAGGCGTGACACGCCCGTATTCCGCAGAGGATGTGGTGCGCCTGCGCGGCTCCGTCCAGGAAGCCAACACCCTAGCGACGCGTGGTGCCGAAAAGCTCTGGAAACTGGTCAATGGTGATGCCAAGAAGGGCTACGTCAACTGTCTTGGCGCCCTGACCGGTGGCCAGGCCATGCAACAGGTGAAGGCCGGTATCGAAGCCATCTACCTGTCCGGCTGGCAGGTCGCCGCTGACAACAATACCAGCGAGGCCATGTACCCGGATCAATCCCTTTACCCGGTGGATTCCGTGCCGACCGTGGTCAAGCGCATCAACAACACCTTCCGTCGCGCCGACCAGATCCAATGGCAGAAAGGGGCCAATCCGGGCGATGCCGGCTTCGTCGACTACTTCGCGCCCATCGTGGCGGATGCCGAGGCCGGCTTCGGTGGCGTACTCAACGGCTATGAGCTGATGACCGCCATGATCCGCGCGGGCGCCTCCGGCGTGCACTTCGAGGACCAGCTGGCGTCGGTCAAGAAATGTGGTCACATGGGGGGCAAGGTGCTGGTGCCGACCCAGGAAGCGGTGCAGAAGCTGGTCGCCGCGCGTCTGGCCGCTGACGTGGCCGGCGTGCCGACGCTGGTCATCGCGCGTACCGATGCCAACGCCGCTGACCTGATCACCTCTGACGTCGACGACTACGACAAGCCGTTCCTGACCGGCGAGCGCTCCGACGAAGGCTTCTATCGCGTCAATGCCGGCCTGGATCAGGCCATCGCACGCGGTCTGGCCTACGCGCCCTACGCCGACCTGATCTGGTGCGAGACGGCCAAGCCGGACCTCGAGGAAGCACGCCGCTTCGCGGAAGCGATCAAGAAGGAATACCCGGATCAGCTGCTGGCCTACAACTGCTCGCCTTCCTTCAACTGGAAGAAGAACCTCGACGACGCCACCATCGCCAAGTTCCAGCAGGAACTCTCGGACATGGGCTACAAGTACCAGTTCATCACCCTGGCCGGCATCCACAACATGTGGTTCAACATGTTCGATCTCGCCTACGACTACGCCCAGGGCGAAGGCATGAAGCACTACGTCGAGAAGGTACAGGAAGCCGAATTTGCCGCCGCCGAGAAGGGCTACACCTTCGTGGCACACCAGCAGGAAGTCGGCACCGGCTACTTCGATGACATGACCAATGTCATCCAGGGTGGCAACTCCTCCGTCACCGCCCTCACCGGCTCTACCGAGGAAGACCAGTTCTGATCCCAGCACTTCCCTGCAGACAGCAGACAACCCTCGGCGAGACAGAGACTTGACCGAGGGTCACCATCCGAAGACACGCAAGCCCGTTCACGCGGGCTTGCGTGTCTTCGTCGTTCCAGAATTCGGTGCATGGGGCGCGACGCAACAGTGGCACGGGTGCTCCCGCCCGGGATGGCGTGCAGGGGAACCCGAGAATGGCGGCGTGGTCTATACTGTTAGGAAACAGTGTTCTTGCACTGTCACGGGGGGCATTGCCTCGGCCCTCGACAGCGCAACGACACGGTGGCGGCCAACGGACGTGCCAGCCAGCTTCTCTCATCCGTCGTCATCGGCCTCCACACCCCATGACCTCATCACAACCGAATGTTGCACCGCTTCCTGCGAGGAAATACACCATGAGCTTCCCGACCCACTCACAACGACGTCCTGACGCGAAACGCTCGGCACGCTGGTTGCCAGTGATCGCCATTGGCCTGCTGACACTGGGTGGCTGCGCGAACAGCGATATCTATTCCGGCAACGTCTACACCGGCGATCAGGCCAAGCGCGCGCAGTCCGTCAGCTACGGCACCATCACCTCGCTGCGCCCGGTGCAGATCCAGGCACAGGATGAAGGCAGTGGCGTGCTTGGCGGCCTGGGTGGCGCCGTCGTCGGCGGCCTGCTCGGCAGCCAGATCGGTGGCGGTTCCGGCCGCGCGATCGCGACCGCCGCCGGTGCCATCGGCGGTAGCGTCGCGGGCAAGTCGATCGCCGACAACGTCGACCAGATCGACGCCTACGAGATCGAGGTGCGTCGCGATGCTGGCGACAGCCTCATCGTCGTCCAGAAGGCCGATACCGCCTTCTCGGTTGGCCAGCGTGTCCGCCTGGTCGGCTACGGCGCCAACCTGAGCGTCGCCCCGTATTGATCCTCTTGATGGCTGGTGCCCTTGCCGGGTGCCAGCCATTCAGTGTCTTCCCTCCCTGAACGACTTCTGTTGCAGGCCTCTCTGCACTCAAGAGGCTCCTGCCATTTTGCGGCTTTGCTTGCTGCCCTCGCCTTCCCGGTATTCATGCGCTTGCCTGGCCCCTCGCACGCGCCTGACGCTGGCGTATCGATATTTTCCTCTTTCTTTCTCTTTCTCTTTCTCTTGCCCTTGCTCTCTCTTTCTCTTCCTCACGCATGAGCGGCGCGCCGTACGGAGTGATCCATTGGTCATCTATTGATTAACAGGCTATGAAATCGTGATTTTTTGTGCAAAGTTATACACATGCAGCTTAACTAGACTCTGTGTACAACTTTTCGTCCCAGGAGTTGCGATGCGTCCCGTCACTGCCCGTCCCACAGATTCTCCTCAGAGCGCCCGCCAGTCGCCTTGCAGCGCGTCATCCTTGACCAGTTCCTCCCACGGACACCGTCGTTCTGGTGATGAGCGTCCGTGTACGGCTATCGTCACCCGCCATGCTCCGCAGATGGCTCCCGCCTTCTCCACGCGACGGCTGGGGCTGGCGCTGATCATGCTCGGCGCGGTGGCGCTGGCCCCCATCGTGGAAGCCGACGAGGACGAGGGTGGCGTGCTGTCTCTCAAGGTCGAGAATGACCTTCTCGCCTCCGGCGATGACGGCCACTACACCAATGGGTTTGCGCTGAGCTATACCTTCGCGACACCGGATCAGCATTGGTCTCGCGCCTTCGCCGACTGGGTGCCCGGTTTCAGCGCTGCACGTCTGGATGCCACGGCCTATCGTTTCGGACAGCAGATCTATACCCCCAACGACATCACTCGCGAGCAACCAAACGAGGATGATCGCCCCTATGCGGGCTATCTGTTCGGTGGCCTTTCGCTGTTCGCCGGTGAAGAGGGAGAGGATTGGCGACGGGTCGATACCTTCAATCTGGATCTCGGCATCGTCGGTCCCGCCTCAGGTGCCGAGAAGGCGCAGAAGGGAGTCCACGAGATCACCGGCAGTGATGACCCGCAGGGCTGGGACCATCAGCTTCACAATGAAGCCGTGGTCAATGCCGGCTGGCAGAGCCAGCTGTGGCTGCCGGCAAGCCTGGGGGGCCTGGAAATGGAGTACGGCCCCTCTGCCTCGATGGCGCTGGGCAACCTGTATACCTACGCTGGCGTGGGGGGCGGTGTGCGCATCGGCCAGGGACTGTCACGCAGCTACGGCATCCCGACCGTCGCTCCCTCCCAGAGCGGGCGTCAGTATTTCGAGCCGGATGGTGAATTCGCCTGGTATCTGTTCGCCAATCTGGAAGGCCGTGCCGTGGCGCGCAACATGCTGCTGGACGGCAACAGCTTTGAGGACAGTGACTCGGTGGACCGTCGCCCGCTGGTAGGAGATGTCCAGCTCGGCTTTGCCCTGAGCTGGCAGCGCTGGCAGCTCGCCTTCGTCAACGTCTGGCGCACGCACGAATTCGAGACCCAACAGGAAAGCGATCAGTTCGGCTCCATCACGCTCTCCACCTGGCTGTGAAGACCAGAGACCGACGGTGAGAACAGCTGTGCCAGACACACGAAGGCCGGGCAGATGCCCGGCCTTCGTGTGTCCGTGGGAGGCAACGGATCAGCGCGTCACACGCGGACTGAAGCCTCCCGGGATGATAAAGGCAGATCAGTGCATCTTGACCTTGCTCATGCCCCAGCAGATCAGCTTTCCGCCGATGAAGGCGATCAGTGCCAGCATGATCAGCGCCATCAGCATGGAAATGGGGTTGACGATGAAAGTAGCGCCCAGCACGGCAAGCGCTGCGCCCCAGACATAGCGATCACCGCTGTCGATGCTCAGGGCATCCGGCAGGATGCGCTTGACGGTGGCACCCAGCGAGCCCTCCCAACGGTTCAAGCACAGCATGAAGAGCGCGGCGAAGCTCACCAGCCAGATCAGTGTCACGGTCATCGAAATTCTCTCCTGAAAGATAGGGTCGCATGGAACATGTGATTGTCGTTTCCCGCCAGCGGCCACGGGGCAGACCTTGCGAGCGGAGCCGGTAACGAAAGGCCCGCGTCAGAATTCGCAGTCTGAACAGGCAGAGTAACGGCCCCCCGATGCCCTCGCAAGCGGACAGCACCAACCATTGTCGGTCATTGGTCATGAGACCGTGATTGGCGCCTGAAGTTGCCCTGCCTCGTACAGCGAAGCGCGGCCAGCTCCCCCTTTCTTCTCTCGTGTTCTCCTCTTTCTTCTCTCCTGTTCCTCCCCCTTTCCATCTTCCCTCAATCTTCCCTCAAGCCCCTCTCTCCTCCATGCCCGTCGCCTTCCCGCCCTGGAAGCTCGCGCAGGCGTGTAGTCTCACCCGGGGCAACAGGCAAGAAAAAATTCGGGGACCGGGTTGAAAAGCCTCCTTCAGGGCGTCACCTAGTATTTCAAGACACGGTGACGTGGATGACATGCCCTGCAGGATGGCTGTTCAACAAGCTGCAAGCCACGCGATACGCGGGATTTTTCCTCGTAGCCCCCTGACAGCCACCTCAGGGTCACGTTACCATTGACCGTTCATATACCTATCGAAAGGCCCTCAACATGCAAATCGCCCAGAATGCCGTCGTATCCTTCCACTACACCCTCACCAACAACGAAGGTGAAGTGCTGGATAGCTCCGAAGGCCGTGAGCCGCTGGCCTACATCCACGGTGCCGGCAACATCGTTCCGGGCCTCGAGAAGGAACTCGATGGCAAGACTTCCGGCGACAAGCTGAAAGTCGCTGTCTCTCCGGAAGAAGGTTACGGTGATGTCCAGGAAGCGCTGGTGCAGGAAGTGCCGCGTGAAGCCTTCCAGGGCGTCGAAGAGATCGAAGCCGGCATGCAGTTCCAGGCACAGACCCAGGGTGGCCCGCTGATGGTCACCGTCACCAAGGTCGAAGGCGACACCGTCACTGTCGATGGCAACCACCCGCTGGCCGGTGAGACCCTGAACTTCGACGTCGAGATCACCAACGTGCGCGAAGCGTCCGCCGAAGAGCTGGAACACGGCCACGTTCACGGTGAAGGTGGCGTGGAGCACTAAGCTCCGCCCCTTCCCTCATCGGGTGGCCCTGTCGCCCGATGAGTGCTTCACACGAGAATGTGTGACGCCTGAACCTGAAGCCCCGCCACCGAATTCTCGGTCGCGGGGCTTTTTCATGTCTGAAACCTGGTTCTCAGGCCCAGCTCTGAGGCCCGGTTCTGAAGCCCGGTTCTGATGATGCTGTCTGTGATGACGCTTCCCGGGGATTCGCTCTGCAGATCAGGCGCCGCAGCTGGGCGGCGTGGTATCACTGGAAAGGCTCAGCCCACGGAACAGCGCCGTGGCGTCGCCTCCGGCATTGTCACCGTCAGCCATCAACGCAAGCCCGGCTATCTCGTCTGGCGTGCTACCGAACAGCGCCGAGTAGTCGGCACGCAGATCGCGCACCTCGGCGACCCACTGCCCCACCTTCTGATCACCGGACTCCACCGCCAGCAGCACGGCGCGGTCGGTGAAGGCATTGTCCCAATGACTGTCCTTCGCCTCATTGCTGGACCAGACGTAATTGATGGCCTCTACCTGCCACGGCAGGATGCCGGTCTTGTTGACCACATAGAGGCGCGCCGGGTAGTCATCCCCTCCCTTGGTCTTCTCGTTTACGCCCGGATAGATGCTGTCCACCTGCCAGCACCACTTCAGATAGGGCGTCTCCTCGAGCGAGATATCTTCCTCGAGATAGCGTGCGGAGGCCTGCCCCTGAGCACGCGCCTCGAGAGCGGGCCGGCCTTCGCGCTCCACCACGCGATACGCGGTCTGGCCTTCGAAGGTCTTCTCGCCCCAGGCGAGAATCTCGGCCGGCGTGAAGGTCTGGTCAGCCGCCAGCGCCGCAGAGGGCATCGCCGCCGCCAGCAGGCCACTGGAGGCGACTGCCGCGAGCATGGGGAGGAAGCAAGACAACTGACGGGAAGTGGTTTTCATTGGCAAGACTCCGGAGCGCTTGAACAACGCGATGAGAAAAGATGACGGGACGAGTCATCTGCAGGGCCAGGTAACGCGCTTGGCACGTATCAGTCCGGGTCGGTGCCGTGCTGCTCGCTTCGGTCCTGGGCCCGCAAGGTTACATACCCTCCCCATACGCGCGTCAGCGTGGTCAGGATGCATGCCGCCGCGAAGATCCACGCCAGCCATGCGAAATGGTGCGGCATCAGACAGGCCAGCACGAAGAAGCCGATCGTCTCGGTGCCTTCTGTCAGGCCATCCAGATAATAGAAGGCCTTGCGCGTGAAATTGGGGCGCTCCAGCTGGTGCTTGGCCGCCATGATGGCAAAGGCCAGAAAGCTGGATCCCGTGCCCACGAAGGCGAACAGCAACGCCACGGCCGGCATGGCATTGGTGGCCGGGTCTGCCAGTGCAAAGCCCACCACGACGGCGGCGTAGAACAGGAAATCAAGACAGATATCCAGAAAGCCGCCGGCGTCCGAGCTCAAGCCCGCATGACGCGCCAGGGCACCATCCAGCCCATCCACCACCCGATTGATCAGGATCGCGATCAGTGCCAGCCCGAATTGCCCATAGGCCAGCAGCGGCAATGCCAGCATGCCGATGACGAAGCCAGCCAGCGTCAGTTGGTCAGGATGCAGACCGCGTTCCGCTGCGCTACGTGCCAGGCGTTTCAGGGGTGGCTGTACCCAGCGTGAGGTCCACTTGTCCAGCATGCTTCATCGACTCCAGAATGATTGAATGGGGAAGGTGTCAGGCATCAGCCACGTATCGGTGCCAGCGCGCGCCCGGCAGGCACGGCTCTCGCCAGCAGGAAGATCAGCAACGGCAGACAGGCCTGCAGACAGGCCGCGACCGCCGTCAGGCGAGGATCCGCCCCCGTGGCCAGCGCCAGCGTCTCGGTGGTCAGGGTGGGGACGCGTCCACCGCCCAGCACCACCGTCGGCACGTACTGCGCGATGCTGACCGCGAAGGCCACTGCCCAGCTGATGGCCAGAGGCCTGAGCATCAAGCGCAGCCGGATGCCGATCAGCACCTCAAGCCGCGAGCGCCCCAGCAGTCGTGCTGCCTGCTCGAGGCGCACGTCGAAGCGGGCCCAGGGGCCGGCCAGCGTCAGCCAGGCATAGGGCAAGGCGAACAGAAGATGGCCGATCACCACCCCCACCCAGCCCGGATCCGCGCCGAGGCTCAGCCAGCCGACCTGGAAACCGAACAGGAAGCTTGCCTGAGGCAGCAGCAACGGCAGGTAGAGGCACACCACGAAGCCTCGCAGGCGACCCACCTCACGCTCACGCTCGAAGACCGCCACACTGAGCATCACCGCCAGGGTGGCGACCAGCACGGCGAGCCACAGGCTGTTGCTGAAGGCTCCACCCAGTCCTGAAAGCGCCTGTTGCCAGCTTTCCAGCCCCCAGCGAGCCGGCAGCAGTGACGGGAAGAACCAGCTTCTGGCCAGCGATTGAACGGCGATCACGGCAAAGGCCAGCAGCGAGACTGCCGTCACCGTACCAAGCAGGACGCGGATCACGCGCCCGCGCTGCCCCTTGCGTACCGCCGCCCGAGGTGCAGGATTGTCGAGCACCCAGTCACGATGGCGATTCAACAGATAACGTCCCACAGCGGCACCCAGCGCCATCACCACGATGACCAGCAGAGCCAGCAGGAGTGCCCCGACACTGGCCGGTAGACGTGAGCTCGGGTCACTGTCACGCCACAGTTCGACCAGACGCACCGCCAGGGTCGGCGTACGTGTCGGCCCCAGTACCTGAGCGACATCCACCACCGCCAGCGAATAGGCCAGCACGGCACCGATGGGCAGGGCGATGGCCCGCATCACCTGCGGCATCAGAATTCGCCAGCGCAGCTGGGGGATGCTGTAGCCGAGCGCCTGGCCCGCCTGCAGTTGCGCGGTGACCGGCAGACGCGAGAGCGCCGTCTGGGCCATCAGCATCAGAAACGGCGCTTCCTTGAGTGCCAGTCCCAGCGCCAGCGTGATGCCATGCGCGTCCGGCAGAGGGTATTGCGGGGGGGCCAGCACCTCGAAGGGTGCCAGCAGCAGTCGCATCAGCACGCCGCTGGGAGCGGCCAGCCACAAGAGCCCCAGAGCCAGCGCCAGATGCGGCATCGCCAGCACCGGTGCCAGCAGACGTTCGAGGCGCTCGCCGAAACGGGTACCGGCGGCCGCGGCCAGCCAGCCCATGGTCAGCAGTACCGCCAGCAGCGTGCCGCCGATCCCGCTGACCAGGGTCAGACGCAGTCCGTCGGCCAGTCCCGGCAAGGCCCACCAGCGCTGCCAGGCGATCGCCGAGACCTCCTCGAAGCCAAGCGCCGGCCACAGCCCGAAGGCCGGTGCGACCAGTCCTGCCAGCCCCAGCGCCGTGGGGCCGAGCAACAACAGCAGTACCGCCCAGCGCAGCAGGCGAGCCGGTGTCAATGCCAGGCGCCCCGCCGGGCGCTCAGCGCGCCAGCGCTCGGCAAGCCATTGCGTCAGTTGCGATAGCGTCGCGCCCACTCGGCCTCCAGTGCATCTGTCCAACTGGGATGCGGCTCGCTCAGCGGCGTGCCCAGCGCTTCGGGCGACATGCCACCCGCAAGCTCCGGCAAGGCGTCGAAGGCAGCGCGCTGTGCCGCCGGCAGGCGCGTCACGTCCAGCACCGTCTCATCACCCCAGCGTGAGGGGTCCGCCTTGGCGGCCTGTGCCTCGGCGGACATCAACTGATTGACCCACACCAATGCGGCCGCCTTGTGAGGCGCACTGGCCGGAATCGCCAGATAGTGCACATTGCCGAGAGTGCCGCCGTCATGGATATACGGCTCGATGGTCGGTGGCAGCCGCCCTTCCTGACGGGCATTGGCCACTTCCTGGGGCACGAAGCTCAGCGCGATCCACACACTGCGCTGAGCCAGCAGTTTCATCTGCTCCTCGGCGCCGGCTGGCTGTCGCTCGCCCTGCGCCCACATCAGCGGATGCAGTGCATCGAGATAGTCCCACAGCGGTGCGGTCACCTCAGCGAACAGAGCATCACTCGCCACCGGCGCAGCCAGCAGCTCACGCTGCTCACCCGGCATCAACTCAAGCAACGCCTGCTTGAGAAAGGTGGTGCCATGAAAGCTCGGTGGCTGCGGATAGGTCACGCGCCCGGGGTTGGCCTTCGCCACGTCCAGCAGCGCCTGCATCGAACGTGGCGGCGATTCCAGCAAGGCACTGTCGTACATGAAGATCAGCTGGGCACGCCCCCATGGCGCCTCCATTCCCTCGGTGGCGAGCCCGAAGTCACGCGCACCGATCTCCTCGAGCAGATACTCGCTGTTGGGCAGGCGTTCGACGAAGGGTCCCCACACCAGCTCGGCCTGCTTGAGCGCGCGGAAGTTCTCGCCGTTGATCCAGATGACATCGATACTGCCATCACTGCGCCCCGCCGCCTTCTCGGCCAGCAGGGTCGAGACGCTCTCGGCGGTATCGGCAATCTTGACGTGACGCACCTCGATACCGTGCTCACGTGCCGCGATCTCTGCCTGGGCGCGCAGATAGGCGTTGGTGGCTTCACTCCCGCCCCAGGCGTGGAAGTCGATGCGCTGACCGCGTGCCTTGTCGGCGATCACGTTCCACTCCAGTGCAGCCAGCATCGGCACTGCCCGCCCCTTGGCGGCATCGGCGGCGTACGCCAGTGACGTGGCCCAGGGCATGGCACTCATGCCGGCCATCAACACCAGTGACCCACCCATCAATGCCAGTGCGCGACGTCGCCCCGGCAGACATGTCGTAGCCATGGAGGTTTCTCCTGATAGCAAGATGCCGCGACCCTGAACGAGCAGGTTCGCGGCATGGGAAAGGATCAGTGCTTGTCGACCGTCACGGGAGGGGTGGCGTCATCCGCCTGGCGTGTCTTGGTCGGCTCGAAGCGTCCATTGCGGCGCCAGGTGAAGTAACGATCCAGCACCTTGAGCACGCCTTCCGGCTTGTGGGCGTTCTTCCACATGCCTGCTGCCGCCTTGTTGGCCTCGGACAGTGTCGGATACGGATGGATGGTGGACAGGATCTTGTTGAGACCGATGCCATGCTTCATCGCCATGGTGAATTCCGCCAGCCATTCCCCCGCATAGGCACCGACCAGTGTCACGCCCAGGATACGATCGCGTCCCTTCTCGGTGAGCACCTTGACGAAGCCTTCCGTCGCACGCTCGGCCAGGGCACGGTCACTCTCGCCCATCTCGTAATGGGTCACTTCATAGTCATAGCCCTGCGCCTTGGCTTCGGTCTCGTTGAGGCCGACCCGCGCCACTTCCGGCTCGGTGTAGGTGACCATTGGCATGATGCGGTAATCGACCTTGAAGGTCTTCAATCCGCCGAACAGTGCATTGACCGCGGCGTGCCATGCCTGATGACCTGCCGCATGGGTGAACTGATAGGGGCCAGCGACATCGCCACACGCCCAGATGTTCGGCTGCAGCGTCTGCAGCGACTCGGAGACATCGATGGTGCCGCGCTCGGAGACCGCGATGCCCAGCTCTTCCAGACCGAAGCCTTCGACGTTGGCTTCGCGCCCAATGGCCACCAGCAGCTCATCGAACTCGATCCAGCTCTCCTCGCCGTCGGGAGAACTCACGACCAGATGGCGCATCGGCTGACTGTCCTTGTCCTTGAGCACCTCGATGCGCGTGGCGGTGGAATTGATGCGCAGATCGACGCCCTCACCGGCCAGCTGCTCGTGCATCAGCGCGCTGACTTCCTCGTCTTCACGCGGCATCACCCGCGGGGCACCCTCGATGATGGTGACGTGACTGCCCAGGCGCGCGAAGCTCTGCCCCAGTTCCATGCCGATCGGGCCGGAGCCCAGCACCACCAGACGCTTGGGCTGCACCCTGAGATCCCACAGATTGTCAGAGGTCAGCGGCGTGATCAGCTCGATACCGGGGATCGCAGGAACACGCGGGCGGGCACCGGTGGCGATCACCACGTTGCGCGTGGTCAGCACGCGACCATCGACTTCCACTTCCCAGGGCGTCCTGAGTCTGGCGTTGCCGGTGTGGACTTCCACGCCCAGACTCTCGTAACGCTCGATGCTGTCATGCGGTTCGACACTCTCGACCACGTCCTGCACATGCCCCATCACCTTGGCGAAGTCGATTTCCGGCTCATTGGCGGTGATCCCGAAGCGCTGGGACTGACGAATCTCATGAGCCGCACGCCCGGCACGAATCAGCGCCTTGGAGGGCACGCAGCCGGTGTTGAGGCAGTCACCGCCCATCTTGTGGCGCTCGATCAGCGCGACACGCGCATTGACGGCAGAGGCGATATAGCTGGTCACCAGCCCGGCGGAGCCTGCACCGATGACGACCATGTCGTAGTCAAAGGTCTTCGGCTTGTCGAAGGCCGCCTGCTGCTTGCGCTTGCGCAGCACGCCGACGATCTTCTTGGCGATCAGCGGGAAGAGGCCCAGCGCGATGAAGGAGGCGATCAGCCCCGGCGAGAGGATGCCGGACAGCGACTCCAGCTGACCCAGCTCACGACCGGCATTCACGTAGATGGCGGTACCGGCGAGCATGCCCAGCTGGCTTGCCACATAGAAGGTGACCACACGCATGCGGGTCAGGCCCATCACCAGATTGACGATGAAGAACGGGAAGACCGGCACCAGACGCAGCGTGAACAGATAGAAGCCGCCTTCACGCTCGACCCCGCGATTCAGGGATTCCAGCTGACGACGGAAGCGCTTCTCGATGCTTTCGCGCAACAGCGTGCGGGAGATGAGGAAGGCCAGGGTGGCACCGATGGTACTGGCGAAGGAGATCAACAACAGACCCCAGCCAAACCCGAACAGGGCGCCGCCCAGCAGGGTGAGCAATGCCGCACCCGGCAGCGAGAGTGCCGCCATTGCCACGTAGACGACGAAGAAGGTACCCGCGACCTTGAACGGCGATTCCTCGAAGAGTGCCTGAAATTCCGACTGACTGGCCTTGAGGCTCTGCAGAGTGAAGTAGTCCTGTGCCCCACTGGCAAAGAAGACCACGATGGCAGCGACGATGGCGCCCAGAAGCAGTAACTTGCGTTTATTCACTGGCGATTTCCTTTTCGATTCCTGCCGTCATGGGCATGTCATTGGGATGTACCGTGTCCTTACGAGACGCGTTGCTGACTGGATGCACTCATCAGGTCATGATGACGCGAACGACCTCATCATGATCACGGTAACAGTACCGTTTCATTCGACATCTTCGCATCCATCCCGCGTTGATTCGCGTAGCTCCCTGATACAGGCAGTGAGGGAATGGCAAGGCAAGCCACCTCGCGGCCCATCGAGACATGGAGATTTCCGTGTTCTCACCTCGAAGGAACGACGCCTTTCCCGGAGACACCATGACCCGATACACGCGATTCCCCTCCTCTGCGCTCAAACGTCTCACACCGCTTGCCAGCCTACTTGGCGGTCTGCTGATTGCCGGCCACGCCAATGCCTTTGACCCGGAACAGGCGCCCAGAGGCGTCGCCGAGGGTGTCACTCAAGGCCAGGAGGTCGCCATCTTCGCCGGTGGCTGCTTCTGGTGCATGGAAGGCCCCTTCGACAAGCTTGACGGCGTGATCTCGACGACGTCCGGCTACACGGCAGGCGAGACGGACAATCCCACCTATAAGCAGGTCTCGGCCGGCAGGACGGGCCATACGGAGGCGGTCAAGGTGGTCTATGACCCTGAAAAGGTCAGCTATGACACCCTGCTGGAGGTCTTCTGGCACAACATCGACCCGGTCGCGGTGGATCGTCAGTTCTGCGATGCCGGCACCCAATACCGCAGTGGCATCTATCCGGTGGATGAAGCACAGCAAGACGCCGCCCAGGCGAGCCTCGACGACTTGAAGGACAGATTCCCCGAAGGCATCGCCACCGAGATCGAGGCAGCGGGCCCCTGGTATGCCGCCGAGCAATATCACCAGGACTTCTACCAGAAGAACCCGGTGCGCTATCGCTTCTATCGCGCGGGGTGTGGCCGTGATGACCGTCTTGAGGAAATCTGGGGAGATGACGCCCCGGCGCACTGAGTCTCACCGTCGAGTCGCCTCGCCTGCCACTGACACGCAAACGGCTCGCCAGATGGCGAGCCGTTTGCGTGTCAGGCAAGAATCTCACGGTGGATATCAATGCTGCGGCGTGGCCCGTCGCCAGCACAGCATCGCCAACCCCAGGGTGACAAGCAGAACGCTGACGCCACCCACCACCACCCCTGGCCACCCTGCCTGCTGCCAGAAGGGCTCCAGCCAGAAGCCGCCCAGGCTCGCCCCGAGATAGTAAGCCGTCAGGTAGAGCGCGCTGGCGCTGGCCCGCGCCCCTTCGGCATTGCGCCCGACCCAGGCCGACGCGGTGGCATGTGCCAGGAAGAAGCCGAAGGCATTCAGGCTCAGGCCGGCCAGCATGCCGATCAACGAATGGCTCAGCGTGACCAGAGTGCCGAGAATCAAGAGCGCGGTGCCCAGCATCATGGTCAGTGCCTGGCCGCAGCGTTGCGCACCATCCTGCTCCTCCTGTCGCTGCGCTCCCTGCGCGAGTGACTGCCCCCGCCCGGCGGCCAGACGCTGTGCCAGCCGGCCGGACTGCGAGGCACCGAAGGTGCCTGCCAGATAGGTCAGAAACAGCAATCCCAACCACTGACTCCCCAGTGACCAGGGGGCCGCGCTCAGGCGAAAGGTCATGTAGCTGTAGAGATTCACGAAGATGAAGAAGTTGAGTCCACCGAGCAGAAACACCGGCCACAGCCGTGGATTGCGCAGATGGCGCCCCAGCCCTGCCAGCATGCTGGCCGGATGGAAGGGCTGTGCCACGAAGCGTCGCTGACGCGGCAGCAACTGCCACAGCGCCGCCAGCAGCAACAGGCTGATACCGCCAATCACCGCGAAACTCATCTGCCAGCCCCAGTGCTCAGCCACGAAACCTCCAGCGACCCGCCCACTGATGCCGCCGAGCGAATTGGCACTGATATAGAGCCCCACCGCAGCCATCAACGCCGGCTGTTCCATCTCATCGCTCATGTAGGCGACCGCGACCGCCGGCAAGCCCCCGAGCAGAAAGCCCTGCACCGCACGTACTGCCAACAGCGACCAGAAACCTTCAGCCAGCAAGGCAAGTCCCGAGCAGGCCACCCCCCCGGCCAATGTCCAGAGCAGCAGACGTCGCCGTCCCAGCGCATCCGATAGCGGGCCGAAGACCAGCAACGCCAGTGCCAGCGTGAGGGTGGTCACCGACAACGACAGACTCGCCTGCAGCGAGCTCAGGCCAAGGTCGGTCGCCAGCAGCGGTAACATCGGCTGCACCACATAGAGATTGATGAAGACGACGAAGGAGCCCAGACACAACGCCTGGGTCATGCGTCGCCAATCACGGCCGTGCGCCTTGAGAGGAGACGGCAGTACTGGCTGCCCGGCAGTGTCGTGATGCCCCGAGTCGGATGGGGCGGTGGAAGACGCACTCAGCGATGAAGCCATCAGGTACCTGCAGTCAATCATGGGGATGGCGTGAGTCTGCGCCCTCGAACACCATCAGTAAAATAGCTAGACATGATGCCAGCCATCAGCAAAAGTGATACCCATGAGCCTGACCCACCGGCCTGCAGGCCTCACGCCGTCAGACCGCCTGCGCATGGTGAATGACGTCCAGGGACTGGACGGCGTGATGGCCGCAAGGGACGCCGGTCAGGGTCGGGGACAAGGGAGATGGATGAGGATGGCATCAGACATGAAGAGCGCGACATGAAACTGCCCTTCGATCTGCGGGCACTGGAGATCTTCGTGAGTGTCACGGAGCGCGGCAGCTTCACCGCCGCCGCCATGGCGCTGCAACTGGCCCAGTCGGCCGTCAGTCAGTCGATCGCCAACCTGGAGACCCGGCTGGGCCAGCCGCTGCTGATACGTGGCACCAAGGGCGTGAGTCTGACACCCGCCGGTGAGACATTGCTCATGCATGCACGCTCTCTGCTGCAACAGGCGCAGCGAGCGGCCCTGGCCATGGCCGAACTGGATGGCCTGGTCAAAGGTGAGGTACGCATCGGCGTGTCCTCGATGCTGGGGTCCTACTATTTCCCGCCCCTGTTGATGGCCTTCAAGGCGCGCCACCCCGATATCACCTTGAGCGTGATCGAGGGCGGCACCCTGAGTCTTCGCAAGATGATCGACAATGGCGAGCTGGATCTGGGCGTCATCGTCGAGGAACACCCCGGCAGCGCCACCAGCGGGCTGGTCAGCCAGCACTTCCTGCGCGAAGAGATGGTGGTCTGCCTGCCCAACGACCACCCGCTGGCGACACGGGAGCACATCAGTCTCGAAGCGTTCTTCGCTGAAGAGCTGGTCGTCTTCAAGCGCGGTTATTTCCATCGCGATTTCATCGAACGTCTGGCAAGCCAGCACGGTCTGATTCCCAGTATCGCCTTCGAATCCAACCTGATCGCGCTCAACAAGGCGATCGTGTCACGCGGCTTCGGTATCACCACCTTCCTCAAGCGCGTGGTGGAGGATGACCGTGAGGAAAACAACCTCACCGCCATCTCCTTCAGTGAACCCGCCTGGCTGGACCTGTCGCTGGCCTGGCGACGTGAGCGTGGACTGTCGCGGGCCGAACAGGCCTTCGTCGACTTCGTGATCGAACATTCCGTGGTACGCGAAAGCCCATGAGGCGGGCTGCCGGACATGGCGGGGCTCGAGAATTCGCCGGCCGAAAACGACAACACCCGGCCAGGGCCGGGTGTTGTCCATCATGCGAGTGTCGTCATTGACTGCGCATGGCCAGTTTCATCTGCATGGCCTCGTGGGGCATGGGCCGCCGCGACTGCCAGTAGTGCTGCGACCAGTAGACATTGTCCAGCCGCGACAGCTTCACGCCACGTGACGTGGAGGCATGCAGGAAATAGCCGTTGCCCACATACACGCCCACATGGTTGTAACGACGTGAGGGGCGGAAGAACACCAGATCCCCCGGCTTCAACTGCGACTTGTCGATACGCTTGCCCCGCTTGACCTGATCACGGGTGGTACGTGGCAGTTCGATCCCGAAACCGTCACTGAACACATGCTGCATCAGCGCGGAACAATCGATGCCCCGTGCGTTGGTGCCACCCAGGCGATAGGGCGTTCCCGCCCAGCGATCATGCTCTTCCAGCAACACTTCCCGGATACTGGGACCCGATGCCAGCTGCGGCTCTGCCGGGCCCTGCGGTTGGCCGGCCTGCTGACGGTAACGCTTGAGCTTGGGCAATTCCGGCAGATCGACATCGTAATAGGCCATGTCACTCGGAGGCTGTGAATGGCTGGCACACCCCGCCACACCTAGCGGCAACAGTAAAAGACAACACAATAACGTGTGACGCATCCAACATTCCTCGTCGTGGGCCCGGTGCCATGAGACAAAACGTGATCAGCACTTGCGGACGGCGATAACAGGTGATGCATGACAAGACAGAAAGCCGGCAGGAATCCCGTCATCACGAGATGCCTGCATGCCTGAAACGTGAATCAACAGGATCAACGGCATGCCCTGAGACCTGTGACGCAATTGAATGCCGTTCGCAGCAGGGTAGTGCATATTGCCGCAATCCGTATGCCATCGCCTCACAAGATAGACTAAAGCATCAGAAAATACTCAATGCAGCAGACGAGCATCGCCGCTCAGGGTATCCAGATGCAGCGCCGGCCAATGCCCCGGACGCGCGCCCGGGAAATCCAGACTGGCCCAGGGTCCGGCCAATGGCGGCGCCGCCGTCAGCCACTGGATCAATACATCACGGAAGCCGCGCAGGAAGCTGTCACGCTGATCGGTATCGCCCATGAAGAAGGCATAGCCGGCGAACAACCCGCGCGCATATTCCTTCCAGCTGCCGTAGTGTGCTCGCGCCATCGCATGGGCGCTGTCCAGATAGGCAGTGAAGGTGGCCGCATCCAGCCATCCCAGCTGACGGCCGGCAATCGCCAGATCCACCAGCTGCGCGATGTCCCAGGCTGCCATGTCCAGCTCATTGCAGCGGGCCTCATTGTCACGCACACGGCGCAGGCGATCGAGGTGCACCTGCTCATCCTCGCCGCGTTCACCGCTCTCGAGCACATCGATCTCGTTGTCCAGACGCGCACGATTGAGGGTATAGGGGCCGTAATTGATCTGATATTCGTCCCGATCCCCGGCATCACGCAGGAAATCGAGGAAGCCGATCAGCATCTCGGCGTTGGCCAGACCATAATGACCTTCCAGCCAGCCGGTCAGTTCCTCGACTCCCCGGCCATGCTCGACCATCGGCTCGCCCCAGCAGGGCGAATTGAGCGGGCCACTGAGTGCCAGCGCCGTGAAACGATCCAGACTGGGGCGCTCGCCGGGCTCCTGCCAGTCACTGGCGCGCCAGTCGAGCCAGTGGAACAGGCTGCCGGGGTCCTCGAGATGCCAGCGGATCTCGTTGACCAGCGGGTGGTCCTCAAGTTCCGGGACCGCGGATTCCCATACCGCCCAGGCTTCCAGCAGGCGGACGGCGTCCGGATAGAAGCGGCACAGTGCGCTGCGCAGGCGCTCGGCACACTGCGCCAGCTCACCGGCATCGAAATCGCGGCTGTCCTGCACCATCAGCAGATAGAACGCGTACTTCTCCGCCATCACGATGCTGGCAGGATGACGATGACAGACTGCCAGCCGCTGTCGCCGTTCCAGCTCGGCGGTATCGGCGCGACCGAAGGGTGTCTGAGGATCAGGCAGCCCACCCCGTGCGGCATCGGCCGCCAGCTGATTGAGGTGATGGGCCTGCGCCGGCAGCCAGAAACGCGCCATGCCGGCCACGCCATCGCGGGTATCCAGGGCCAGCGTCTCGTTGAGGTACTGACGCGCCTCTTCACGCCGCGCGTCCGCCACATCCGCAGGCAGCCCCTGACGATAGAGCAGGTCCGGCTCTCGAATGCTGGCAATGGCCAGCACCCAGTGGCGGCTGTCACTGCGCCATTGACGCATGGCGGTGCGTGAGCGATCCCGGATGGCCTCCGGCAGCAACGCGTGCAGCTCGCAGCGCAGCGGCGTCACCGGTGAGGCCATCAATGGCCGCCAGTCACTGTCGGTGGAGCCGGTGAGATCCGCCCCCTCGAACAGGCTGCGTCCGCGTTGATAAGCGCGCGCCACGCCCTGCCAATCCGCGTAGCGACGCACCAGCAGGTCGATACCATGCGCGGCGAAGTCCTCGCCCTCCTCACGACTCAACCAGCCGGCACATAGACCGGCAAAGGCCAGATCCACCAGCCGCAGCCAGTCCCAGGCGGCAAATTCCAGTGGCTCACCACGATCCAGATACTGGAGCAGCAGCTCCCCGTAGGCCACGGGCGACGGGCCCTGTTCGAGACCCGCAGCGGCCGCCAGCTCCGCACTGGCCGCCGCATGTGCCGGGGTGCCGGCGAGCCCCTGAGCCTTGCGCTCGGCCTCCTCGGAGGCGGCGTCAGACTCCAGCTCGTCGAGCCACTTGTCACGCTCATCCTGACTGGCCGACAGCATGCGCGCGCTGTCGATGTCCCAGCCGTAGCGATGCCCTTGCGAGGCCAGCCACAACAGCAGACGGATCAATTCGTCACGAGTGCGGATCGCCCAGGTATCACGCAGCCAGCGTTGCACGTCGGGCCAGTGACCCTGCGCATCAAAACCGCTGTCACTCGCCTCGCAGAGGCCGTCATCCGTCGACGTCAGTGCCGTCCCGCCGACCCAGGGTGCAAAGATGGCGCGCGCCATCCACACCCGGTCACGCTCACCCTGCGGCCACAGCTCGGTGGCGGGTACCGGCTGACGGCCTTCCAGCGCCTCCAGCAGACGCGGCCAGGTGACGCCCGCCTCTTCCTGCTCCAGCCGGGACAGCGCGAGACTGGCCTCGAAGAAGCCGTCATCGCCGCGTGTCCAGCCAGCATCGCTGCGCGAATGCGCCAGCGCCTTGAGCCAGTCATCCAGCGAGGTGAAACGTGATGCGATGGCCATGAGCAATCGCACCAGCCAGGCACGCGTGCGCGCCTCGGACAGCCAGCCAGCCGTCCGCGCCAACGCCAGCAGCTCCAGCGCTTCCAGCTGACGCAGCGAGTCGGGCATGTCACTGGGGAACGCTTCCAGCAAGCGCCAGCCCAGCTCGCCGGCATCCGGCACTTCCAGCGCCTTGAGGCGCGCACGCGCCTCCTCGGATGTCCACACCGCTTCGGGTGTCGCACTGAAACGCCAACCGCACAACACCAGCTGCTGCCCCCACCAGGCACTCAGGGGTTCGACCAAGGCACACCTCACGACTCGACAGGTTTTGATGACGACGGGCCAGCAGCGGACCCTAAACACACCACTGGCGGCGCATAGTGTAACGGAAAGGCGCTGTTGGCGATGCCCCCATGCGGGATCGACTGCATCGCGATGACGCGTGAGAACACCGCTGACTCGCCAACGGCAGTGCGCCCGACGACAGGCGCTGTCATCGGGCGCACGGCATGCCTCAGTGCTTGCCATCAGTGCTTGGCATCACGGCATGGCGCCTTCCCGGGAGGATGGCCATGGGGGACGTGACTACGCCGCCTCGTGCTTGCCTGCCGGAATACGGAACAGTGCACAGTAGGCCACCGGCAGCACGACCAGCGTCAGCAGCGTCGCGACGCCCAGACCGAAGACGATCGCCACCGCCATGCTCGAGAAGAAGGCATCCGAGAACAGCGGAATCATGCCCAGCATGGTCGTGATCGCCGCCATCGAGACCGGCCGCACGCGGCTGACCGCCGCCAGCATCACCGCCTGGAAGCGGTCCTCCTGTTCGGTCAGCTGCACGTTGATCTCCTCCACCAGCACGATGGCGTTCTTGAGCACCATGCCGACCAGGCTCAGGGTGCCCAGTAGTGCCATGAAGGTGAACGGCGCCCCGAACACGATCAACCCGCTGACGATACCGATCAGCGTCAGCGGCACGATGGACCAGATGGCCAGCGCCTGGCGCAGGTTGGAGAACAGCAGCACCGTGATCACGAACATCCCCAACAGCCCCATCGGCAGCGAGGAGAACAGCGCCTTCTGCGCATCGGTGGACGTCTCGTATTCACCGCCCCACTCCAGATGATATCCCTCCGGCAGCTCGATGGCCTCGACCTTGGGTCGGATGCGACTCAATACACTGGCGGCCGTTTCGCCGGACAGTGGCATCGGCTCCGCATAGACCGCCAGCATGCGTTCGCGATTGCGCCGCTTGATCAGGGGATCACGCAGTTCGGCCTTGAGCGGGCCCATCACCGCTCCCGCCGGCACATAGGTTTCCTGTTCGTCGCTCCAGACGTTGAGACTGGCCAGGGTGTCGAGATCAAAGCGCTGACGCTCCTCACCGCGCAGCAGGATCGGGATCAGTTCGGAGCCCTCGCGATAGACGCCGACGCTCTCGCCATCACTGTTGATCAGCAATGCCTCATGCAATGCATCCCGCGTCACGCCGACACGCCGCGCCTGATCATCCAGGAACTCGGGTTCGATGCGATTGACGCGATTGCGCCACGACAGGCGAATGCTGTCTGCCAGCGGCTCCTGCTCGAAGACGTCACGCACTTCGGCGGCCAGCTGGCGCAGTACCGCCGGGTCCTCGCCGTAGAGGCGCGCCTCGAGACTGGCCTTGGCGGACGGGCCGACCTGCAAGGCCTGCACCTTGTATTCCACCTGCGGATATTCGGCGCGCAACAGGCGTATCACCTCCTCCATGCGCGCTTCGCGGCTGTCGCGGTCCTCGGTCTCGACGATCAGCTGACCGAAGCTCGCGTAGCTGTCTTCCGGCGAGTAGGTCAGGGTGAAGCGCTGGGCACCGCCCCCGGTCACGCTGGTGACATGATTGACGCGCTCCATCTTCAGCACCTGCTGCTCCAGACGCGAGACATGCCGTTCGGTCTCCAGCACATCGGTGCCTTCCGGCATCCAGACATCGACGAAGAACAGCGGTGTCGAGGCATCCGGGAAGAAGGCATTCTTGATCTGGCCAAAGCTCATCACGGCCACGACCAGCAGTGCCAGCGCCCCACCCAGGGTCAGCCAGCGCAGACGGATCGCCCAGCCCAGCAGGGTACGGAAGCCACGGAAGATCACGCCCCGGTAAGGGTCTTCATGCTCGGCGCCATCCTTGTCGTTGCCCGATGTCTCACGCGCTTCGCGGAAGAACATGTCGAAGAAGAACGGGGTCAGCGTCAGGGCGGTGATCCAGCTCAACAGCAACGAGTAACACAGCACCCAGAACAGCGAGCCGACGAATTCCCCGGTCGCATCCGGCGACAGACCGATGGGCGCGAAGGCGGTGATCGCGATCACCGTGGCCCCCAGCAGCGGCAGGCGATTCTGGTTGACCACCTCGAAGGCAGCCTGACGCTTGGTCTTGCCACGCTTGAGGCCGATCAGCATGCCTTCCGTGACCACGATGGCGTTGTCCACCAGCATGCCCAGCGCGATGATCAGCGCGCCCAGCGAGATCTTCTGCAGCTCGATGCCATGGATCGACATCATCACGAAGGTGCCGAGGATGGTGATCAGCAGCACCAGCCCCATCAGCACCCCGCTCTTGACGCCCATGAACAGCAGCAGCACCAGGATCACGATACCGACGGCCTCGGCCAGATTGAGCAGGAAGCCGGAGACCGCCTCATCCACCACCTGCGGCTGGTGATAGACGGTGGTCAGCTCCATGCCCAACGGCATGCGCGATTCAAGCTCCCCCAGACGCTGGTCGACTCGCTCGCCGACCTCCACCACATTGACGCCGGAGGCAAACGAGATCCCCAGCGACAGAGCGGTCTCGCCATCGGTGTGATAGAGACGTGACGGCGATTCGGTGTACTCGCGGCTGACGGAGGCGATATCCCCGAGACGGATCAGGCCGCCATTGCCGGGGCGACCGACCACGAGGCGCTCCAGATCCTGCACGCTCTGGAACTCCCCACCCGGCTGCAATTCCAGCGACAGGCCGTTCTGACGGATACGACCGGCATTGCCGACCACGTTCTGGGCATTGAGCAGATTGGAGAGCTGGTCCGGCGAGATGTTCAGCGCCTGCATGCGATCACGGTCCAGCGCCACGATCACCTGCTCGCTGCGCGCGCCGACGATGGAGACCTTCTTCACGCCCTCCACCAGCGTCAGTTCGCGTTGCAGGAAATCGGCCTGATCCTCGAGATCATGCGCCGAGTAGCCCTCGCCACTCAGGTTGTAGAGCAGGCCGAACACGTCCCCGAAGTCATCATTGACCACCGAGGAGGAGCTGCCGGGTGGCAGGCTCGACTGGGCATCATTGATCTTGCGCCGCAACAGATCCCAGTACTGCTGCATCTCGCCTGCGCGCACGCTGCTCTCGAGTTCCAGCGTGATCTGCGAAAGGCCTGAACTGTTGACCGAACTGACACGCTTGAGATTGGGAATCTGCTGGATGGCCTTCTCCAGCGGCAGCGTGACCTCCTCCTCCACCTGCTTGGGGGTGGCGCCCGGGTATTGGGTGATCACCACCGCATTGCGGATGGTGAACTCGGGAAACTCCAGCTGGCCAAGATTGAAGAATGACACCACGCCGCCCACCGACAGCAACAGCGTGACCATCCAGCTGATAACCTTGTGTCTCAGGAAGTAATCGACCATGGATCAGAGCCCCGCTTCCTTGACCCAGGGGCGCACAGGCTCCCCGGCTTGCATGCGGCTGGCACCCGCGGTCACCAGACGATCACCGGCATTCAACTCCCCCGTGATCACCAGCCCCTCCCCCGTGGCCTGAAGCACCTCGACGGGCACGGCTTCCACCGTCCCCTGCCCTGCCTTGCCCTCGTCCTCGACGTCCGGTGACGTCTCGGTGGCAGCTGAGCCGTCTTCCACATAACGCCACACCACGGCCTGCTGCGGGTCGGCATCGCGCATCACCACCGCTCCCACCGGCACACGCCATTGCCCCCCGGTGGCCCCCGTCAGCTGCTGCATGTCCAGCTCGACCGTCGCGCTCATGCCGGACAGCACGGTGATGTCCTGAGGCTCCGGCAGGGTCAGGGTGACCTGATAGCTCAGCGAGCCCTCACTGGCGCTGGTGTCATGCTCCTTGTAGCGCGCCGGATAGCGCTGTTCACCGCGCCCGAAGCGTACCCAGGCCAGCGCTGCATCCTCCTGACGCCCGGCCATGGCACGCTCACGGTCGATGGCGCGCACCTGGCGTTCCGGCAGATTGAAGGTCACGTCGATCTGACCGGGCTGCTGGAGCACCGCGATGGTTTCCTGCGCCGTGACCACCTGATAGTTGTCCACCGGCACTCGGGCGATCACCCCGTCATAGGGGGCTTTCAGTTCGGTATAGCTGAGCTGGTCCTGCGCCTGGGAGTACTGGGCCTGTGCCGACTGGAATTCCGCCTGCGCCTCATCGAAGCGGGCACGGCTGATGGCGCCCTTCTCCACCGAGTACTTCATGCGCTTGTAGGTCGCCTGGGCGAGATTGAAGCTGGAACGGGCGTTGTTGAGCTGACTGCGGGCATCACGATCATCCAGCTGCGCGATCAGCTCACCCTGCGTGACCTCCTGGCCGGCCTGCACGTTGAGCTCACGCAGCTCACCGCCGATCCGGAACGAGAGATTGGAACGCTCGGAGGCCTCGACCACGCCGGGATAGCGCTGAATGACACCGCCCCCCTCATCCGACAATGACAGCAACTTGACCGGATGCACCTTCTGCTTCTTCAGCGGCGCCTCGGCCTCGCTGCAGGCCGAAAGCCCGAGGGCCAGCAGCAGACCGGCAAACAGCTGCAGGGCAAGGCCTCCGCGCCAGGCGGCGGGAGTACGCAGGTGTGGCTTGGCACCAGGTCGAAGTTTCATCAGCAGGCCCTTGAGTCATTGGAATGGAAAAGCACAAAACGAAGATCTGTCATCTGTCCGGCAATGCGTACGGCCATGGCTCACGGCGCTGGATGACGAAGCGCTATCGCGTCCCAGGCCATCTCGAAGGCCTGGTCGAAGCATGCATCACTGATGGCCGGCACCTGACAGCCCGAGCCCTGCAGCAGGCTGTAGATCGAACGAAACATGAACACCTCGATGAGAGCGATGTCGATCTGTTTCAGAATGCCGGTCCGCTGGCCCTGCGCGAAGGCTTCCAGCAGGGGCGCGGCCCGCTCCTGGTTGGCCACCTTCAAGGCGTCCCGCATATGCGAGGAGTGAAGAAACTGATCATGAAAGCGGAACAAGGCGGGCTGGCGGCGCCCCAGCATCACCAGGGCGTGCCACACCCGACACAGCGCTGACTTGAGCTGCCAGGCCGCGGGGGACATCGCGGGCGATGTGCCCCGTGATACCTGCGCGTCCGGCTCGGCCTCGAAGGCATCAAGCGCCACCTCGATGATGCGGCGGCTGACCTCGCTGAAGGTGGCCTCCAGCAAGTCGTCCTTGTCGCGATAGTAAAGATAGAGCGTTCCGGGGGACATGCCGGCAGCACGCGCGATGCGTGCCACGGAGGTCACGGCAAAACCATGCTCGGCCACCTCATGCAGAGTGGCTTCCAGCAGCGCCTGCTGCTTGTATTCATCACGATGGCGCATGGCCTGTCTGCCTCTGGATCTGCTCAGGATGAGAATCCACACAAAATAAATGAACGTTCATTTATTTACAACCAGCCATTGCGCCAGCCGGCCCCCGCCTTGCCATGCAGACGGCGGCTCTGACGCAGACACCACCAGGCCCCACCTGCCTCAGACCAGGCAAGGAAAAACGGACAAGGAAAAACAGGCAAAGAAAAACAGGCAAAGAAAAAGCGCAGCTCAAGGAGCTGCGCTTGCACGATCAAGACGGGCAGACAGGGAGACGCGAAAACGTCAGCGCCTCAGCTCTCCGGGTCGATGATCGCGATGATATGGTCTTCCAGATCCTGCTGGCGCACCGAGGCCTCGGAGACGGCGAAGCGTGACACCGCGACACCGGCACGCTTGACGCTTCTGGCATCCCCGGTCAGCAGCGGATGCCATTCTGGCAGCTCACGGCCTTCATTCAGGCGGCGATAACCACAGGTTTCCGGCAGCCAGCGCAGCTTGCCTACCGTCTCGACATCCAGCGGGATGCAGCCCGGCACGCGTGTGGCGCGATTGGGGTAATCACGGCAGCTGACCTTGCGCACATCCAGCAGGCGACAGGCGACATCCAGTACCGCGATGTCGCCACTGTCTTCATCCTCGAATTTCAGCAGGCAGCATTGGCCACAGCCATCACACAGTGCCTCCCACTCGGCCGTGTTCAGCTCCGAAAGCGCATGTCGCTCCCAGAAACGCTCACGTTTTCCGCCGTCAGGTTGCGGAACATCACTCATCTTGCTCTCCTCGCCCTGCCGGGCAGCAGGGTCGGTCCAGTCGGTCTCGTCTGACGACGGGCAGTCGTCAGTAGTGCGTTTCCGGCGGCGTCACGCCAATCTCCTTGAGGAGATTTTCCTTGACCGGCGGCATCTGCAGGTAGAAGCCCTGCTCCCGGATCTTCTCCAGCACCGTGGTACTGGCCACACGCGCCAGCGGCTTGTCGGCACGGATCAACAGCGTCATCAACGGCGCAGGCCTGCCGAAGATCTCCAGCAGGGACTCCGGCACATCCTTGAGACCTCGCGTCTTCTCGACGTACAGATACATCTCGTCCTTGCGGGCGCTCTTGTAGATCTCGCAGATCATCTTGTCATCAGTCATCGGGACCACCCATCACGTCATCTTGCAGCGCATGCGCGCATCAGCGTGCGCACGGGACACGAGCGCACGACGTCTCACATTGGTTACGTGATCGCCCCCGGCCATGCCGGAGGCAATCCTTGACTCATTCCGGCTGGAACGCCTTGGCGAGGCGCTCGGCCAGCAGCGCGCCGCGCCAGCCACCCGGCAACGGCAGCGGCTCACCTTCGTAGTCGGCGATCACCAGCGCTTCCATGTCGCGACGCTTGCCGAGAATCTCCGGCTTGAGGTCCTGGGCCTCGGCGACCGCGTTGACCTCACGCTTGAGGCGCTTCATGCGCGCCTTCCATTCCGGCGCCAACGGCGACGGCGGCACGCGCGGCAACTGGCTGTCATCGATCATCGCCACGTCCTTGAGAATTTCCAGCACGCTGTCGCCGATGCGCTTGATCTGCGGCGGGTGGAGCCCCTCGACCTTGGCCAGCTCGAAACGATTGACCGGCAGACGCTCGCAGATGGCGAACAGCTGGGCATCCGCCAGCAGGCGCGAGCGCGGCACGTCACGCAGACGAATCTGGGCCTCACGCCACTCGCACAGGGACTGCCAGGCGGCCAGCCCACGCGGCGTGAGCTTCCACAGGCTGCGATGGCGCTTCCAGTACTCCGGGTCCGGCGTGGCACCCCCGCTGCTGCCCGGGGCACTGCAGTCCTCTTCCAGCCAGGCCATGCGACCCAGCTGATTCAGGACCTCACGCTGCTGTGCCCAGACCTGCGGCAGGAACAGCACGTCCAGAGCGGCATAGTCACACTGCGCCTGACTCAGCGGACGCTTGAGCCAGTTGGAGCGCGTCTCTTCCTTGGGCACCGTGATGCCGGCCACACGTTCGACCAGACGCTGATAACCCATGGAGGCCTCGCCACCCGTGAGCCCTTCGGCGATCTGGGTATCGATCAGCGGTGCCGGCGCCACGCCCGCCCAGCGCAGGAAGACTTCCATGTCCTCGCCGCAGGCATGCAGCAGCTTGAGCGGCCCCTCAGGACCCAGCAGACGCTTGAGCGCGTCACTGGCCGGCACCACCGTGGGGTCGATCAGGAAGATGCGCGGCGTCTTGCCATCCGCACCGGGCAGCTCACCATCGCGGGCCGCCATCAGCTGCACCAGTGCCGGAATCGGGAAGAAGGTGGACTCACGGATGAACTCGGTGTCCAGCGCCAACCAGTCGGCGCCCTCAAGTTCGGCACAGGCAGCGGCCAGCGCTTCGGGGGTCTCGACCCAGATGGCGTCGAAGTCTAGCTCTGACAGCAGTGCGGTGGCGGCGGATTGATCACTCATCTGCAAGAATATCTCATGGTGACTGGCTTGCCCGGGCAAGCGATAAATGAAGGGTGACGGGCACTCGCCAGACACCGGGCGGAAACGACGGCGGGCGTGGTGGTTCCTGACCACCACGCCCGCAGACGTGCTGCTGTTGTTGCCTTTCGGACGCTCCGCGTCAAGGACATGCCGCTGGCGAAACGCGATCGGGCGAACCCGACACGTTCAGATCTCGCCGAGGGTAAAGGGCAATCGGCCGCTGAAGGCACGACTCAGCGTACCACCATCGACATATTCCAGCTCGCCACCCATCGGCACGCCATAGGCCAGCCGTGTCAGCTTGAGGGGCTGCCCGCCATGCGCCACATCGCGAAGCTGCTCGGCGATGTAGTGCGCGGTGGCTTCACCCTCGACCGTCGGGTTGGTGGCCAGCACCAGCTCTTCGATCTGACTCTCGCGCACACGGGTTTCCAGCGCATCCAGACCGATGTCCTCAGGCCCGATGCCGTCCAGCGGTGACAGGTGGCCATGCAGCACGAAGTAACGTCCCACGTAGCCACCCGCCCCTTCGATGGCAAGCTGGTCCGCGGGGGACTCCACCACGCACAGCACTCGCTCATCACGCCGAGGACTCAGGCACAGCTGACAGATCTCTTCTTCCGTCAGCGTCCGGCAGCGCGCGCAATAGCCGACACGCTCCAGCGCCTCGCCGAGTACACCGACCAGCCGGTCGGCCCCCATGCGATCACGCTCCAGCAGATGCAGCGCCATGCGCTGTGCGGTACGCGGACCGACGCCCGGCAGCACGCGCAGGGCATCCAGCAGCTGATCGACCAGCGGCGAGAATCCCATCAGAACGGCATCTTGAAGCCGGCCGGAAGGTTGAGACCCGCAGTCGCCTCTTCCATCTGCTTCTTGGAATTGACCTCGACCTTGCGCACCGCGTCGTTGACGGCAGCGGCCAGCAGGTCTTCCAGCAGTTCCTTGTCCTCTTCCATCAGGCTCGGGTCGACCTCGACGCGCGAGACGTCATGGCGCCCGTTCATGGTGATCTTGACCATGCCGGCACCGGCTTCTCCCTGGACTTCGGCCTTGGCCGCTTCTTCCTGGACCTTCTGCATGCGCTCCTGCATTTCCTGCGCCTGCTTCATGATGTTGCCCATACCGCCTTTTCCACCAAACATGGCTCACCTCATCAATGACGTGTTGTACATGAACTAACGATAAATGCTGTCTGCCAGCCGCGCCATCTGGCATGGCTGGCGTGGGGGCACATGCCCGCAAGCACGTCCCCCCGGAATCCGGGAGCGTCACCGGTCGCGGTGACCGATGACGCTCGATCAGAAATTGTCCGGCTCGAAGGAGTTGACGCTTTCCTCGATCAAGCGCGCGCCCAATTGCTGCTCCAATGACTGGATATGCGGGTCAGCACGCAAGGCTTCAACCGCCCGCAGCTGACGCTCACCCAGCAGTCGAATGCGTCGGCTGTGAGGTGTCTCGAGACCCTCCGGCAGCGGGCCGACATTGATCTCGAGTTCCCGCACCACGCCCTGCCCTGCCAGCGCCTTGTGAATGCGCTCCCGGTGGACATCCGCCATCATCGCGGACTGGGCAGGGTCCAGCCTCAGCTTGAGGTGCGTGCCATCATCGTGCTCGACCAGACAGTGCGCACCGATGTTGCGTGTGATGCCGCCAAGCCCCAGCGCCGGGAATAGCTCCAGCCACGCCGCGTGATTCAAGCGGCCATCACCACTCGGCGCATCGGATGGCGCAGGCGCTGATGCCTGAACCGGCGCGGGAGCCGCTGCCGGCATCGGTTCCGCTGCCTCGACAGGCTTGGGCATGACCGGCTCAGACACGACCGGCGCAGCAGGCTCTGGTTGTGCTGGCGCTGACAATTCAGCAGACGTCGGCGCTGCTGTTTCAGCAGGCTCCGGTACTGATGCTTCAGCGGGTTCCGGTTCCGGCTCCGGTTTCGGCTCCGGTTTCGGCTCCGGTTCCGGTTCCGGTTGCGCCGAACCAAAGGCGGCGCTCAGGCGTGACATCGCCGAGCTGGGCGCAGCGGCTGCCAGTGCGGGCGCAGCCACCGGCTCCGACGCTTGCGCACCCGTGGCAGACATCGCCGGGGCTGGCTCGGCAGCCGGCGCTGACCCTGTCGCGGCCGATGTCTGGGGCTCATCTTGTGTCAGGTCGCGAAAGCCGGCATCCCGGGCGTCATGGGGAACGTCCTCCGTCGCCCAGGGGGGCGGCTCATCGGCCATCGGCGGCCGTGCTTCAGTCACCGGTGCGGCAGACTGCGCCGCGGCGGGAGCCACAGAGGCAGCCGGGGCCTGCTGTACCGGTGCTTCTTGAACAGGAGCCTGCTGAGCCGGAGCTTGTTGAACAGGAGCCTGTTGAGCCGGAGCCTGCGGCGCGGACGCCTGTGGTGCCGGGGCTTGAGCGGCGCCCTCCGGCTGGCCGGTCATCGGCAGCGGCGTCTGCGCCGGACGCGGCGTCTGCGCCGGACGCGGCACGCCCTGCGGGCGGAAGGCCAGCATGCGCAGCAACGTCATCTCCAGCGCGGTGCGGGCATCCGGCGCATTGGCCATGTCGGCGCGCCCCTGCAGGGCGATCTGGTAATAGAGCTGCACGTCTTCGCCAGTGAAGCGGCTGGCCAGCGCCAGCAGTGCATCACGGTCACCATGGCCGTTGTCCAGCGCGCTCGGCACCATCTGGGCGATCGCCAGGCGATGGAAGACGGAGGCCATGTCATCCAGCACACCGCCGTAATCCGGGCCCTGCTCGGCCAGCGTCGCGACCTCCGCCAGCAGACTCGCGGCGTTCAAATCCGCCAGACATTCCAGCAGCGCCAGCACATGACGGTGATCCAGGGTGCCCAGCATGGCGGCGACATCTTCGCGCCGCACCTGTCCATGGCCGAAGGCGATCGCCTGGTCGGTCAGACTCATGGCGTCACGCATCGAGCCATCGGCGGCCTTGCCGAGCAACCACAGCGCGTCTTCCTCGAAGCTGACTTCCTCACGCCCGAGAATGTCGGTGAGGTGCTCGACCACGCGGACCGGCGGCATGTTCTTGAGCGTGAACTGCAGACAGCGCGACAGGATGGTGACCGGCAGCTTCTGCGGGTCGGTGGTCGCGAGCAGGAATTTCACGTGGGGCGGCGGCTCTTCCAGCGTCTTGAGCAGCGCATTGAAACTATGGGTCGACAGCATGTGCACCTCATCGATGAGGTACACCTTGTAGCGTCCCTGGGTCGGGGCGTACTGGACGTTGTCCAAAAGCTCACGCGTGTCCTCGACCTTGGTCCGCGAGGCGGCGTCGACTTCGATCAGGTCGACGAAGCGCCCCTCGTCGATCTCGCGACAGGTGCCACACACGCCGCAGGGTCTGGAGCTGACACCCTCCTCGCAGTTCAGACACTTGGCGAGAATGCGCGCCAGCGTCGTCTTGCCGACACCGCGAGTCCCGGTGAACAGATAGGCATGGTGCAGGCGCCCCTGATCGAGGGCATTGACCAGCGCACGGCTGACATGCTCCTGACCGATCAGTTCGTGAAAATTGCGCGGGCGCCACTTGCGCGCCAATACCTGATAGCTCATTGAGCGAGGCATTCCTTGGGTGATCTGAAACATGAGCGGAAAGCCTGCACGACCCGGATAAGCGTCACCACCGACAGTCGACAGACGGAGACCGATGACGCGGCCTCGCTGAGAATGCGCTCATTCTAGCGACTTGCCGAGTGGCTTCAAAGCACGTAACCACTTGTGCAACGGGATTGCTGTCTCCAGGCCCGCATGACGGGCCCGACGGCGGAACATGACAGTCGAACATGATGATCAAGCATGAGGATCGCACACGGGTGTTGGTCATAGATGCCGAACGCGAGTGTTGAACATAAGCGCCGAACGCGGGTGCTGGACGCGGATATTGAACATAAGCGCCGAACAGGGAAGCCAAAGGCACAAGACGGACACGACAAGACGCCCGACAGGGCATGGCAACATACGAAGGAGTCGATCAGGGGACTTGCGGGGGGAACACGTAGACGTGGCATTTCAGGCATGCGGATCTTTGCTGCCCTGAAATGGAGGCGGCCCCATCAGCCACATCCCGGCACACGCGTCAGCCACTACCGTTGCTCCCTTCCGGGCCTGGCGGGGTTTGCAGCCTAGCATTGCGGGAGGACCAACAGGGCCACCACAGACATGATCAATCGGTGAACTACCGAGCCAATCGCTTGAACTTCAAGCACTTGGCGTGATCAAGGCGCACACTATAACAGCGTGTTGCCGCCCTCACAAGAGGAGATGTCGCAGCGCCTCACTCCCCCTTCCTCTCATCGCACGCCTCGCCGTCAGGTACCGGCGCACGCCTCCGGAAATGGCGCACCATCAGCGGTAGCGCCAGCATCAGTACGATCATGCGCAGAAGGTGATGAAAGGCGACGAAGACGGGATCGAGATCCAGCGCCACCGCCAGCAGTGCCATCTCGCCGATACCGCCCGGTGCCAGTGCCAGAAAGGCCACATCGCGCGGCACGCCCATTGCCTGATGGATCACTTCGGCGAAGCCACCCAGTACCGCAAGCGCGATCAGTGTCGCGACCCCCGATTGCCCCATCAGCCCCGCCAGTCTGGCGGGCGACAGCCCCTTGAAACGTGCCCCGATGGCGCAGCCCAGCACCAGCTGCATCACATCCGTCCCCCATATCGGGGGCGCAAAGCGCACCACCTCGGCCAATGACAACGCCATCGCCACCAGCAATGGCCCCAGCAACGCGGCATTCGGCAAGCGCAGGCGCCTGCCCAGAGGCAACAGCAATGGCAGCGTCAGTACCAGCCACAGCCCGCTCACCGGCGGGTCGCCTGCCCCGTCCGCTCCACCGCCACCCTCCAGCAGCCAGTAGAGCGGCGGCAGGATGAGTATCGCCAGCAGCACGCGCAGCGACTGGGCCACCGCGATACGCTGGGCATCGCCGCCACTGCGCTCCCCGATGATCACCATCGCCGTCAGCACCCCGGGCACCGAGGCGAACCAGGCACTGGTGGCATCGAAGCCGCAGCGTCGATACCAGGCGGCACAGGCCAGTGTCGAGGCCAGCACGCCGAGCAACAGCAATGTCCCCGACAGCCACCAGCTGGCAAGGTGCGAGACCAGCTCCGGCGACACTCGCGCTCCCAACGTCAGACCCAGCACCCCGAGAAACAGGCTGCGCAATCGCTCCGGCACGGCGAGTGTCAGCCCGGCCATGGCACCGAGCAGATTGGCGACCAACGGCCCCAGCATCCACGCCAGCGGCATGCCGGTCAGCTGGAAGAGGCTGCCTCCCGCCACGCCCAGCGCCAGCGAGACCGCCAGCGATTTCCACTGATCGTTATCCACGGATGGAGTCCTGAAGCGCTGTCTGACAGCGCGCGCGAACGAGATGAGTGACATTCCGACATCCTTGCCAGCGGCACGAGAGGGGCCTGCGATGGTACGCTAGCCACATGGCTTGTTGCCCTGATGATCCTACCGTGAATCGTGGTGCCTTCGGCAGCCACCTGAACGGGAATACCGTGCATCTCCCGGAGCCCGGATGACCCCCACGCAATCGACACCTTCCACACCTTCCCGACAGACGCCGTCACTGCTGCTGGTGGAGGACGACGCGCTGCTCTCCAACACCCTGCACAGTGTCTTCATCAGCGAGGGACTCGACGTCACGCACCTGGCCGATGGCAGCGCGGCGCTGGCGCGACTCTCGCCAGGGCAGCCGCACGGCTTCGCGCTGGTCGTGCTGGATCTCAACCTGCCCGGCGCCTCGGGGCTCGAGATACTGGCCGCCCTGCGTGAGCACGATCGCCATACCCCGGTCCTGATTCTCACCGCCCGCGGCGCCATCGAGGATCGCGTACGCGGACTGGATCTCGGTGCCGACGACTACCTCGCCAAACCCTTCGTGCTCGATGAACTGGAAGCCCGCGTGCGTGCTCTGCTGCGTCGTCATGCCAATCATCAGGCCAGCCAGGCCACGCATCAGGGCCGGGCGCTCGAACAGCGACTGGTGGTGGGCAGTCTGGCCTTCGAGCCGCTGAATGGTCGCTTCCTGCTGGCCGAGGCACCGCTGTCACTGCCCCCGCGCGAGCAGCGTCTACTTGGCTGCCTGATCCAGCACGCCGGTGAGCCGGTGGACAAGGCCCGCCTGACCCGCGAGGCCTTCGGCGAGCAGGAGGCGGTCGGCGACAATGCCATCGAGGTCTATGTCCACCGCCTGCGCAAGCGCCTGGACGGCAGCGACGTCAGTCTGCGCACCATTCGCGGCCTCGGCTATCTGCTGGAACAGGCCCCGGCGGAGAGCCGGACTCCTTGAGCGCGCTCGACTCTCACCAGGCCACGGCGTCCCCACAGCCACCACGCGATGCCCAACAGCCCGTCAGTCTCTATCGTCGTCTGCTGAGCTGGCTGCTGATCCCGCTGCTGGCCCTGGGTACCCTGTTGCTGGTGCAGGCCTTCCTGTCCGCGCGTGAAGCCGCGGACCGCGCCTATGATCGTCTGCTGGAAGCCTCGCTGGTGACCATCGCCGAGCAGGTCAAATGGCAGGATGGTCAGCTATGGCTCGACCTGCCGCCGGCAGCCCTGGAAATGCTGGCCACCGATGCCCAGGAGCGGGTCTTCTACAGCCTGGTGGACGCCGATGGCGAGCAGGTCACGGGCAATACGCGGCTGCCCGATGCACGAAGCGAGGCCGGCGCGCATGGCACGCGGGACGAGATGGCGGGACGCAGTGGCGAACTGGCCTTTCGCGACATCGCCTGGCAGGGGCAGGCACTGCGCCTGGGCACGCTCGATACCCGCCTCGGTGGCTGGGGTGATGACCCGCGTCATGGCCAACGCTTCAGCATTCGTGTCGCCCATACCCGCGAAGGGCGCGATGCGCTGACCCAGGAGCTGTACCGTGGCTCGCTGGTGCGCCTGGCAGGCATGGCCATTCTGGCCCTGATGGTGGTGCTGGTGGGCGTGCGCATGGCGCTTGCGCCCCTCACGCGGCTGCGGCGAGCCATCCGCGAACGCGACCCGCGCAGCCTGGCGGCCTTGCAGCTGACGCTGCCGCGCGAGCTTGAGGAACTCAAGCATGCCCTCAATGAGCTGCTGTCCCGCATGCGCCGGGTCCGTGCCAATCAGGAGCGTTTCATCGGCGATGCCTCCCATCAGTTGCGCACGCCCCTGGCCGGTCTCTCCGCGCATGCCGAACTGGCCCTGCGCCAGCAGGACCCGAGCGCCTGGCACGCGGCACTGGCACAGATGCAGGCCACTGCCAGCCACACCGCCCACCTGGCCAATCAGCTGCTGTCGCTGACACGCCTTAACAATCCGGAAGTGCAACCTCCTCGGGTGCCGCTGGAGCTCTCGAGCCTGGTGCGCGACACGGTCAGCCGTCATTTCCTGCGCTGTGATCGCGCCGGTGTGGATCTCGGCCTCGAGATCGCGCCGGACATCGACCATGCCGCCTGGACGCCGGGTGTGGACTGGCAACTGCAGGAGGCGCTGGCCAACATGATCGACAACGCCTGCAAGCATGGCGCGCGGGTAGTGACCGTGACGCTGAGCCGCGAGCACGCGATACCCGCCAGCGGAGAAGACGCGGCACGTGAATCGGCCACGCCAGGCCGTCTGCGCCTGAGCGTCGAGGATGATGGCCCGGGCATCACGCCGGAGCGGCGTCTGCTGGTGCTGCGCCCCTTTCATCGCCATGCCCGGGCAGACCAGCACCCGGCCGCCCAGCCGATGTCCGATGCCTCAGGCGGCCAGATACCCGAGCAGAGTGGCGCAGGGCTCGGGCTTGCCATCGTCGATGGCATTGCCCGCCACCACGATGCCCGGCTGTCATTGGAGGCCTCCGACCCTGCCCCCGCTGATGGCGCTCGGCCGGGACTGCGCGTGAGCTTTCACCTGCTGCCCTGCCCGCCTCCCGTGACCGCCACTGCCCCAGCCTCACGCGAGGCATCGACCGGCCCCAAGGGGGATGCATGTTGAGAACGCACCGCTGCTGGGCCGCCGTGCTCACCGTCGTCGGGCTGGCCGTCGCGTCGTTGTGCTCGGCACAGGACACCGCGAGCTTCGACCCGCAACTCGATGAGCATCAGGCACTCTGGCTCAAGGCAGGAGAGCCCGTGGCCGCGCAGGCCGTCCAGTCCAGGGAAGAGGCGGATCTGGTGATCCATGCGGCGCTGGATCTGCCCGAGATTCGTCCGCTGCTGCAACGCTACAGCCGCGAACACCCCGGGATGCTGCTGCATTACGTCAATCGCTCCGCGCTGGCGCTGGAAGCCCGCTATCTGGCCGCCCCCCTGACACCTCGGGCCGACCTGATGATCTCCTCGGCCATGGGCCTGCAGTACCGTCTGGCCAATGGCGGCCATGCACGACCGCTGCAAGCCGCGAACCTGACAGGCTGGCCCGAAAGCTCACGCTGGCGCAATGAGCTGTTCGCCATGAGCTTCGAGCCCATCGTGATGGTGGCGCGCCGCGATGCGCTGAAACGTCTGGCCGACAGCGAAGGACTGCGCGACCCTCGCGATGCCCTGCGCAGTCATCGGGATCTCTGGCATCTGCTGGAGACACGCCGGGAGCTGCTGCGCGGTCGCGTGATCACCTACGACCCGCGTCGCAGCGGCTCCGGCTTCACCTATGCCGTCTCCGATGCCCGTCAGTCGCCTCGCTACTGGACACTGGTGCGCGCCATGGGTCAGGCCGATGCACGGCTGGTGACCACCACCGGCGCCATGCTCGAGGCACTGGCCAACGGCGAGGTGGATATCGCCTACAACCTGGTCGGGCCCTATGCCATCTCCTTTGCCCGCGCGCACCCTGAGCTGCTGGTGATCGTGCCGGAAGACTACGTGCTGATTCAGCGCCGACTGGCGTTCGTGCCGCGCCAGGCACCGCATGGTGATGCCGGCGAGGCATTTCTGGACTGGTGGTTGAGTCTTGAGGGCCAACAGGCGGTGGCCAGTGACAGCGATCTGGGCGCATTGCATCCCGAGGTGAGCGGTGACGGCAGCGCGCGTGATCTGCGTGAACGTCTCGGCAACGCGCTGCGCCCCATCGAGATAGGCCCCGGCCTGCTCGCCACCCTCGACAGGCTCAAGCAGGCCAGCTTCCTGAGCCGCTGGGCGCTGGAGTTTCGGGCCCCGGCGCCCGGGCCCAGGTCTGGCTCTGAGCCTGACTCTGAGTCTGAGTCTGAAACCGGGCCTGCGCCTGAGACTCAAGCAACACCGGCCTCACCGGCCACGCTCGACGACTAGCGGCCGCCGCCATCTCCCCCGTCGCCGTCCGTCGCGTCGGGCGCGGATTCGCGCAACCCGGCATCTTCACGGCCGCCCACGCCGGTGGTCGGCTTGCGACGAGCGATCAAGGCGCCGCCCTCACGATGTTCGCTGCTTGACGGTGCGTCTCCCGTCTCGGCTCCAACGCTTTCCGGCGAGCCGCTGGCCGCTCTGAGCGGCTCGCCCGTGGCCGCTCGCTGCTCGATGAGACGCTCGGTGCCATCCTGACGATGCAGCCAGACATCCATCTGCTGGAAGGCCACCTTGAGACCGTTCTCGCGGAAGCGTGCATCGACCCAGCGATTGATCTCGTCTGTCGCATACAGACGGTCGGTAAGGTCGTTGACGTAGATGCGCAGCTCGAAGCCGAAGTTGTCCTTGTTGTAGCTCAGACAGAACACCAGAGGCTCCGGGTCCTTGAGCACCCGCCTGTTCTCCTGGGCGGCCTGCATCAGCAGGCGGTGCGCCAGATCCAGATCACTGCCATGGGCGACGCCGAAGTTGAGCACCACCCGCGTCACGTTGTCCGAGAGTGACCAGTTGATCAGCTGGTCGGTCACGAACACCTTGTTGGGAATGATGATCTCCTTGCGGTCGAAATCCGTCACCGTGGTGGCACGGATACGGATACGACTGACCGTCCCGTGCAGATTGCCGATGGTGATGGTGTCGCCGATGCGTACCGGGCGCTCGAACAGGATGATCAGACCCGAGATGAAGTTGGCGAAGATCTCCTGCAGACCGAAGCCCAGGCCGACACTCAACGCCGCCACCAGCCACTGCAGCTTGTCCCAGCTGACGCCCATGCTGCCCAGTGTCATCACGAAGCCCGTCGCCATGATCACGTAGGACAGCAGCGAGGTGATGGCATAGCTCGACCCCTGCTTGAGTTCGAGCCGCGACAGGATCGAGACCTCCAGCAGGCCCGGCAGGTTGCGCGCCATCATCACCGCGACTCCGAGAGTGACCAGCGCCGCGATCAGATCCGCCAGCGAGATGGGGGTCGCGGAATCTCCCTCGGCCGAGGCGGCGATCTCCCAGACCACGACGCTGTCCAGGTAGCTGAGCACATTGAGCAGATCCGCCCAGACCAGATAGAAGATGAACATGAAGCTGATGACCAGAATCAGCTTCGACAGACGCAGCGACTGCGAATTGACCTGCTCCATGTCCAGCGGCGGCTCCTCGACCACCTCGACGCCGCCCTCCGCGCCTTCCTGCACCTGGGCTCGCCGACGCGCCACGGCACGTCGATACGCCAGACGGCGCGCCGCGACTGCCAGCCCGCGCACCACGGTGGCCTCGACCAGAATCCAGGCACCGAACAGGAACAGCGTGGTGATGAAGCGTCCACTGAGGCGCAGTGCCGTGTACTCATACCCCAGGCAGATCAGCACGCCCAGCGCCACCGGCACCATGGCCATGGCCAGCCCCAGAATCAGGCGGAACAGCTTGAGACCGAAGAACGGCACATGCGCCAGGATCAACCGCGAGAGACAGAAGCTCATCGCGCATAGCCCCGAGAACAGGATCAGCAGACCCAGCGGGCGCTCCAGCAGATTGAGATCCGCCTCGCTGATGATGTTGGTGGTCAGGATGACCGGCAGCAGCGCGCAGCCCAGCCACCACAGATGGCGGCGCAGCTCGGCCACGTAGTTGGCGGGCCACTGGAAGTGACGCTCGGCCACGCCGTCCTTGACCAGCAGGCGCCGGAAGATGGCGAAGATCCCCCATGCCAGCGCCAGCTTGAGCAGTGCCTGGCCCAGCGCCCACAGCATGACGCCCTCCCCCAGCGACAGCACGCTGCCGATCAGTGCCAGCGCGAGTGCACCGGGGATCGCCAGCATCACGTTGAGCAGGATCGCCCGCGGAGTGTGCAGCTGGGTGTCCTGCTTGAGGCGGCCTATCTGGGCATGCAGGTCCGCCAGGCGCGATCGGATGTGCGAGCGCTTCCAGGTGATGAAGATCAGCAACAGCAGCCCCGGCAGCGCCACCCACAGATCATTGAGCTGGAAGCCCTTGGACAGCCCCGCCACCACGCCGCGCCATACGGTGGGCTTGAGCTCGTCCGCCAGCATTTGTGGAGTACGCGACAGCCAGTCCAGGTCCAGAGGCTTGCCGTTGGCGACCCAGAAGAGCTGCTCCTCGATGGTCTGACGCAGACGTCCGGAGACTTCGAGCAACTGCTGCTGGTTGAGCTGCAGATCAATGGCGCGCGCCAGCAGGCTGTCATATTCCTTGTCGAGCTTGTCGACCAGCTCCTTGCGGGCCTCCAGCTGGCGAGTCAGCGCCTGACGCAGCTCGGAGCTGACCGTCTGGGCATCGGCGTTGCCGCCGGGGCGCTCCAGCGCGGCGCTTTCGCTCAGCACTTCGCTTTGCAGATAGTGCGGAATGTCCGCGAGCTGTTCGCGCACCTTGTTGAGTTCGAACTGCTTGAGGCGCAGATCGGCGATCTCTTCCTTCAGGTCCTGACGCACGTCGACCTTGGGCAGATGACTCTGTTGCTCACGCAGGATACGGGCCAGCAGCACGCTGCCCTTGATGGCCTCGATCTGCTCGCTCATGGTGCGCTCGACCTGGGTGACGCGATCCAGCTGGGTGCGCACCTCGAGACCATCGCGGATCACGGCGTTGACGCGATCCGTGATCGCCAGCAGCTGGCTGCTGAGTTCACGGTTGCGACTCAGGACCTGCTGGAAGATGGGGTTGCTGGCCAGCTCGGCATTCTCGCCGCTGGTGGCCTCCGCGATGGTCTGCTCGGACTGGTCTCGCCGCTTGGCGTTGACCAGGCTCTGCACCACCTTGAGGTCCTGCTCGAGAGTCTCGATACGCCGGCTGTAGAGCGTCTTGCGTACCTGCGCCAGCTCTCGCAGCTGCGAACTGGAGTTGAGCTCGGTGTGGCTGAGCTCGCCACGTGCCTCGGCCAGGGCCAGACGCGCCTCCAGCAGGTCTCGGCCCGTGCCGGTCAGTGCCTGGCTGTCGCTGCCGGAGAGCTGGGTCTGCAGGCGCTGCACCTGCTGCTGGGCATCCGCCAGGGTCGAACGAGAGCGCTCCGGCAGACTCTGGGCATTGATGAGGCGCCGATTGGTACTCGCGAGCTTGTCCTGCAGGCTCTGGAGCTCGTCCAGGATACGCGTCATGCGCGCATCCAATGCCTCCACCGATTCCTCGGCGAGACTCGCTTCGTCGAGCTGACTGGTGCTGTCGCGAGGCAGGCTCGCCAGCGCTGCCTGGGCCTCGGCCAGATCACCCGGCGCCGTCTTCACCTCGGCCTTGATGTCCTTGAGGTTGCTGTTGGCCTCACCGAGATCATCGAGTACCGTCAGGGTTTCCTTGAGATCCGCGATCCGCTGGCGTGTCTCCGCGTCAGGCTTCTCGACGCTCTGCAGGTCCTCCAGCTGGCCCTGCACATCGCTGCGCTCCACGACGGCCTGTGCCATGCCGGGCAAGGCGCACAGCAGCACGACAAGCATCATCACGATCCATCGCGTCGTCGCTCTCAAGGAATTCATGCCTGACACATCCATCTCCTCACCCGCATCGTTACCAGAGGCAGACCTCTCGGGGTCCACGATGCCTGCATTGTCAACTGAGCCTCAGTCAGGCGCAATCGCTCCGACACCTCCCTGCCAAGCGCACCATGGGGATGTGAGCGGCAGGCGACAGAGGTGTCGTCGGTTGCCAGCTGGCACCCCACGCCTGCCAGCCAGTAGAATGGCAGACTTGTCATGATCGTTGCCCCATAATGCGCTGCTCGTCTCTTGCGGTGTTACAGACAGGATATTTCCATGCTTCTCTGCCCTACCTCCACCGGCTCTCGGCCAGTCGCGGCATGCCTGTCCGGAATGCTGGCGTCAGCGCTGCTGACCTGCGCCCCACTGGCCAGCGCAGACGTGCCCTATACCATGGACAGCCAGGGCCGCGTGGTACTGGCCAATGGCCAGCGCTTCACGCCCCGAGAACTGGGGATGACTCCGGCCCAGGCGCGTGCAGGGGCACGCAAGAGCGATCCACGTCGCACGCCGATCTATACGCAACCCGCACGTGGCGGCGCAGAGCTGGCGGCGAGTGATGACGCCCCTGCCTCCGTGGAAGGTCAGGAGAGTCAGGGGCAGGACAGCCTGGCTCAGAAACGTGCCGAGGAGCGGGTGGTGCTCGAGGACGATGCCGAGAGCAATCCCCTGGCCATCACCGCCTACAAGCGCAACTATCTGCTGCCCTGGGCCTACAACTCGACCCCGAATGAGAGCAGCTTCGCCCAGGTGACCCGTGAAGGCGAGGTGGACAACACCGAGGTGAAGTACCAGCTCAGTCTCAAGGTCGGGCTGGTGAATGACATCTTCGATGACAATGGCGACCTGTACTTCGCCTATACCCAGCGCAGCTGGTGGCAGGCCTACAACTCCGATGCCTCGGCGCCGTTCCGCGAGACCAACTACGAGCCGGAAGCCTTCCTTCAGTTCGACAATCGCTATGAACTGCTGGGCTGGACCAACACGCGCAATCGCATCGGTTTCGCCCATCAGTCCAACGGGCGTTCCGACCCGCTGTCGCGCAGCTGGAACCGGGTCTATGCCGACATGATGTTCCAGAATGGCGACTGGGCCGTGGCGATCACGCCGCATTGGCGCGTGCCCGAGGAGTCCGATGAGGACGACAATCCGGACCTCTACAACTACATCGGCTACGGCGACATCACCGTGGGCTATACCGCGGATCAGCACGAGTTCACCTGGATGGTGCGCGGCAACCCCTCCAAGGGCAATTTCGGCAACCAGCTGGATTACTCCTTCCCGCTGTTCGGCAAGGTGCGCGGTTACGTGCAGTACTACCACGGCTATGGCGAGAGCCTCATCGACTACGACCACAGCGTGAACCGCCTGGGGCTGGGCTTCTCGATCAACACCTTCTTCGCCGGCCTGCCAGAGACCTGATCTTCGGCCAGCGCGCCTCTCACGGGCCGCCGAGCCATGATCCCCTCGCGACGCAACGGGCAGCCCAGGCTGCCCGTTGCGTCGTTTCAGGCCGTGCAGACAGGATTCATCCTCCCTGATCCAGATCAACGAATGCGCCTCGGCTCCCCCGATATCATCATCCAGGCATTGCCAGCCCTTGTGTTTGTTCCCGGTGGCCCCAAGGATTTGTTCATGACCAGAAAAGACGCAGCCAGGCAGGAATCGCTGCGACCTGAAAAGGTCATGCCCTGCCGCCAGCGGCGCCCCAGGGAAGACTGAGTTCGAGAGTCATGCGCGCCATCTGGCGCTCACAATTCACGAAATCTGATTCGACACACGGGAAGGAGACACAACATGGCCATGCAGAAAATCGGTGATCATACGACCACAGCCAATTCAGCCACCGGTGCCAACACCGAGCAGCTGAAGGAAGACCTGCGTCATCTCTCCCAGACCGTCGAGGAACTGCTGCACGCCTCGGCCGAGGACTCCCGCGAGAGCATGAAGGAAGCGCGTGCCCGCGCCCAGACCCGCTTGGAAGCCACTCGTGCCCGACTGAGTGCCCAGGGTGACCGTCTGGCCGCCAGCGCGCGTGAATCCGCGGACTGCGCTGACCGCTACGTGCACGACAACCCGTGGACCAGTGTCGGTATCGGCGCTGCCGCCGGTGTCGTCATCGGCATGCTGCTTGGCCGTCGCTGATGCAGGAGCAAGGGCCGGTTGAACGCGTACTTGGCGCCATCCGTCGTCTGACCGCGAGCCTGGTGGAGAGTGGCGAGACGCGTCTGCGTCTCGCCGTGCTGGAGCTCGAGGAGGAACGCGAACGCTTGTTCGTGATGCTGCTGCTGTCAGGTATCGCCCTGATGCTGATCTGCTTCGGTATCGGCCTGGCGATCCTGCTGGTGGTCGTGGCCTTCTGGGATACCCATCGCCTGCTGGCCATCGCCTTGAGCGGCGGTATCCTGCTGGCACTGGGCGGATTGATCGCCTGGCGGGTCAAGGTGATCGCTTCCCAGCGCAGCCTGCTGCGCTCGACGCTCAGCAATCTGAGCCGCGACAGCGACAGCCTCAAGGACGTCCGCGCCGACGCACTGGAACGCCAGCGCCAACGCGAAAACCTCTGATGCCCCCCGCCTGCCAGCCCCTGTAAAGGAGGCGAGATGAGTTCTTCCAGACAGTCCCTCGCGCAGCGTGAGCCGGCACTGCCCCCCTCAGGGGGGAACGGTCGCCGGCAAGCGCATTCGCGCGATGCCAGGCGTGCGGAACTCGAAGCACGCATCAGCCAGCAGCGCCTCGACGTCAGTCATGCGATGCGTGACCTCAAGGAGGCAACCGCCCCCATCGACCGTGGCTGGGCCAAGGTGCAGCAATACCGTGGCCCGTTGGTTCTGGTGGGCGGCCTGATTGCCGCCCGGGGAGGTTTCCGGCCAAAGAAGGGCCTGAGCCTGATCAAGCGCGGCCTGATGGGCTGGGTGATGATTCGCCGCCTGAGAATACTGTTCGACAAGTGATCACGATACATACCGAAAGCCCCGCCACCTGGCACTCAGGTCGCGGGGCTTTTTTCGTCGCACGTCTCGATATGCAGCGGGCAGGCGTTGCCCGGGATGACTCAGGCGCCGCGACTGTCGCGCTTGAGCAGATGGATGCCCAGATAGAGAGCCGCGAAGATCAGGCCCAGCACGGCGCCAAAACCGAAGACATGGCGGCCATCGCCGGGCAGGAACTCCAGGAAGGAGGTCAGGAACTGGCCCAGGAAGATCGCCATCGTCAGGTAGGCGAGATTGCGTCCACGCACCAGTGCGTGGCTGCGCTCCACCGTCATGTGGTTGAGCAGCGGAATCGAGAAGCCGAAGCCCATCCCGGCCAGCACGGCACCCGCGCTCATCACCCCCATGTTCTCGGCCTGCTGGAAGACGAACAGGCTGGCGGCATACAGCACGAAGGCCAGTGCCAGCGTCGGCATCTCGCGCAAGGTACGTGAGACCTTCGGCATCCACATCGCCGCCACCACCGCGACCATCGAGATCGCCGCCAGGAAGATGCCGGTCGAGGCCTCGTTCAGCCCCAGCAGGTTCAGGCGCTTGGGCAGCATGACGATGGCGGTGAAGAACAGCGTCATGGCCATGGCCGCCGCCAGATAGACACTGGTGAGCGAAGCGGACAGCGCCTGCTGGCCCGACTTGCCAACCGTTTCATCAGGGACTGCAGGTGACTGCCTGGGCACCATCATCCACAGCATGGCCAGCAGCAACCAGGCCAGCAGGTAGAGCAGGAAAGGCAGCTGCCAGGCGATGCCTGCCAGCACGCCACTGACGAACAGGAAGATCACACCGCCAAGTTCGATGGACATGCCCTGCTGGGCAATCATCTTGAGTCGCGCATGGCCATGATACCACTCGGAGATCAGCGTGGTGCCGCCCGCCATCACGACCGCGGTGACGCCCCCCAGCAGGATACGATCAGCGAACACGGCGACGGTGCCTTCCAGCAGTGCCCCGCCCGCCCCCAGCAGACCATACAGGAACAGCCCGCCAGTCAGCGCGCGATAGGCCCCGAGGCGGTCGATCATGCGTCCGGCGATAGGCGCAAACAGCACGGCGCCCAGCGACGGCAGGGTGATCAGCCAGCTGGCATGGCTCTCCACCTCAAGCGCCGAGGCGATGCTCAGAAGCCCCGGTGCCACCACGGTACCCACCATGATGGTCAGGCAGGCGACCGCCAGCAGCGTGAAACGCCCGCCGCCAGAAAGTGATCGAGAGGTATCGCGCGTATCCTGCGCGATACCTCGGGAAGTTGATGTCGTCATATCGGCTCCACTCGGAAACAGGGCCCTCTTGCCAGCCACTGCATCGCCGCGCCCTCCTGGCTTGTGAGACACGAAAGCCGGGAGGGCGCGAGAGGAAGAAAGCTGACGGAGGGAGGCTTGGCAGGTCCCCAGACTAATGAGCGAGCATTGATAATAGAAATGACGATACTTGATATGACTTATACTTGATGGACATCAATCAACTGACGAGAGCTGCCATGGAACTGCGCACACTGAGAACCTTCGTTTCCGTGGCGACGCACCGGAGCTTCTCGGCCGCCGCCCGCGAGCTGCACACCGTTCAGCCTGCCATCAGTCGCCAGATCGCCGATCTTGAAGCCGAACTGGGCGTGAGTCTGTTGTGGCGCAATACGCGGGAAGTGCGAGTGACGGCACCCGGCGAGGCGTTGCTGGAAGAAGCGCAGCGCATGCTGGCGCTGGAGGCACAGGCACGCAAGCGCGTGGCGATGGCCGCCAGCGGCCAGACCGGCACATTGCGCATCGGCTACATGAGCTCGGCCTGCGCAAGCTTCGTGCCCGGCCTGATGCGCGACTTCGCCGCCAGCCACCCCGAGGTCAGCCTCACCTTGCATGAGATGAGCGCCCAGCAGCAGCTGGATGCCTTCGCGCGTGACGAGATCGACCTCGGCCTGTCGCGTCCGCTGCCCATCGAGCAGCGCGATACCCTGACGGCTCTGCCGGTCTACGAGGACATGCTGATGGCGGTGATACCCCAGGGCCATCGTCTGGCGCACCGCAAGCGGCTCACCCTGATCGAGCTTGCGCAGGAGGACTTCGTGCTGTTTCAGCGCACGCAGGCGACGGGGCTATTTGATCAGATCATCAGCGCCTGCGGCGATGCCGGCTTCTCGCCGCGCCTCCAGCGCCAGCCGGCCATGATGCAGACGCTGCTCAGTGAGGTCGCGGCCGGACTGGGGGTCGCCATCGCGCCCGGCTGCATCCGCCGTCTGCAGTGCGATGGCTGTCAGTTCATTCCCCTGCGTCCGGCGCTCGGGGCGGTGCCATTGGAGCTTCACTATCCGACCACACCGGGCCGACCGGTGACCGAGGCCTTCATCGCGCTGGTCGAGCAGCGCCTCCCCACCATCCGCCAGCAGATGGCATGAGACGCGGCCAGTGGTGAGAACGTGCTGGTCAGCAGTTCAGCCCGCAGGCCACCGCCGAGGACCACGCCCACTGGAAGTTGTAGCCGCCCAGTTCGCCGGTGACATCCAGCACCTCACCGATGAAGGCCAGCTGCGGGAGATCGCGCACGCTGAAGTCCTTCTGCGAGATGGCATCGGTGACCACGCCGCCCATGGTGACCTCGGCGGTGCGCCAGCCTTCGGTGCCCGCCGGCTTGAGCTGCCAGTGATTGAGCGCCTTGGCCAGCTTCTCGAGACGCGCGTTGGAGAGCTCGGCGAGACTGCGCTCGCTGATGCGGCCGGCATCGGCGTCCTGCCACTCGACCAGCGACTGGGCGAGACGCTTGGGCAGGCGCTCGCCAAGCCAGGGACCGATCTGGCGCTTGGGTTGCTGCTCACGCAGGGCCAGCAGCTCGGCGTAGGCGTCCACCCCCGGCAGCAGGTCGATGTCCAGTGGCTGACCGGGCGTCCACCAGCTGGAGGCCTGCAGCATCGCCGGGCCGGAAAGCCCACGGTGGGTGATCAGCATCGGTTCGCGATACTGGCCCTTGCCGGCGGTGACGCTGACGTCACAGGCAAGCCCGGACAGCGGCGACAGGCGCTCCTTCCACTGCGAGGTCAGCGTGAACGGCACCAGCGCCGCGTAGGTCTCGGTGACCTCGAGCCCGAACTGGCGCGCGATGTCGTAGCCAAAGCCTGTCGCGCCCAGCGTCGGGATCGACATGCCACCGGTCGCCACTACCACCCGCCCTGCCGTATGCGTGCCGTTGCTGGTCTCGACCCGCATGCCCTCACCCGCACGCTCAAGCGAAGTGATGCGTGTGTTGAGACGAATCTCCGCCCCGGCCCACTCGCACTCCGTCATCAGGATCGCCAGCAGATCCTTGGCGGAATCCGCGCAGAACAGCTGCCCCGGCTTCTTCTCGACATGCTCCAACCCGTGACGCTCCACCAGCTCGAGAAAGTGATGCGGCGTGTAGCGCTTGAGTGCCGAGATGCAGAAGTGCGGATTGCGTGAGAAGAAGTTGGACGGCCCGGCATCCAGGTTGGTGAAATTGCAGCGCCCGCCACCTGACATCAGGATCTTCTTGCCGGCCTTGTTGGCGTGGTCCAGCACCAGCACGCGCTTGCCCTGATAGCCCGCCGTGGCGGCACACATCAGGCCTGCCGCGCCTGCGCCGATGATGATGACGTCGTATGTGGCCATGCTGGAAACCTCGTGCAACAAGAAGAGAAAGACGGTGCTGAAACGCCGAGTGCTCGAGTAGCGGCACCGTGGTGGCCCGACTGTGCCAGACACCGGCCGCGCAGTTTACCAGAAGCCACGCCCGGTTTCGGGCTCCCGCCGTCCCCTGGCAACATGTGGAACGCGGATTGGCCATCAAAAGGAGCGCTGCGGATATCCACAGCGCTCCTTTTTATCTCGCACGTCAGCTCGCACGTCAGCTCGCACGTCAGCTGACATGCCATCTTGTCAGGTTCTGTCGTGTCTCGCTGGACATGACGTCAAGCCAAGAGCCTGCTCACCTCACCTGTCACATTCCGGCATGCAGCCCCAGTCCCAGAGCCGCCGACAGACCGATACCGGCCGCCATGAGCAGGCCGCCCAGGGGGCGCCGACGTTTCATCTGCCACCACATCCACAGGCCAGTCAGCCCCCACATCACCATCACGCAGGCCATGACATCCACGACCACGGCCCACAGCCACTCCAGCACGCTGCTCTTGTAGCCATGCTGCTTGTGCAGATGCGTCAGGGTTTCGCCAAGCCCCGCGCCGGGCTGGTCCTGCCCGACGGGCTGGCCCTTCAGCTTGCCTGAATACAGGTCCAGCTGGGCAGTGAAGCGCTGGCCGCTGCCGTCCTCCAGCGTGAAGTCGAGCGTCCCCTTGCCATTGAGCGGCTGACGTTCACTGGCGCCGATCGCCTCGCGCAGACGGGCCTGCTGACTGACCAGTGGCACCGCCAGTGGTGAGGTGTCAGGAAGCGTCAGGGTCTGGCCGGCCAGCGGCATGCGAGCAGGACGAGCCGACGCATTTCCCGCGGCGTTTTCCTGCATGGCGATGCGCCGTCCCTCACCGTGGGAAAGATCCACCATGTAGCGCTGACGCATGTCCGCTCCCCGGGAATCCAGCAGCAGAGACAACGGCGCCCCTTCGAGCGCCTGCGGATCAACCAGCGTGAATTCATGACGCCCCGAGGAGACTCGGTTCATTTCCGCCACGGTGGCCACGGCCAGAGCCTGGGCATCCACCGGGCCCAACGCGGCGCGTTGCAATGCCTCGGACGACAAGGGTGTCTGCTGGATGTCGCGATACAGACCGGGATGGTTCATCAGGAAGGCGCTCACGCCATACAACAGCACGAAGGGCACCAGCGCGACGCCGCAATACAGATGCAGAGAGCGGATCCAGGGATTGAGTCGCTGCGCCAGGGTCTTGCGCCGCCCTCGCTGACGGGGGGTGTCCTGACGCAGGGACGTGGCGCGCGAGGCGGGCCGTTGAGCGGGGGCACCGGGTGCGACATCTGACATGATGACTCTGTTCCTGGGGTGAGCGACGACAAGGTGGATGCACACGCCTTCGCGCGGGTGCGATCAAGAGGCGCAGATGATAAGACAAATACACCTCATCGGCGAATGATTCTCACATGCAGTCACATCGCGCAATCGAATGGCGCGGATCGTCGACGCCAGATGGCAGATCGCCCCCGCTGCCAGGGGCAACGGGGGCGATCAGAGCGGGGATTTCACGCCAGGGAGCAGACGTGCTCGCTCAGACGATGACGCCCTGGCTGCGCAGGTAGTCATCATAGGTGCCGGAGAAGTCGACCACACCCTCGGCATTCAGCTCGATGATGCGCGTGGCCAGCGAGCCGACGAATTCACGGTCGTGGCTGACGAAGATCAGCGTGCCCGGATAGTTTTCCAGCGCGAGGTTGAGTGCCTCGATGGACTCCATGTCCAGGTGGTTGGTCGGCTCATCCATCACCAGCACGTTGGGCTGCTTGAGGATCAACTTGCCGAACAACATGCGGCCCTGCTCACCACCGGAAAGCACCTTGACCGACTTCTGGATGTCGTCATTGGAGAACAGCATGCGCCCCAGGGTGCCACGCACGACCTGTTCGCCCCCACCGGTCCACTGCGACATCCAGTCGTAGAGGCTCATGTCGTTGGCGAAGTCATGGGCGTGGTCCTGCGCGTAGTAGCCGACTTCCGCGGCGTCGGTCCACTTCACTTCACCGGCATCCGGGTGCATCTCGCCGACCAGGGTGCGCAGCAGCGTGGTCTTGCCGATACCGTTCGGGCCAATGATGGCGACACGCTCACCGGCGGCGACCGTGAAGCTGAAGTTCTCGAACAGGGTGTTGCCATCGAAGCCCTTGGCCAGCTTGTCGATCATCACCGCGTTGTTGTGGACCTTTTTGGTCTGCTCGAAGCGGATGAACGGGCTGACGCGTGAGGACGGCTTGATCTCGTTGAGCTGGATCTTGTCGATCTGCTTGGCACGCGAGGTCGCCTGCTTGGCCTTGGAGGCGTTGGCGGAGAAGCGACTGACGAAGGACTGCAGCTCGGCGATCTGCGCCTTCTTCTTGGCGTTGTCGGCCTGCAGCTGTTCACGCGCCTGGGTGGCGGCGGTCATGTACTCGTCATAGTTGCCCGGGAACAGACGCAGCTCACCGTAATCCAGGTCCGCCATGTGGGTGCAGACACTGTTCAGGAAGTGACGGTCGTGCGAGATGATGATCATGGTGCTGGAGCGCGCGGTCAGCACGCCTTCCAACCAGCGGATGGTGTTGATGTCCAGGTGGTTGGTCGGCTCATCGAGCAGCAGGACGTCAGGATCGGAGAACAGCGCCTGTGCCAGCAGCACGCGCAGTTTCCAGCCCGGCGCGACTTCACTCATCGGCCCGAGGTGCTGCTCGATGGGGATATCGAGGCCCATCAGCAGCTCACCGGCACGCGCTTCGGCGGTGTAGCCGTCAAGCTCGGCGAATTCGACTTCGAGGTCGGCGACCTTCATGCCATCTTCCTCGCTCATCTCCGGCAGCGAGTAGATGCGGTCACGCTCGGCCTTGACCACCGCCAGGCGCTCGTGACCCATGATGACGGTGTCGAGCACCGTGTATTCCTCATAGGCGAACTGGTCCTGACGCAGCTTGCCCAGACGGGTGTTGGGCTCGAGCATGACGTGGCCACCGGACGGCTCAAGATCGCCGCCGAGAATCTTCATCATGGTCGACTTGCCGCAGCCGTTGGCGCCGATCAGGCCATAGCGATTGCCACGACCGAATTTGGCGGAGACGTCTTCAAACAGCGGCTTGGCACCGAACTGCATGGTGAGATTGGCGGTAGAGATCACGAGGGAATATCCGTTTGGAATGAAAAGGTGGGCGGTGACGAAGCGTCACGCTGGCGCCGGATGATACGGGGTCTGGAATCGCGGTCCGTCAGGCATCAGCCACGGAAGAAGACTTCCAGCAGGTGATAGCCGAACTTGCTCTTCAGCGGCCCCTGCAGGGTATTGAGCGGGCCCTTGAAGATGGCGCTATCGATGCCGCCGACCATCTGGCCGGGGCGCACTTCGCCCAGGTCACCGCCCCGCTTGCCGGAAGGACAGGTGGAGTGCTTCTTCGCCAGCTTCTCGAACGGCTGGCCGCGCTCCAGTGACTGCTTGAGACGCTGCGCCTCGGCCTCGGTCTTCACCAGAATGTGGCGTGCCATGGCAATACGAGCCATCTCATGTCCTCTTGCAAGCGAATGCGTGCCTGTAATCTCCCGGTTCGCGTTCTGTCCCTCCGAGGTGCCGTCCTGTCAGCGACGACCTGCGACAACAGGCGCATGACGAGGGACATGGCGGGAGGCCAGACGAAAGATGAGGGAGACAACAGCCAACAAGGTGAATCTGAAGGCGGGCATGATAACAGCTCAGGAAGACAGACGCTGCAGTGCGTGTTCGCAGCCGCTTCTGACAGGCGAGCCTCCGGTAACGCCAGACGCAGGCGCGGAGATCGAGACCCGTCTCGCGCCATCAAGTGTTGCCGGGAGATCTCGGAGCGTCACACCGAAAGAAGGAGAGGGGGAACTGGCGACACGCAGATGCCTGGCAGGACATGCGCGTCAGAGACTTACGCATGTCCTGCCAGGCATCTACGCGGGCCGGGAAAGGCAAGGTTCCAGCCCATGCCATGTTCCCGGCCACTTGCTCACGCCTTCCCCGTCATCTTGCGCCGTCTTTCTAGAGCAGGCCGGCCTGGACATCATCCTGTATGCCCTGAAGGCCGACATCGTCGCTCATCGGCGCCTCCTCATCATTGGAGACCGGAATCGCGTCGCCGTCCTCGAGCATGCTCATCATCGCGAGTGCATTCGGTGAGCCAGCCGGAGCCACATCCGGATCACGCGTGATCTGGAAGGACGCCAGATCCTGTGAACCGCCATTGAAGGTGATACGCAACACCTGCACCCCCTCCTCCAGGTCCAGCGTCAGCGAGGGACCATCGACATAAACTCCCCAGGCACCGGAATTGGGTAGCGTGCCACTGGCCTCGTCATAGAACTCGCCATTCTTCTCCACCGAGGCCGTGATGCTGCGCCCATTGTCAGGAGCGGAGGTGACGAATGACAGCGTGTGAGCGCCGGCCTGCTCGACATCGATGGTGTACTCAAGCCATTCACCATCCTCTACCCAGCCTATCGCTTCCCCCTCACCGACGATATCCACCGGTGTATCGCGATAGTTCGAGCCGAGCTGAGCGCTGGAGAGCTCGTTGTAGGCCTCCCCTTGCCCACCTTCATCAAAGTTGACGGCATCGAGGCTGAGCCCCTCATCCGCCTGCACCTGCCAGGGGATGCCTCCCGCATTGAAGGCCTGCTGACCATCAAGGGAGAGCGAGAATCCCTGCAGGTCCATGGAACCGCCATTGAAGGTCAGTCGCAGCACCTGCTCTCCAGCCTCCAGGGTCACCTGGGTGGTCTCGGTACCCACGAAACTGGTCCAGCTACCGGTCGGTGAGACCCCTACCGGTGTGGCGCTGGCGTACGGGGCGTCGGCCTCCTTGGCAAAGGTTGCGGTAATGCTGCGCTGACCTCCTCCCATGACTCCCAGGGAAGCCAGGAAGGCCATATCGTAGGTACCGGCCTGTTCGACGTTCAAGGTGTACTCCACCCATTCGCCATCCTCGATCCAGCCGATGGCGCTGCCGCCGCTGGCCATGTCCACGCCCTCACCGCGAACATCGGTCCCCTCCTGCACCTCGCTGGAATCGTTGTAGGCGATATCCTGTCCGCCTTCATCGTAATTCACCGCCTCAAGGCTGAAATCACTGCCTACCTGCCAGGGCTGACCATCGTCGGTGTACGCCTGCTGGCCATCGTCCACCGGCGCCACCAGCGTCAGGTTCAGAGAGGCCAGATCCAGCTGTCCGCCGTTGAAGGTCAACCTGAGCACCTGCTCACCTTCCTCCAGCGTGAAGGTCAAGGGACCCACATCGGTGAAGTTGGTGAAACCGTCGGTGTCCGGTACCGCCACCGCCTGGCCCTCGGTATAGAAGCTGCCGTCCTGCTCGAAGGCGGCGGTGATCGACTTGCCGTCGGAAGTCGCCGAGGCGGAGAAGTTCAGTGCATAGGTGCCCGCCGTCTCGACATTCAGGGTGTACTCGAGCCACTCACCGTCGGCCACATAGCCGATGGCCAGACTGCCATTGGAGATATCCACCGCTTCGTCGGAACGGAAGCCATCGCCCTGGTGGGCCTGCGTGGTGTCGTTGTAGGCGACGCCCTGGCCACCGTTGTCGAACAGGCGCGCTTCCAGTGTCAGGCCATCGCTTCCCACCGCCCAAGCAGTCTCGCCGGCATTGAAGGCGCTCTGTCCCACCGGCTCGGGATTGTCGAGGAAGTTCGGCACACCGTCGTTGTCATCGTCGTCGTACAGATCCACTCGTCCATTGCCGTCAGCATCTTCCGCCCCTGCGGGATCGTAGGTAGTGACGTTCTCCACCAGGAAGATGTTGTCGTTGTAGTCGTAGTTCACCCCCGCGTAATCCTGGATCACAATATAGGTATCCGGGATTTCGTTGCCGGCGGCGTCCCTGGCCACATACACACGGATCAGATGGCCATCATTCTCGTCCCAGTTGAGATTGTTGCCGGGAGTGCCGATGGCATCGACGGTGTCCTCATGGAGGTTGGCGTCGGGATCGGACCAGGAAATATAGCCCTGGCGGCCCGATATCTCAGCGAAGAAACCAAAGGGCGCATCGCGATCCAGGGTGGTGGTGGTCAGCAGATCTCCCTCATTGAGCGTGCGTGGCAGCAACGTCTGACCATCGGCCTCGTCGTGGGCCAGCACCTCGTCGATATCACGGCTGTCGACGTCGTGGATGAACAGTCGTGCCACGTCGCCCTGGGTATGGTAAGCCGCCAGCTGAGTGATCTTGATCGGCGAGCCTCCATCGGCGCGCTGGAAGTACGGAGACAGGATCTCATCGCCGTTGGCCTCCACCAGCCCTCCCTGGTTCATCTGCCCTTCGGCAACATTGGTCGAGTAGCCGAAGGCATCGATGATCTCCTGCACTCCCGGTTCCTGGCCGCTTTCTGAGCGATTCTGGGCCAGGCCGGCAAGCTCGATGACCTTCTCTCCCTCATCCGCATCACTTGAGGTGATGATCAGGCTGGACTCGTAGAGGCTGCCATCGTTGGGGTCATCGGCGATGAAGCGCACGATCACATCGACTGACTCACCCGGCTCCAGCGTCACTGCAGTGAAGGCCTCCGTCAGCTCGAACAGCGTCGCATCACTGACCTCGACACGACTGATGTCGAGACTCTCGAAGCCATCGTTTCTCAGCGTGACGGTCACCTCGTCATGCACCTCCTGCGCGGCATTGGCCGGATTCTCGATGCGCGACATCACCAGGCGATCGTTGGAAGGCACGCCGTCATTGTTGATGACCGTCAGCTCACCACCAGACACCGGTGTCACGCCCTCGATGAGGAACATGTTGTCGTTGTAGTCATAGTTGATCCCGGTGTAATCCATGATCCCCAGGTAGGTGTCGGGGATCACGTTGCCCTCGGCATCGAGAGCCCGGAACATGCGCACGGTATAGCCGCGCTCGATACCCTCGGCATCGGCCGGCGGGGTGCCGCCTCCGGTCGGGTTGAGTGACGGGTCCGTGGACAGATTGGCCACTTCGATACCGAACACGCCACTTCCGGCCCACCCGGCCGGGATATCATCGAGCCCGAAGGTCGCGGTGGCGAAGTTGCCGTTGCTCAATACCGGCAGGATCGACTGGTTATTGTCGCCCGCGTGATTGGAGAAGATCACGTCCTGCCCCTTGTCGCCGGGGTTGTGGATACCCAGCGTCGCCCCGCCACCGCCATGATAGGCCGCCAGCTGGGTGATCCTGGCCTCGCCAGCCCCCTCGGCCAGAGACCAGTAGCGCGATAGCACCTCGTCATCATTGACCGGGCGATACAGATCGAAGTCGTTGAGTACCGAATTCTCTCCGCCACCGACGGTCGACAAGCCTTCGATACGGTTACCGAAGCCGAACACCTCCCACACCTCGTTGACGTTGGGCTCCCAGCCACCCTCGTCACGCGCCTGCCAGAAGCCTGCCATGTGGATCTCGGCGATCGGTGAGTCGGCATCGTTGGTGGTGAGACGGATACGGCCCTCGAAGACCCCATCACCGGCATTGTTGGACGGCGCGGTGTAGCTGTCCCGGTCGAACAGCACCGTGACCTCGAGGGATTGCCCCGCGGCCAGCGTCAGGCCATCAAACACCTCGGGGTCCGCCAGCGTGAAGGGGCCGTCGATGTCGGCATCGAGCACTTCCAGCACATCGCTGCCGGTGTTGGAAATGGTGACCGTGGCACTTTCCTTGAAGTCACGATCGGGATTCGAGCCGCTGTTGTTGTCCAGATAACTGAAGTGCAGGCGATCGGAGTAGTAGGCGGCATCACCGCTCTCTACCACGATATCGGCGTCGTCGCTGCCGACCACCGGCATCACATCGAGATAGTCGAGATCATCGGCACCATCGGCGGTGGACACCGCACGCAGGTTGTACTCCACCCCGGCCTCGAGCTCGACATAGGTGCCCTCTTCACCAGCGTCACCCACTCCCGGATAGGCCAGCAGTTTCACCGACTGCCCGTTGAGCGTCAGGGCCAGGCCTTGGCCATCATCGGCGCCCGCATTCGCGGCCAGATCCAGACGATAGAGTCCGCTGCTGTCCACGCTGAAGTAGAAGTCGGCGGTCAGCTCGTTGAGGGTGCGTGCGCTGTCACCGCTCTCGAGCTCGATGCGCGACCCGTTCGAGACATCGGCATAGACCGGGATGAAGCTGTCGGACGGTGCATTCGGCACCTGCAGCAGATCGATGTTCGGCCCCACGGCACCCGGCGCGGTCAGGGTGATGGTGTTGCTGCCCTGCTGCAGAGCGACCAGCGTGTTCTGGAAGAACCAGTCGCTCTCGTCAGCGTTGCTCTGGCCTTCGAAGTTCAACACCCCGAGGTCGACACCATTGATCGCAAGCCCCAGGGGACGGTCATCCTTGGTCGCGGCAAGCGCGTAGCGGAAGGCGATGTCATAGCTTCCCGTCTCGGCGACATCGAGTGTCCAGGTAATGGTCTGATCACCCGTTCCCGCGAAGTCGACGTACCCATCACCGGACGCGTTGCGATCATCATCGCTTGTCAGTACCACCACGGCGCCATCGAGCACTGCCCCCTCGGCCTCGTACTCATCGACGCCAGGCGTGGTATCCGGCGCTTCCTGCAGGATCTCCAGCTGGTCGATATTGGGGCCGGTGTCGGCGGTGGCCTGCAGGCGCACCGTGTTCTGACCACTGACCAGCGTCGCTGCCACGGCCTCGGTCAACCACTCGGCCCAGGCTGCATCCCCCGTCAGGCCGTCGGGCGGACTGAAGTCAAACACCCCGACACTGACATTGTTGACGAACACTTCCAGCGGGCGATCGGCATTGCCGCCGTTGGCATAGCGCAGATGCAGCACCGAGTCGCCAGCCTGCTCGGCATCCAGCTCGAACGTGAAGGTGAGGAAGTCGGCATTGGTAGACCCGAAGTCCGCATAGCCGCCTGGCGTGCCATCGGTATCGTCGGTATTGCCATCGAGCCCGAAGGCACCGGGGCGCAGGCCATTGGGCAGGTCCGGCTGGTTGGTCTCGGGGTTGTCGATGTCGCGAATCTGGATCTCGGCGTCCGTCCCCGTCGCGAGCGTCACGGCGGTGCCGTCGTCAGGCGTCCTGTCCTCGGCCTGAATGACCAGCAGCGAGACCAGCTCATCCGTCGGGTCGACAGGGTCCACGGGGTCCACCACCCCGCCCGGTGCCGGGTCGAGGCGAATGATCTGACTCTGGCCATTGCCGCGATTCAGGGTCAGCAGATAAAGCTGGCCGGTGACCGGATTCTCGATGATGTCCAGAGGGTCGACGTAACTGATGACGTTGCCCTCAGGATCACGCAGTACGTCATCGCCAATCACGTTGCCGTTGGCATCCAGCGTGATCGAGCGCACGTCATCACCGCCGGAGTACTCGGTGAACAACACGTTGCCCTGCAGATTGCCCCCGAAGACATCACTGGTGTATTCCACTGCGCCGTTGGGCGAGCGATTCTCGCCGAGCGAATAGACACCCGAGATATCGTAGGTGCCCTCGGGGTTGGTGCCTGTCGGATACTTGTCGACCTGATTGGGGTCGGTGGCACTGGTCGGATTGCCGCCGTTCAAAATGTATTCGTCGCGCAGCGGGTTGGGATGCCCGTAATAGCCTCCCTCGACGATCTTGAACAGATAGTCGTCCTGCTTCTCGACACTGGTGTAGCGCTCGTCCTCCGGCGTCGACGGGTCATCCGGCACGTTGCCGCCTGCCGCCGAACCGTTGGTCGGCACGTACAGGAAGCCATTGGAATGCCACACCAGGTCGTAGGCGTTGCGCGCCCCGGTGGCAAAGATCGTCAGCACCGCGTCGCTGGCGTAGGGGTCGTAGTAGGACTCGAGCACGTTGCCGGACTCGTCCTGCACCGTGGCGACACCACGCTCATCGAACACCAGGAACTCGCCATTGCCCATCGGGATCGGGTCGTCCTTGGGATGGCCATCCGGGTCATCGAAGCGAGTATTCTGGCCGTTGTCGGGAAGCGGCTCGGTAGTGACATCGAAGCCACCGGGAGGCGCATCACGGGTCGGGTCGATCTCCATCACCGCGGCATTCAACAGACGCTCCGGACGATTGCCCCAGGCGCTGTCCGGCTCGCCCATGGCAGAGTTGGAGCCCTGGATCAGATACAGCAGATGACTCGGGACATCGGGATTGGTCTCGGCGTCGTAATCCGGATTCGCGCGGAACTCCAGGCTGTTGGTCACATGATCGCCATTGGAGCGTGGCAGGCCAGTGATGTAGGGCTCGGCGGTGCCCGAGAACTCGCTACCGCCCTCCAGGGTGATCTTGGTGATCCGGCCACTGAAGTCAGGCACGCCGTTGTCACGGCCAGACAGCGGGATCGGATAGTTGTCGGTGATCCACAGCACGTCGGGATCGGTGGGGTCGATCACCAGCCCGATGATCCCGCGGCGATCATTGCTGGCATCGGCCCCGTCCTGATGGAAGTAATCGCTCGGCAGCGAAAGCTCCTGGCGGTTGCCGAGGGAGCCATCGACGGGGTCGATGTCGTAGCGCAGGATCTGCCCACCAATGGTCGCGATGTACATCGTCGAGCCATCGGCGGTGATCTCCAGCGAGGTGAAACCGAAGGCGTTGTCAGAGGCACCGTCGAGTTCCACCACGTCATTGAAGGCCACATCGCGAGCGACGATCTCCGGGGCTTCGCCGGTGATGAAGGTGTTGGTGTACTTCTGGAACTCACGGGTCGGCGCGTCCAGGTCGTCGTTGGCGCCACGATCCTGGAAGCCGTCGATGATCAGCGTATAGCTGGTGAACTCCTTGAGCGTCTGGCTCGGCGAGATGGTCAGGGAATCGAAGCCACCGGTGGTGTTGGCGTTGAAGCTGACCTCCTCTCCGGTCAGCGTCTCGATCAGCCGGATCGAACCGTCAGCCAGGCTCTCGAGCAGTGCCCCGCCGCGACCGTCCACCACCGAGATGCCGACGAAGATGTCGGACGTCGGGTCGACCCCGCTCGGCAGGCCGCCGTCGTCGGGATCCAGATCGACTTCCACCTCGTTGTCACCGACCCCAGCGATGGCGCGCGCGTCAGTGAAGAAGGCGTAATCCTCGGCGGCGATGCGATCATCTTCCGGCGTCAGGTCCGGCAGTGCCTGGATCTCGAGGTACTGGATCTCGGTGTTCTCGTTGTCGAGCCCCAGGGAATCCAGTGTCAGACGCCCATCGCTGACCTGCACGATGCGGGTGACCAGATCCGAGCGGAAGCCATCGGTATCATCTGACGGATTGCCGTCCGCCGGGAAATCATCGGGCCGGAACGGGGTGAAGGGATCATTGAACAGCTCACCCTCGGCATTGAGCACGTTGCGACTGTCGTAGGGCCCGGAGGTATCCCCGATGGAGACGGTGACCTCGTAGTAGCCATCGTCCAGCTCGATCTCCCAGCCGGCGCGCACATAGGCGCTTCCCGGCTGGTCTAAGTGGGCGTAGGTGCCCTGGCGCGGGTCGAGCCCGGCGATGTCATCGGTGCGGTCGTTGACCGCCACGCTGGTCAGCGCGCTGATGTCCAGCGGCTCGGTGCCGGGCTCGCCGTCGTAGATCGACGCCTCGGTGATCCAGCCGTACTGATGGGTCTGGCCATCCACGGTCACCGATTGGGTGCCGAAGGCCTTGCCGTTGTCGGCGATGTAGCCATCCGGCACCGCGGTGCCTTCGGGCTGGAAGTTGATCTTGACCGAGAAGCGCTCGCCCGGCTCCACCGGACGCTCCGGCACCACGCCATCACGGCTCACCGTCAGGCTGTCGATGTTGGGGCCGGCGTTGCCCAGGTTGGCAAGGCGAATGGTGTTGTCGCCGGCTTCGAGCTCCACCTCGAGCGTCGTGGTGGTCCAGTTCTCCCAGCCGGCGGCGTCGATCCCCGTGGAGGCAAAGGCCAGATTCCCCTGACTCAGCCCGTCCACCAGGATGTCCATGGGGCGATCGGCGCCGTTGGAACCGGCATTGGTATAGCGAACCTCCAGGGTGTAGGTACCGGCCTCATCGACCGCCACCTGGAACTCGGCGGCGTCACCGGCGTCGGCTCCCATGTCCAGATAACCGGTGCCGGTAAAGTCATCCCACAGCCCATCTGGTCCGGAGGCGACATTGGTTTCCGGATTGTCGGCATCGCGCACCTGGGTATCACCGTCGGTATCGATGATGGTCAGCGCCTCGCCCTCGATGGCGAAGTTGAATGCAGGGGTGCCGACGTCGGCCTCATTGAAGTCGAACACCACCTGATCGATGTTGGGCCCGCCGGTGGCACCGGCCGGCATGGTCAGGGTGAAGGTGTTGGCGCCCTCGACGAGATCTACCTCGACTTCCAGGGTCTGCCACTCGTTCCAGGCGTCCGCGCCGGTAGCGTTGGAGAAGCCGAGCTGGCCCTGATCATCGCCGTTGACGGTCAGATCCAGCGGCCGCGCTGCATTGCCGCCGTTGGCGAAGCGCACGGTGGCGGTGTAGCTACCGGCCTCCAGCGCGTTGACGTTGAAGGTGATCTGGTCGCCGGGATTGGAACCGAAGTCCAGATAGGCATCACCCACCGCACCGGGACGATGGTTGCCGAAGTCATCGGGGTTGTCGGCATCCACCGGCCGGGTAACCTCGCCCTGGGCGATACCGCCCACGTCGACGATATCGGCGTCCTCTCCCTGCAGGGTGATCGGCGCCACCACCACGCCTGCGTCCTCGAAGCTGACCACCTCGCTGGCGCTGGCCTCGTTGCCGGTGGCATCGGTGACGAACAGCGAGACGGCGAGATCGCCGCTCTGATCATCGAGCTGGCCGCTCAGATCCAGCGTGATGTTGCCATCGGCGTCCGGCGTCACTTCCTCACGGGTCGCGCCGCCGTCGAAGGACACGGCAACGCTGGTCACGTCATCATCGATGCCGGAGACGTTGAAGACTGCCGCCGCCAGCTGACTGGCATCGAGAGTGTCGTCAGCCGCGACGATGGCGAGATCGCCGTCCTCATCGGCACTCACATCCTCCGGGATCGGGCCGCTGCCGGCGTCGGTCACTTCGATGCGATCGATGTTGGGACCGGTGGTGGCGCCAGCGGGAATCGCCAGCACGATGGCGTTGCTGCCCGCCTCCAGGCTGACGGTGAAGGTCTCGAAGACCCAGTGGTCGAAGCCTTCTTCCCCGCCGCTGCCGTCCGGGTCCGTGCTGGCCATGGCCAGCATCAGCGGATCGCCGCCATTGATCACCAGATCCAGCGGACGATCGGTATTGGTGGCGTAACGCACACTGATGTCGTACTGACCGGCCTGGGCCACCTCGATCTGCCAGGCGACGTTATCGCCAGCCGTGTCGCCGAAGTCCAGATAGCCGGTACCGGAGAAGCCCGGCCGCAGACCGTTCTCCAGATTCGCATTGTCTTCGGGATTGTCGGCATCGCGCACTACGGTATCCGTCGCGTTGGCACCGTCATCGAAGCTCGTCACCGTGCCGTCTTCGGCCTGCAGACGCAGGGGCGAGAACGGCGCTTCATCGACATCATTCACGGTGACCGAGAGCTGCGCGGTGGTGGAGAGGTCGCCGTCACTGACGCTGACCTCGACGTCATAGACGCCATCTTCGTCATCATCGACCGCCAGCTCGAAATCGCGGGCACTGGTGAAGCTCAGCACGCCGGTGGTGGCGTCAATGGTGAACAGCGGAGAGTCGGCCCCGCCAGTGATGGCGAATACCGGCGCGTTGAGGCCGAGAGTCCCCCCGTCTTCATCGACGAGCGGGATCGCGCCAATCTCGGTCAGGTTCTCATCCACTGCAAACGCGGTCTGGTCGATGGCGATGCTCTCATTGAGATCTGCCACGGTGATCAGGGTGTCCTGTGACACGCTGTCCTCGCCATCGGTCACCGTCACGGTCAGCTCGTAGACACCATCTTCATCACTGTCGGCGGCCAGCTCCGCGTCCGGTGGATTGAGGAAGGCGATTCCTCCACTCGCCACGTCGTAGGAGAAGAGCGCGGCATCGGCACCGGACAGCGTCACCGTCAGGCTGTCGCCATCGGCATCCTCAAGCACCAGACTCGCCACGCCTGCACTGTTCTCGTCGACACTGATCGCGGCACCGAGTCCCGCCAGGGTCGGGGCAGTGTTGACCGGCTCATCGATACGCTCGAATTCAAGCGAGTCGATACGCATCAGCTCGCCACCGGCACCACGCAGTTCGAGGCTTGCCAGATCACCGGCGGTGACCTCGAAGGGCGTCTCGAAGACGATTTCCTTGCGGTTGCCGCTCTGGCCAGCATTTCCGCGCGCGCCACTGCCGACGAAGGTGCCGAAGTCGTCGTTCAATACCACGTCGGCGCTCAGGCTATCGGTTGTCGTGTTGCGCGCTTCAAGCACGGTGTCACCGATGGTCAGGGTCAAGGTGCCTTCACCGTCGGTTTCATCGAACACATAGAGGCGTGCGATGTACCAGCCCGGCTCCACACCGCCCGCCGAGAGATCAGTGCCGATCGTCGCCGGCGCATTGCTGGTCAGACGAATCAGCTGCTCGTTGGACGCCGACGCACTGCCGGTGACGATCAGGTTACCGGCGTCGAGATCCGTGAAATCTTCCGCCTCGATCGTGATGCTATCGCCAACCTGGGTGCCTTCGATGATGAAGCTCAGCGACTGGGTCGCTGACAGACCACTCGGGTCGGTGGCGCGCACGACAACATCAAAGGTGCCTCCTTCACTTGGCGTGCCTTGAATGACACCGTCGATCACCTCGAGTCCGGCAGGCAGATCCTCGGCCGTCAATGTCAGGCTGTCGCCATCGGCATCGGAGAACAGCGAGGCGAAGTCCGCCAGCGGAATCTGGAGGAAGCTCTCGCCCACCTCTCCAAAGTAGGGCTCGAGAGCGGCAGGCTCCGCCACCGGGGCGTCGTTGACGTTCTCGATGCTCAAGGCGAAGTCGGTATCGGTACTGGCGGTGCCATCATCGGCGGTCACCGTGATGGTGTAATCGCCCGGCACCAGACCAGCGAGGCTCCCGGACAGCACGGTGTCGCTGACACTCAGCCCGTCCACGGTGACCGGCAGGCCATCGCCATCGGTGACCTGAAAGCTGAAGGCGAGGTCATCGCCATCGTCATCGACGAAGGGCAGGTCAACCTCGAGATTCGCGCCTTCGTCGAGACTCAGATCAGCGATGCCACCCCCCACCACGCGCGGTGCGCTGTTGGTGTCATCGACATCGGCTTCTGACAGGCTTACGCCACTGAAGCTCGCACTGCCCTTGGCGCCCACATCATCGTCGTTGACGAAGACCAGCGAATCGAGGGTGATGCCCGCATGCGCCGAGAGATCGATGGTGAAGCGCAAGGTGCCATCGCCATTGTCGATGCCCTGCCCACGCAGATCGACAAAGCCACCCTGCGTCTGGCTGCCGCCCAGCTGATAGACACTGTTTCCGCCATTGAACGGATTGGAATCGGCATCGAAGCCGATGGCAACGATCTCGGGGACCGGCGAATCGGATATGGCCACATCCAGGGTCAGGATGCTGCCACTGGTGATCGTGTAGTCCTCCGGCAGGGCTGCCCGCTTCCAGACATTGTCGTTCAACGTCAGAGTGCCACCGTCGTCTTCCACCACCGCCCCCGTGCCAACGGAGGGATTGTCCTGGGTCGCGTTGTAGGCGCTGATCGTGGCGTCATCGAAGGTGACATCCAGCGTCACGCTGCCGACGACGGCCAGCGTGACTGGCTCCGCGACACTCGCCTCATTACCGGCGGCATCGGTCACGATCAGGGTCACGATCACATCGCCCGGGGCCTGTGTGGAGAGATCGACCGTCAAGGTGTCGCCATCGCTGACAACGGACTGACGGGTCACGCCGCCGTCGAAGCTGATCTCGAGAGTCGAGCCGTCATCGATCCCCGCGACACCGAATACCACGCTGGCGCTGTCATCCGCCTCGATGGCATCTTGCGGGCCTTCGAGTGCCAGGTCGCCCCCCTCATCGGCGGTGGTATCCAGCGTCAGTGCCAGGCTCTGTTCGGCACGGTTGCCGAAGGCATCCATGGCGATCAGCGTGACCGACAGATCGCCATCAGCGAATCCCGACAGATCCAGCGTGAAGCTGCCATCCGGGTTCGGCACCACCTCCTGGACCGTGATTCCCTCATCGAAGGTCACGCCGACGAAGGTGATGTCGGCATCCAGTCCGCTGACGCTGAAGCCCGCTTCACCGACGGTCGCGCCATTGAGGAGGGGGTCTACGGCGGTAAAGGTCAGCACAGAGGCACCGGCATCCGCCACGACATCCCCTACCGGGCCCGTGCCCGCCGTGGTGACCTCCAGGCGATCGACATTGGGCCCATTGCTGCGCCCATCAGGGATCGTCAGCGTGATGGTGTTGTCACCGACCTCCAGACTCGTCGTCAGGGTGTGGTAGCTCCAGACATCGAAGCCCTCAGGGTCGACGTTGCCAGCGTTGGGGTCAGTCCCGACAAAGGCGAGCTCGGAGGACTCGCCGTCATTGATCGAGAGAGCCAACGGACGCGCGCCATTGCTGGCATAGCGGAAGTTGAGGTCGTAGTCGCCCGCCTCGGCCACATTGACGGTGAAGGTGAGGCTGTCACCCGGCGCGCTGCCGAAATCCACGTAACCGGTGCCGGAAAAGTCCGGGCGCAGTCCGACAAAGCCACCGGTTTCAGGATTGGCGGCGTCACGCACCACGGTGGCGGCCCCGTTGTCGGCACCCAGCACGGCATCCTCTGCCTGCATCACGACTGGCGCAATCACCGGATCGACAGGCTCCACCGCATCGGCCTCCAGTAGCGCCACCTCGATCTTGTCGATGTTCGGCCCGTTGGTCGCGCCGCCCAGACGCAGGGTATTGCTGCCGGCGGCCAGCGTGATCTCCAGCGTCTCGGTCGACCAGCCCTCCCACGCGGAAGGCCCGCCATTGCCTGGCTGGTTGTCCGCGGGCACATCATCGACATCATCGGGGTAGTAATTCGGCGCAGTCACCGCTGCGAACTGGAAGGTACCGACCTGACTTTGCGTGTCGTCATCGACCAAAAAGAGATCAATGGGACGCGCCGAGTTGCTGGCATAGGTCACGGTGACACTGTACGTGCCGGCGGTAGCCACCTCGAGAGTGAAGTCACCGTAGGCCTCGGCATTTTCCGATGCCCAGTCGAGATAGCTGGCGCCTTCGGCGCCGACCCGGAAGGTTTCCCTGCCATTGGTGAAGCTGGCGATATTGTCGAGAGTCACCACACGATTGGTGCCAGCGTCGGCGACATCAGACGTCGGGCCGATATCGAGATCCTCACCCTGAATGACGAAGACGTCCGGGTCCGGTGCACGCACTTCCAGATAGTCGACGTTGGGGCCACTGGCCCCATTGGAGGTGAAGGACACCGTGTTCTCGCCCGCCTGCAGCTGAACGCGAATGGTACGCTCGCCGAACTCACTGAAATCAGTGGCGTCGCCGGTCAGGGTCGTGCTCGGCAGATCAAACATTCGATCCTGAAGTTCGCCATTGACGTCCAGGCGCAATGGGCGGTTTCGATCAGACCCATCGCCATTCTGGCTGAGCGCATACCCCAGCGCGAGTTCATATTCACCGGCCTCGGTGACGCTGAAGGTGAAGGTCAGCGTCTCGCCGGTCGCGCCGCCGAAATCCACGTAGGCAGTGCCTGATGCATTGGCGGTATTGGACGGATTATCCCCCCCGGTCACCACCTCGATACCGGCCCCACCGATGGAGGATGCATTGCCATCTCCGTCGTCATCGCTGAGGTCTTCGGCCTCGATACGAAGGGTAGTGAAGCTTTCCGGTGCGATGAGCGCCGCCGTGGCCAGAGGGGCAGGTTCGGCCAGCAAGGCAGGTCCTGTGCCCGCAGCAGGTTCATCACTACTGGTCAGTAGCGCCTGGGCGGCTTGCGGCGTGTCCTCCTGGTCACTCACCTCCTGGTCACTCACCTCCTCGGCGACGACATCCGGTGACTCGACCTCGAAGCCGAACTGCTCACCAGACCCGGGCAGTACCTCGCCTCTTTCATCCAACGCTTCGATCATCATCTTGAGCTTGCCTGATAGAGGGGTAGGCAGATGATCAAAGACAAAGGGACGCTCAAAGCGCTCAAATACCGACAGTCGATCCTGCGCATCCTCGAATGTCATTCGCATTGACTTGATGGAATCCCCCCACGCTGAGGGAAATGGCGTGACCATTATCTCGTGATCCTGGAACGTCTTTCCCTCAAGACGATCACCACTCCTGATACGTGATGCCATGGACTCAAGACGACTCGATACGAATGACATGGAATACATTTTCCCTACCCCTCGAATAATTTTTAGTGGCGATTTCTACGCCATCTTGAGACCTCACGACACGACGTCCCTCACCGGCAATGAATCCCCGATGACGTTCCACTCTCCAACGCTTTCCCAAAGAGTTAGAACATGACCTGCAAAGGCTCGTAAACCCGTCAAAAACGAGTCTAGACGCGGCCTATCGCAAGACAAGAGGTATTTCCACTCACCCTCGAAATGGCAATATGCATCAGATTCCCACATCAAAATAAACTCAATTAAAACAATACAGTGAATGCTTTGAAATAATAAAACACCACCCCTATAAACCCTCGATACGACTTGCGTGAGGAGAAAAACAATGCTGAATACCAGAGAAGATAATCTTGTCGAAAGCCAGAACCGTCATACTTTTTGAAAAACGTAAACCATATGGATCTTCACCATCAGACATGAGCAAAATAAACAGCAAAAACCAACAAAATAAAACCCGGAAAGTTTTTTATTGATCATTGAAATATTCACTTGCTCGCCGATCATTCAGCAGCAATATTTCAACAGGCAGCCAGAGGAATAAAAAAAGAATAGCCTAATAAATAGATGATCAATATTGACCACAGAACCATGGCGTCTCCTCAAGACAACGTGAAATATCCGAGCTCAGGCAGCCGTCAACGACGGTGACGTGGATAAAAAGAACACCAACGACGCTAGGGAACGACACCATGGCCATCTCCCGGGAAGGTAATGACCTGCAAAAGATCCTGGACCACTGTCGGCACAGCTTTGTCTATGTCGGCCTCTTCAGCTTGTTCATCAATCTGCTGATGCTGGTGCCGCCGCTCTACATGCTGCAGGTCTATGATCGAGTCATCACGACACGTAGCCAGGAAACGCTGCTGATGCTGACTCTGGTGGTCGTGTTCCTCTTCATGGTGATGGGGGCCCTTGAACTGATTCGCTCGAGAATTCTGGTCCGAGTCGGGAATCGACTGGACGTACTGATCAGCCCGAGACTTTACAGTGCCATGTTCAAGCACTCCCTGATGACGCCGGGCAAGCCCTCCGCACAGCCGCTGAACGACCTCACCACCCTTCGCCAATTCCTTTCCGGCAACGGCCTGTTCGCCTTCTTTGACGCGCCCTGGGTGCCGATATACATCGGCGTGCTGGCACTGTTTCATCCATGGTTTGGTCTGTTCGCCCTGGGCGCGGGCCTTGTTCTGACCGTCATTGCGCTGATCAATGAGAAGACCACCAGGAAGCTGCTGAGCGATGCCAACGGCCAACATGTCCTGTCCCAGGATCTTGCCAACAGCAATCTGCGCAACGCCGAAGTGCTCCACGCCATGGGCATGCTGCCGGGCATACAGAATCGATGGGAGGCGCGCCACCGTGAGTATCTGGTGCTGCAGTCCAAGGCAAGCGACCGCGCAGGTCTCTTGACCAACACCTCCAAGGTACTGCGCTTGATGTTCCAGTCATTGATCCTCGGTCTTGGCGCCTATCTGGTGCTGACCGGCGACCTGACGCCCGGCATGATGATTGCCGGCTCGATCCTGATGGGGCGGGCGCTGGCGCCGATCGATCAGATGATCACCGGCTGGAAAGGCTTCAGCGGTGCACGCACCTCACGAGCCCGCCTCGAGGAGCTGCTCGAGGCCGTGCCGGCCGAGGCGCCCTCGATGCCTCTACCGGCCCCCAAGGGCCGACTGACACTGGAGGCAGTCAACGCCGCGCCGCCAGGCGAGCGTCTACCGACCCTCAAGGACATCACTCTGACACTTGCCAAGGGTGAGCACATCGCCGTGGTAGGCCCCAGCGCCGCCGGCAAATCCACCCTGGCACGAGTGATACTCGGCCTATGGCCAGTGCAGCTGGGGTGCGTGCGCCTCGATGGCGTGGACGTCAGTCAGTGGAAGCGGACCGCGCTCGGGCCTCATCTTGGCTATCTGCCGCAGGATATCGAGCTGTTCGATGGCTCCATCGCCGAGAATATCGCGCGCTTTCAGGAGGTCGATGCGTCACTCGTGGTACAAGCCGCCCAGAGCGCCGGTGTCCACGACATGATCCTTCGCCTGCCGCAAGGCTATGACACCTGGCTGTCCCACGGGGGAGCCGCCCTCTCCGCGGGCCAGCGACAGCGTATCGGCCTGGCGCGGGCACTCTATGGAAAACCGGTGCTGGTAGTGCTCGACGAACCGGACGCCAACCTGGATGAAAGTGGCGAGCAGGCGTTGGCCAAGTGTCTGATGCAACTGCGCCAGGCAGGCACCACCGCCATCATCATCACCCATCGTCAACGTCTTCTGCAGCAGGTCGACCGCATCCTCGTCCTCAAGGATGGCCAGGTGGCTTCACTGTCCCCGCCGACGCGAGGCCGACCCGTTGCACGGGCCGTAGCAGGGAAAGGGCACTCGACTCCGTCCAGGAACGCACAGCGTGTCACCGAGCTGAAACCCAGTGCCAGAGGCCGCCATGAAGGCGGTGAGGAGAGCCCGAGATGACCACCTCCCACTCCATGAATGGCGGCTTTGACAGTGAGCTTCCGCTACGCGACCACAATTATCGACGCCTCGGCCTGGCCGTGCTGCTCATCGCGGTCGGCGGATTCGGCAGCTGGTCAGTCATGGCGAACCTGGCAATTTCCGTGGTGGCTCCGGGATCGGTATCGGTAGAGAGCTTCACGAAGACCATCCAGCACCTCGAGGGAGGTATCGTGGAGTCGATTCGCGTGGAGGATGGCGATCATGTCGAGGCCGGCGACGTGCTCATCGTCTTCGATGACACCCAGGCACGCTCTCAGCAGAAGATCGTCGAGGCTGAATACCTGATTGCCAGAGCCAGTGAGATACGCCTGCTTGCCGAGTACAGCAACGCCGAGACCCTGACCTTCCCGGAAGCCTTGAGGCAGTCGACCAATCCTCGTGTGCGGGAGGTCCTTGAAGTACAGCAGCGGCTCTTTGACGTACGTCGTCAATCGCTGAACGGTGCCATGGCAGCCCTGGATGAGCAGGTCGTGCAGATGAACGAGCAGATTGCAGGTCTCGAGAATACCCAGGCCATCACAAGACGACGCATCAACTCTCTCAATGGTGACGTTGCCAACCATCGCAAGCTGTTCCGAAATGGTCTGATCAATAACCAGCGATTGCGTGAGATGGAGCGTGAGAGTCTCGAATACCAGAGCGACAATGCCGGCCAATTTGCCGAGGTCGCACGGCTGCGTTCCCAGATCAGCGAAAACGAGCTGCAGAAACAGATTCGCCTGCAGGAATTCCAGCAACAGATCGGCGAGTCTCTACGCCAGGTTCAGGCAGAGGTCACCGATGCGGAAGAACGACTGGTCGCGCTCAATGACAATCTGAGGCGTACCAAGGTCATCGCACCGGTGGCCGGCACCGTGGTCGGCCTGAAAGTCCATACGCTGGGCGCGGTGATTCGCAGTGGCGACCCCCTGCTCGATATCGTGCCCGCCGGCGACGGCTTCATCGTCGAGGCCAGGGTCCCGGACCATGATATTGACCACCTCTACTTAGGCCAGCCCGCAGAGATTCGCTTCAGCGCATTCAATCAGCGCCTGTCCAACATCATCGATGGCGAGGTCACGCACGTGAGCGCCAACAGCTTCGAGGATGAAGCGACGCGTGCCCGCTATTACAAGGCGCGGATTCGCGTCACCCGGACCGGCCAGAGCAACATGACCGAGAGCATGCGATTGCTTTCCGGCATGCCTGCCGAAGTGATGATCCGTACTGGTGAGCGCAGCTTCGCCAGTTATGTCGGCAAGCCTGTCGTGGATATGCTGGCGCGCGCGATGAGGGAGGAATAAGAGGGGAATGAGGGGGAATGACAGGCGACTGAGGCGCCAGTAGACGCAGGGAATCACGAGGAGAGCAGGCAATTCGACCAGATCCCCCCTCAGAAACGCGAAAAGCCCGCATCGTGAGATGCGGGCTTTTCTGAATCTGGTGGAGGAGGAGGGATTCGAACCCTCGAAGCCTTTCGACTTACACACTTTCCAGGCGTGCTCCTTCGACCACTCGGACACCCCTCCAGATCAGTGCTCTCATTGGTCACCCGACTGCGTCGTGTTTCCCTTGAGAACGCGGCGTATATTATCGATAACCCTTGAGGGACGCAAGCCTTTTTTCCAAAATCTTTCAGATAGATAGCGTCAGCGCCCTCACCCACCGCACTCGGGCCGAGGTCGGGCCGAGACCGTGCTCGGCATCACGGCCCGAGCACCACGTAATCGCCACGGGCCTCGAAACACAGCCTCGGGGAAGACTGCCCATCGACCTGACACCACAACTGCTGAGTCAGCGACAATCGCGCTCGCCGCCCTGCCGCCAGACGCTCGCCGACGTCGATCAGCGCGGCCATGTCATCCGGCGCACAGCGGATGTGGTAATCGCCACTGACCGGGGCCAGAAACTGCTGACTGGCACGCGACACCACGAGATCGCGCTGGATACCGCGAGCACGCAGCCACAGCGTCACCCAGCTCCAGCCACACAAGGTGGCCTCGAGACTCATGGCCCCGCCGAAGGCCGTGCCCTTGTCGTTGAGATTGGGCGGCAGATGCAGGCGCCAGCTCAGCTGACCCGTCGAGCGCTCGGGCTCTGACCACTGCATCTCGACAAGCCCCATGTGAGCAGCCAGCGGAATCGCCTGACTCAGCCAATCACGGAACCGTGACAGGTCTTCACTGACCGGCGCCGCGAAAGTGCCCGACCGCCCCTGCCCGTCACGCGGCAAAGGCAGCGGTGGCCAGGCTTCACCACTCGAGCGCAACTGCTCGTTCATTCAGCGCCTCACTGCCAGCGTTCGACGAAGTCGGCACTCTCGCGGCTCGGCAAGGGCTTGAGACGTCCGCCCGGGGTGCCGAGGTAGAGGAAGCCGACCAGCTCATCCTGCTCACTCATGCCCAGTCCGGCGTGCACGGTTGGGTCGAACGCGTAGCCGCCCGTGCGCCACATACCACCGAGTCCCTGTGCCTGAGCGGCAAACAACATGGCGTGAGCGGCACAACCGGCACTCACCACCTGCTCGACACGCGGCACCTTGGGGTGGTCCGGCGTGACCTTGGCGATCACCGCGACGACCATCGGCGCCCGTAGCGGCTTCTTGCTGGCTGCGGCCTGGGCTGCCTCGTCACCTGCCGGCAACGTGTTGCGCTCCGCCTCGGCAAACAGCTCGCCGAGGCGCTCCAGCCCGCTGCCCGTGAATTCGATGAAGCGCCAGGGCGTCAGCTCGGCGTGGTCCGGCGCGCGCAGGGCGGCCTGGTAGATGGCCTCCATCTGCGCATCGCTCGGGGCTGGCGCCATCAGCTTGCCCATGGAATTGCGTTCATGCAGTAACGTCAGCGCGTCCATCGTCTCTCCTGTCACAGACTTAAGATAAGAATGATTCTCACACTAGCATCTCGCCAGCACGCCGTCTCATCACTCGATGCTATCTGCCTGATTGGCAAGCCGATCAGACGACATGACCATAGAGAGGACTACTGACGCGAGAGACGCAGCGGCAGGCTGGCACGGGCCTCGGCCTCGAGATCTGGCGTGGCACGCCACGGGCTGATATCCAGGCCGCCACGCCGCACATAGCGCGCCATCACCAGCAGGGACTCAGGCTTCACGCGCGCCATCAGGTCGACGAACAGATGCTCGACGCAGTGCTCATGGAAATCCTGGTGCTGGCGATAGCTGATCAGATAGGCCAGCAGGCGCTCGCGATCGATACGCGGGCCGCGATAGCGGATCCAGACGCTGCCCCAGTCCGGCTGACCGGTGACCGGGCAGTTGGACTTGAGCAGATGGCTGTGCAGGTCTTCGCTGACGATATCGGCGTCATCGGCGCTGAGCAGCTCCGGCGACGGCGTGTAGTGCTCGACGGCGATCGGCAAGTCATCGAGGCATTCTCCCGGCAGGCGCCCGACGTCCAGCTCGTCATCATCCAGTCCCAGCAGACGCACCTCGACCGGCGCACCCGCCGCGGCGGCAAGATCCCGCTCCAACGTCGTCTGCACGGCCGCCTGATCGGCGAAGCGGCTCTGATTGAGGCTGTTGAGATAGAGCTTCCAGGACTTGGACTCGATCAGATTCAGGGAAGCCGCCGGCAGGCGGAAACGGGCCACACGCACCCACGGCTTGCCGGATTCATCCAGCCAGGAGACCTCAAAGGCGTGCCATTCATCCTCACCGACGAACGGCAACGCCGCATCATCGATACCGATGGGACCACGATTGGCCGCCCGCGCGATGGGGAACAGCAGGCTGGCATCGTAGTGCTCGGGGTAAGCGGACTCTCGCCCGAGCGGGGCATCCTTGAGAGTCTCGGGGCGCGCCTCGTCGGGCACGTTGACGGCAGTGGGGTGAGCCATGACAGCACTCCTGTGAAATAGGCCAATAACGCATCGATATCAGGGGCGCAGACAGCAGAACGCCGGCAGAAGCCGGCGTTTCGTGCACTGGCGCGATAGCGCGCATCTTACCATCATCCTCTGGGCGACTTCTTCAGCTGCGGATGCCCTTGCCACGCTCCAGCAGCCACAGCGCGAAGGCGAACAGGCCGATGATGAAGGCCACGATGGCCGCCATCGCCGGACCGACACTGATGTCCGAGACCCCCAGAATGCCGTAGCGGAAGGTGTTGACCATGTAGAGAATCGGGTTGGCCAGTGACACCGTCTGCCAGAAGTCCGGCAGCATGTGGATGGAATAGAAGACGCCACCAAGATAGGTCAGCGGGGTCAGCACGAAGGTCGGAATGATCGAGATATCGTCGAACTTGCGTGCGAACAGCGCATTGATGAAGCCACCGATGGAGAACAGCAGCGCCGTCAGCACCACGACCACGATGGTCAGGATCGGGTGATGGATATCGAGATCCGTGAACAGGAAGGCCACGGCGGTGACGATGATGCCGACACCGAGCCCGCGCACGGCGCCACCGATGATATAGCCGAGCAGGATGATCCAGGACGGCAGCGGCGAGACCATCAGCTCCTCGATGCTGCGCTGGAACTTGTTGGAGAAGAACGACGAGGCCACGTTGGAATAGGAGTTGGTGATCACCGACATCATGATCAGCCCCGGCACGATGTAATCCATGTAGCTGATGCCATCCATGGTACCGATGCGCGAGCCGATGAGATTGCCGAAGATGACGAAGTACAGCGTCATGGTGATGGACGGCGGCAGCAGCGTCTGCGGCCAGATACGCGTGAAACGACGGACTTCCTTGACGACGATGGTGACCAGAGCCACCCATAGCTGACGGGGGTTCACTGCGTGATCTCCTTGGCGACATTGGAGGCGATACCGCTTTCGGCATTGGAGCGCTCGACCAGGTCGACGAACAGCTCCTCGAGACGATTGGCGCGATTGCGCATCGACACCACGGTGATCCCGGCGCGATCCAGCGCCGCGAAGGCGGTGTTGATCGACTGGCCCTTGCGTACGGACAGCGACAGCTGCTGGGGATCGCTCAGAGAGACCTCGAATCCCTCGATGACCGGTGCGTTGTCAAGCGGCTCACGTAGATCGAGCAGGAAGGTTTCGGCGTCCAGCTCCTTGAGCAGCTCGCGCATGCTGGTGTTATGCACGATCTCGCCGTGATTGATGATGGCGATATTGCGGCACAGGCTCTCGGCCTCTTCCAGATAATGCGTGGTGAGGATGATGGTAGTGCCCTCCTCACGGTTGATGCGGCGCATGAACTCCCACATCGAGCGACGCAGCTCGATATCCACCCCGGCAGTCGGCTCATCGAGAATCAGCAGACGCGGCTTGTGAATTAGCGCGCGGGCAATCATCAGACGGCGCTTCATGCCACCGGACAGCATGCGTGACGGGGTATCGCGCTTGTCCCACAGCCCGAGATCCTTGAGCAGGCGCTCGGCACGCGGGCGCGCTTCCTTCATGGGCATACCGTAATACCCTGCCTGGGTCATCACGATATCCTGCACCTTCTCGAACTGATTGAAGTTGAACTCCTGAGGGACCACACCGAGATGGTATTTGGCCTTCGAGAAATCCTTGTCGATATCGATGCCCGAGATCTCGACCTTGCCGGCGGTTTTCTGCACCAGCGAACTCACCACCCCCAGGGTCGTGGACTTGCCGGCCCCGTTGGGCCCCAGCAGTGCAAAGAAATCGCCCTCAGGGACATCGAGATCAATCCCCTTGAGCGCCTCGAAACCGTTACCGTAGACCTTGGTCAGGCCACGAATGGACAAGGCGAGTCGTGACATCGGACACCTGTAATCAAATTGGCGCTGTCAGCCAGCACAGCAGAAAAGACGCATCTGAGAACAATTGCGCAACAGTAGCGACACCGCTGAGCAGCACTCGAACATGAAAATCAGACACAAGACATTGGATGCGCATGGTAACGCATTCAGCGCTGCCACATCAGGCACGCTGCAGGAAAGGCATTAGTGCGATACGGGAAACAAGCAGGAGGGAGAAAATCAACTGGGAGGACAACACCAAGGACCGGTGCAGAACGGCCTGAGGAGGAATTTCAGGCACAAAAAAATCGCCGGTGACGTGGCACGATGATCGTGTCTGTCAGGCGATGGGGCACTGCTATTTCATCAATCACATCGTGTTCGACTGGAGCGGGAAACGAGATTCGAACTCGCGACCCCAACCTTGGCAAGGTTGTGCTCTACCACTGAGCTATTCCCGCAACACAAGCAGATAATGCGACCACACAAGACCGAAGATGGCGTCCCATAGGGGGTTCGAACCCCTGTTACCGCCGTGAAAGGGCGGTGTCC